>CAZRWT010000055.1:16993-22301 GCA_964603955.1 uncultured Syntrophobacteraceae bacterium
AAGCTCCTCGTTTGTGGCCTGGAGTTCCTCGTTTGCCGTCTCGAGTTCTTCCACCGTGGCCTGTAGATTCTCTCGTGTGAATTGCAGCTCCTGCTCCAGGTCGCTGATACGCTGCTCGGCTTCATGAGACAAATCGTAGGCCTGGACGGGATGCGCCGCATCCGCCTCTTTTTTCTTGACCTCCGCCAAAAAGACCGCCACCAGGGCTTCCTGACCCTTTTTGCGCGGGAGGGGCTTGATGCGCAAATCCACCACCTTGTAAACGTCCCCGTGGCGCACGCGGATGTTGTAGAAACGCAAGGGTTCGTTTTCCCGAAAGACCTTCTGCACTCCGGTGGAAAGGGGAATGGCCAGGTCCCTGGACGCCATCTTAGTCAGATCGTTGGACGGCCTACCCGACGGCAGTTTGAAAAACCCCTCGGTTTCTCCGATGATGTGCAGCACCTCCATCTGCTCGTTGACCACTACGGTCAACGGCAACTCGTCCCCCAGAGCTTCCAGAAAACGCTCCAAGACCTTTTCATCCCCCCCTCGGAAGTCCCTGCGGCCCACCCGCCAGGCGCGATCCATAGGGCGTGCGTCCGTAACATGCATCAGTTCTTCTCCCGGACGTTTGATGCGGCCCCGGGTACGGAAAATTTTGTTCTTCTGGTCCAGGTTCTCGAAGTAATCGCTCATGTCGCCCACGGTTTCGCTGGTTCCCAGGAGCAGCAGGCCATCCAGGTTGAGGGAGAAATTGAAAAATTCTAGAACCTTGCGCTGCAAAATCGGCTGGAGATAGATGAGCAGGTTTCGGCAGGACACCAGGTCGATCTTGGTGAAGGGGGGGTCCTTGATGAGATTGTGCTGGGCAAAAACGACCATTTCCCGCACATTTCTGGCGATTTGATACGTATCCTTGGTCCTGTGGAAATATTTGCTCAACAGCTCATGGGGAACATCCGCCGCTATGCTCTCGGGGTAGACTCCGTTGGCCGCATAGAGTATGGCATCGCGGTCGATGTCCGTAGCGAAGATTTTCACGTCTCGGGAAATCCCCGCTCGAAGCATGCACTCCTTGACCAGGATGGCCAGGGTATAGGCTTCCTCACCGGTGGAGCATCCGGCAGTCCAAAGCCGAATCTCGCGATTGTCGTTCCTGCTCATGAGAGCACTGAGCCATTTCTCCTGCAAGGCATCAAAAACTTCCCGGTCTCTGAAAAAACGGGTCACACCGATGAGCAATTCTCGGAACAGGGTCACGGCCTCGCCGGGATAACTTTGCAGGTAGCTCAGGTAATCACGCATTTCATCCATGCGATTGATGGACATGCGTCGCTCGATGCGCCGGTTCACGGTGCTGAGCTTGTAATAAGTGAAATCCACGTTGAACTTGTCACGCAGGATGACGAAAATGCGCGTCAGAGCATCCTCGTCGCCGACCTCGCCTTCCATCCGCTCGGTCTTCACTACATAGGGATGCCTGGCATAGGACATCAGCCGTCCCGGCATTTCCTCGGGGGGCAGGATAAAATCCACCAACCCCGTGGATATGGCCGCCCTGGGCATGCTGTCGAACCGTGCAGTGTCCTCCTGTTGGACCATGACCATGCCGCCGTATTCCTTAATGGTACGTACACCGCGCATGCCGTCGCTGCCCGAACCCGAAAGGATCACGGCCACGGCCTTTTCCCCCTGGTCTTCGGCCAGGGAGCGCAGGAACACGTCGATGGGCAGGTTGATGATGCCTTTTACAAAAGCCTGCTCGTTCAAGAACAGCTTGCCGTGGAAAATGGTCAGGTTCTTTTTGGGGGGAATGAGGTAAACATTGTCCGGCTCGACCAGCATGCCGTCCTCGGCCCGGTGTACCTTCATGGCGGTTTTCTTGGAAAGGATTTCCACCATCAGGCTCTTGTAATCCGGCGACAGGTGCTGGATGACGATAAAAGCCATGCCGCTGTCCGAAGCCATTCCGGAAAAAAAGAGTTCGATGGCCTCGAGCCCCCCGGCGGAAGCCCCAACGGCTACATAGAGGGAAGGATGCCGGGGAGTGGAAGTCTCCATGCTCGAGGCCGAAGCAGGCTTGCCGATGGTGCTGAATGATTTTCTGGGCATGGAACGATCTCCCATCAAGAGGGTTCAAAAACTCCAAACGTTCACTTCACTTGCCTTGTTTTCTGCGAACCGTGACCGTTTCGCCGCCGATGCCCCAGTTGTCCGTGTCCACCTCGTCGATGACCACCACGGTCGTTTGAGGGTTCTTGCCCAGTTCGTCCTGTAAAAGCCTGGTGACGCCCTCTATGAGCCGGGCTTTCTGTTCGGCCGTCACTCCCTCACGGGTTATTTTGATGTTGACGTAAGGCATGTCATTTCCTCCTTGGAATTGTCGGTGAAATCCATGATACTGGCTGTTCGGCAATGGGAAAAAACATGATAACTGATACGGGAAAACAGTTGAAGATATTTTGTAACTCCCTGAGGAATTAGGATTAAAATAATGCCTACCGTACTGCGCATTGGATCATACAGGTTCTTCTTTTATGCTGGAGACAGGCATGAACCGGCCCATGTGCATATCGAGCGAGAGGACAAGTCTGCTAAATTTTGGCTCGATCCAGTCAGGTTCCACAACAGCGGAGGATTCGGCAGTAATGAGATCAACAAGCTTCACAGGCTTGTGGTGCAAAACCAGGACAGTTTACTGAGGGCGTGGAATGAATACTTTGGCGATTGAAATTCGTGCATTTCTGGCTGAAAACGTTTCGGTGACGGATGACAACTTGATTGTAGATATCGATGACGGACGCACCCTGTCCGTTCCCCTGGCGTGGTTTCCGCGTCTCATGCACGGCACGGCCGAGGAGCGGAAGAACTGGCGCATCATCGGAAAAGGAGAAGGCATCCACTGGCCCGACCTGGACGAGGACATAAGTGTTGAGGGTATTCTCTTGGGAAGGCCGTCCGGCGAAAGCCGCAGATCTTTCGGAAGATGGTTGGAGAGTCGCTCGGCAAAAAACAAGTCGGCAACGGGCTGATCCATCCATGTTCAAAGAACATGGCAACTACAGGTCATTCATCAGGAGGTTGAAGTGAGCACATGTCCCCAATGCGGTTACGACCAAAAGATCGTGGACACCCAATCCCCCACTCAAACAGAGTGCCCCCGTTGCGGCACCACCTATTCGACAACGGACACGGACAGGGGAGAGTATGGCGCCGGAGGGACGGAGCCGGGCACACCCTTACGGCAAAAATCGGACATGCATCCCCAGCCCCCCCCCCAGCCGGCTCAACCGGATATGCTTCCCCAATTCGTCTATGTGGGATTCTGGACGCGACTGGCGGCCACGGTCCTGGACAGTTTGTTGCTTTTCATGGCCGGTTTTTTCGTGGCGGGCATCATGACCCTGGCCCAACCTTTTTTCCCACCACCCCAAAGCCCCGTAGGGCACTTTCTGCTCACCTACGTTTTTCCTGCCGTGGTTACCATCGCATTCTGGATCAAGTATCTCGCAACCCCGGGAAAAATGCTGTTCTCCGCCATCATCGTGGATGCGACAACGGGAGGCGTACCATCCACGGGCCAACTGGTGGGACGGTACTTCGCCTACGCCCTGTCCGCCATCGTTCTCTTTTTGGGATTCCTGTGGGTACTCTTCGACCCCAAGAAACAGGGGTGGCATGACAAGCTTGCGGGCACACTGGTGGTACGCAGACAGGGACCTGTTGCTCGGGTGAGATAGGTGAGAAAATAGAGGATGGAGACCGTTCTCGTCGTCTTTGTACTGGTTTATCTGGGCATGATCCTCGGGAAATTCCCGGGGCTCGCCCTGGACCGCACGGGCATCGCCCTCCTGGGAGCCATCGCTCTCCTGGCTATGGGCGAGATCGACCCAGAGGACGCATTGTTCGCCATCGATGTGCCCACCATGGCCCTGCTTTTGGGGCTCATGGTCGTTTCCGCTCAGTTCCGCCTGGGAGGCTTCTACGCCCAGGTCACCCGGCAGGTGGGCCGGATGGAAGTATCCCCGCCTGCATTTCTGGCCGTGATCATCGTCGTTGCCGCCGTCCTTTCGGCCATCCTGGCCAACGATATCATCTGCCTGGCCATGACTCCCGTGCTCATCGAAGTCTGCTCACGACGCGGGTTGGACCCCATGCCCTTCCTCCTCGGGCTGGCCTGCGCCTCCAACGTGGGCTCGGCCGCCACTCTCATCGGCAATCCCCAGAACATGCTCATAGGCCAATCCCTCAAGCTCTCCTTCACGGACTATATGGCGGATGCCTCTATTCCGGTGATTCTTGGCCTGGTGGTGACCTGGGCGGTCCTGATCCTGCATGTACGCGGCAACTGGCAAAAAACCATGGAAGCGCGCGAGACGGACATCCCTCCGTTCGATCCATGGCAATCCGCCAAAGGGGTTTTGGTCACGGGTGCCCTCGTGATTGCCTTTCTCTTCACCTCGTGGCCTCGCGACATTGTCGCCCTGGGAGCCGCCGGATTTTTGCTGACCAGCAGACACATGGCGTCCCGGCGTATCCTGGGACTGGTGGACTGGCAACTGCTCGTTCTCTTTGCCGGACTTTTCATCGTCAACGATGCCCTCCAGCTCTCGGGGTTCACGAAAGAAATGGTGCAAGGACTTCGCCACTGGGGCATCGATATGCTCCACCCGGCATGGCTTTTTTCCATCACCGCCGTTCTTTCCAACATGGTCTCCAACGTCCCGGCGGTGATGCTGCTCCTGCCCACGGCCACACACCCTCTCAGCGGCCCCATTCTGGCTCTATCGAGCACCTTTGCGGGAAATTTTTTCATCGTGGGCAGCATCGCCAACATCATCGTGGTGGAACAGGCCAGGGATCACGGCATCCACATCAGTTGGATACAGCACGCTCGAGTCGGCATCCCCATCACCCTCGTGACACTGGCCATCACGGCCCTGTGGCTCTGGACGCGAACCCACTGACCGTAATTCTCGTGATTTACCGGCTGCGCCGTAAAGCCCCGTCTCTTCAGGGCGGGGATATAAGGCGCTTTCCCTGCCTTTTGCAACAAGCAAGAGGCAGGGAAACATTCAGGGCGATTGCATGACTTTGCAATCATTTTCAGGAAGTTATACCAATAGATACTGTCAGAGAGGGAGAACATTAAGCTTTCACGTCTTTTGACCTAGACGAATCGTAGGCTATACTAGCCTCCTCGCTGGCAGCCCGAAAAAGGACATGGGCTAAGTTGTTGATTTTATATGCGCAAGTCATGCAATCGCCCTGGGGAAACATTCATGTCGGAGTGCGCTGCCGTTCGATGTACTGTCGGATTATCGAG
>CAZRWT010000056.1:0-13975 GCA_964603955.1 uncultured Syntrophobacteraceae bacterium
GAAACAGTGGCCCTTGCGGATTTCGTCCCCGATCACAGCGGCGGGACCGTTCCCGGATCATACGGGATTCCCTTTTAAGCAACGAGGCACCTGGCAACCCTGTTCGATTGTGATCAAGGCGATAGCATGGCCGTTCGGTGCTTGTCAAGCTTGACCGCAATCAACCATTCATCTTCATCATTGGCAGTGAAGGACATAGTGGAGGGAGTGCTATAAAAAAAGCCGCCTCTCGCAAGGCGGCTTTTTTTATAGTTGGATTTTTTCATACTGCATGGGGACTTGGACTGATTGAGTCATCAAACCACGATTTGAGTCGCTTTTTGGCACCATCACCCCATCTATCCAAGCAGAGAACATCCAGGAGCAAACAAACCGTCGTTACTCCTTATGCTCCCTGTACGCTGATTTTTCTGGGTTTGGCCGCTTCAGCCTTGGGCAGAATCAGCTTCAGTACTCCGTCCTTCATGGTGGCTTCGATTTTGCCCTGGTCGATGACGTTGGACAGGGTGAACTGCCTGTAGTAGTCGCCCACGGCATATTCCCTGAGCAAGGTCGTGCCCTTTCTCTCTTCCTGGGGCACCATGCCGCGGATGGTCAGTTGATCGTTGTTCAGATCAATTTCCACGTTTTCCATGGGAACCCCCGGCATATCCGCCACGAGCACCAGGCCCTGATCCTTCTCATAGATGTCCACCGCCGGCACAAATACGGGCACATTGCGGGTGCTCTCCGATTGGGACTGAACTTCCTGTTTTTCCTGTACCTGCAAATCCTTGTCAGACATGTTCGGCCTCCTTTTTTCCATTTCGACAAATCGAGTCGAATCTCCGAAAGGGTCTTTGTCAGCTCACTTTGACGGCAATCTTGCGGGGCTTGGCGTGCTCGGCCTTGGGCAGCACGATCTTGAGCACCCCGTTTTTGAACTCGGCGACGACCTTTTCCGTATTCACATCGGCAGGCAAGTTGACAGCCTTGTGAAAAGACCCCGGCTTGCGTTCGCGGCGATGATACGAAACGCCCTCATCCTCTCCGTTCCTTCGAGACCCTCGAAGGGTGAGGGTGCTTCCTTCCACGGCAATATCGAGGTCCTCGCTCTTGATTCCGGGAAGTTCAGCTTCTACGACGAAGTTTTCACCTTCCTCGTAAATGTTCACCGCAGGGTAAACGCCCGATGTGAGCTGATAGCCGCCCTGTCCCGAGAGACCGGCCAAAAGACGGTCCATCTCCCTTTTCATACGATCAATTTCTTGAAAAGGGTTGGAATACTCCAAGAACCTGGGATAGCGTACGAATGCCATGGTGAGACCTCCTTTCTGAATCATCATGTCTTTGTTATTGTTGTTTTAAACCTCATCCGTCATCCGGTTTCAAAATTAAGATCGTCCTTTTGGGCTGTCAACACCTTCCGGCTTTTCATGAAAAAAGCCTTTGGGGGGCTCTGTTCCCAAGCTTCAGCTTGGGAACGAGACGCATGAGTTGCGTTGCAGGTAAGGCGGTAGGCTACAAGAATGGGTCTGTCAGGAAGAAGTTTCGAGAACGTAGGCGAACATGAGGGGCGCTACAATGGTGGCATCGGATTCGATGATGAAACTGGGCGTGTCCACTCCGATTTTTTCCCAGGTGATCTTCTCGTTGGGCACCGCGCCCGAGTAAGACCCGTAACTGGTGGTGGAATCGCTGATCTGGCAGAAATAAGCCCATAGGTGGGCGTCCTCCACGCTAAGCTCCTGCCTCAAGAGGGGCACCACGGAAATGGGAAAGTCCCCGGCAATCCCCCCCCCGATCTGAAAAAATCCCAGGGGATGCTCACGACAGACGCGAGGATACCACTGCATGAGCTCGATCATGTATTCCATGCCCGTGCGCACCGTGTGGATGTTCTTGATATTTCCCCGCAGACAGTGCGAGGCGTAAATGTTACCCAGGGTCGAATCTTCCCAGCCCGGCACGAAGAGGGGAAGGTTCTTTTCGCATGCGGCCATGAGCCAGCTGTCGGCGGGATCGATCTGGAATTGGGAATTCAGGCGACCACCACGCAGCAGCCGGTAGAAAAATTCGTGGGGAAAGAGACGCTCTCCTTTTTCGTCGGCCTGGAGCCATTCTTCCAGGATGTGTTTTTCAATGCGTTTGATGGCTTCTTCCTCGGGAATACAGGTATCCGTCACGCGATTCATGCCCTTTTGCAGGAGCTCCAGTTCATCCTGGGCCGTGAGGTAACGGTAGCGAGGCACTCGAAAATAAAAGTCGTGGGCAACCAGGTTGAACACGTCTTCCTCGAGATTGGCGCCCGTACAGCAAATGGCATGTACCTTGTCTCGACGGATCATCTGGGCGAGGGAAAGCCCGATTTCCGCCGTGCTCATGGCGCCTGCCATGGCCAGGAACATGTGGCCGCCT
The DNA here is from genome assembly GCA_964603955.1 of uncultured Syntrophobacteraceae bacterium. GTDB lineage: Bacteria > Desulfobacterota > Syntrophobacteria > Syntrophobacterales > Syntrophobacteraceae > SLCH01. Next base: position 2,398 of record CAZRWT010000056.1, read on the forward strand.
CCATCCAGATGCCGGACGTAGGCTTCCGAGGCGTCCAGCAGGGTGGCTGCATTGAAGTGTCGGAAATGGTGCTTGATAAAGGAAGAAACATTGCCTCTGGTCATTTTAGGTTCACCTCTCTCTATCTTTTCGGTAAATTGTAATATGTTAGCATACGTATGATGCAAAAAAAGCACCCGAACAGTCAACCCTTGTTTGATATCCTCTTGGGATGCCGATGGAAACCCCATTCACAAAAGATCAGGAAACTCAACGGGAAAAAAATCGGTATGCGGCCGTTGCCCTCCTGGCCGTGCTTCTTCTGTGGGTCATCATCGGTTCGGGGCAACGGGAAAAAATATTGTCCCCGGAAATCCATGAGTGTCTGGGGCTTGTCTCGGTGGTGGGAGATGTGGTCTCACCCGGCACGTTCCTGCTGAAAGGGTCGGGGGAAAACAATGAATGCATCTTGCCCATGAAACACATCGTGCGGGCAGCGGGAGGGCTCAAAAGAATAAAAGCAGGGGCAATGGCTTCCCATCGGGATATGCCGGTTCGCCTCGGGCAAAAAGTGGTGGTGACCCGGTTGGATTGGGAAAGCGTTTCTTTCCGCCTGGAGCCTCTGGACGGCCAAAAACGGTTCGTGTGGGGAGAAAAGCTCGATGTCAACCGGGCTTCCCCCGAAGCACTCGGTCTCATCCCCAGGATGAGGGACGAGTTCGTCCAAGACATTGTCGAGGGTAGAAAACAAAGGCCATGGAAAAAGCTCCGGGATCTGACGAGAATCCGAGGCGTTGGCCCCAAAACCGTTGAGTTGTGGAGCGAATATCTGGAAGTAGAAACCGTTGAGTGATGGAAACGGGATGAGATACACGCGACTCAAAATTCTTCAGGCAGTACTGTAACGATACATTCGGCCACCCCGTGTCCCCTGACGGCAGTCACTTCGAACTTGACTCGGCCGAGGGTAACCGTGTTGCCCAGCCTGGGTTGCCTATCCAGGAGCATCAAAATGAGGCCGCTTACGGTATAAACATCCTCGTGCTCCAGGGGAATGCCCAGGTGTTCCCCCACTTCCTCGAGACGCATGGTGCCCGCAACATATATTCTGCCTTGCCCGTCCTGATAAATGCGATCATGGCCGGGTACTCCCTCCTGAATATCTCCCACCACTTCCTCGAAAAGATCCTCGATGGTGATCAGGCCCGCCGTGCCCCCGTATTCATCCATGACCACGGCCATGTGAGTCCGCCTTCGCCTCATGCCCGCAAGGACGGAATCCAGGCGCGAGGTTTCCGGCACATAGGGGACGTGTCGCAGATCGTTTCGAGTAATGGGTCGATCTTCCATAATGAGGCGCAACAGGTCCTTGATATGAACCAGTCCAAGAATGTGGTCCAGGTCTCCTTCAAAAACGGGGTATCGGCTATGGGCGGATTTTTTCAGGATTTGCTTGATCTCGTTGGGGGATGCATTCAGGGGGATGCCCAAGATACTCACCCGCGGCACCATGACTTCCTCGGCCGTCAGGTCCCCGAATTCCAGCAGGTCGCGAAGCACCTGGCCCGATTCGGCCCGAATCAGCCCTTCTTGCTCACTTTCACTGACAATGTACTGGAGTTCTTCCGAAGTGAGGTAGTGCCCGACGGTGATCTTTCGGTCCACGCGCATGAGTTTGAGAACCCCGCTTCCAATGCCGTTGAGGAGGAAAACCAGGGGGTAAAAACAACGTCGCATGGCCCCCATGAAGGGGTTGATGAACAGGGCGGTTTTTTCCCCATACTGAAGTGCAATGGATTTGGGGATCATCTCGCCGAATACGATGTGAAAATAGGTGAGCACCCCCACCGCCAGGACGCTGTCCAAAGTATGAGGCGGCAGCCAGTAGGGCAGCGGCAGGTTTGTCATGGCGGCACCCAGCCACTGGGCCAGCATGTGCTCCCCGTACATGCCGAGCCCCAGGCTGGCGAAAGTGATGCCCAATTGAGCCGTGGCGATGTAGCGATCCTGAAGCACGGGGTCCTGTAAAATCTTGCGGACTCGCCGTGCGCGACGATGGCCTTTCATTGCCTTGCGCTCGATGGACGCCTTGGGAGCCCCCACAATGGCGAATTCGGCGGCCACGAAGACCGCGTTGAGAAGGATGAGGACGACAATGATCAGGATGGTGATCATCACGGGGTCTCCCCCATTTGTCCACATGCATGGAGGGGCACGGCAAGAATGGAAACGATGGCGCGATGATCCACGGTTTCGATTTCCACTTCGACTCCTTCGATCACTACCCGCTCCCCAGGGTCGGGTACCCTGTCCAGCACCTCGATGACATGTCCGCCCACGGTGTCCGCTTCCCCTTCCCACGAGATTCCCAGCCAGGGCTCGGCCATGTCCAGTCTCATGATTCCCGGCAGGCGCACCCGGCCGTCGGGCAGGTTTTCCGGTCTCGGCTGATCCGTTTTGAATTCATCGGCCACATCCCCCAGCAGTTCCGTGAGCACGTCCTCGAGGGTCACAAGGCCTTCCGTTCCCCCGAATTCGTCCACCACAACGGCCTGTCTTGTGCGCTTTTGCCGGAGGAGATTGAGGAGCGAGTCGGCCGTGACATGTTCGGGCACGCTGAGTACCGGTCGCATGATTTCTTCTATAGTCGTGATCCGGCCCTGTTCGATGTAGCGGGTGACCACGTCCTTGGTGTGGATCATGCCGATCACATTGTCCATGGATCCCGTATAGACCGGCAGGTGACTGTAGGGACTGGAAACGATCTCTCGCAGTACTTCTTGGATGGGAGTTTCCGAGGCTATGGCGGCCATGTAGCGACGGGATACCATGAGCTGGCCGGCCGGCCGTTTTCCCAGGCGGAGGGCCCGTTGCAGTCGTTGATGTTCGCCGGGTTCGAGAACACCGCCGTCCCGACTGTCCGTAATGAGCATTTCGATTTCTTCGGGGGAATGGATGTGGCGGTGAGTCACCTGGGGGGCCCTCAGGAGCTTCAGAATCAGGAGAGCACTGCCGTTGAGCAGGCGACTGAGGAGGGAAAAAGCGGCGAGGGACCATTTCATGGGCAAAAAAGTGTAGAGAGCGGTGGTGGAGGCGTACTGGAGGGCCAGGGATTTGGGCACCAGCTCCCCCAGTACCACCTGGAGGGCCGTGAGCACGGTGAGAACGATTCCCGCAGCCAGGGAGAATGCCCCTAGATTTTGCATTCCCAGGCGGTGTATCAGAAACTCCGCCAGGGGAGGGGTCAGGGTCGCCTGGCTGAAGGCACCCAGGATCAGGCTCGATAGCGTGATGCCGATCTGGCAGACGGCCACGTAGCTGTCCAACCGCCTCGAGTCTTCAATCCAGGGAAGCAGGAATGGCGCAATGGCATTGCCCTCCCGGGCAAGCTGGCGAATCCTGCTCTTCCGGACTCCCACGGCGGAGAATTCCGCAGCCACATAGAGAGCGTTGATGGTGATGAGCAGAGCGACGATGATGAGAGTGGACAAAATCATTCTGTTGGTCCCGCCCTTTTCATGGGCAACGATGGAAAAATATCCACTGCATCCACTCTCGTATCCGGTTGCCCGGCTACAGCCCAGGAAACCGGATACGAGGCGGACATTTTAAAAAACTATGATTTTTTCATGAGACATCATTATTTCCCAAGCACCATGATCCATCTATATTCTCTTTGAGGATACAATACAAAATGTTTTGGTGATCCGGTATTTTTTTCTTCATTAAACCGGTTGAGGCATGGCATTGTAATCGGGCCTCGTTTGACATGCCATCACATTGGAACAAAAAAGGACCACATTTCATGCCGCACAAACTTTCAAGCTCACCTTTAAAAAACGTCTCGATCCGTAAAAAAACACACGGTATCGCGCATTCGTTTTTAGGGGCTCTTACTTTTCTCCTTTTGCTTTTAATGCCGCTGAGGCTCCAGGCTCAAATCGTCACGGACGGCACCATGGGGCCGCCTATAAGTCTTTCCGGCCCTGACGCGGTTATCCCCCAATCCCTGGGGACCCTGGAAGGCTCGAACCTTTTCCATAGCTTCCGGACCTTCGCCATTCCCTCGGGTGAAAGCGCCACATTCACAGGCTCAGACGATATCGCCAACGTTATCTCTCGTGTCACGGGCGGGGAGGTTTCTTATATTGACGGCCTGCTGCGTTCGGAGGTGGGTCGGGCCGATTTTTTCTTCATCAATCCATCAGGGGTGGTCTTGGGTCCCAATGCGGAAGTTCATGTGCCCGCATCTTTTCATGTGAGTACGGCTCATGAACTGCGCTTTCAGGACGGCAGCGTTTTCAGCGCGGCGGCTCCCGGATCGAGCACCCTGACCCAGGCTCCTCCGACCGCGTTCGGGTTTCTTGGAACTCAACGGGCCGGCATCGAAATCAACGGTAGTGTTCTGGAATTCGCGCCCGGTGCCATGGTCTCAATCAGCGGCGGGGACATAGCCATGCGAGGAGAGTTCGGCAAACGATCCTCCGTATACTCGCCGCAGGGAGCCATTGAGATGACAGCCGTGGGCGATGAGTCCATGGTGATTCCTCTCGACGATACGGCATGGCCCCAGGCCGTGGGACAGCTTGTGATGGACAAAGCTCATCTCTGTGTGAGCGGTGACGGCGGCGGCTATATAGCCCTGAATGCGGGCAGTGCCCTTATTCGCGGCAATTCCATCGTTGAATCGGACAATACGGGTTCGCGGGAAGCGTTGGAAGGTATCCGAATGACCATCGCGGATCGCCTCGAAATCTCTGATGGGAGTGAAATAGGGAGCGATGTGTACGGCGACGGCCAGGGGGGAGTTGTCTGGGTTTCGGTGGGTGGAACCATGCAGGTTAGCGAATCTGACGTTTCCAGCTCGACCTTTGCCCGGGGGCATGCCGGTGACGTTCTGATCGAAGCCGGAGAGTTGGTTTTGGAAAGTACAACGGTCGGTGATCGATCGACCTTTGTTGGAGGGCTGGCAAGAGAGGAATCTCAAGGCAATGCGGGCACGGTCAGTATCTTTGTGGACGGATTGACGCGCATATCCAATGGTTCCATCGTTTCCAGCTCGACTTTCGCGCGGGGAAATGCCGGAGATATCCTGGTTTTCACCGGGGAGCTATTGATCGATGGAATGGGCAATAATCAGATCACAGGTATCATCGGCCGGGCGGAAACAGGCTCCGAGGGCAGTGCCGGCAGCGTTCACATCATAGCGGACGGAGCGATACAAATCCTCGATGGTGCCGTCATCTCCAGCTCGACCTTTGCCCGGGGAAATGCCGGAAGTGTCTTTGTCCTCTCCAATAAGCTGATGGTGGATGGAAAGGGCAGTGAACTACTGAGCGGCATTGTCAGTGCCGCGCAATCAGGTTCCCAGGGCCATGCGGGCAAGGTCGATATTGCGGTGGATGGACCCATGCAACTCTTCGACGGCGCGGTGATCACAAGCTCGACATTTGCCGATGGAGATGCGGGTGAAGTTTGGGTTCGAGCCGGAGAACTGTTGATCGATGGAATGGGCAGCGGCAAGTTCACGGGTATCGCCAGTCAGGCAGAAAAAAATTCCCAAGGCCGTGCATTCATAATCCGGATCGTGGTGGACGGACTGACGCACCTTCGCAATGGGGCTGTTATCACCAGTTCGACTTTTGCCCAGGGGCATGCGGGGGGCGTTATTGTCCAGACGGGAGATTTGATTTTAGAGGGCACGAAGAAAGGATATGCCGATATTGCCGGCGTGGCTGGAGCCGATTCCCAGGGTGATGCCGGTCTGGTTTTGATCATGGCCGAGGGGCAAGTCCGCCTTGTGGATGGTGCCCGTATCTTGAGTTCGACAGCGGCAAAAGGTGATGCGGGTGACGTTGTCATAACGGCTTCCGAGCTCACCCTGGATTCCAGTGAAATTGCCGGTGCCGCCACCTCCACATCCACGGGCCATGCGGGGGGGATCACCATAATCGTGGAATCCCTGTCTCTCAATAACAGCTCTATATCCATCGAGGCAGACCAAACCTTGCCCATCGAGCGATCAGCCGACCGTTCTCAGGGAGATATCTTTATTCACACATCTAAAAAAAGTGCGGTGAGTCTCGACCAACAATCCAGAATCAGCACAACGAGTACGGGGAATGCTCCAGCCGGCCATATTGTGCTGCAGTCGAAAGACATCCATGTCGGCGGCAACAGCAGCATCACCACATCCGCTCTTCAGGCGGACGGCGGAGCCATCACCCTTCGGGGCGGCACCATTTTTTTGCACGACGGGCTCATCACCACTTCAGTGGACGGGCCTGCGGGAAACGGAGGAGACATCACCATCAGCGGGATGCACTCCGAAATACCTGCCGATTTTCTCATCATGAAACACGGTTTCATTCAGGCCAACACCTCGGCCGTCGGTGCCGTGGGTGGAAACATCGGACTCCATGTCCGCCGGATCATAGACGATAGAAGCAGCGGCGCCCTGGTGGTGGACGCCCTCGATCGCCTGGATTACCGGGCCGATCCCTCCTTGAATGTCATCCAGGCCGCGGCCCCCGGAGGCACCAGGGGGCAAATCAACGTGGGCGATGCGTCTCTCCTGGATATCAGCGGGTCCATTATCCCCATGAGGTCACGGCTGATCGATCCCCTGGAACTTTCCACCGACCCGTGTGATGTGGACCCCGGTTTGGCAAAGCCCAGCTCTCTCGTGATAGAGAAGACCAGGGGGGGCCCCAGCGGGATGGGTTGCTCCCATGCAACTCCCCTGGATAGGGCAAGGCTCGACAGGCTCATGGAACAGGCTCCATAAATAGCTGGAAATAGGCCGAGTTCATCATATTCATAAGCCCGGCTTTACATGAGGAGGTGTTTTCTCGTTCCCAATCTCCGACTTGGGAACGAACGGGCCGGCAAGTATGCATTGTATGCATTTCATCGCGGGAGCATGGGAACGAAAAGAAAATAGGGGGTGTTTATGCTGTTCAATTTGTTGAGTTTTTTTGCTCGCAAGGCCGGATGTCGTATCATGTCCCTATTTTTTATAATTCTGTCGTTCCTGTTTCTTGCCTTTTCGCTTCTCATACCCTTGCCGCTTCATGCCCAGATCGCCACGGACGGCACCATGGGGCCTGCCATGTCCCTTCCCGGTCCGGATGTGGTCATTTCCCAGGAACTGGGCTCTACCGCCGGACGGAATCTGTTCCACAGCTTCCGCTCTTTCGGTATTCCCACCGGTGAAAGCGCCACATTCACCGGTGCGGACGATGTCGCCAACGTTATTTCTCGTGTCACGGGTGGAGAGGCTTCTCACATCGACGGCCTGCTGCGCTCGGAGGTGGGCCGGGCCGATTTTTTCTTCATCAATCCATCGGGGGTGGTCTTGGGTCCCAATGCGGAAGTCCATGTGCCCGCTTCATTTCATGTAAGCACGGCTCATGAACTGCGCTTTCAGGACGGCAGCGTTTTCAGCGCGGCGGCTCCCGGATCGAGCACCCTGACCCAGGCTCCTCCGACCGCGTTCGGGTTTCTTGGAACTCAACGGTCAACGATTGAAATCAACGGACTGTTGTTTGACTTCACACCGAAAAATACCATCACCGTAAGCGCCGGGGATGTGATCATTGCTTCGGACCAAATATGGCCGGCCGTTATCGAAACTCAAGGGGGCGACATACACATCACGGCTGCGGGCGACGGTATCGTGGCGGTTCCCCTGGACGGAACGGCATCGTCCCAAGGATCGGGAAGTGTGGTCATGGATTATGCCCTTGTTGATGTCAGTGGTGAGCAAGGGGGCACGGTTTCCGTCAATGCGGGGTCGGCTGATATTCGGGACTTTTCCGTGATCCTGGCGGACAACTGGGGCGAGAAACCAACACAAGGCGGTGTGCGCATGAAAATCGGGGATCGCCTCCACATCACGGGAAACAGCAGCATTGAAAGCGATGTGCGTGGTGCCGGCGGGGGCGGCACGGTCCACCTTTCCGTGGACGGGACGCTGTTGATTGAAAATGGTGGGTACATCTCCAGTTCCACGTTTTCCGCAGGAAACGCAGGAGGCGTCGTGGTTCATGCCGGGGAAATGCTGGTCGATGGAAAAGGAGATGAAGCCGGAATTTTTAGCCATGCACAGCAGGGTTCTCAAGGACATGCGGGTACGGTCCTGGTTACGGTGGATGGGGTCATGCGGGTTTACGACGGCGCATCCATTTCCGGCTCGACCTTTGCCGAAGGGAATGCGGGAGGTGTTGCCATCCATGCCGCCGGGTTGGTTATAGACGGAAAAGGCGGCAATGTGTTCACCGGCATTTCAAGCAGTACTTACGCCGATTCGGAAAACGGTCTGTACGGAGGCCGGGCGGGATTGGTGGAAATCGGAGTGGACGGGGCGATGCAGGTTTTTCGTGGCGGCGCGGTCGTGAGTTCCACGTGGGCAAAAGGAGATGCGGGAAATATCGTGATTCACGCCGGGGAATTGATCATGAGCGGACAGGGCGGTGATCGAATCACCGGCATTGCAAGTTCCGCGGAACCGGGTTCCCAGGGACATGCGGGGGAGATCGAACTCAGCGTGGCAGGGACCATGCAAGTTCTCGACGGTGCTTCCGTATCCACCGCCACGTTTGATCGAGGAAATGCAGGACGTATCGTGATCAATGCCCGAGAACTCGCTGTTCATAACATGGATAGCGAGCGATTCACCGGCATCACCAGCCAGGCGAATCCAGACTCACGGGGGCATGGGGGCGCGGTCGAGATTATCGTGGACGACCTCATGCAGGTTCTCGATGGTGCCGTCATTTCGAGTTCGACCTTTGCTCAGGGAGACGCGGGTGAGGTGGATATCCATGCGGGCAATCTCATTATCGATGGAAAAGGGCAGTGGGCGGGAATTATCAGTCATGTGAGTGCAGGCTCCCAGGGGCATGGTGGTACGGTGAGGATCATCGTGGACGATTTCATGCAGATTCTCGACGGCGGTTTCATCAATGCGGATACCTGCTCGACGGGAAACGCGGGCAACGTCGCGATTCACGCCGGAAAGTTGCTCATGGATAGGAGAGGCAGTGATTGGGGTACCGGAATTTCTAGTGATGTAGGCCCTTCAGCCGCCGGGCACGCCGGCAGGATCGATGTCACTGTTGACGGCCTCATCCTGATTTTCAGCGGAGCGAGAATTGCCGGCGATACCTATTCCATGGGAAATGCCGGCAACATAAGGGTTCACGCTGGTGAACTGATCATCGATGGAAAGAACACCCATCTCTATACCGGCATCTCCAGTGACGCGGAAGATTTCTCCCATGGGCATGCGGGATCGTTGGAAATCATTGCAAGAGGCCCCATACGGATATTCAATGGAGGGGAAATTTCCACGGAAACCCGTGCGCAGGGCAATGCGGGCGATGTGATCGTACACGCTTCCATCCTCGATCTCGATGGAAGCCGGATATCCAGCGCCGCCACTTCCGCCTCAACGGGTCATGTGGGCAACATCACCATGGAAGCCGGTTCCGTGTCTCTCGGCAACGGCAGTGTCGTCTCCGTGGAAGCTCACCAGACACTGCCCGGCGATACGGCGGCCGGGCGGTCCCAAGGACAAATCCTTGTCAATACATACGGCAACGGCATGTTGACTCTCGATCATCATTCGAGGATCAGCACCGAGAGCACCGGCAATGTTGCGGCCGGCAGCATTGTGTTGCGGTCGGAGCGGATTTTCATCAACAACGACAGTCGCGTGAGCACCTCATCCATCCATGCGGACGGCGGTGCGGTCACTCTCCAGGGAGGAACCTTTTTTCTGCACGATGGGCTTATCACCACATCCGTGGAAGGAGTTGCCGGGGATGGAGGAGACATCGCCATCGGTGGAAGGCATGCCTTGGATTCTGCCGGTTTTCTCATCATGAAGCATGGTTTCGTCCAGGCCAACACGGCGGCTCCCGGCGCTGCGGGCGGTAACATTGATCTCCGGGTGGACCGCATCATCGACGACAGGAGCGGTGGGGTGGTTGTTGTGGATGCTCCCGAGCGCATGAGCTACCATGCCGATAATCTTTTGAGCGTCATTCAGGCGGCGGCTCCCGGCGGCACCAAGGGAGCAGTCAACATCAACCATGCATCTCTCCTGGATATCAGCGGGTTCATCATCCCGATGGCTTTCCGGCCGAGCGAGCCTTTGGAGCTTTCCACCGACCCGTGTGGTTTGGATTCGACCAAGGAACGGCCCAGTTCCCTGGTGCTGGAGTCATTCTGTCGCCTTCCCAATGAGCTCGGGGTTCTCTCGATCACCCCCCTGGGCGAAACGCGCCTCGGCAGGATGATGGGTTCGACTCCTTGACTGGGGAGATGAAAATCCATGGATTTCGTTGCTGAAAATACCTCCCGATTTTGTTCCATAAAATCTGTGTGAATCTGCGTCATCTGCGGATAATGCTTTTTCAATCGGGGAACAATTTTCAGCAAGATTCTATTGCCGCATACACTTATCATTGGGCAACATTTTCATCACCCCAGTCCGTAAAAGGCGCATTCGTTCGAGCTCACAGGAACCTTACGGTTTTTTTGTTCGTTTTTGAAATAGTCGGCACAAACGGCGGTAAGGTGATTGACTCACGAACCGGCTTGTATGTATACCCGAAGTTGTCTTCATGGCGATAGGCCGCCCCTGCCGGGCCGGATATCTGGCGCCCGGCCGATTGAGTGGAAGCCGTGAAGAGGTTTGCGCTGCCGTCCCAGGCGGTGATTTACGACTTTTGAGAAGAATAAAAAGGAGAATGGATGATGAAGAGATGCTTTGCGTTGTTGTCCCTGTTCATGGCGCTGACCTTTGTGGCTGCCTGTTCTCACACTCACGCGCCTCAGAATCGCATGAGCGCATCCCCGGTCATGGATGTCATCCAGCAACGGGGGGCACTTGTGGTTGGCATGGCAGGGGACATGCCGCCGTTCAACATGCTCACCAAAGACGGTGAAATCACGGGGCTGGAAAGCGACATGGCTCGAATGATGGCCGAAGCCATGGGTGTCGAGGTACAATTCAAAATCATGCCCTTCTCCCATCTCATACCTGCCCTGGAAGCGGGTAGCGTGGACATGCTCCTTTCCAGCGTGACCATCACACCGGAAAGAAATAAAAACGTGGCCTTTGTGGGGCCCTACTTTGTGTCGGGCAAATCCTTCCTCACCAAGGGATCATGGTTGGCAACGGCCAGGGACATGGATCAGGTCAACAGCCCTCAAACCCGCCTCACCACTCTGGCCGGCTCCACAAGTCTCGTTTTTGTGCAAAATGAACTCCCCGAAGCCACCCTGCTTCCCGCAAAGAGCTATGATGATGCCGTAGCCATGTTGCTCGAGGGAAAAGCCGATGCCATGGTGGCGGATTTTCCCATCTGCCTGGTGTCTGTGTTCCGGTATCCCGGTAAAGACCTGGCTGCCCTCATGCCCCCGTTGAATTATGAACCCATCGGCGTGGCCATTCCCAAAGGGGATCCCCATTTGATCAACTGGGTGAGCAATTACATCAACTATCTCGAAAATAGCGGGGAACTGACCCGGCTGGAAGAACTGTGGTTGACCGACGGTTGGTGGCTCGACAGCTTGCCCTGATCACTGC
>CAZRWT010000056.1:14075-21164 GCA_964603955.1 uncultured Syntrophobacteraceae bacterium
ATGCCGTTGCGTCCGGTAATGCCGATATACGTTCCCACGCAGGAGCGTGGGAACGATAAAAGAATTTCGCCCTTGGAAGATTTCTAAAAACAAGCGTGCCAAATGAAATCTTCCTGATGTTTGGGTTCTTGCCCGTGATCCGCTAGACTTTTGACAGGGCGGCATTAGCTGCCGCCATGGTGAATTTGAAGCTCACCAGGTCCGTTTCGGTCAACTCGCGACGAGTGTGTGCCCTGTCGGCAAAAATCATCCCGATGACGGAATTTTTGATCAATAAGGGAGCGATGAAAAAAACATCCGTACTCAACCTGATCCTGATTTCATTACTTAAGTAACGAAAGTATTTATTTTTATTTCCGTTGATAAAACATGCTATCTTTTTTCTAAATACATGATTGACAATATCTTTGTTTGTTTGACGATCATAAAGCATGAATTCAATATAGCCAATATTTTCTTTATTCCATCCGAGGGCATATTTCCCAAATACGCTTTTACGGTTAGGACTTAGCACACAAAACAAAACCCTATCCATCCCTATGCCTCGATATATCCCTTCTATGGTGGTTAATAGTAATAGATTTATGTTTAAGTTTGATTCTTTTGATATTGAATTTATTTCTGATAATATATCTAATTGAGTGAAAATGCAATAAGAATTGATTTTATCTTCATTGTCTATATCTATTTTCTCAATTTGATTTTCATGCTCAACATCAATTAGATTTTTTGATCCATATTTACTTAAAATTTTTACATAATTACATATTCCATATATTTTAGAAGTTTCTATTGTTTCATCAATGTTTGATTTTAATACTTTTCTGGCTTCTTCAGCACTGCATTTCAGATAATTACAAACATTTTCTATTAAACGATCCGGCAATTCCGGGCTTGTAGCATAACTATTGGCTATGCCATATCCAAGTATCAATGCTGATGATCTTGAAGTTCTACTTTTGCCCGTTATAGCTTGAGTCAGTAATTCGCCAAGCTTCCATTCTGTAGCCAACCGTGCCGTCAAGTCGATCAAACTGAACCCGAGAACTCGCCTTTCCACTATTTCGGATGGTTCATTCGGGTTTTGGGAGAGGGCTTTTTCCAGTTTATCCACCAATGGAGACTCGGAACTCCAAAAGGCAATGGGACCCAGCCTGGACAACAGCGTGGATATAAAGATTTCTTCCGTGTTGGACTCTCCCCGGTTGTCCGCAAGCCCCTTGGCCTGAACCGCCGCATGGAATGATTGAACCACCTGGGAAATGATCCTGTCTTTTCGCTTGGTGCTCTTGATGCTGTCAACGAATGACGCGGAAAGTGCTATGGCTCGAATGGCTGAAAAACCCAGATAAAAAATTGCCCTGCTGATGGTGGAAATCTTTGCATTTCCTCGAGAATACATGCTGCTGTTGGCCAGGTTGATGATCCTGGACGTCAAGGCCGGATCCATGAGTATGTTGGATGTCAACTCGTTCATACTCACACTGTTTTCATCGGACAAAGTGGATATCAGCTTGGCCGTGTGAGAAAATATAGGCAATGCATCTAGGCTGACTTTCTCGATAACCGGCTTCATACGATCTGTGTCCATGGAAGCTGTCTCAACCTCTTTTAATAAACCGTTCAAACGGAAAAGTTCTCTGCACCATCCGGGGAATTTCCCTCACACGATGTCCCGGCTTTGTGGAAATTCTATTCCGCGAATGCTTTGTTTTTACCTGACAGCCGGAAGGCAAATCTAGAGAAGGGAAAATAACACAAGCTCATTATTCCTTCCACTTCGGAGTTTTCTTCTCCTTTGTTTTTCACGCGGCTTTTACGTCGTCATGGAGCAAATGCTTTTTCGACGCCCTGGATTATGATTTGCAAAACGCCTTCTAAATGATTACAAATAATGGCTGACTAAGGAGAGCATAATTTGGATGCTCCCAGGCGCATGAATCCCGTGCAAGGGAGTACACGGATTTCACAACCAGCTAAAGGAACAGGAGGAAATGCATGAAGTCACTCAAAGGAACCAGGACGGAAAGAAATATCCTCACGGCATTTGCCGGTGAATCTCAAGCTCGCAACCGCTACACTTACTTTTCCAAACAAGCCAGGAATGACGGCTACGTCCAGTTGAGCAATGTATTCGAGGAAACCGCCAACCAGGAAAAAGAGCATGCCAAGAGGCTTTTTAAATTCCTGGAAGGTGGCGAGGTGGAAATCCAGGCATCTTTCCCTGCGGGCAAGATCGGCACAACCCTCGAAAACCTCAATGAGGCAGCCAATGGTGAAAAGTATGAACACGAAGTGATGTATCCCGAATTCGCCAAGATCGCCAGGGAAGAAGGTTTTCCTGAAATTGCCGCAGCAATGGAAGCCATTGCCGTTGCCGAGCAATTCCATGAAAGGCGATATCGAGCATTTATCGCCAATATCGAAAATGGGACGGTCTTCAAAAAAGACCAGGAAGTGACGTGGAAGTGTCAGAACTGTGGGTACACCCACAAAGGCAAGGAAGCTGTCGAAGAGTGTCCTTCCTGCGCCCACCCCAGGGCTCACTTCGAGGTTCTGTGTGAGTAAACCATAGGCCGTCTGAAAGATTGCCGGTTTTTAGGGGCAGACCTGCGTGTCTGCCCCTACGAAGGCAAGAGTGACCAGTCGATTCCACGATTCTCAGACAGTTTTTAACGGATGTTTTATGCATTTCCATGTGGAAGCTTGGTAATTGGTAAGAGGATGCAGGCAGTCCGGACTTACCGTTGTTGTTATCAGGCGCAGCCGTATTACTGAAAATCCAGTTTGTCCTTTTTGATATAGGCCATGCCTTGAAAAAGCGCCACCAGGTCTCCCTCCTCGTCGGTGACACGAATCGTGTAGGACCCCAGTTTGGGATTTCGTGAAATTTCCGCAGCCTCGGCATAAAGAACACCGCCGGTGGATGCTTTCATGAAGGAGATGCTCACATTGACGGCCACCGAAGCATTGCCGTGAGCATTGGAAGCCACGGCAAACACCAGGTCCGCCAGGGTGAAGATGGCTGATCCGTGTACTCTGTCCAATCCGTTGAGATGATGCTCTCCGATGTTCATTTTTGCCCTGGCGAAACCGGGGGCCGCTTCGATCAACTCGATGCCCACGAATTCCGCAAATCTGTCTTTCTTGAAAAACCGCTTGATTTTTTCCATTTCGAATTCTCCGTTGATCCGGACTCACACAAATTGGAATTGGGGGAAATCAACATCACAATGTGCGGGAGCTGTTCCACGCGGGAAGAAACTATCAAACGACCGGCTGTAAAGCAATGGGAGAGAATTTTTAGAAAGCTGTCGGAAACAGCTCTTTCCCGAATCCATGCCTGTTGTGAGGGAAAATTCGTTGCAAACCGCCGGCTGTGAAGTTAAGAAGCTGTCTGTAAAAATTGTCATTTTGTGAAACCAGTCAACAAGGAGTCGATTCCATGCGTCATCCCTTTGTCGCCACCCGTGAGGACAGCCTGCTCCTCGTCATCGATTTTCAATCGGGAATGCTCAAGGCCATGCCCGGCTGGGAAGAAAGAGCCCGCAGAGTCAATCAGCTCACACGGGCAGCCGATGCCCTGGACATTCCCATTCTTCTGACGGAGCAGTACCCGAAAGGACTTGGGGAAACGACACCCGAGATTCTGGCCGGCATCCGGGAGCCTTTCGTGATGCACAAGGAGCATTTCAGCGCGTGCCTGGAAGAAAATTTTCTCTCGACGGTGCGCTCCCACGGCCGCGGCAAGATCGTCATAACGGGCATGGAAACCCATGTGTGCGTCCTCCAGACGGGGCTCGATCTCATTCAGGCAGGGTACCAGGTGCATCTCACGGCCGACGCGGTCGCCTCGCGCACCCAGGAAAACCGAGAGCTGGCCATGGGCGTTTTCAGGCAGGCGGGAGCCGTGATCACGTCCACGGAAATCGTCATCTTTCAGTGGGCTTGCCGGGCCAACACGGAGGAATTCCGCAAGATTTTGCCCATCGTCAAGTAGCTGCGGTTTCTAAAAAACACGGTAACTCAGGAAGGAAATCAAGCATGGAAGTGAAAAAAATGGAATGTCTCGACTGCGGCTGGTCGGGGCACAAATCGGAACTGGTTCGCGTCAATTTCACCATGGGAGACCCCCAGCCCTGTTGCCCTGCCTGTGGGGGAGACCGCATTCAGGAATCACATTCGAGCGCAGAGAAGTAAGCGGAGAAGTAAATGGCGCTGTTGAGCATGAAAGACGTGAGCGTTTCCTTCGGGGGGCCGCCCGTTCTCCAGGGGGTGAGCCTCCAGATCGAGAAGGGGGAGCGGGTTTGCCTCATGGGTCGCAACGGCGAGGGCAAATCCACTTTGTTGAAAGCCATTCACGGCGACATCCTTCCCGATGAAGGAGAAATCCTGCGTGCCCCCGGTCTGCGAGTGGCTCACCTGCCCCAGGCAGTGGACGGGACACTCGAGGGAACCGTTTTCCAGGTGACGGCACAAGGGGTTCCCGCCTTCACCAGGGATGGAGAATCTTTTTCCGGCCCGGAAAACCAGTGGCGAGTGGAAGAGCAGGTCGGGCTCGTCCTGTCCCGCATGGAACTGGACCCACAAGCCCCTTTCGAAACCCTTTCTGCGGGACTCAAGCGCCGGGTGGTCCTCGCTCGCTGCCTTGCCCGGGACCCCGACATTCTCCTGCTGGACGAACCCACCAACCATCTCGATTTGGAAGCCGTCTCATGGCTCGAAGACTTCCTGTCGCGCTATCGGGGAACCCTGGTCTTCGTCACCCACGACCGCATGTTCCTGCAAAAGCTGTCCACCCGAATCATGGAACTGGACCGTGGGCGTCTGTCGGACTGGCCTTGTGATTACGACACCTTCCTCAAGCGCCGGGAAGCCGTCCTGGGTGCGGAATCCCAGGACTGGAAGCGCTTCGACAAGAAGCTGGCCGAGGAAGAAGCCTGGATTCGCCAGGGAGTCAAGGCTCGCCGCACGCGCAACGAGGGGCGGGTGCGAGCCCTCCTGAAGATGCGCGAGGAGCGGGCGCGGCGCCGCGAGCGGACGGGCGGCGCGCGCCTGCAAGTGCAGGAAGCGGAACGGTCGGGAAAGCTCGTGGTGGAAGCCGTGAACGTGACCCATGGTTACGGCGCCCACAACGTCATCGAGGATTTTTCCACCACCGTGCTCCGTGGAGATCGGGTGGGCATCATGGGCCCCAACGGAGCGGGCAAGACTACGCTTCTGCGGCTGCTCCTGGGGGAAATCCGGCCGCAGGCAGGAAACGTGCGCCTGGGAGCGCGCGTCGAAACGGCCTACTACGATCAGCTCCGAGGGCAGCTCGACGAGGAAAGGTCCGTCCAGGACAACGTGGCCGACGGCAACGACACCATTGTTTTCAACGGCAGAACCCGGCACATCATCGGCTATTTGCAAGACTTCCTGTTTGCCCCTGAGCGGGCTCGGAGCCCGGTGAGCGTCCTTTCGGGCGGGGAGCGCAACCGCCTCCTCCTGGCCCGCCTTTTCAGCAAACCCTCCAATGTGCTGGTGCTCGACGAACCCACCAACGACCTGGACATGGAAACCCTCGAGTTGCTGGAAGACCTGCTCCAGGACTATTCGGGCACGGTTTTCCTCGTGAGCCACGACCGCACCTTTCTGAACAACGTGGTGACGAGCACCCTGGTGTTCGAAGGGGAAGGCAGAGTAACGGAATACGTGGGAGGCTACGACGACTGGCTGTTGCAGAGGAGCGAAAAGTTCCGGCCCAAGGAGCCCAAAGCAAAACAGGAACGCTCACGGCCCAAGTCCCGGGGACCCCGCAAACTCACCTTCAATGAACAGCGCGAACTGGAAACCCTCCCAGCACGCATCGAGGAGCTGGAATCCGAACAAAAAACCCTGTACGAAGCCATGGCCGACCCGGAATTTTACAAACAGGAGAGCACCCCGATCATCCAGGCTAAAGAGAGGCTGGAAGCCCTGGAAGGAGAGATCATGGAAGCCTACGCAAGATGGGAAGCCCTCGAGGCCGTCGGGCAGTGAGCGGCCGGAAGTTCCCTTCCATATACGGGTCTTAGAAGCTGCCTAAGGAGCAAGTCAAATCCCTGGAAGCATTCGGGAAGTCCGAAAAGCATCCCGGGTTGAAAGAGGCTTCCGGCGCGGAAAAACAGCCTGGTTCCCCAAAGAAAAAAACGTCGGGAACAAAAGCGTGACGGTGGATCGAGGCTGGGGTGATGAAAACTCATAAGTTTCAATGCTGAAAATTCACACCGGATTTGTTCCATAGAAATCTGCGTAAATCAGCGTCATCTGCGGATAGAGGTTTTCATTGGGAACAATTTTCAGCAACATTCTGTTGTCACATGTACTTATCATTTGCCAACATTTTCATCACCCCTGGGGAAAGCAGCCGGGAAATAACGGTTGCTCGTAAAGCCGTGGTATTCCCGCAAGCCACCCCCCGGATTCGTGGCTCAATCCCGTGATTTCCAGGGTCGGGTGATAGGCCGCCACCGCCAGGATGCACAGGTGGCGTTCGAAGCTGTCTTTCACAATCGCGGGACGCCATTCCGACACATGGTCGTGATTCACCGCCATGCCGCCCGACCAGACGAGTTCGCCGTCGAGGTCGGTCACCGTCATGAACCAGGCGTCCTTACGGATCGGTCGGTATTCCGTCGCCGCCATCTTGCGGGTGTCCAGGTGAACACGGGTGCGGAGATGCGCCTTGTCCGCCGCCTCGATGAACGGAACGGGCTTCCACTCGTTGCTGGGTGTCGTCATTCATTTTCTCCTTGCGGTTGGCGTTGAGGGAAACGAAGAAGGGTGCTCCCGAGCGCCCAGGCGCCCGGGACCCCCCATGCAAAATGAAAATCCGGAACATCCGACGGGGCGATGGTCGAATCATCCGCCACCCTGGAAACCTGGAAATGGGTGGAACCAATGTTCCGGCGCCTCCGAACTGTTTCAACAGTATGCCACAGGGGAGTGACAACGGTCTGTCAGTCCTCTGTGGAAAAATTTGTGCTGAGGAGATTATTATTTGGATTCGTTGATGGAAAAATTTGTGCTGAGGAGATTATTATTTGGATTCGTTGATGGAAAAATTTG
>CAZRWT010000056.1:21264-21349 GCA_964603955.1 uncultured Syntrophobacteraceae bacterium
TGCTGAGGAGATTATTATTTGGATTCGTTGATTTGACATCCTCCCCGGCCTGAAGGCCGAGGATTCCTGAAGTGGCTTATGCGGC
>CAZRWT010000057.1:0-21303 GCA_964603955.1 uncultured Syntrophobacteraceae bacterium
TATGCTGCTATCACTGAAAAAACGGAATTTTGGAATACCGTCTTCGTGGGGAAAAGGGGTCATGTCGATGACGGTATCGGGAAGCCGGGTATTGTCGTCAAAGATGTGGAAGGCGAAGTGCAGCAAATTGAGCCGCTCCTCGTAGCGCTTCTGGAGAAGGTAATGATAGAGGTCCCTCACTGCTTCACCGTGAGGCTTTCCCCCCTCGATTCGGATGGCAAGCAATTTGCCGACGAAGGGTCGGCATGGTTCTACAAGTGATGAGACATACCGGGCAGGCTCTGTTTCCAAGGCTTCTCCGGGTGTTCGAAATAAAGAGAATTCGTGCAGCAGCCTGTCCCATTCGATGGTGTTCAGCTCTTGAATTCGATCCACTGAATGAACTTTCATTATCTTGCGCCCTTGTTTTGGTCGCAAGCATTTAGATCATTATTTTTTTTGAGTGTGGGCAAGTGTATAGTATGGATGTCGCTGTTTTCCTTGCGAAATGTGAGGTGGGTACCGCCGGCCGTTGACCTTCATCTCTTTTCCTGTCACAATCAATCAAGTATCGAACGAAACTACTCCGGCTCATACACGTTTTCAGCTGTCCGGCTCCAGGGGAACGAGAACCCCTTGAGTGATGCCGAATGTGAGGCAATCTTTCCTGGTGGGGAGGAGAATATCGATGCGGTTTTTATGTTTTCCGGACATTTTGTCCTGGTATTCCACCTGATACGATTTGCCCTTCACATGGAGATGGAACTGGTCACCGAACTGGTAATTACGTGCGAGGTCCGGGCTTAGAGCGATGATGCGTTTGTAATGATCGGGAGTGATTTCGATGGATGAGGCAGTGAGGCTGGGCTTGTTTTGGAGGCACTTTGGCCGGGCGGTGTAAGCGGTGACGGTGACACGAAGGCTGTCGGGATTGTTTTTCGAGGTCGAGGCTACCGCCGCCAAGGGCGCAGCACAAAGCAGCTGGACGAAAAAACAGGCAGACAGGATATGAATCGTCAAGAGTCTTACTCCTTTTTTGATAGTGTTTTCATGGACGGGAGTGCTCCCCGCAAACCATTGTCCTTTGCCTGCATTGGAGGGTTGTCATGACACTATTGGCCTTTGAAGTTGGATTTCTGCTGGGGCTTGGTCTTGGTGTGCTGATCGGGATACTGTTTCGATGTGATAACTTGAGAGAGGATACAGGTTCTGAAGAGAAACAATCCCAGGCTGCTTGATCATGTGATCCTCATCCGCGTATTGACGGCTTGTGCCGGCTCCATGGATTCCCTTTTCAGCTTTTCCAGGAGCCACAGCGCGGCACTCAGCTTTTCAATCCCGGATTCCCACAGGGGATTGGCTTGTTCGATTCCCTGGGCAAGGGAGGAAAACAGCTCATCTGCCTTATCAAGCAAGTCAACGATTTCTTTTACTTTATCTTCCATTTAATCCTCTTTTTTCTGGAAGACTTTTTCAAAAAGCCTCACTTTTCCAGCATTTTGAGGCCCCCAATACCGTTCAAGAATAATGAAGTTATGAATCAAATGCAAGGGCGGACAACCGCGGCTTCATACAGGAAAGCTCACCGGAATGGTTCATTTCCCGTGTGTGCTGATTATATCACTCTTTTGTTCCCTCGATGACCCAGTTTTTTCCGTCTGAAAGAAGCTCGACGGCTCCTACCAGGTCCGTCCTGTGAACGGGGATTCCAAGAGCTTCGCAGCGGTCGATCACTTCCTGTCGGGGAAACCCGAAAACATTGTCCGGGCCGCACGAGATGACGACGGCCTCGGGCCGCAAGGATCGAAGCCACTCCTTGCCGCTGGATCGGGCGCTGCCGTGATGAGCGGCCACAATCAACCTTTTTCTCCGGTCATGGGCGTCGATGGGAAGAATGGATTCCACCGACTGGTCGATATCGCCGGGCAGAAGGAGGGCCGTCTGCCCGTATCGCACATCGATAACGATGCTCACGTTGTTGATGTCTCTTTTGTCCCATGAATGTTCCAGGTATTTCGGGGTGGGGTGGATCACCGCAACTTCCACATCCCCGAAGGAATGACTGCCCAGGATGCTTTCCAGTTTCCTGACGGGTATGCCCCGCTCGAGGGCGATGGCCTCGAGGTCTCCCACGGGTTTTTGTTTTTCGTTGATGCCGGTTTCCCACAGTTCCCCGACCTTGAATGTGGACAGGATGAACTTCAGTCCGTTTTTATGATCCGGATGATCATGGGAGAGCACCACATGATCTATTGCTCTAATCTTTTTGTGCCACAGGAAAGGGGCAAGGACATATCGTCCCACATCGAAAGAGTCATCCCAAAAACCTCCGCCATCCACCAGCATGACTTCACCGGAGGGAAATTCCAGGAGCGTCGCGGAACCCTGGCCCACATCGATGATGGTTGTTTTCAGATGGGTGAGGGGAGGCGTGGCCTGTATATGGGAATGCACCAGGCTTGCGAGGATGGTCAAAAGAATCAGCAGGGGCAGGGCAACGGCTTTTTGCTTGCGGGACCAGGGGAAAAGGGTGATTCCCAGGGCAAGGTAATAGGTGACGATCCACAGGAGCGGTACGGTTCCCACATGCCGGTAGGACCAGTCCCACTGCGATCCCCAGACAATGATGCTGCGCGCAAGATCGAGGCATATTCCCCCCAGTTCGAGGACGATACCGCCGAAGAAGGGAGACAGGGTGTGGATCACACATGCCGCAAGACCTACGGGAAGAGCCGCCATGCCCACAAGGGGAACGAGAATGGTGTTTACCAGGAAGCCCATGAGTGAAATGCCGTGGAAATGATATGCGATGATGGGCAGCACGGTCAGGTTGGCCGCCATGGATACCCAGAAAGCCGTCCAGAAAGGCTTCATGATGCGCATGCAGGGATGAGTTCCGGCGATGGGAAGTGACTCCGCCCAGCGGCTGACGAGCGGTGAAAACGCCTTGCTCATGGATACGATGCCCGTCACTGCGGCAAAGGAAAGCTGAAAGGACGGCTGCCTGAGACTGTGCGGGGCAATGGCCAGAATGATGATGGCCGCGGCACTCAGGGTGCTGACGAAGTCTTCCTTGCGGTAACAGAGAATGCCCGTGAAGAGCAAAACAACCGCCACCAGGGCGCGCCATGTGGGAAGGGCCATGCCGCTGATGGATGCATAAAACGTGGTGGCGGCCAATGCCGCCCATAGGGCCAGATGTTTGTCCGCATAGCGTGCCAGAAGGGAAGGGAACAAATACCGCAACAGGTAACGGGCAAGCTGGAAGGTGGAAAGAGCCACGAGCCCCAGGTGAAGTCCCGATATGGCCAGGAGGTGAGCCACGCCCGTGGCGATGACGGCTTCGTGCATTTCCTTTGTGGTGAGATTCCTATAGCCGATAAGCAGCGCCGCATACAAGGCACCCGTGTCTCCGGGAAGAGTCGATTGTATAAAATCCAGGTAGTTGTTGCGTATCTGATTGACCCGGCTTTTCAACGCTCTCGTGAAATCGCTTGCGGGCAGCAGGTCGTTGTAGTCCTTCAGGCGAATGATCCAGCCCTTGTTGGACAGGTGAGCTCGGGCTTGAAGCCCTCTCGATGCCTGTTCCCAAATGTAATCGTACCTGCCGGGATTCTCGAAGTTGTGGAAACGCTTGAGGGTCAATCGCGCCAGGATGTATTCGCCGTGCAGGGGCAGGTCTTTGGTTTCGGTGCGGCGCAAAGAAATGAGGACGCCTCCTTCCAGGGGAAAGACCTTGTTGTCGACAAAAGCTGCATGAAGGCGAACAGGAACACGTGCCCGGTCTTGTCTTACCTGGGGGGCGAGCATGACTTCTCCCAGGTAGAGAATGTCCGGACGATGGATGAAGGGAGACAGTGAGTCGGCTTGAGGGAGTATGGGCCTGTGAGCCTCGAATGCCGTGAGACCGAGAAGAGTGAAGAGCACGAAGGACACGACCGTTTTCAACACGGTCGAGGTTTTGGTCATGGCGAGGGCTGCCGTCAAAGCTGCGGCGAGGGCACAGAGAAAAAGCAGTAAAGGGTAAATCCGATGCGTGGGGGCGAGGTTGTAATGCCCCGCCAGTATGCCTCCCGACATGGCCAGGAGAAACAAAAGCATGGGCCGTGATCTAAGGGTTTGAACCACGGAAAGCACGGAAAACTCTCATTCCTTTTCTCTCCATATGCGGGCTCCCGCGCCGGCGAGCTTTACTTCCATGGATTCGTAGCCGCGATCCAGGTGATAAATGCGGCTGATGGACGTGACGCCGTGGGCGGCAAGAGCCGCCAGGACGAGGGAGGCCGAAGCCCTGAGGTCCGTTGCCATCACGGGAGCGCCCGAAAGTTGTTTTACACCGCGAACCATGGCGCTGCGCCCGTCCAACTCGATGCCGGCTCCCATTCGTGTGAGTTCGAGAACATGCATGAAGCGGTTTTCGAATATTTGCTCCACGATGAGGCTGACCCCGTTGCCCAGAGTCATCAAAGCCATGAACTGAGCTTGCATGTCCGTGGGGAATCCGGGAAACGGCCATGTCTTCACGTCCACACTGTGGATGACGTCGTTGCCGCGTACATGGATGCGGTCCTCGTGGGTATCGATAGCAAGTCCGGCAGCTCGCAACTTTTCCGTGAGTGCTTCCAGGTGATCCGGGCGGCAGTTGGTAAGCGTGAGATTGCCTCCGGTGATGCCTGCCGCGATCAGGTAGGTTCCGGCTTCAATGCGATCGGGGATGATGGGGTAGGGGGCTTCGGGGGGAGAGAGTTCCCGAACGCCTTCAATGATTATTTGGGAAGTGCCGGCGCCTTCGATACGGGCGCCCATGCCGCTGAGGTATTCCGCCAGAGCCACGACTTCGGGCTCGCGTGCGGCATTGTTGAGCCGCGTCGTGCCTTGGGCCAGGGTAGCGGCCATCATGATGTTTTCCGTGCCCGTGACGGTTATCTGTTCGAAGGTAATGCAGGCGCCTTTGAGTTGACGTGCCTGAGCGATTACATAGCCCTGTTCCAGCAGTATTTCCGCCCCCATACGGCTCAGGGCTTCCAGGTGCAGGTTGATGGGACGGGCTCCAATGGCGCATCCTCCGGGCAGGGAAACGCGGGCGCGGCCATGGCGTGCCACAAGGGGGCCCAGAACCAGGGCTGAAGCACGCATGGTCTTGACCAGTTCATAAGGTGCTTCCGGGTTTCGAACATTGCTCGTATCTATTTCCATGAATTCCCGGTGTTCACAAGCGGCACCCATGTGATCCAGAAGGCGCTCCATGGTACGGATATCCCGCAGTCCGGGCACATTGGCGAAGCTGTGCCTGCCGCAGGCCAGAAGGGTTGAAGCCATGAGGGGCAGTGTCGCGTTTTTTGCCCCGCTGATTCGGATTTCTCCCTGGAGGGGAATGCCCCCTTCCACCATGAGTTTGTCCATGTTTCACCTGTTGAGTATGGATAGATCGAGAACTCTCGGGATTCCCGAATAATCCCGAATGAACTGAAAACGTTGTCGTGGGAAGCCCAGCCGGAGCAACCGTTGCTCCAAAGGTTCCGACTGGTTGAAGCCGAATTCCATGAGAAGCCTTCCCCCCGGTTTGAGGTGCCGGGGAGCTTCCTGAAGGATTCGATTGATGATGCCCATTCCCCGTGGACCATGGCCCAGGAGGGCTTCTCGGGGCTCGTGAAGGGCCACTTCCGGAGCCAGGGTCGGAAACTCTTCATCTCCAATGTACGGAGGGTTGCTTACAATGATGTCCCATTGTGCTCCGCCGGCTATAAATGCGGAGAAAAGATCGGATGCCACGAAGGCGACACGACCCGCTACATTGTGTTTCAGTGCGTTGCGCCGGGCAGTTTCAAGGGCTTTCCACGATCGATCTACAGCCGTGACGGCAATGGAGGGACATTCATGGGCCAGTGAAACGGCGATGGCTCCTGACCCGGTGCCCAGATCGAGGATGTGGGCGGTATTCTTTCCGATGTAATCGGAGGCTCTCTCCACCAAAATTTCCGTTTCGGGGCGGGGGATGAGCACAGATGGATCCACGTTGAATTCAAGGGACCAGAATTCCTGCCTTCCCGTGATGTATTGGGTCGGTTCCCGGAGCGCTCTTCGGCGCAGGAGTTCCTTATACGCTGCCAGTTCGTCTCGTTTCAAAGGTTGATCGAAGCGCAGGTAGAGCTGGATACGCTCCAGGCGGAGTACATGGGCCAGGAGGACCTCAGCATCGGCCCGTGGCTGTTCGATCCCTTTGCCTGCAAAGTATCCGGTGGTCCATTGCAGCACTTTGAGAATGGTCCAGGTTTCTTCCAATTGAAAACCCTGTTTATAGGCTGTGTATGAGGAGATAAGCGAGGTGTTCCCGGAAACCCGACAATTGTATTCGAATGTATATGGATGAACTCCAGTGTTGGGATTTTAGTCCCATGGGTTGCTCAGGCGGCGGGCTCGTTTTCCATCAGTTCTGCTTGATGAGCGGTTGTCAGGGAGTCAATGACTTCATCCAGGGCCCCTTCAAGTATTGCCTCCAGCTTATACAGCGTCAGGTTTATCCGATGATCGGTAACCCTGTTCTGAGGGAAGTTATAGGTCCTGATGCGCTCGCTTCGATCCCCGGACCCCACCTGGCTTTTTCTGTCCTCGGCTATTTTCGCGTTTTGCTCGCTTTGTAACTGGTCCAGGAGTCGCGCTCTCAGGACCTTCAACGCCTTGGCCTTGTTCTTGTGCTGGGATTTCTCATCCTGGCAGATGACCACGAGCCCCGAGGGAATGTGAGTGAGGCGCACCGCCGAATCCGTTGTGTTGACGCTCTGGCCGCCCGGTCCGGACGAACGGAACACATCCGTCTTCAAATCGGCGGGATCGATGTACACATCCACTTCTTCCGCCTCGGGAAGGACGGCTACCGTCACGGCAGACGTGTGGATTCTCCCCTGGCTTTCGGTGGTGGGAACGCGCTGAACACGATGAACCCCGCGCTCGAACTTGAGGCGACTGAAGGCGCCCTTTCCCATGAGAGACGTGGTGATTTCCTTGAGGCCTCCCAGACCGGTGGGATGGCTGTCCATGATTTCCACTTTCCAGCCCCTGGTTTCGGCGTATCGGCTGTACATGCGGAAAAGATCCGCTACGAACAAGGCCGCCTCCTCACCTCCCGTGCCCGCCCGGATTTCCAGGATCACATTCTTGTCATCGTTGGGGTCTTTGGGGGCCAACATGAACTTGATGGCTGTTTCACTTTGTTCGATTTGTTTCTTGAGGTCCGCGATTTCTTCCTTGACGAGGTCACGCATTTCCGGGTCGGTTTCGTTTGAAAGCAGTTGTTGACTTTCCTGTAGCTGGGTATTGAGATTCTTATAGCGACGGTAAGCCTCCACCAGGGGGCTGATTTCGGCATGTTCCCTGGCAATCTTTTGGTATTCCTTGGGATTGTTCAGCATTTCAGGGTTGCTCAGGTCCGATTCCAGTTTCCTGAACTTCTCTACGACGCTCTCGATACGATCAAACATCATGGTGATGCACAACGCTCCCAAATCTGTTTACGGTTGGGATTGCCCAAGGGGGTTCCGGTCATGCAAAAACGAACCCGGAGCCTCTCGGCTCAAGAAAAAGCCATCAAACGCTACTTCGGTTGAAGAAACCTCGATCTAGGGGCAGGGGCGGGGATTCCAGTTTTCAGTAAGAATGCCCCTCCCTGGGAGCCAAGGTTTAAAAAACCCTTTCTCAAGCTCCTGCCTGATCCTTTTTTTGAAACTTTTCGTACTTCCTGAGAAATCTTTCGATGCGTCCGGCAGAGTCCACGAGTTTTTGTTTGCCGGTGTAAAAAGGGTGGCACTGGGAGCAGATTTCCACACGAATTTCTTTCTTGGTGGATCCCGTCGGAACCTCACTTCCACAGGCACAGCGGATCACCGTCGGATTGTACTCGGGATGGATATTTTCCTTCATGGCGCTTGTTTCTCCTTACGATATTTTAGACCAAAGTGGATCGGGTTTCCTGTGCGTTGCCGCACAATCCTGCTCATACTAACTTTAAAATCGGCGTGGCCTACCTCGCAAGCTTTATGGGCCCGGCGGGTAACCCCTCGAAAAAGACTATAGAGCATGCCATAGTCTTACACAAAGATCAACTAACGATTCATGGAGGCAAGAAAATCGATATTGTCCTTGGTGCCCTGCATCTTGTCCAACAGGAATTCCATGGCGTCGATGGGGTTGAGGGGGGAAAGCAGTTTGCGCAAAATCCAGATGCGATTGAGGTCGTCGTTTTCCAACAGAAGTTCTTCCTTTCTCGTACCGGACTTGTTGATGTCGATGGCGGGGAAAACCCTTCGATCGGCCAGCTTTCTATCGAGGACGATTTCCATGTTGCCGGTGCCCTTGAATTCCTCGAAGATCACTTCATCCATGCGGCTTCCCGTATCGATGAGAGCCGTGGCAATTATGGTGAGGCTGCCCCCTTGCTCTACATTTCTTGCCGCGCCGAAGAAGCGTTTGGGTCTGTGCAGTGCATTGGAATCCAGGCCGCCAGAGAGGATTTTTCCACTGGGGGGAACCACGGAATTGTAAGCTCGTGCCAGCCGTGTAATGCTGTCGAGGAGAATCACCACGTCTCTTTTGTGCTCCACCAGGCGTTTTGCCTTTTCGATGACCATTTCGGCCACCTGGACATGGCGCTGGGGGGGCTCGTCGAATGTCGAACTTACCACCTCTGCATTGACATTGCGCTGCATGTCGGTGACTTCTTCCGGACGTTCGTCGATCAGGAGAACAATGAGGTATGAGTCGCGGTGATTGATGGTGATGGCATTGGCTATGCTTTGCAGGAGCATGGTTTTGCCCGTCCGGGGCTGAGCCACGATGAGTCCGCGTTGTCCGAATCCCACCGGGGTCAACAGGTCCATGACCCGGGTGGACAAATTATCGGACAGGGTTTCCAGGTGAATGCGGCGGTCTGGATAGAGTGGCGTGAGGTTGTCGAAAAGGATTTTTTCTCTTGACACATCGGGGTCTTCGAAGTTGACCGCTTCCACCTTGAGCAGGGCAAAGTACCGTTCATTGTCTTTGGGTGGACGAATCTGGCCCGCAATGCTGTCTCCCGTGCGCAGACTGAATCTGCGGATTTGGGATGGAGATACGTAGATATCGTCCGGGCCTGGGAGGTAATTATAGTTCTGGCTTCTGAGAAAGCCGAATCCATCGGGGAGAATTTCCAGGACACCTTCGCCGTAGATGAGCCCGCTCATTTGTGCCTGAGCTTGCAGCAACGCAAAGATGAGTTCCTGTTTTCTCATGGAGCTGGCACCTTCGATGCTGTAATCCCGGGCAATGTTCATAAGTTCCCGTATGTTCTTGCCTTTGAGTTCCGCCAGGTTCATCTCGTCATGCACTTCTTCTTCCGGTAAGGCCTTTTCAACATCTTCCTGGTGATCGTCCATTTGGTTTAGAGTGTTTGCCATGAGTTTCCTCCCTTGAAGGGTGTTCCATGAGAAAGCTTATGAGTTAATGACTTGAGCCCCATCACTAAATCGCCTTCCTTGGCGGATTTTTCGTAGCCAACCGAGCCCGGTTATGTGCGGATTGCCCATCCGCCGCCCGTTTCCCAAAAGAAACCGGGTGGACCGGCACGGGGGTGATGACTTTTTGGTTTATGGCTGCCTTTATTTATTTTGAAACGATCCTGATTGTGGGTGAATCGATGGAATGGAATCTATAAAGCCTTTTCAGTTTGCGGGTAGGGTTACATGCATTTACTTGAGGGGGCAAAGGGGGGCGCCCGGTATGGCAGTAGACCGGGCCCCAAAGCTGTCTGCAAATTCTAATTCTTCAGGGGCGTAATCGCAGACCTGCACCTGTAATCATACGTTCATCAAACAGGACGTGGTTTTCAGACTGTCTTTCAGATGCTTTCGACCGTTGAATGCCGCCATGGAACAGTTTCGCCATGTTACTAACAGTACCGATCTTCCAGGAAACTAGAATCCCATGCGGCTCCAAATGCTGGGCTTTCGCTCTCCCTTGGTAACCTCTTGAGCACTTGCGGCCAGGAGTTCCCTGACTTCCTCTTTGTACCCCAAATCTGCAAGGGCTTCAGGATAGAGCTGATAAATCGTGTCTAGTCTGGCCTGGGCCGATGCATATTCACCGTTCCTGAAGTAAAATTTCCCCACCTGAAACTCGTGAGCTACCAATCGCTTCTGACACTCGTAAAGTTGCTTTTCCGCCCTTCTTGCATATTCCGCTTCGGGATAAGCCTGAATCAGACGCCGGAATGCATCCATGGCCAACCGAGTATCCTCCTGATCGCGATCTATGGTGTTGAATTCCAGAAAATGGCACATGCCGATTTGGTATAAAACGTAAGGAATCGCTTCATTTCGAGGGTGAAGCCTTGTGAATTCTTCGTAGGCAACGACCGCTTCGGCATAGTTTTTATTGTAGAAGTGAGCGTCTCCAAGCTTCAATTCAGCGAGGATGGCGTATTCGCTGTACGGGTATCTTTCTTTTAGTTGCTGGAAGGATTTGATGGCATTTTTGTAATCTCTTTTTTGCATGCTCTCCATGCCTTCCATGGCCAGTTGCTCGGGACTCTGGACGGCCGTGGAAGAGCTTTTCGAAAAGAGGTCCCCGAAATAATATTCTCTGAGAGAAACTCCGCAACCGCTTGTGAGCATTAGTGTGAAAACAATGAAGGAGAGAAGCAGCACGCGAGGCCCAACGGTTCTGATTTTTTGCAAATGTATCATAGGATGCAGCCCTCTGTGACTATGGTTTCAATGTCGTGACAACCCGGCATTTCCCGATACAACCCCCAACGAAACACTCCTTTCCTCGAACCATCGAAGCGAGACACACCAACAGCGACAGGCGTTGCCCCGACAACCACTTGTGTGGGTACACATGAACAAGCATCCTTGCTTATCGACCAGCGGTCATGGAAAAAGGTAAACTTTGGTTTTTTCAGGGGAGGGTCCAAGAAGCGCTCGGTAAATGCAGGAGCTTATTCATAATGGTTTGAAAACGATCATGGGGTGATGGGAAAGTGGTCCGTCCCTGGAGAGTCGGACCACATAAAACAAATTCAAACTCGACCCCATTGATCACGGCAAAAACGAATCCACTGTTTCGTGAAAATGTCCTTCAATGCTTCCGATCAGGCAATGGCCTTATCCACCGCGGCGGCTATTTGAGATTTGGCCACGGCACCCGTGATCTGCTCGCTCACATTGCCGCCTTTGAAGATGATCAATGTGGGAATGGCGCGAATCCCATATCTCGTTGGAGTCTTGGGATTGTCGTCAACGTTGCATTTGGCTACCTTGAGCTTGCCGGCATATTCAGCGGAAAGCTCTTCGATAACGGGAGCAATTGCACGACAAGGACCACACCACGGCGCCCAAAAATCCACCAGGACCGGAATGGGTGATGCCAGAACTTCCGTGTCGAAATTGCCGTCGTTGATTTCCATGATATCTTTTCCTGCCATGCGAATGACTCCTCCCTTGGCGTTTGGTGTGATTCCCAAAAACACATCAGTATGATCTAATGCCGCTTGATATTTTGAGATGGAATATAGTCCAATCGTTTTCAAAATGTCAATCTTTCAATAACCTCGCGAAAGTGATTTCATGAAAATAGGGGATGTGAAACGAATTTACAGGTGCCGTCAGTGTGGCCACAGCAGTCCCAAATGGATGGGAAGATGTCCCGTCTGCCAGGAATGGGATTCCTTGGAAGAGGAAGTGGAGTCCAGGCAAATACGGCCGGGAAAGTTTCCGGGTTCGGATGTTGTTCCCGAAAACCGTCCGGTTCCTCTCGATGAAATTGCGGACGAAAGCGAAGCCCGTCTTCATTCCGGTATCGCGGAGTGGGACAGGGTGCTGGGCGGAGGTCTTATAAAGGGGTCCCTGGTGCTCCTGGCCGGGGACCCGGGTATCGGAAAGTCCACCCTCTTGTTGCAGGCTCTCGCAAAATACGCCGTGCATGACGGAGCCCTCTATGTTTCCGGTGAGGAGAGCCCCCGGCAGATTCTGCTCCGTGCCGGAAGACTCGGGTTGAAAGGGCAGAAAATGATGGTCCTTGCCGAAACCAACCTCGAAAAAATCATGGATGCCGTCGAAAAGGAAAAACCCCTGGTCGTCGCCATTGATTCCATACAGACCACTTATTCTGCCTGGATGGAGTCGGCCCCCGGCTCCGTCAGCCAGGTGCGGGATTGCGCCGCACGGCTCATGCGAATTGCCAAGGCGGGGAAAACGAGCATCTTTCTCGTGGGCCATGTCACCAAGGATGGTGCCATCGCGGGCCCGAGGGTTCTTGAACACTTGGTGGACACGGTTTTGTACGTGGAAGGGGACAGGACACACACGTTCAGGCTCCTGCGAGCCGTGAAAAACCGTTTTGGCTCCACCAATGAAATCGGCGTCTTTGAAATGAGGGATTCGGGCATGGAGCAGGTTTCCAATCCCTCGCAGTTTCTCCTGGCCGAAAGGCCCCAGGGGGCTTCCGGCTCCGTGGTTGTATGCACCATCGAGGGCGCTCGCCCTTTGCTTGTGGAACTCCAGGCACTCGTGAGCGGGACCGGACACCCTCAACCCCGCAGAACAGCCATGGGAGTGGACAGCAACCGGGTGTCCCTGCTCCTTGCCGTTCTCGAAAAAAAGCTCGGGTTCAATTTCTCACAGCAGGACGTTTTCGTGAACGTCGCCGGTGGCGTGAAGGTGATCGAGCCCGCAGGGGATGTAGCCCTTGTGGTTGCCCTCATGAGTTCTTACCTGGATCGTCCCCTGCCTCCGGAAATGGTGGTGTGGGGCGAGATCGGCCTTACGGGGGAGGTGCGCGGCGTGGGCCGCTCCAATCTGCGGGCCATCGAGGCTCAAAAGCTGGGCTTCACCCGCTGCCTACTGCCCCGGAGCAATGTGGAGCAACTTCCCAAAGATTTGGCCATCGATTGCGAAGGGGTTGCCTCCCTGCACGATGTCATGGAAGTCCTTTTTTCCAGGCAATTCTGATCGAACCCACTCCTGTTGGCATGTGTCGCAATTGGTGCTGGAGGTTGGCATTTTGTATACTGATGTCAACCTTCTTTTTTATCGAGGAACACGGAAAGCCCCGAGTGCTCAGCAGTCATGGATGCATAGAGGGAAGTGACCGCCGGATGATTCACCACCACTTCGAATGCTTTCACAATGATCGGGTCGAAATGCCTGCCCGCGCTCTCCCGGATGATTCTCATGGATTTTTCATGCGAAAATGCCTCTTTGTAGGGGCGTCTGGACCGGAGGGCGTCGTACACGTCCACAATGGCCATGATGCGGGCACTCAAGGGAATATCCTCACCGATCAAACCTTCTGGGTAACCGCTGCCGTCCCACTTTTCATGGTGGGATCGGGTGAGTGCCACTCCCATGTTGATGAAGGAGTTTCTCGAATAATTGTCCTGTACCATTTTCAGAGTGTCCGCCCCAATCTGACTGTGGGTTTTCATGATATCGAATTCTTCCCGGGTCAGGCTGCCGGGTTTGAGGAGAATATGGTCCGGAATGCCTACCTTGCCGATATCGTGCAAGGGGGAAGCGTGATAGATGTCTCTGATGAAGGCTTCCGAAATGCATTTTGCGTATCGGGTTGTGTTTTGGAGGGTTTTCGCAACCATTCTGCACAGGGTGCGGGTTCTCTCGATGTGTTGTCCCGTATCGTCGTCCCTCTGTTCGGCAAGCTTTGAAACCGCCATGATGGTTGCGAGATGGGAACTTGATATTTCTTCCATCTTCTGCCGCACAAGGTTTTCCAGGTCCTGGTTGTGCTTTGCCAGTTCGCGTTGCAACCATCGAATGCGCAGGTGAGTTTCCACCCGGGCATGCACTTCTTCGATCTGAAAAGGTTTGGTCACATAGTCTACTCCTCCCAGGGAGAAAGCCTTGACCTTTTCAGCTGTGTCGGTGAGTGCGCTGATGAAGATGACGGGAATGTCTTTCAGTACTTTATCGGCTTTCAGATGCCTGCACACCTCGAAGCCGTTCATTTCGGGCATGTTGATATCGAGCAAAATCAAATCGGGCGGCTTGGCCGTGGCTGCCCTGAGAGCCATGGCCCCACGAGGAAAGGCTTGTATGCGATATCCGAAAACCTGTAGCATTTCCCGCAGCAGGTTGAGGTTGGCCGGCATGTCATCCACCACCATGATGGTCGCCTGCTCCCTGTTCATGGGATTTCCCTCCATTGTCCAATTGATGGAGAAGTGCATCGTAGTCGTACCGATCGGCAAGATTTCTCAGTACGGATGCCGTGACTCCGTCCTGGGGCTCCACCCGGTCGATCAGTTCCATGAGTCGCGACATGTCCCCGTCTTCCACTGCCTGGCGCATGGGAGCAATCAACTCCCGTGGAATGCTTCTGATCGCCAGGCGACCGGGGAGAGCTTGCTCTGTCCCGCTCACTTTACGTTCAAGGTCTTCCGGAGCTTCGTACTCCAGGTGCAACAGTTGCCGCAGTATTTGGAAAAGCTCTTCCGGCCGAAAGGGCTTGCGCAAAAAAGCATCCGCGCCGGCTTCGAAGACCAGTTCCGTGGTGTCTTCAAAAGCACTGGCCGTTACGGCGATAATGGGAATCGATTTCCCGGTTGCGGTGGCCTTGATCCACCGGGTGGCTTCATACCCGTCCAGCACCGACATGCGCATGTCCATGAGTATCCCGTGGGGAGAGTGACTCTTGAAGGCCTCGATGGCTTCCCGACCGTTTACGGCCTCCTGGATTTGGAAGCCTGCGGGTTCGAGCAGTGAACGCAAAAGCAGGCGATTTTCGCTGTTGTCGTCCACGATGAGAATACGACACGGATCACTTCCGGGCTTCAATGCGCCCACGCGAGGCGTTTTTGCCCGGCAGCTCTCGGGCATGCCGAGATCCACTTGCAGGGGCAGGGAAAAGCGAAAGCAGCTCCCCTTGTCCAGTTCACTTTCTACCGTGAGGCTACCCCCCATCATCCCCACGAAGTTGCGGGTGATGGCCAGGCCGAGCCCCGTGCCGCCCGAGACGGCACCGGCTTTTCCCTGTTGAAATGCTTCGAATATGGTATTTTTTTGATCTTCGGAAATTCCCGGTCCGCTATCCTGAACTTCAACTATCAAAAGCAATGATTTTCGATCTTCTTCTGAAATTTCCAGGTTTTCTCCGGCATAGACCCTCAGTGCGACTCCACCCCAGTCGGTGAACTTGACGGCGTTGCCCATGAGATTTATGAGCACCTGTCGGAGCTTGTTGGCGTCGGTGATGACCTGCCGGGGTACGTTTTCATGCACCTCGACAATCAGTTGCAGTCCTTTGGCTGCGGCGCGTTCCTGAAACATCAATTCCATATCGCTCAGCAAGTCATGGAGACAAAAGGAAGTTTTTTCGATAGCGGTACGGTTGGCCTCGATTTTGGACATGTCCAGGACATTGTTGATCAAGTCGAGCAAGTAGATTCCGCTGCGATTGATGATGCCGATGTACTTGGCCTGTTGGGCATTCAAGGAAGGATCACGTTCGAGAATCTGCGCAAATCCCAGGATAGCGTTCATGGGGGTTCGGATTTCGTGGGACATGTTGGCGAGAAACTCGCTTTTGGCCCGGCCTGCTGCTTCGGCCTGGACCAGGGCCGCATCGAGTTGCTCGTTTTTCCTTGCCATTTCCATGGCGTAGAGGTTGATTCGCTCCTCGGCTTTTTTGCGCTCGATATGATTGCGCACCCGCGCCCGGACAACGGCAGGCTGAAAGGGTTTGGAGATGTAATCCACCGCCCCTAGGCGCAACCCCTTTTCTTCGTCCTCGGGAGCATCCCGCGCGGTTACGAAAATCACCGGAATGCCCGTGGTGCGGGAACTGGTCTTGAGGCGCCTGCACACTTCAAAGCCGTCCATTTCCGGCATGGTGACGTCAAGAAGGATCAGGTCCGGGGGGTTTTTGTCTGCCGCGATTTCCAGGGCCTTGGGGCCGTTGACGGCCACGAGAATCCGGTAGTCGTCCTTGAGCAGCTTGATCAGGGATCGGATGTTTACGGGTTGGTCGTCAACGATCAATACACCCGGTTTTTGGGGGGAATCGTATTTTATCATAGAGTTGTTTTTATCATTGATTGCTGATCTTTTCGGCTCATCACGATGCTCCCAGGGCTTTGCGAATGGCTCGACCCAGTGGCTTTCTCAATACGCCCACTTCCGTGATGATGCCGTGGATGTAGCTGTTGGGAGTGACGTCGAAAGCCGGATTGAGCGCCTTGACGTTGGGGGGAGCCACGGCTTTTCCGTTGAAATGAGTCACCTCTTTGGGGTTCCGCTGCTCGATGGGGATTCCGTTCCCGTCGGCCAGGGTGGGGTCGATGGTCGATCTCGGGGCGGCCACATAAAAAGGTATGTGGTGGGTTTTGGCCAAAACGGCCACCATATAGGTGCCGATCTTGTTGGCTGCGTCCCCGTTGGCGGCGATGCGATCCGCTCCCACCACCACCACGTCGATGACGCCCTGTTGCATGAGGCTGCCCACGGAATTGTCCGTGATCAGAGTCACGGGGATGTCGGCCTTCATGAGTTCGAAGGCCGTCAGGCGCGCTCCCTGGAGAAAGGGACGTGTTTCGCATGAATAAACCTGGATGGACGGGTCCGATGCGTGAGCCGCGCGAATGACGCCCACGGCCGTTCCATAGTCCGCGGTGGCCAGGGCGCCCGCATTACAGTAGGTGAGAATACGCGCTCCCCGTGGAATCACTTCCTTTCCGTGGCGTCCGATCTCGATGTTGTCGGCAACGTCTTGTGCGAGGATTTCATCGGCTTTCTGTCGGATGATTCCTTGCAGCTCGAAAACATCGGCCTGGGGATTGTTCAACACCTCCGCATGGATTTTTTCAACGGCCCATCCCAGATTGTTGCCCGTGGGTCTGGCCGACTTCACCTGGTTGCACAGGTGTGAGAATTTGCGCTTGAAAGTTTGAGTGTTCGCAGCCTGGATGTTTGCCGCGCCCAGGGCGAGAGCCATGGCTCCCGCCACGCCTACCGCCGGGGCTCCCCGGATGGCCATGTTTTTGATGGTGTTGATCACCTGCCGGGGTCTGGTGCATAGGATGAATGTTTCCTTATGGGGAAGGAGTCGCTGGTCCAGTACGGCCACGGCGTCTCCTTCCCAGTGTATGGGGGGCATCCACTTTTGTGTCATTGCCTTGAAATCTCCTCTCTATTTGCTTTGTAACAATTTCTTCCGTAAAAGGTCGTTTACGAGCTTGGGGTTGGCCTTCCCTTTGGTCTTTTTCATAACCTGCCCCACGAAAAACCCGAACAGTTTTTCCTTGCCTTCTCCGTACAGTCGCACTTCCTCCGGATTTTCCCCAAGCACTTCCTCGATGACGACTTCTATGGCCCCCGTGTCCGTGACCTGCACCAACCCTTGAGCCTCCACGATGCTCGATGCGCGCTCTCCCGTGGCGTACATTTCCTGGAAAACCGTCTTGGCGATCTTGCCGCTCAAAACCCCCGAACCCATGAGTTCGAGAAGCTCGGCCAGGGCTTGGGGCGTCACCGGGCAGGCGTCGATTTCGCGTTCGTCACGGTTCAGCTCGCGCAACAGTTCGGATTGAATCCAGTTGGACACCGTTTTGGGGTGGGGATGGGCCTTCACCACGGTTTCGAAATAGTCCGCCAATGCCTTGGACGAAGTGAGCACCTGAGCGTCATGGGCCGGGAGGCCCAGCAGAGCCGTGAAGCGTTCTTTTTTGGCGTCGGGCAGTTCGGGCAAACCGTCGCGCACCGACTGGACCCATTCCTCGTCGATGACCACCGGGACCAGGTCGGGGTCGGGGAAGTAGCGGTAGTCATGAGCTTCCTCCTTGCTCCGCATGCTGACGGTGATGTTGCGAGCCGCGTCGTAGAGACGGGTTTCCTGGACCACGGCTTCCCCTTTTTCCAGGAGAGCCCTTTGACGCCGGATTTCGAATTCGAGAGCCCTTTGCACGTTTTTGAATGAATTGACGTTCTTGATTTCCGTTTTGACTCCCAGCTCCCGTTGCCCCACAGGTCTCAAGGAGATGTTGGCGTCGCAGCGGAAACTGCCCTCTTCCATGTTGCCGTCGCAGATTTCGAGATAGCGCAGGATTTCTCGAAGTCCTTTCAGATAGCTGGATGCTTCCTGTGGAGTGCGGATGTCGGGCTCGCTGACGATCTCCATGAGGGGAACCCCCGTGCGGTTGAGGTCCACATAGCTCAGGGGCTGGTGGTCGTCGTGGACGAGCTTGCCGGCGTCTTCCTCCATGTGAATGCGGTGAATCCGGATGCGCCTTGAACCCGTTTCCCCCTCGATTTCGACCCACCCGTTGCGGGCGATGGGCAACTCGTACTGGGAAATCTGGTAGCCTTTTGGAAGATCGGGGTAAAAATAATTTTTCCTGGCGAACCTGCTGTATGGAGAAATGGTGCAGTGGGTGGCCAGAGCCATCTTGAGGGTAAATTGAACAACTTCCCGGTTCAGGACGGGAAGGGCTCCCGGCATGGCCAGGCAGACGGGGCAGGTGTGGGTGTTGGGGGGGGCGCCGAAGGTGGTGGAACACCCGCAAAAGATTTTGCTTTTGGTCAGGAGCTGCGCATGCACCTCCAGCCCGATGACCGTTTCCAGTTGCATGTTTTTGTCTCCGCGATGTTATTGTGAAGTGCTTCTCGAAAGTGTACTCCGGCTCAAGGTGCTCGTGACGCTCACGACCCGGAGCCTCACCGCACCGAACAGCTGATTTTATTTATCGCACCTTTTACATACCATTAAACCGTATCGGTAAGAAAGAGGATTTGTTCTTCCCTTCGAACGCAAACAACGTTTGACATTGTGCGATCTTTCATTTAGGAATATCGTGTTTTGTGAAAAGCAAGAGTTTTTTTTGGGGAGTTGACAGACAGCAAATGGTATGTTGCATCGAAGCCGAGAACCAAGGCATTGCAACGCGGCAAAAGAGCGCTTTCAATATAATATTGAAGGCTTTGTCGGATTCGACCATGCCTGTACCTGATATTGGGCATGCAGTTAACTTTCGTTCGCGAAGGTTAAGAAAAAGGGATCGGATGGCTCTCTTAGGTGAGATGTGATCCGCGCTGGTTGAAGTTGTTTCGGGGATAGTGAGGAGAACTATGAAAATTCACGAGTACCAAGCGAAAGAACTGTTTCAAAAGTATGGCGTCCCTACTCCTCGTGGGAAAGCTGCCTTCACCGTTGATGAAGCGAAAGCGGTCGCCAAAGAGCTGGGAACACTTCCGGTTGTCGTAAAAGCACAAATCCATGCCGGTGGGCGTGGAAAGGGCGGCGGCGTCAAGCTCGCCAAAACCGAAGCCGAAGTGGACCAGTTTGCAAGCCAGATTCTCGGCATGACGCTGGTTACCCATCAGACCGGTCCTGAAGGAAGGTTGGTCAAGAGGCTGCTGGTGGAAGAGGGGCTTCCCATCGAGAAAGAGCTTTACCTCAGTCTTCTTCCCGACCGCGGCACGGCTACCGTTGTCATCATGGCCAGTGAAGCCGGTGGTATGGATATCGAGGAAGTCGCAGAAAAGACCCCTGAAAAAATCATCAAGGTTTTCGTGGACCCCTTGCTCGGCTTCCAGGGCTACCAGGCACGCCAGGTGGCTTACGGGCTCAACATGGAACCGGAAGTCGTCAAGGCTTTCATTCCCATGCTGACCAAACTTTACAAGATGACCGTGGATTATGATTGCTCTCTGGTGGAAATCAACCCCCTCGTCATCACCAGCGACAAGAGAGTCATCGCTCTCGACGGTAAAGTCACCTTCGACGACAACGCCATGTTTCGTCACAAAGACATTCAAGCTTACCGCGACCTGGAAGAAGAAGATCCCTTCGAGGTGGAAGCTTCCAAATACAACCTCAACTACATCAAGCTGCCCGGCGGCAACATCGGCAACATGGTCAACGGCGCCGGTCTTGCCATGGCGACCATGGACGTGATCCAGCTGGCAGGCGGCACCCCCGCCAACTTCCTCGATGTGGGCGGCGGCGCCAGTGCCGAGCAGGTGGAAAACGGTTTCCGCATCATTTTGAGCGATCCGGCGGTAAAGGGCGTGCTCATCAACATCTTCGGCGGCATTTTGCGTTGCGACATCCTGGCCCAGGGTGTTGTGGAAGCGGCCAAGAAGGTGGAGGTGAAGGTTCCCATCATTATCCGCATGGAAGGGACCAACGTGGAACAGGGTCGCAAGATTCTCCAGGATTCGGGACTCAAGATCACCGTGGCTAGTGACCTGGCAGACGCCGCCCAAAAAGTAGCAGCTGTGGCTAAGGCATAAGAAGGGGGAAATCATGAGCATTTGGGTGGATAAAAATACTAAGCTGGTAGTTCAAGGTATCACCGGTCGTGAAGGTCAGTTTCACACTCTGCAATGCAAAGCCTACGGCACCAACGTGGTGGCGGGTGTGACTCCCGGCAAAGCCGGTCAGAACGTGGAAGGCATTCCTGTTTTCAACACGGTGGCACAGGCGGCCAAGGAAGCGGGCGCCAATGCGTCCATGGTCTTCGTGCCCCCTCCATTTTGTGCCGATGCCATTCTCGAATCCATCGACGCTGAAATCCCCCTCATCGTGGCCATCACCGAGGGCATTCCCGTCATGGACATGATGAAGGTCAAGAACCATCTCCAGGGTTCCAAGAGCCGCCTCATCGGCCCCAACTGCCCCGGCATCATCACTCCGGGTCAGGCCAAGATCGGCATCATGCCCGGTCCCATCCACAAGCCCGGCCCCGTGGGCATCGTTTCCCGCTCGGGAACCCTTACCTACGAAGCCGTTCACCAGATCATGCGTTTCGGCGTGGGCCAGAGCACCTGCGTGGGCATCGGTGGTGATCCCGTCAACGGCACCAACTTCATCGATTGCCTCGCAGCTTTCCAAAACGACCCCGAAACCAAGGCCATCATCATGGTGGGCGAAATCGGCGGTTCCGCAGAAGAAGAAGCAGCGGACTTCATCAAGCAGAACGTGACCAAGCCCGTGGTCGGCTTCGTTGCGGGAGCCACCGCACCTCCGGGACGTCGTATGGGTCATGCGGGCGCCATCATCAGCGGATCGAGCGGCACGGCTCAAGGCAAGATGGCAGCCATGAGAGCAGCCGGCATCAACGTCGTGGAAAACCTCGGCCTGCTGGGCGAAGCAGCCAAGGAATCCTTCAAAGGCGTGATCTAGTCTTTTTGGGTTCTTGAAATAAATATATCGTGGAACAGGTTCTTCGGCGTCTCCGGTGGAAAACCGGAGGCGTCGCACCGTTTCATAAAGGTTTTTGCCGGGAGGGGTTCGGAGCAGTTCAATAGATGTCTATTCATAAATACCTAAAAGTTATCATTT
>CAZRWT010000058.1:0-9681 GCA_964603955.1 uncultured Syntrophobacteraceae bacterium
TCGTTGAAGCAGGAACCCCTTGGAGCGGCCGCATAAGCCACTTCAGGAATCCTCGACCTTCAGGCCGGGGAGGATGTCAAGGACAAAGGACCTTCCAATGTCGTTCAAACTCGTGCTTCCTTCAGTCCATTACGGATGGGCCATTGTCATCGCCGGAGCCCTGGTACTTTTTTCATGTTTGGGTCTCGGGCGTTTTGCCTATGCCGTGCTTTTGCCGGCCATGCAAAACGGCCTGGGCCTGCCCTACGAGCAAATGGGACTCATTGGAACTTCCAATTTTGCGGGCTACCTGGCTGCGGTGTACTTCGCCCCGATCTTTGTTGATCGCTTCCGGCCTCGACCCGTCATTGCCGCGGCACTGCTGCTCGTCGCCGGTGCCATGATGTGCATGAGCACCACCCGAAGCCTTCATGTTCTCATTTTTCTCTACACTCTCGTGGGATTGGGTAGCGGCTTCGCCAATATTGCCATGATGGCGTTGCTGCCCTGGTGGTTCGAGACTACCCATCGGGGTAAGGCCGCAGGATTGATGATCACGGGCAATGGCCTGGCCATCATGTTCGCTGGATTCTTGATTCCACTACTCACCCGGACCTACGGCATCGACGGCTGGCAAAAGGGGTGGCTGCTCCTTGGGTTCATTTCTTTGGCCATTGCGGGAATTGTCGGCCTGATACTACGCAATCGTCCACAAGAAATGGGCCTTGAAGCCATGGGGCGACAGCAAAAACCGTCCCGAGGAGCAGCAAATTCCCAAAAGAAGGGCGACGGCTGGATTCTAGCACGCCTGGGTTTTCTCTATTTTATCTTCGGGCTCACCTTCATGGTTTACGGAACATTCATCGTCACCACCCTGATCGACGCTTACGGTTTCAGTGAGCAGCAGGCAGGTTTTTATTGGTCCCGGGTCGGATTCTTCAGCCTTTTTTCGGGAGTGGGCTTCGGAATGCTCTCGGATCGGATCGGACGCAAGGGAGGACTCGCGGCAGTCTTTGCCGTGCAGACGGCGGCCTATGCATTGGTGGGGTTCAAGCTCGCCGGAGCAGCCCTGTTCGTCTCCCTGATGCTCTACGGGCTGGCCGTTTTCGCCATCCCCGCCATCATGGCTGCCGCCATGGGAGACTACCTGGGAGTCTCCAAGGCTCCCAAGGCCTTCGCCACCGTCACCCTGTTTTTCGCCCTGGGCCAGACCATCAGTCCCGTTGGAGCAGGATTCATAGCCGGGACAACAGGGAGCTTCTCCATGGCTTACCTGACAGCTTCATTGCTCACAGCAGGGGCGGCCGTCCTAGCTCTAACCCTCCCCTCCCCCGGTAAAACTTGACGCCGCAACGCCGCTTCCAACCAATCCAAGGATTTACCAAGATGGAAAATACTTTCATCGGTCTTCAGAACCACCCTGTTCTGTGGGGACTCCTGGCCCTGCTCGTCGTGTTTGTGCCGCTCGTCGTATTTTTGCTCATGCTTCTGCGTGGCAAGGCCCCTGAGAGTTTCGCAGACATGAAGCTAAAAATGGAACTGATGGAAAGGGGGCAAGAACGACTGGAAAAACTTCTCCGGGAAGAAATGGGAAGAAACCGGGATGAAGCGACGGCACATTCCAGGCAAAACCGGGAAGAACTGTCCAAAACACTGAACTCCTTCGCCAATTCATTACTGAACCGTATGGCGGAGATCGCCCATTTCCAAAAAAACCAGCTGGACACCTTCGCCCGACAGTTGAACGCCCTCACCGACTCCAACGAGAAAAAGCTCGAAGGGATGAAAAACGCGGTGGAAGCTCGACTCAAAGACCTCCAAGAGGACAACTCCAGGCAACTGGACCGCATGCGTGCAACCGTCGATGAAAAGCTCCAGGGTACCCTGGAAAAACGCCTCGGGGAATCTTTCCGCCAAGTCTCGGAGCGTCTCGAGCAGGTACACAAAGGTCTCGGGGAAATGCAAACCCTGGCGTCGGGTGTGGGGGACCTCAAAAAAGCTCTGACCAACGTGAAAACCCGAGGCATATGGGGAGAGATACAACTGGAGGCGCTGCTGGAGGAAATCCTGGCACCCGAGCAGTATGATCGCAACGTGAAGCCCAAAGAAAATAGTGGGGAAGTGGTGGAATTCGCCCTCCGGCTTCCGGGCCGCGACGACGATAACGGCACTCCCGTGTGGCTTCCCATCGACGCTAAATTTCCCCTGGAAGATTACCAGCGGCTCGTGGATGCTCAGGAAAGGGCCGATAAAACCGGGGCGGACACCGCCGCAAAGATGCTCGAAGTACGGGTCAAAGCCTGTGCCAGGGATATCGCCGAAAAGTATATCCATCCCCCCACGACGACGGATTTCGGCATCATGTTTCTCCCCACGGAGGGACTCTACGCCGAAGTGGCCCGAAGGATGGGTCTCTTGGAAGCCATCCGGAGGGAACACCGGGTGGTGGTGGCAGGCCCCACAACCTTTGCCGCACTCCTCAACAGCCTTCAGATGGGATTTCGCACCCTGGCCATCCAAAAACGATCGAGCGAGGTATGGCAACTCCTTGGAGCGGTAAAAAGCGAATTCGGTAAATTCGGAGATGTCCTGGACGGAGTCAGGAAGAAGCTCGAACAGGCCTCCAACACTATGGAATCGGCAGCAAGACGGTCCAGATCCATCGAGCGCAAATTGCGCGGCGTTCAAGAGCTTCCTTCAGGCGAAGCTCAGCTTCTTCTCGAAGAGGAAAAGAGCGAGTAGCAAAACACCATTTCCCATGAAAAAATTTAACCCCAAAGGCTTGTTTCAGACAATCTACTTTAAATTTCGCCGGCTCCTGTGACTCGAAAATTGAAATCTTATCCTGTGAAGCAAAAGCGGCCGCGATAACTAAACAATATTCATCAATTTATACAACCCATAAACAATATCGATCAATAAGACTTTAAATATTTGTTCTTAAAAAGAAATTTATAAACACCACATCCCATAGCAAAAGATATCCTCGTAGAAATTGAATAATATTCACCAATGATCTATTTGCAGGAATCTTCCCCACATGGGGTAATCCTGGTTTGAGGCTCAATTTCTTACCGATTAAAAATTTTGGCACTTGCCTTGCAAAAGTACAAAGCAACACAATGAAAAGAAAGAAGTCGCTCTCTAAAAACCAAGTTGATCTCCTAATGCCTATGAACGCTACCGTAGGTTTTCAAGTTGTTGTTGGGTTCCATGCTCCCGCTCTTCTATATGGGATTTTCGAAGTTGATCTTGATCTGATCCGGTTCCAACTCCATACTCCGTTTCCGCTCATGTGATGTGCTCGCTCTTTCGCAAATCTTGATGTTGAGTTACCCCGCTCTTCCACTCTGACACCGCTGGTCATCCTTTTGATTGTCTCGTTCCGATTTCGCTCGATTGTTCGTATTTCGTTCTGTCTCGCAGTACCAAGCTATAATTCCTGTTCGACTTCAGGAGAGCCTCTTTCTAAAAGAAAAAGCCGAGGTTTATTGCCTCGGCTTTTTCTTTTTTTTTTCGAAAGGCTTCAACAAAATTCCAGGTGACACCCCAGGTTACATCCATCTACACCCATCGCTCGCGCAGTTATCAACAACCGTTGGGAATACATCACCATCTATCGTAACTCTTCCAACGATTGTGCATCCAGAGGTACTGTTCGGGATAGCGGAGGATGATGCGTTCCATTTCTCGATTCACGGCTTCAGTGAGACGAATGAGTTCTTCTTTTTCGTTTTGATGAGGAACCGGATAGATGGGATCGGAAACAAAGCCTTCATAATGATCGTTGTCCCATTTACGGCAGCATGCCACCACCACGATAGGCCGTTTATGTATGACGGCAAGAAGGGCCGGAACGGGCGTTGCCGTTGCCTTGCGACCAAAAAAAGTCACGGCAATCCCTTTGGAAACGGCTTGATCGGGAAGTATCCCGATGGAAATTTTCTTTTGCAGCAGCTTTTGCAGCTTGAAAAGGGCATTGCGCTTGGGAATGACCGTCTGCCCCGTTCCAGTCCGATTGGTGTAGAGAATTTTCTCCAGGAGAGGATTGTCCAGAGGGCGCACCACGATGGCCAGGGGAATACCTACAATGGACCCCGCGAAAGGCAACAGCTCCCAGTTTCCGATATGAGGGGTAACGAAAATACATCCTCCCGCATCATCATGAATGGAGCGGGCTTTACGAAAAA
The DNA here is from genome assembly GCA_964603955.1 of uncultured Syntrophobacteraceae bacterium. Classification (GTDB taxonomy): domain Bacteria; phylum Desulfobacterota; class Syntrophobacteria; order Syntrophobacterales; family Syntrophobacteraceae; genus SLCH01. The sequence goes on from CAZRWT010000058.1 coordinate 4,170, forward strand.
GAATATCCACACCCCGGATTCGCTCTTGCAACTGTTTCATGTGATCGGGGTGATCGAGCATGGATCGGGCCTTGAACGCTTCGAAAGGAACCATGAAAAAGGATTTGCAGCTCCGGCGGGCCAGGGCACGCAGTTGAGCATCATCATAGCGGCCGTTCATGGCGTGGCGCAGGTTATCCAATGCAATGCGCCGACGCCTGGGAACAAATATCCAGACCAAGGCTCCCAGGAAGCTGCTGAGTCCTTCGAGCAACTTGGTGGGCATGACCCGGCACAAAGCCAAAACAAAAACAGCAGCGTAATATTCGAATCTTAAAAGGGAAGTTTTTTTAGCACCCATTTTTCATCCCGTAGGGCCATCGAGGAAAACCGTTTTCACTTCACCTCAATGGCTGAAGCCGATGACTGGCCACCGATGCCGTAGCTGACAGAGAGAAACGTCGATCGCTTCAAGTCCTGCGGCGTGGAAGAGATTTTCAAGGAAGCGAATTCAGGTTCCGCTTCGTGAAAGTGGAGGGAGCCCGGTATGGCGGCTTCTCCCGCAGCTTCGATTCCCAGTATGATCTCCGCCAGGTCCGACGCTGCTCCCATATGTCCCGTCGAGGACTTCAACGCCCAGATGGGCACCCGGTGCGCCGAATCTCCCAGCAATTTTATGAGAGACCTCAATTCCGACCGATCTCCATCACGAGTTCCACTGCCGTGAGGGATGATGAATCCCAGGTCATCCGGATCGATTGCCGATGCCTTCAAAGCATTGTCCATGACTCTCAGAGTGACATCCGAGGGGACCCTTATAGAATGGGAAGATACGGTTTCCACGCAATTGCCGCACCCGAGAAGGAATGCTTTTGGCGAACCCCATGAACCGGACCGGCCGAGAGCATCGGACATGAGCAGCACCGCGGCCCCCCCTTCTCCGGGAATGAAACCCTCACGAGCCTTGTCCAGGGGTCGATAAGAAGCTGCCCCCGAGTGACCGGAAGCAAGCAGGCCCAAGCCATTGAGTTCGAAGAGGCTGATTTCGTTGATCCAGCTCCCATACCCTACCGCCATGGCCAGGTCTGCCTGACCTTGCACGATGGAACGGGCAGCCAGTTCCAAAGCGTGTCCGCCTCCGGGAGACAGACTGGCCAGTGAAGTATTGGGTCCCATGAATTGCAAGAAAGCGGAAAGGAAACTGAACAGGTTGTTGTGCAAAGAATCCAGCAAAAAAAAAGGATTCACCTTGTTCATGACAATCCGGTTGAGCCCTGCCTGGTCGAGTTTTCCATCGCTCCCCCTTCCCATTGCTTCACCAATGGACGGCAGCATGAATTCACAACCCACCATGGACTGGTCCCCCGAAGCAACAAAAAGCGCACACCGCTCGGGCGGCACCCCATGATCCAATCCCACAGAAGCCATGGCTTCCAGGGCGGCATGAAAGCCCAGAAGCGCCCCACGGCTCAAAAATTTTGTCTGGGAAAACTGCTTTTTGGGCATCTCGGGAAGAACCGGATCGAAAGCGGGGGCCGCATAGCGCAAATACGCGGGCGCATGAGGCCGATCCAAAAATCGAATCCCCGTTTTTCCGGCTTTGACGGCTTCCCGGTTTTCGACCACATTGCGACCCAGAGCCGTGATGAGTCCGGTTCCCACGATACGAATGGCACTCGTTTCTTTCAATACTGTATCTCCCGGGTCAAAACCTTGAAGTGTCGTTGCTGTACCTCGGAGCTTTCCAGGTCTTCGAGTGGAAAAACCCGCCCTTGAAAATCCGCGACGATTTTTTTCTTTCCTCCTACCTTGCCGATGCCGGCATAAACTCTGCTGCCGTCCCGCTCCGAAACGGACACTTTCATCTCCACCTGGTCCCCGGGAAGGACAAATCCATAGAAACTACACTTGAGCACACTCTCCAGGAGGAACCAGTCTCGAAAATCGGAAGATGCCGCATGGAGCCACCCCGCAAGTTGAGCGAACCCTTCCAGAAGCATGACTCCCGGCATGATGGGATATCCTGGAAAATGAAATTCGAGGAAATCTTCCGTCATGGCAACGTTTTTTACTCCAACGATAGAACAATCCGCCTCCCAGGCCTTTATATGATCAATCAACAGATAACGCATGACTCTTCCCCGATTCCGCAACCAAGATCACTGTGGCGGCGGCAAAATTTCCCGAGTGGGTAATGGAAACCGTTCGTTGTACAATGCGGCGTTTTGTGGCAACCCTCGCGGCCCACCCGCTGAAATGCAAAGAAGGCTTGCCGCTTTTTGCGGAAACCACTTCAACATCTGAAAATCCCTGAAGAAACCCCGAAGCTCCGGCCCGAAGCCCCAAGGCCTTTATGGCCGCTTCCTTGGCGGCAAAGCGCCCGGCAAAGTGCCTGAGGGGATCGGGACGTGACAGGCAGTGAGCACGCTCCTGCTCGGAAAAAATATCCTGAGTAAACCGCTCGTGCCGCTTCCAGACCTTTTCGAATCCCGCCAGGTCAACAATGTCCATTCCCTGGTAGATGCGCGTCATGAGATGGAAAGTCCTCCATCCACACTGAAGGACTGACCGGTGATGTAATCCGCTTTGTCCGACGCAAGAAAAACAACCAGGGGCATCACCTCGGCCGGCACGCTGAAACGCCCTGCCGGAATCCTCATGAGCAACTCCTTACCCATCCTCTTGATGACCCGTTTGCTCATGCCGGTTTCCACAACCCCCGGCAGTACGGCGTTCACCTGGATATTCCTCTTTGCCAGCTCCACTGCGGCAGACCGGGTGAAGGCCGTCAATCCCCCCTTGGCGGCGGAATAAGCGGTCATGCCCGTCTGGCCCATAACAGCGAGAACCGACGAAATATTGATGATTTTTCCCGCACGGTTGAGCATCATCATGGGAACAGCCTGGCGGCAGCAGAGAAAAACGCCCTTGAGGTTCACATTCATGGCCCCATCCCATTCTTCCGGACTCATGGAAGCCAGTAACGCTTCCACGGCACGGCCCGCATTGTTCACCAGGATATCGAGCCTACCGAAGCGGTCACGCAAGGACTCGAACATCTTCTCCACTTCCCGGTTATCGGCCAGATCCGCGCTCAGAACATGGGCCTGCCCGCCTCTGGAACGGACAAGTTCTTCCAGTTCCCGGGCTTTGTCTTGAGACCGATTACAGTGGATTCCCACTTCCGCTCCGGCATCCGCCAGCCCCAAAACGATCTCGCGCCCGATTTCCCCGGCACCACCGGTTACCAGGGCAATTTTTCCATTGAGGTCTATTTTCATGTTTCCCCTGTCCTGATTTCCCTCACCTGAGCTGTTCAATCCGCTTTCAGGCCGCTGTAATACTCGAATAAACGCTTCAAGTTTTGAGGATCGACCCGGTCAAAATGGCCATACACGATTTGATCCATCCAGGCAATGCGCTCCCCTTCCACCCAAACTTCCGCTCTTCCCATGGTATCCCGAGTGGACGAGGAAAGGATTTCCCCACGAATTTCTCCACAAAAGCCCGGTCGCATTCGAGCCGGTACCACGACTCCCCTCACCAGCACCATGATGGCACTCAGTTTGAAATCGTGGGAATGGATGACAAGCCAACCCAGCAACTGAGCCATGGCTTCGATGAAAACGACTCCCGGAACCGATGCACTCCTCGAAAAGTGATTACGAAAAAATTCCTCGGAAAGAGCGAATGTTTTCACCCCTTCGATGGTCTTGCCCTTCTCGATCCGTGTGATCGCATCATAAAAAAGAAAACGCATCGTGCTCCTTTACTTTTCATCTCATCGCACTGAGAACATATTCGATGTGCGGTGCGGATACATAGCCGAACAGCGGCCGAAACACGCACTATTGATCAAAGGCTCCCAGGCACAGGCAGGCATTCTGACCGCCAAAACCGAAAGAGTTGGAAAGAGCGATGCGATGTTCCACCTGCCGTGCTTCATTGGGCACATAATCCAGATCGCACTTGGGGTCAGGATGCTCGTAGTTGATGGTCGGCAGGATGATGGAGCGGCGCATGCCCATGAGAGTGAGAGCACACTCAACGGCTCCCGCCGCCGCAATGGGATGGCCCATCATGGATTTGTTGGAACTCACGGGTATGCTCCTGCTCTTTTCCCCCAGGCATTTCTTGATGGCGATGGTTTCCGTCAGATCATTTTGTTGCGTCGATGTACCATGTGCATTGACATACTGCACGGCTTCGGGGGACAGCCCCGCATCGCGCAAGGCTCCGCGCATGGCATGAACGGCCCCGAGTCCCTGGGGGTGAGTGTCCGTGATTCGGTAGGCATCGGCCGCCGAACCGTACCCGAGGATTTCCCCCAGAATGAGCGCATTACGGGAGCGGGCATGCTCCAGCTCTTCCAGAACCAGGGCCCCCGCTCCTTCGGATACGACAAATCCATTGCGCCGTCGGTCGAAGGGTCGTGATGCTTTTTGAGGAGTCGTGTACTTTTCTACCAGAGCCCGTAGCAGACAAAACCCCGCCAGCCCCATGAAGTCCGTCGTGGCTTCGGCACCACCGGCAAGCGCCAGGTCACAGCACCCTTCGCGGATGAGACGAAAGGCTTCCCCTATGGCCTGGGACCCAGCCGCGCAGGCGGAAGAAACCGTCAGGGTCGGACCTTTGCAATGAAAAAGTGCCGCAAGGACAACGGTTCCCACATCGGGCTTTCGTCGGAAAAAATCGAGAAAAGGATATCCTCCCGCTTTTGCAAGCCCATCGAAATCCCAGGCACCGTCTTTATAAAAGCGCTGTAAAAAAATCATGCGGTCCAAGGTGGGATTATCGCCGTGAGCACCCAGCACCACTCCCATGCGCTCGCCATGAACTTGGACATCCAGGTTGGCTTGACGGACGGCTTCATGGGAAGCAGCACCCATGAGGCGAACGGCACGAGAAGAAACCTTTCCAAGTCGAAGGTCCCGGCCGACCTCGAGCTCCCGGAGCCACTCTTCTCTCACCTCTCCTCCGATGGTACAGGGCATGCCCGAAGGATCGAAGGAACTCAGGTGATCGATACCCGATTTGCCTTCGACGGCATTGCAGAAAGTCTCTTCGGTGTTCCTACCGAGGGGAGTGACCATACCCCATCCCGTCACCACTACCCGGCGCCCGGGTCTGCCACAAGCTTTCAAAATATTTTTTGCTCCTCTTGCGTCTTTCTGAGCCATTCTCGAATCAAATCGTCCCCATTGGGATAAACCGCCGGCTCTCCACAGGCGGCACACTTCACCTTGACACCATCGTCCGAAGCCCAATCAGCCGCGCCGCAGTGCGTACACTTTTCCGGCAAGGCATCGAGGATATCCCGAATGCCGTCCACCATGGACCCCGCCGTGATGAGAGCAGGAACGTCATCCATGTCCATTCCCGCTTCCAGCCCGTCGATCTCGTCTCCAAAACGAATTTTAAGAAGTCTTACGGCCTTTTCCGTCAGCAGGCCGTCTTCGTCCACGGCGGAACCTTCCCCGAACATTTCTTCCACGTGCTCGAGCACGAAGTGCCGGGCCATCTTGATGCCGAA
>CAZRWT010000058.1:9781-21039 GCA_964603955.1 uncultured Syntrophobacteraceae bacterium
GCGCCGGCGATTTGCAGCATGCTTCTTTTTTGATCATCAATGGGATATTTGGAGCCGGATCGGCCATGAAAAAGCATCGGCCCGTTTAAAACCTCTGAAGGGCATTGGACATTCCACGGTCGCAAATGATGGTCTGACCGTTGATTCCACGCGCGGCGGGAGAACAGAGAAAAAGTACCACATCGGCGATCTCTTCGGCCTCGACGATGAAATGTTCGGGCAACCGATCCAGGTTTTCCATGTGCTGCCGAAGCACCTTATAGGAATCCGTCTTGACGATCCCTCCGCTCACGGCGTTCACGGCCACACCACGGGGCCGCAGGCTCTCCGCCAGGTCTCGAACCACGGCTTCCATGGCCGCCTTCATGCTTCCCAGGGGATAGGCCGGGTTGTAGAAGCGGCTTCCCAGGCTGGAAATGAAAACGATCTTGCCGCCCGATTCCTCGAGAAGGGGCAAAGCTTCCTGCACGCAAAAGATGTTGCCCATGTAATTGACCTGAACCAGGTCCAGCAGTTCCCTTTCGAGCAAACGCTCGATGGGCTTGAAAGGTGCCCTTGCCGCATTCAAAACGAGGAAATCCAGACGTCCCACATTCTGTCGTATGGAGGCCATCATTTCCTTGACTGCGGACCTGGAAGAAATGTCCGAAGTCATGACATCCATGCGGCCTCCCAATTGAGCGACACGCTCTTTCAACTCTTCCGCCTTGGCCTGAGAAGAGCCCGCTGCCTTGCGATGATTCACCAGGACATGGGCTCCCTTCCCGGCAAAGCACAGGGTTATGGCCGCGCCGATTCCCCGTGAACCACCGGTCACCAAAACCGCTTTGTTTTGAAATTCGTTTTCTTCCATGCCGGCCCCACCCAACAGCGACAATAAATCATTTCAAAAACAGGCAGTAAAAAGGCAAACTCAACGAAAAGAGCTGGTTAACACAATGCCTGAAAGATGTCAATGAATTGTGCAAGAAGATATGGGAAAAGATGAAGCTTTTTATTGTTTTATACAATTTATTCGGTTATGCTGCTTGGTTTGTTTACGGCAAAAAAAGAGACCAAAAAAACCAAACCTTCTTCTGTTCGATATTCTACTGAGGAGACATCATGCGATTTGAATGGCAAACGGCCTCCACGGCTCAATGGCGTGGAGATGCCGTTCTTTATTTCATCTATGAGAATGAAGCAACACCTCCCGAATCCATCAAGCGTCGGCTGGAAGGCACCTCGTCTCTCCCGGCGGACTCGCCGGTATGGAAAGACTTTCGAGGCAAACCCAAGGAAGTCGCCGTCCACTATGATCGGCACACCGCCCCCATGCCCCGGACAATCCTGGTAGGCCTGGGTCCCCGAGAAAAATGCGATCTCGACAAATTTCGCTCATCCGTGGCAGCGGGCGTGCGCAAGGCCGGAGACCTGCGTATCGACACCCTGGTGCTTCCCCTCGATATCCTCGAAGACCTCCCCTGGGAGAATAAACGTCTCCTGGAAGAAACGTTGGTCGTTGCCGGAACAATCCGCCACCGGTTCGACGAATTCAAAACACGGGATGTCGAACCATCCCCCTTTCCCAAAAAAATTCTCGTTTCGTGCCAGACTCCCCCCGATGAAGCAACGGCAAGCATTCCTTCGCATGCGGAGGCCATCGTATCGGGTATCTGCCTGGCCAGGGACCTCGTGTCCTCTCCCTCCAACCGGGTCACACCTTCCCACCTGGCTTCAAGGGCTCGCGAACTGTCCCAAAAATACGGTTTCAAGCTGGAAGTGATGGACTTCGAAACAGCCCAAACCCTCGGCATGGGTGCCTTCACGGCAGTGGCACAGGGAAGCGAGGAGCCTGCCCGCATGATCGTCATGGAACACTGCCCTGCCGATATGGAAAATACCCCTCCCCTCGTGTACGTGGGCAAAGGCATCACCTTCGACACGGGCGGCATTTCCATCAAGCCCAGTGCGAACCTCGAAGCCATGAAGCAGGACATGGCGGGAGCCGCCGCCGTGCTCGGCGCTTTCGAATGCATCGGTCGCCTGAACATCCGTCGGCGGGTGATCGGCATCCTTCCCTGCACGGAAAACATGCCCGACGGCAAGGCGTACAGGCCGGGAGATGTGCTCAAGTCCCTGGCGGGGCTGACCGTCGAGGTCATCAGCACCGATGCGGAAGGGCGCCTGATACTCTGCGATGCCCTGGCCTACGGCCTGCGCTACAAACCGGCTTTCATGATCGATGTGGCCACCCTCACGGGCGCCTGCATCGTCGCCCTGGGACATCAGGTGGCGGGAGTCCTATCCAATCATGATCACCTGGGCAAAACCATCGAGAAACTGGGCCGGGAGGTGGGAGAAAAATTCTGGCCCCTGCCCCTGTGGGATTTGTATTTCGAATCCATCAAAAGCGACGTGGCGGACTTCAAAAACGTGGGAGACCGATCGGCGGGAGCGAGCGTGGGCGGCATATTCCTCAAGCAATTCGTGCCCGACGAGGTCCCCTGGGCTCACCTGGACATTGCCGGCACCGCCTGGGCCGATAAAGACCAGTCCCATTCGCCCAAAGGAGCCACGGGCTTCGGGGTCCGCATCCTCGTGGAGCTTGCAAGACACCCCGACCCTCTGAGCCCATTGCCGTAAGCATCCACCGTTCTTGTCCCCAAACCCCGGTTGTCTCAGAAGCTGTCTGAAAAATGTCTTTCCATCCAGAGAGCTGTGGACATGATGGACAAAGTGGACGAAATGGACAGAGGAAACAGTGCAGGTTGTTTCGCTTCTCTGAACTCGACTGGAATTTTTTCCGGCAAATCCTATTGTCGTTATTCAGGCGCTGTTGTACCAGGATTCTCGTTCCCAAGCTCCGGCTTGGGAACGAGAGGAAAAATCCCACCCGGTATAAGTCTTGACGCGGCGCCCCCTGCCCGTTCGGCCATCATTTGAGAAGTTGCAGGGCATCTCGCATGAGGTGCTCTTTTTTGCGTTTAGGAGGCAGTATCTTGTAAACCCGCCGGTTTTCCACATCAAAGCCGTATACAAACCCTCTGGGCACGGGCTTCCCGTAAAAGTTCAGGGAAATGATCGTCCCTTCAGTAGGGTTGCCCGTCTTGTGTATCCCCGCATCGAAGGGCAGGGTGTAGGCCGTTTCGCCGGCTTTGAGGACATGCCTGTGAGCGGGCGAGATACGGGCATGGCCTTCTTCGCTCCCGTCATCTTCTCTGTGGTAATCGATGACTTCATAGCCGTCCGTGGGACTGCCGATGACGCCCCACGAGCTATGATCATGAGGCACCGTATAATCGCCCGGACCCCACAGATACATTCGCAGGGAAAACACGCCTTGCGGGTCCATGTACAGCAACACCTCGTTGTCGAACATGGTGGGGCGCCTGATATCCGGGTAGCTCCCGCCTGCCAGGGCGCTTTCGATGATGTCCGCAAAAAGCTTCCTGTTGAGAAGCAGTCGCGGCAGCATTGCACGGGTGTACTGAACGCGCGAATTGTCGTCACCGATCTTCCCCAGATTTTCGCCGCAGATTTGACAGAACTCGACCAATTCACTCGGAACATTGTTTGTGGAAGTCGTCATGATGGGCTTTTCCTCTCCGTTTCATATTTCATGGCTTCATTCATATTCACACCGCACCTGATCGTTACACTCGATACGCACGCACTGCTGGTAAAAGGGGGCTCCCCGCCCCATATCGGTGAGCCCCGCAGCGATGAGACGGTTGGCGCCTCCCCCGAGCTTGAGCCAGTCTCCACGCCGGTAGAGGACCACTTCGGGGTGGAGGTCTTCCATGACCTCGACACGCACCCTCATGCGCCCCAGGGGGGACACGAGCCAGGCTTCGCCGGTCGCGTCGAGCCGGCCGAGAACGGGGTGATCGGGAGCTACCCATACAAAGGGAGGCATGGCCTGATGCTCTTCAAGGATTTGAGAGTGCATGGCGTCCCCACGGATGAGCGTCAACAGGCGATAGGGGTATTCACGGGGAAGCTCGGGCTCCCGGTGCAACTCCGTGGGGAAGCGGTACTTGCCGTCGGGATGGTCGAAGACCATTCCCTCGTAGGCCACCGTGGGCCTGCGGGCACGCACGAACCCCTCGATCCGCAACGTATCGAGGGTGGTGCCCAAAAGAGGGGTATCCAGGGCATTTCTGAAGCAGGTTTCCACATCGGGAATGTAGACGGGTGGGTCCAGGAGCATCCCCAGTTCTCGCACGATCCAGTGATCCGTCCCGGCAAGGCCGGGCGGGTCGAGAGCCGGCCGCACATGCTGGATGTAGTCGTGCATGTAGGAGGACTCCAGGTCTTCCTGTTCAAAAAGAAGGGCACAGGGCAAAACGAGGTCCGCCCGCATGGCCGTGTCCGTCATGAAGGCGTCCACCACCACTTTGAACTCGATGCTCTCGAACGCCCGGATGATTTCCATGCTGTCGGGAGCCTGGTTGACCACATTGGAACCATCCACCCACAGCATCCTGATGGGCGGGTCGGAAGCCTCGAGGATGTCCCGTCCGATGGTGGGCATGAGCAGCGTTCGCCGGGTTTTGGCGCCGGAAGCCAGGGCCCAGTCCATATTGAGGTTCCTCAGGGAGTGCATGTGAAAGTACACTCCGCCGCCCGGCAGACCCACATTGCCCGAAAGCAAGGCCAGGGCGTTGATGAAGCGCACGTTTTCCCCGCCATGCCGGTAGCGCTGCAAACCAGCCCCGACAATGGTCGCCGTGGGGGCCGGTTCCGAATAAAAAGCGAGGATTTTTTCGGCATCATCGTGGGAAACATGGCACCACCGGAGCAATTCTCCGATGTTTTCACTGAAAATCAGCTCTCGAAATCTTTCGTGATTGAAAGTACGTTCGATAATCCGTGCGGGAATCCCCCGGCGTTCCCACAAAAGACGAATCAACGCCGCAGAGAGAAACCGATCACACCCCGGACGCACCCTCACGTGCTCGTCACTGAAAGCTTCATGGCCATCGCCACCGGGAGAGACAGTGAGCACCCGGGCACCTTTTTTTCGGGCTTTGCGGACCACGGCGGCCGTATGCACGGAACTGCGCGTCAAGTCCCTGCCCCAGTTGACGACGGCTCCAGCATTGAGCAGGTCATCGAGGTCGTGGTTTTCCCGTGAGCCGAAATCCATGACGCATGCCACGTAGCCCGCCGCGTCACACAAGGACCCTTTCACCCGGCTTGCCCCCAGGTTGGAAAAAAAGAGGCGGCTCACCTGCTTGAGAACCCCTTTGGCTCCTTCACCATGAAAATGGAGGATCGAGTGGGGCTCGCCCCGATATTCCTGTATCTTTCGCGCACAAAGGCTCAATGCCTCTTCCCAGGATACGGGCACCCACCCATCCCCCCGGCGCAAAATGGGTTCGGTGATACGGCTCGGATGCTTCAGACGATCCAGAAAGCGTTTGGATTTCGCGCAGGTGAAGCCCGCAGTGACCGGATGATCCGGATTGCCCTTGAGGGAAACACGCCCCGATTCATGTTCATCGAGAATCACGCCACAGGCGTCGGGGCAGTCCAGGGTACATGCGGAACGCTTCCTTTTGGGCTCATCCATGGTCAGGAGTCCATTCCCCCGGCTTTCTCCCCGTCCTGCTCACGGGAAAGTTCGATGGGCACCCGTTCCCGCATTTTGGCGCGAAAAGCCTCCAGAGCGTTTCCATCGAGAGTTTCCTCCTCCAGGAGGGCCATGGCCAGTTCTTCCAGGACATCCTGTCCCGCATGGAGGACGCTTCTGACATGATTGTGAGCCCGATCTATGATGGCGAACACTTCTTCATCGATTTCCCGGGCCGTTTTTTCGCTGAAATCTCGCGATTTGGGCCCCATCCCCAGATCGAGATGAGCCGAACGAGGCTCTCGATTGTAGGTTAGAAGACCCAGTTTCTCGCTCATGCCGTATTCCATGACCATGCTTCGAGCGATGTCCGTGGCTCTCTGCAAGTCATTTTGCGCACCCGTGGAAATGTCGCCGAAGATGATTTCTTCCGCGACCCGCCCTCCCAGTAGGATATCCAACCGACCGGAAAGTTCGCTTTTGGTCATGAGATACCGGTCTTCCGTGGGCAGCTGCTGGGTGTAACCCAAAGCGGCAATCCCTCGAGGAATGATGGAAACCTTGTTCACGGGATCGGCACCGGGAGTCACCATGGCCACCAAAGTATGGCCGGACTCGTGATGGGCTACAATTTCCTTCTCCCGGACATTCATGGCCCGGTTTTTCTTTTCCATCCCCCCGATGATCCTGTCCGAAGCGTCCTGGAAATCCGACATGTTGACCTCGTCCCTGTCACCGCGCACCGCGAAAAGAGCCGCTTCATTCACCAGGTTGGCCAGGTCGGCACCCACGAAACCGGGAGTCATGGCGGCCACTTTCTTGAGGTCCACATCGGAAGCCAGTTTCACCTTCTTCACATGGATGCGCAGGATCGCCTCGCGTCCGCGAATATCGGGCTTGTCGATGGCCACGTGCCGATCGAATCGTCCCGGCCGCAAAAGGGCGGGATCGAGTATTTCCGGACGATTGGTGGCGGCCATGATGATCACCCCGATCGAAGGATCGAATCCGTCCATTTCCACCAGGAGCTGGTTCAGGGTCTGCTCCCGTTCGTCATGCCCCCCCATGGGATTCAACCCCCTGGCCTTGCCGAGAGCATCCAACTCGTCCACAAAGATGATGCAGGGAGCCTGCTGCCTGGCCTGCCCGAAAAGATCACGAACCCGGGCGGCACCCACCCCCACGAACATTTCCACGAACTCGGACCCGCTCATACTGAAAAAGGTCACCCCCGCTTCTCCCGCCACGGCTTTGGCCAGGAGCGTCTTGCCCGTCCCGGGTGCTCCCAGGAGCAGGACTCCCTTGGGTATGCGTCCGCCGATGCGCTGGAATTTTTCAGGAGTTTTAAGAAATTCAACAATTTCCAGGAGTTCCCCCTTGGCTTCATCTATTCCGGCCACATCGTCGAAAGTGACTCCCACTTCTTTTTGGGCGTAAATCTTCATGCGTGCTTTACCGACGGAAAGAACCCCCTGGGACCCGCCACCCATCTTTCGGATGATATAGGTCCAAAAAAGAATCAGTATTCCGAGAGGCAACAGCCAGGACAGAATCAGCGCAACCCACTTGCTTTCCAGGCGTCCGGAGTAAGTGATGCCCTTTTCTTCGAGCAACGGCAACAGTTGAGGGTCATCGATGCGCACGGTCACGAAGTTTCTCACCCGTTCGGCGCTGTCCCTGACCTCCCCGCGGATCCTGTCCACTTCGATCACCAACTGATCCACGCGATTGTCGCGAACCCATTGCTTGAATTGCGAGTACTGAACCTTTTCACTGGTGGGCTCCTGCATGATGCTCTGTGCCCACGAGAGGAGAATGAGCGCCGCAATAAAATACCACAGGGAAAACTGCATCCTGCGCTGGGAGGGGTCCTTTCTGTGAGGGTACTTGTCGTCAGGTGGGTCCCTGAATAAACGATCCATCCACTTATCCACTATATTACGATCATCATCGCCTTTTCCGGCCATGGGCAAAACCTCCAGGATTCCTTCGAACTCATTGACCAGGCCGCTCTACAGAGCTACCCGGTCACCATGGATTTACTGTTCCAACGCAGACTTTCAGCTCCACCGCAACAGATGAAGCCACCGACAACAAGCTAACAATTAATTGCGATTTTTGCAAAATTTCAGTTTCAAAAATGAAGTTGAGCACTTGAAAAAGTGCGAGCTCGAAAAAAGTGAGAAGTGTTGATGCCGATCACTTTTTTTCTTTTGTTTTTTCCAGGAATGCTGCATGTTAATATTTAATTAGATCATGGTTGGGCAGACCGATGCTCCACCTTAATATTGCGGGCCTTTTTTACAAGGATGATTCCATACACAAGGAGAAGCTCACATGAGTTTCCTGAAAAAGAAGCGGGGTCTTTTCATTTTTTTCATCGCGCTGATCCTTCCCGGCTTTGGAAACGCCGTAATTGGAGATGCTCCAAGACTGGATCATTTCGCTTCATACGCCTGGGCTTCCAACATTAACGACAACGACGATTATTTTTCCGATGATCCTTTCGCGGAGCCCTCCGTTTTGACCCACGATCCTTTGGAAAAATTCAATCGGGCCATGTTCACCTTCAACGATCGACTTTATTTCTGGTTTCTCAAACCCGTCAGCGTGGCCTATGGAACCGTCACGCCTCCGGGATTTCGCGCTTGCATACGCAATGCCTTCGACAATCTGTTTTTTCCCATTCGATTCGTGAACAACACTCTCCAGGGGAAATTCAAAGGCGCGAGTGTGGAAATGGGACGATTCTTGATCAATTCCACTTTGGGAGTCGGAGGATTCTTCGACCTGGCCGCCAGGGATTTCAACCTCCATCCCCACGAAGAAGACTTCGGGCAGACGCTGGGTTATTACGGCATACAACCCCATGTTTACATTGTATGGCCTATCCTGGGACCTTCCACGGTACGGGACACCTTCGGCAAGGGGGGCGATTTCTTACTCAATCCCATCGGCTACCTATCATACATAGGGCCTGGATTGTGGGAAACCATGGCCATCAGGACAGGCGAGAGGGTTAATGCGACATCTCTACGCATCGGGGAATATGAAGATTTCAAGGCAAGCGCAGTGGACCCCTATGTTTCCTTGAGAGACGTTTATCTCAATTACAGAGCCAGGCAGATCGCCAAGTAGCCTGGATACTCACGGCACATTTTCAAAAACACCCAAAAAGGCCCGGCCATTTCGGTCGGGCCTTTTGCGTTCCGATCACCTTGCCGCGTCTTGCGCTCCCCGGCAAAAGTGTGCCTCGAGGGCACCGATCAAGCCGGAAATGGTGTAATCGCGGGGCATGATGTGAACATCGAGCCCATGCTCGCGCGCCGTCTGGGCGGTCACCGGTCCGATGCATGCAATGGTCGCCTTATCGAGAAGAGCGAGGGCTTTTTCTCCCCCGAGCATCTTGAAAAAATTGATGACCGTCGATGAGGACGTGAAGGTGATGCAGTGGATGGCTCCGTCTTCGAGGAGGGACAGCACCTCCCCTTTCTTTCCCCCGGGCAGAATGGTTTCGTAGGCGGGCACCACATTCACCTGAGCCCCCCAATCGCGCAGGGTTTGAGGGAGCACATCCCGTGCAGCCATGGCGCGAGGCAGCAAAACGTTTTTTCCATCCACCGCTTCACGGGTGAGTCCTTCCAGGATGATCTCGGCCCGGTATTCCCCCGGCATGAAGTCGGCCCGCACCCCATGATCCGCCAGAACCTCGGAGGTTTTGGGTCCGATGGCCGCCACCCGGCACCCCGCCAGGCGTCTCACGTCAAAACCATGATGGTTCAGCCGTTGCATGAAAAACTTCACCCCGTTGACACTGGTGAAAATCACCCAATGGTAGCTTTCCAGGTTCCGGACGGCATCGTCCAGGGGTTCCCAGTCGGGCGGTGGAACAATTTGAATGGTGGGAAACTCGATGCAGCGGGCCCCCAGTTCCAGGAGCCGGGCCTTGAGATCACTCGCCTGCTCCCGTGCCCGTGTGACCACAATGTTCAGGCCGAACAGAGGGCGATTTTCAAACCAGTTCAGCTCCTCGCGAAGGGACACCACCTCCCCCACCACGATGATGGCCGGAGGCTTGAGAGTAGCCCGGCGCACCTTTTCCACAATGTCTCCCAGAGTACCCACCACCGTCTGCTGAGCGGGTGTCGTCCCCCAGCGAATGACGGCTGCGGGCGTGTCTGGACTGCGTCCGTGACGCACGAGACCGGCGGTGATATCCGGAAGGTTTTTGACTCCCATGAAAAAAACGAGGGTGCCCACGGCCGTGGCAAGCTTTTCCCAGTTGATTTTGGATTCCTGGGCATCTTCACGTTCATGCCCCGTGACGAAGGCCATGCTCGGTGTGTGATCACGGTGCGAAAGAGGAATGCCCGCATAAGCGGGGACCGCCACGGCCGCGGTGACTCCCGGAACGATTTCAAAGGGAATTCCCGCCGCAGCCAGAACCTGGGCTTCCTCACCACCCCGCCCGAACACGAAGGGGTCCCCCCCCTTGAGCCGCACCACCATGCGGCGGCGGCCCTTTTCCACGAGCAGATCGTTGATACCCGTCTGGCTCAGGGTGTGATCACCGCCTTTTTTGCCCACGTAAATGCGTTCCGCCTGGGGGGGCGCGTAGTCCAAAAACGCCTCATTGGCGAGATAGTCATAGATCACCACCTCGGCTTTTTCCAAAAGCTCCCGTCCCCTCAAAGTCAGCAGCCCGGGGTCTCCCGGACCGGCTCCCACCAGATACACCTTTCCCTCTGCCACCGAAAATCTCCTTGAAAAACCAATGGTGAGCCCTGACTCACACTCCATAAATTTCTTCCAGGACGGCCCGAGCACCGGAAGCCAGCAGTTCCTGCCCGAGCTTGCGACCCAGCTCTTCCGCATCCCGAGGATCGCCCGAAATCGTTCGACAAAAAACCCGTCGCCCATCGAGTGACGATACGAGCCCCGTGAGTTCCACTCGGCCGTCCACCAGCCGGGCGTGCCCCCCCACGGGCACCTGGCATCCCCCCTCGAGTTCACGCAGGAGGCTACGCTCCGCCCGCACCGCAATGGCGGTGCTCTCATGGTGCAGGGGAGCCGCCAGTTCCCGAACCCTCGAATCGTCACTCCGAATCTCGATGCCCAGTGCCCCCTGCCCCACTGCAGGAATAAGCTCATCGGTTTCGAGGTAAGCGGTCACACGATCCTGCCAGCCCATGCGGTGCAAGCCCGCAGCGGCCAGAATGATCCCGTCGTAAAGCCCCTCGCTCAATTTGCGCAGGCGTGTGTCCAGGTTGCCCCGGAGGGGCTCGATCTTCAGGTCCGGACGCAACCGCAAAAGCTGGGCCGACCGCCTCAAGCTGCTCGTTCCCACCCCGGCGCCGCGAGGCAGGCCGGACAGCCCCCCGTCGTGGCGGGACACCAGAACATCCCGAGGGTCCTCGCGCTCCGGAATGACCCCGATTTCCAGGCCTTCGGGAAGGAAAGCCGGCACATCCTTGATGCTGTGAACGGCCAGGTCCACCTCCCTGGCCAGCAGAGCGTCCTCGATCTCCTTGACGAACAACCCCTTGCCCCCCACTTTGGCCAGAGGCACGTCCGTTATCTTGTCGCCCGTGGTCTTGATGACCTCGAGTTCGACGCGCAGCCCCGGCCAAAGGGCTTCGAGAACCCGGCGGATATGCCCGCTTTGCTGCAACGCCAGCATGCTCCCCCGAGTCCCTATCTT
>CAZRWT010000059.1:0-20052 GCA_964603955.1 uncultured Syntrophobacteraceae bacterium
AAGTCAGCTCCAATATCTACCTATGAGTAGATTTGGGTAGGTCTGACAGAACGGTATGTTCTTGATATCCCGTCCATAACTCTGTCGGCTCAGGCTTTGTATTCTTCGGAGCGCATTCCCAGGCGGCGCATGATTTTCTGGATGGATGCACGGTTGAGCCCCGCGATCTCGGCGGCATGGGTCACGTTCCCTCGAGTGTGTTCCAAGAGTTTTTGCAGGTAGGATCGGGTGAACTGATCCACGATTGTGTCTCGAGCCTGAACATAGGGCTCGAAGTTTTTTCCCTCCTCCTTTGCCTTGGGTCGCGTCACGGCCTGGAACTGGTCTTCCACTTCTCGGATGTCCGTATCCTGTATGTCGTTTTGCGGTGCGAAGATAACGGCTCTGCGCACCACGTTTTGCAGTTCCCTTACATTGCCGGGCCACTGCCTGTTCATGAGCAGCTCCAAAGCTTTTCGAGAAAAGCGCTTGTGTGGGGTGATGTTTTGCTCGCGGCAGACTTTTTTTGAAAAGTGAGCCACGAGCAGCGGAATGTCCTCGCGAATTTCATCGAGACAGGGGGTTCGCAGCGTCACCACGTTGAGCCGATAAAAAAGGTCCTCCCGGAAGGTTTTGCTTCTCATTTTCTCTTCCAGGTCCTGGTTGGTGACGGCCAGGATACGAACGTCCACCTTTTTCGTCTTGTGACTTCCCAGGGGTTTGATCTCCTGTTCCTGAAGAACACGAAGGAGCTTGGTCTGGATGGACACGGGGATGTCCCCGATTTCGTCCAGGAGAAGACTGGACCCGTGTGCTTCTTCGAACAGCCCCGTCTGGTCTCTGTCGGCTCCCGTAAAAGCTCCCTTGCGATGTCCGAAAAGCTCGCTTTCCAAAAGGTGCTCGGGAATTGCCGGGCAGTTGACGGCCATCAGGGATCGCCCCTGCCGTTTGCTCAGAGCGTGAATGGCCCTGGCCGCCAGCTCTTTGCCCGTGCCGCTTTCCCCCCGAATCAACACGGTGTAGTCCGTGTGCGCCAGAGTGCCGATGCTTTCGTAAAGGCGCTTGAGGGGAGGGGCCTGGCCCACGAAGTTTTGGAAAACCCCCTGTTGGGAAACCTGATGCTTCAGGTGCAGGTTTTCCCGTACCAGCCTGCTCCGTTCCAACCCTTTTTTCAGCAAGCGCAGAAAATCCGGGATTTCAAAGGGCTTGGTGATGAAATCGTAGGCTCCTCGCTTGATGGCTTCCACGGCAATTTCGATGCTGCCGTAAGCGGTCATCATGATCACGGTGGTCCAGGGGTCCGACTGTTTGAGGGCCGAAAGGAAATCGAGCCCGTTCATCTCGGGCATGCGAATATCGAGAAGGATCAGGTCAAACCGACTTTGCTTGAGCATTTCCAGTGCATCGAGGGTGCTCGATAAGGCGATCACCTCTACTTCGGGCAGTTCATAGGCCAGAAGGCGCTTGATCCCTTCCAGGATGTCCGATTCGTCGTCGATGATGAGCAGTCGCTGCGGCAGCATGTGTGATATCCCCTTGCGTGATCATTCTTTATGAAAGCGGCAACCGAACGATGAACCGTGTCCACCGTTCCGGCTCACTGTCCAGGATGATTTCTCCTCCATGGTCCCGGACGATGCCGAAGCTCACCGATAGTCCCAGGCCCGTGCCTTCTCCGGTTCGCTTGGTGCTGAAAAATGGATCGAAAACCTTGTCCCTGAGCCCTGGAGATATGCCCTTTCCGTTGTCCCAGAATGAAATTTCGATCCTGTTGTCCGAAGCGTGCAGTTCCGAGCGGATGCGAATTTCTCCTTTTGGAGACACGGCCTGACAAGCGTTCATGATGATATTGAGAAACACCTGCTTCATGCGTTCCAGGTCAAGGGGGACAAGAGGCAGGCGCTCTTGCAACTCGACAGTCACGCCAATGTCCTGCTTGCGGAACTGCGGCATCAACATCTTCACCACATCCTGCAGTGCATGATTGACGCAAGCAGGAATTTTAGGGCTTTCCTTGGACCGGGAAAATTTGAGCAGATCCGACACGATGCGTTTGCAGTTGAGTGCCTGCTTTTCGATGGTGGCCAGATCTCCCATTGCCCGGGGCATTTCCTTGATCTGTCTTTTGAGCAAGTCCGTGTAACAAATGATGACTCCGAGAGGATTGTTGATTTCATGTGCGACCCCGGCAGCCAGGTGCCCCATGGCCACGAGTTTTTCCGTCTGCTGAATGCTCTGCTCCACCCGCTTCTGGTCGGTGATTTCCCGTGCGTAGCGAATGACGCTCTCCACCTGCCCCTGACTGCCCACGATGGGGTAAAAACTAACGAGAAAGACTTCTCCCGATGGGCATGTCACCTCCTGGCTGGTGGGTTGGCCCCGTCGGATCACTTGTTCGAGGCCGCAGTGGTCGCACGGCCCCGTACCTGAGCCGTGAATCTCGTAGCAATAGCGGTTTTCTATTTCACTCAGGCTCACGGCATACCTGTGCAAATAAGCTCTGTTCACCATCTTGATATGATGGTGCCTGTCCATGAGAACCACATGGTCGGTGATGCCGTCGAACACCGACTGGAGAAGCTCCTTGCCGTGGAGGACCTCCCGCAGGTTGTTGAAACTCTCGATGGTGATGCCGATCTGCCTCCCGATGGACACCAGGAGTTCATTGAGTTCGGGAGTGATCTCCTCCGTGCTGATGTCGCTGAAGGACATGACTCCCAAAACCTTACCTCGGGAGCACAGGGGAACACTCAATGAACTCCTCGAATCAGGGGTGCTGAAGTGGCTCATATGACCCAGCGAAGCTTGTTGAATGGATTCGTTGAGATTCGACGGGGCACCGTCGGCTGCCAAAGAGTCAAGGCTCTCGGCGATGGGGATTTCAGAATCGAGCTGTGGGCAGTTTTTGTCATATTGGAGATTCAACATCTTTTTGGATTCCTGCAGGAGATAGATACCGCCTCCCTGCGCGGGAATGAGTTCCAGGGTTTGGGTGAGGACTTTCGGCAGAATCTCTCCCAGTTCCGTGGATTGGGTATTGAGTTCGGCTATGGTGTTGAGCGTCTGTAGCTCGAGGTTTCTGGCGCGAACCTTTTCTCTGAGACGCTTTTCCGATTCTTTTAAAGCAGCGGTACGCTCGCTCACTTTTTTTTCCAGGTTCTGGGCGTAAATCTTGAGCTGCTCACGGGTGCGGCGCAAATGATCGGCCATGCTTTCTGCTGCATGGGTTATCTCCACAATTTCATCCCGTGATTTGTTGTTTTCCAGATGGATTTCCGGATATTCCTTGTATCCTCCGGCTTTTTCTCTGAAAATGCTCAGAATCGAGTGCAGGCTGCCCACCACCACGTGATGAAAAAAGAAAATGAGCGTGAGGTAAAATACGGACAGTGTCATGAAAACCAGCAGGAACGTGGAAGTGGCTCTTTCCTTGATCTCCGCCATGGCGCTTTCCACGGGAATGCCCACGGTGATGAGTCCTCCCAGTTCTCCCTCACTGCGCCCAAAGCCCCTTTGGCTTCCATAGATATCCAACAGAGCCTTGGGAGACTCCTTGGGGTCACCATGGCAGTGCATGCAGGAGCGTGAAAAATAGACGGGGCGGAATCTCTTATAATAGGCTCCCCCTTCTTCCTGCACCAGTCCCTGCCAGCCATCCAGTTCCTTGTTTTCCTTGAAAAGATCGATCATTTGCCTTTCCACCGAATCCGCTTCGTAGGCCGGGTTGCGAGCGTTGACGGCTACCCTCCGATATTCGTATTCGGGCAGGGAATTGCGAAAACGGTCCATGACCGCCCGGCTCACGTAGGAAGTGGACATGGCTTCCAGAACGAATGTTTCCTGGCCTAGGATGTCGAACATTTTGGGGCGGAGAATATCCCGCACGTAATCCTGAGAAGCTTCCACCGCGGCCATGACAAGCTGGGATTTGGTATGAGCCCATTCTTCCAACTGCCGTTTTTCGTGGCGATAGGTGGCCAGGGCGCTGATGGCGCATAAAACGAGAAGAATGAAACCCGTGCCCAGAAAAAAACGGCTCTGGAGGCTCATGGATGCTTTGGGGGGAGGAGCATTTCGAGTTTCGTTCATTAGGGGATGACCGATCATAAGAGAAAGTGCTTTGTATCCTTTTCCTTGCCCCCCAGAGCTTGACGGAACTCTAGCATTCTTGGGAGAGAGAAAAAAAGCGCATTATGGGTTCCGTGCCGGGCGCCGACGGCGCAAGACCGTTACTGGTTCAATGCTCCGTATCACGAGGGATGAGTGTGATCAATGCCCACGTGCTGTCTTTGGGCAGCACCAGATGCTGCATTGAGGCTGCACCTGGTGCTGCGTCAATGTTCAAAAAGCCATTGCGCGATTTTTTGATTACTTTTTAAGTACATGAAAAAGATAGAAAATTCATCACATTTTTCTTTCCGCGCAATGTGGCCCATATCTTGATTAAGAGTATCTCGAACCATGTTTCACAAGCAATCCTTTACAGCAATCGACAAGAAGATGCTCTTTAAAATTACAGCTATCAACACACAAAAAGGAGATGGGCATGGCACAAGAGAATCAAACATCGGAAATTGTAGTGGATCGCGGAAGATGGGAGTGGTCCGAATTGTACAAAAAAGAAGACTGGTGGGCGATCTGGCTGGGAATGCTCCTTCTAGCTATTGGGCTGTTGATTTACCTTCCCCGCCCTCCGGCGGACATGCATGAAAAACTGGCCAAGGCGGAAGCCACCATGGCTGCGGAAGCGGCAAGAGCCCCTTTTCAGACCATAGAATGGCACAAGGCCAACGATGCCAAATCCGGTTTGAGAGCGCGCAACGAGCCCTATGGAAAGACTATTTCCACCTGGTTGAGTACTCCGGGGAAATGGACCACAAATCCCCTTCAATCGGTGTATATGAGCGAAGAAGAAGCCGCCCGGAAAAGAGAGCGGGCAACTGCAGCCCACGAA
This sequence comes from uncultured Syntrophobacteraceae bacterium, assembly GCA_964603955.1. GTDB lineage: Bacteria > Desulfobacterota > Syntrophobacteria > Syntrophobacterales > Syntrophobacteraceae > SLCH01. Next base: position 4,934 of record CAZRWT010000059.1, read on the forward strand.
GCGGCAAAAGAGAAGACCCAGGCCGCCCTGGATCGAGCCGAGGCGGCTCAGCTTGCGGCTTTTCGCTCGGGAGTGGAGCCCGTATCGGTAGAGGCGCCTCGGGAAGAAGCCCCGGCTTTGCAGGAGGGTGTCGTCAATGAAGGGGAAACCGCACAGCTTGTGGTGGATGAGGCACCTGCCGCAGCGGTCCAGCCCCAGGAAGTCCTGGCACCCTTTCAAAATGAAGAGTTGAATCGTCAGGCGGAGCTTGCCATCGCCGAGTGGAGGAAGGCCACGAGTGCTGAAAAGTCGGCCAGGGACGCGGCCACGGCCAAAGCCTACAACAAGATTCCTTACCTCTTTGGAATCATGGTTCTCATCATGCTCTTCTTTTGTATCGGTACTCCCTTCATGGGCATCAGCACGGGCCGTTTCATACAAGGATTCGGGCTGGTCTTTCTGCTGGCGGTTATCGCGGAAATCATAGGCGGACAGAGCACTCTCAAGGAATATGGTTTTGGCTCCATCATCTGGGCCATTCTCGGAGGAATGCTCATCAGCAACACCCTGGGGGTGCCCAATTTCATGAAGGCTTCCCTTCAAACGGAGTACTTTATCAAAACCGGTTTGGTACTCCTGGGGGCGGAAATTCTTTTCGGGCAGATCATCGCCATCGGTGTTCCCGGAATCTTTGTCGCCTGGGTCGTCACGCCCACCGTTCTCACCGTGACCTATATCTTCGGACAAAAAGTGCTCAAGATGGAATCCAAGACCCTCAACATCACCGTGTCGGCTGACATGTCCGTGTGCGGTGTTTCGGCTGCCATTGCCACGGCGGCGGCCTGCCGGGCCAAAAAAGAGGAGTTGACCATCGCCATCGGTCTTTCCATGCTCTTCACGGCCATCATGATGATCGCTCTGCCCACTTTTATCGTTTCCGTGGGCATGCATCCCGTTCTGGGTGGGGCCTGGATTGGTGGGACCATCGATTCCACCGGGGCCGTGGTTGCGGCGGGAGCCTTCCTGGGCGAAGTGGGCATGTTCGTGGCCGCGACCATCAAAATGATCCAAAACGTCATGATCGGCATTATCGCTTTTGGTGTGGCCGTTTACTGGTGTGCCCGCGTTGAATGCGCCCCCGGTCAACAGGTGAGCAAGATGGAAATCTGGTACCGGTTCCCCAAGTTCGTTCTGGGCTTTATTGCCGCATCCATCATCTTCTCGAGTATCATCGAAATGATGGGCAGTGCGGGCGGCGTGATGATCGATCAGGGTGTTCTGCGCGGTTTCACCCGTCCTTTGCGTGAATGGTTTTTTATTCTCGCGTTCGCCAGCATCGGATTGTCTTCCAACTTCAGGGAAATGGCTCATCACTTCAAGGGCGGCAAGCCTGCAATCCTGTACGTCTGCGGACAGAGCCTGAACCTGGCCTTGACCTTGCTCATGGCCTACATCATGTTCTTTCTGGTGTTTCCCGGTGTCACCGCCGGTTTGATGGAATAGTTGCATCGATGGAATAGTTGCACTAATGTTCTAAATACTCTCTGCCGCCTTCCCCGTTTTTCGCCGGGGAGGGCGGCGGTGAGGTGAATTTCGAGATGAGGACTTTTCGGCTGCTCTTTTGCCTGGAGAAAGCGAGAGACATCATGAAAACGCAACGGGAAATGGACACTATCGGGGCTGGAGTAACAGCTTGCAGCCATGACAACGGCTCTCGGCAATCCGGGGTTTTCGGCAAACTGGCTCGCTTCACTTTTGGTCTGGCAGTTTTCTGGGTCCTGGTGTTCGTGGTTCTTCCTCTGGGGCAGCGCCTGCCCTTGATAAAGCCCGTCATGGAAATCATCGTCGAGTCGGGAGTGGATGCGGGGGCCTATTTCTACACCCAGTCGGAAGAAACGGCTTATGCGGTGATGTATGTGAATCATACCGTCAATGGCGTGAAAAAGCCTTCGGAGACCACGGAATCCACGGAAAAGAAAGGGTTTTGATCCTGGGGAGGTGCGTGGATTGAAATTTTCTCAATGGGGCACCCTGCGCTCCCGATTAGAACACCGCGTGTTATTCGAACCCAAGGACTGGATACAGATCGAAGTCACCTCGCGGTGCAATGCCGCCTGTGTCTATTGCCCCCGCACCGTTTACCGGGAGAACTGGCGGGATCGGGATATTTCCCTGGAAACCTTCGCCCGCATCACACCCTCGCTGCATAAAATCGGCCTGGTGTATCTCCAGGGTTGGGGAGAACCTCTCCTTCACCCGCATTTTTTTGAACTGGCGGTTCGGGCCAAAGAAATGGGCTGCCGGGTGGGCACCACCACCAATGGCAGGCTCGTGGATACCTCAACAGCCACGGAACTGGTGCGGTGCGGAATTGATATTCTGGCCTTTTCTCTTGCAGGGAGCACCCCGGCATACAATGATCACATTCGCAAAGGCGCTCCTCTGGACCGCGTCCTCGAATCCATCCAAAAAGTTCGGGAAGCTCGGATCAGGGAAAACAAAAGCACGCCCACGCTGCATGTGGCCCACATGCTTTTGCGATCCGGAATTGGGGAAATCGAAGGGCTTCCGGCTCTCTTGGCACGGCAAGGAGTGGAACAGGTGGTCATCAGTTCCCTGGATCTGGTGGCGTCTCAGGAATTGGCGTTCGAGTCCATCCACTCATTGGGAGAAGGCGAGAGGGATAATTTGCGGGAGCTTTTACTCTGGGTCCACAAGGAAGGAAAACGATTGGGCGTGCAGATTCACACGCCATCACTTGAGATTCCCACAAAACCTGGTTCCTGTACGGAGAATATCCAGGGAGCCTTTTTTGTTTCCGCCGACGGAAGGGTTTCACCCTGCGTTTACACCAATGTACCCGTTTCCCAGGGGGGCAGAAGTGATGACGCCCCTGTTCTGCCTTATAAGCGGAACACGTTTGGGGATGTGAATGAGACATGGCTACCGGTTGTATGGCGCGGTGAGGAATACACCAGGTTTCGAAAGCAGCACGCATCGGGTCAGCTTCCATGGAGCTGCCGGGGGTGTCTCAAAATCAATTGAAACCGTTCCATGGTCACGCAAAAACACTGTTCAGCCGTTTTTCCCGCAGCTTTTGTACAAGGCTTTCCATGCGATTCACGATCTCATTGGCTTCCTCCGAAGGGTGAAAAGCATCCAGTACGGCCTTGTTGACCGCTTCTTCAGCCTTTGTGAGACGGTTGAGGAAGCTCCGGTATTGGCCGCCATGTTCATAGCTGTCGCGCAGCAGCGAATCATAGTCGGCCCCACTACTGCGAAGCAGCCGTCCATAATGCTCCAGGAGTAAGTTCAGTTCGACCCTTTGCTGAAGACGTACGAAGCGCTTTTTTTCCGGTGCATCGGGGTCATGCTCAAAGACCTTGTCCAGGTGGTCCGAGGGTGGCAGCCCCGAGGTGATTTCATAAAAAGCGGCTTCCAGTGCCGCCGTTTTCGTTTTGAGCAATCCTGCGGCGAACTCTTGAATACCCTTCTTGTAGGTTTGTATTTTGTGGGCATAGTAGAGAAAGAGAATGGGCATGAGGATCACCCATACCGAAACTTTGGGCTTCTCGATGACTCCCTTCGCCACTTCATATGCCAGGTTCCGCTCCGCATCCAGGATGATGCGATATTTTTCGTCCGTGGAAACCATCGACAGTTCACTCCTTTCTTTATGGCGATGAGCACATCCTTTCAACTTCAAGCTTCCCATTTTCGAATTTCGAGTTTCAGAAATTCTTCGAATGCTTCGGTACACTCGTCAAAATCAAGCTCCATTTGAACCGTCACCACACGAGAAAGAAAAGGTCCGGGAAGTCGAACAGCGTCTTTCTCCGTGGTGACGATATGGCGAGTATGTGCTTTTTGAGCATTTTCCCAAAGCCTGTTCAGGTCGCCCATCCCGTAAGCATGGTGATCCGGGAAAGCACAGTGTTTGACCGGGTGAATGCCGACCCTTTCCAGGGAATGGAGAAATCCTCGAGGGTTTGCCAACCCTGAGAAGACCGTCACGGGAGTGTTTTGAAGTTCATGGAGAGGAATTTCTTCCCCGTGAAGTCCCATGCGGAAGCCGGTGAGGCGATGGCAGCAGGTGAACAACGGCTTTGGCGCAAAGGTCTTTCGGAGGAATCCGGCCAAAGCATGCTGCTCCTGTGATGCGGTGAAGCCTGTGAGAACAAGGGCATCCGCACGCTGAAGGTGTTCCATGGGCTCACGCATGGGGCCGAAGGGCAGGAGCAGGCCGTTCCCCCATGGACTGTCGGCATTCAGGAGCACGATGTCCAGGTTGCGTTCGAGCTTCCGATGTTGGAAGCCGTCATCCAGGAGAAAAACATCCACGGGGCTCTCTTCGATGGCCTGTCGAGCGGCTTCCCAGCGATTCCTTCCCACCTGGACCTTGTATCCTTTTTCCGCCATGAGGACCGGTTCGTCACCATGAATGGAAGCTCCCTCGTGGCGACTTCCCACACCCTCGACCCTGGTCGGCTCCGATGATTTGCCCTTGTAGCCGCGACTCAGGATCACCACGCGCAATCCCATGTTTTCGAGATATTTTGCCAGCCAAAGGGTCATGGGAGTTTTGCCCGTTCCCCCAACCACCAGGTTGCCCACGCTGATCACCGGAACGGGCAGGGACTTGGATGCGGCACTGGAGCGTTTTTGATCCAGCAGCAGCGCCCTTCGATAAATGGCCCCCGCGAGCCTGAACAGTGGATACAAAAGATGTTGTCGCACCAGACTCGGTGGGGAGTACCAGGTGTCGAGCAGCCGGCGCGTGATTTTGCCTTCATGCCGATAATTTTCGTTTTGCATTTGACGGCTCACCGCCGGCATGATCGCTCCTCGATGGAAGAAGATGGATATCTTGCAAAATGACACACCGTGAAAGGGTCACTCTGGAAAAAATTCGTTATCCATCGCCTGATCGAAGGACCAGGGACATGTTTCAGGAAACGTGGTTTTTGAAAGCCCGGTTTTTCCGGCAGCTCCATTGATGGCATACTTGTAGCCACGCTCCATGGCTTCTGGAAGCCTGCTTTTCAGATGTTCGGCTTCCCGTCGAGAATGTTGCCCTGAAAGAATCACACCTGCTTGCCGGGCAACCGTTTTTAAATGCCACACCGGCATTGGCAGTGCAACAGAATTTCTTGAACAGGAAGATCACGTGGGACAGACGCTATTTCGCGACGGAGGTTACCACTCCCATGGATATAAACCGGGAAAGGTTTTACCTTGACATTTATGTTCGGCACTCATCTATATGGACGGAAGTAAAATATCGCCTTTGGTGTCCCCTCGCGCAGGAGTTGCATTGGGAAAGGTTGCGGACCAACGGAGGAATCATTAAAAAGGTTTGAGTGTTTTCACATCGACCATGAAGAAAGGAGACATGAGTGTCACAGGACAAGATATATGATCTCGTCATCATCGGTGGAGGACCCGGAGGACTGACTGCGGCCATCTATGCCATGAGGGCGGCCTTGAGCACCGTGCTCATCGAGAAGGGCGCTGCCGGCGGCCAGGTGGTCATGTCCGACAGGGTGGAAAATTATCCGGGATTCGAAGATATCAGCGGTTTTGATCTGTCCGATAAATTCTTTCAGCACGCCGCTGCTTACAATCCGGAAATTCTCCGGGAAGCGGTGAGCGCCGTAGAGCCGGGGCTCGATCATCATGCCGTGGTATTGGAAAGCGGTGCCAGGTTCAACGCTCACGCGGTGATTCTGGCAACGGGGGGAAGCCCGCGCAACCTCGACATTCCCGGAGAAAAGGAACATTACGGCAAGGGGGTATCGTACTGCGCCACATGCGATGGGTTCTTTTTCCGGGGAAAAACGGTGGCGGTCATCGGAGGCGGCGACACTGCCGTGGAGGAGGCTCTTTATCTCGCCAAAATCACCAAAAAGGTTTACCTGATCCATCGCCGTGACGCTTTGAGAGCGAGCCGGATTTTGCAACAGCGTGCCATGAATGATTGCAACATCGAGATTCTCTGGAATACCATCCCTCTCGAGATCAAAGCCGATGAACAAGGGGTTTGCGCTATCACCCTTCAAAATGTGCAATCGAAAGAGAAGCGAGACCTGGAAGTGGAAGGTGCGTTTATTTTCGTTGGGTTCACGCCCAACAACTCCCTTGTACCCAATGGGGTAAAGATGAATGCCGACGGTTACGTCATCACGGATGAGAAGTGTGAAACACACATCCCGGGCATTTTTGCCGTGGGGGATCTCAGGGAAAAATACGCCAGGCAGATCGTAATCGCTGCCGGAGACGGCTGCACCGCAGCCCTCGCGGCCGCCCACTACGTGGAAATGAGAAAGGCATCGGAAGCTATTTGCACCATGCCCCAAAATCCTGCGGTTTGAAGACTGCGGCCTTTTGCCCGACATTTTTAGATGGACATGGGTAGCTATGAAAATCAACACCTTACTGCTTGAGAAACTGTATATTCAGTTGAACGATAAGAAGCATGTCCATCCCGATCCTCTTGAATTCCTTTACCTTTATGAAGCGGATCGAGACAGGGAAGTGGTGGGACTGATTGCCGCGCTATTGGCATATGGGAGAGTGGAACAGATTCTAAAAAGCGTTTCCGGTGTTCTCGAAACAATGAATCCCTCTCCCTACGAATTCATTTGCAGGGGTTCTTTTGAGAAGTTTCAGGAAGAATTCAAGGCCTTTCAACATCGGTTCACCACGGGAGATCAACTGGCGGCCCTGCTGGAGGGTGTACGACTTGTATTGAAAAAACAAGGTTCGTTGGAACTCTGCTTCAAAAAACATCTCAAAGGCATGCATGATAATGTGTTGCCTGCCTTGACCGCATTCGTTGCGGAACTGGCCGAGGGCATGCCCATCAGGAGGTCCATCTTGCTGCCGTGGCCGGAAAAAGGAAGCGCCTGTAAGCGCCTCCATCTCTTTTTACGATGGATGGTGCGCCAAGATGCCGTGGATCCCGGCGTATGGTCTGGAATTCCAATGAAAAAGCTCCTTGTACCGCTGGACACCCATATGCATCGCATGGCGCTCGATCTGGAGGCTACGAAGAGGAAGCAAGCGGACCTGCGCACGGCCCTGGAAGTGACCGAAGCTTTCAAAAAACTGGCGCCGGATGATCCCGTGAAGTATGATTTTGCTCTGACCCGATTGGGTATTTCCATCCAGGGGGGCTTCAAGGAAATTTTTCCCATGCTGTGTGTCCCTCCCGATAATGAAGATACGGTGGTGAATCTTTCCCAAATGCTCCTGAAGATTGCCTGACCGAAAGCCTGCCTGCGTTGCCGTAGATGGTGTGCAATGCTTTGTTTTGTTGAAAATTATTTTGGAAAAGGAGGCAAAAATGTCCCAATGTGATGTGAAATTGTATGCTCTCAGCACCTGTTCTCACTGCCGAAGCACTAAGGAATACCTGAATGCCTGTGGGGTAAATTACAAATGTGTCGATGTGGACAAGCTGGAAGGTGAGGAGAGAAAGAAGATGATCGAAGAGGTCAAAACACTCAATCCCGCCTGTTCCTTTCCCACCCTTATAATCGGCGATAAGATCATCATCGGTTTCCGGCAAGACGAGATCAAGGAGGCGCTCAATTTATGATGAATGCGGAGCAACTCTACGAGACGCTAAAAAAGGCGCAAGAGCCCAAGGGGTATCATTTCAACAAGGATAGGGAAAAAGTGCTTCAGATGCTCGATGGCCTCCTGATAAACAAGGAGCGTTACGGCTACATGTGCTGCCCCTGTCGACTGTCTTCCAATGATCGGGAATGGGACAGGGATATAATCTGCCCTTGCATGTACAGAACAAAAGATGTAGAGGAATACGGAAGCTGCTATTGCAACCTATATGTGTCCAAAGAATGGAATGAAGAAGTCATCCCTCATGTTTATGTACCCGAGAGACGCCCGGTAGAAAAAACTTTGGGCAAACTGTGAAAGCCTTTCCAGAACTTTCCTTTCCCGGAAAACCAGTGCAGCCCATCCACGAAAAAGCAAGGGATGGGCTGTAATCATTTTGAACCCTCTCATGCAATATCTTCGCGTGGAATATTGCTCTCGAGTTCTTCGTAAATAGCTTCAAGGTATAGCCGGTGTGTTCGAATTTGCTGGAATACTGCAAGCAAATCCCTTTGCGTGCGGGGAGTTTCTTTCTCGAATTCCAACATCTGTGCTTCGCACAAATACCAGACACAAACATATGGCCTTCGTTTACGTGACAGCAGACAGCCGTATTCACCGAGATAGCGACATGGGTCGGAGGCTGCGGCCCGTGTTTGGCCCTGGGGAGGAAGATGAGCTGCTGCGGTGATGACGATCAGGTCTGCCTGGTTGAAAAAAATTTGCTTTCCATGGCAGCATGCGTCGGTACATGAAGGGCAGGTGAGGGCGCAATAGCGGTTCATTTTTTCATCAAGGCGCTCGATCCCATCCTGGATGCCGTTTACATGAGTGCGGATTCTTTCTTCGTCCATCCTGGAAACGACAAGAGAAATCTCCCGCAACGCACAAGACCACTCGGTAGAACTCATTGGACGGCGAAAGCGGGAAGACTCTTCCTGTTTGTGACCGGTTGGATGTCTGATGACGGATGCCATTTAAACGCAGTCTACTCGATAAAGTCGTGCTCGATGGGGCGGACGACCAGGACAGGGCAAGGTGCATGGTTGACGACGTTTTGCGCGACTCCACCGATGGACGCCGTGCCCAAGGCGGTGTGCCCCTGGCTTCCCACCACTATGAGGTCTATGGAAAGCTCTTTGGCAACGTTTATGATTTCTTCGAAGGGCTCGCCCTTGCGTATGATGAATTCCGATTCCACTTTTTCTTGAAGATCTTGAGGGACAAATTGTTGGAGGTCGTTTTCCCTGTCCGTGATCAACTGCCGCATGGCCTTTAAAAAATCACCCTTGTAGCCCTTGCTGCTGAGCTGTTGTACGGCGTCGATCATCTTTTGGTTGATCATGTGCAAAATATAGACACGTGCCCCTCTGTCAATGGCTATTTGGATTCCATAATGAACCGCTCGTTCCGAGTCCTTTGAAAAGTCCACCAAAATCAATATCTTCCTCACAGGATCCATGAGATACTTCCTCTCTTGAGACGCAATCATCGTTCTTTCTTTTGGAAAGGCTGAGTCAGAATTTGTACGGGTTCTCCGCAAGCTGACAACGGCGTTTCTATTACCATAAATTTGACCTTTGATCCATCAAAGATCGAAGGAACCGCGGGAAGTTCATCTTCAGCTTGAAGAAACCGGCGGAGAGCTTCCCTGGCGGTGTCTTTCATATATTACTTCCCCTTCCTTGGCGGCCTCCTGAACGAAAAGGTTTTCTTTAATCATTCGGTCGAATTCCTCGGGAGTATAGGCCGGTATGTCCACTGCCATCGGAATGGTCCATGCGAGGTAGAGTTCTTCCAGGCGGTCCATGAATCGTTTCCCAGTGTCGTAGACAATGATCAAGTCTACATCGCTCTCTTCATCCTCCATTCCTTTAGCTATTGAGCCGAAAAGGATGATCTTTCCTGGGATCAAAAGCTTTGAAGGCGGAAACAATTTCTTTTTTCAGTTGCTCGTCGGTGCTCACATTCCCACCCCATCCACCCGAGTCTCGCATTTGGGACATCTGCCCTCCCGAAGAGCATTTTTTACAATGGAAAAGCCGATGCGTCCGATCACAAGCTCTCCGCATCGTCGGCAAAAGGTACTTTCCCCCTCGTCTCCGGGAATGTTGCCCGTGTAAACGTATTTGAGACCGGCTTCCAGCCCGATTTGACGGGCCTTTTGAATGGTTTCCAGGGAAGTGGGAGCACGATCCACCATTTTGTACCGGGGATAAAACCGGCTCAGGTGCCATGGGATTTCAGGTCCCAGAGACACCAGGAATTCGGCCATTTCTTTGACCTCGCCGGGATCATCATTGAGCCCGGGAATGAGAAGTGTGGTCACTTCGAGCCAGATGCCCCTTTCTTTCATGCCCCGAAGGGTTTTCAATACGGGAGAAAGGCGGGCACCGCACTGCTCCTCGTAAAATCGGTTGGTGAAGGCCTTGAGGTCCACATTGGCGGCATCCAGGTAAGGAGCGACGGTTTCCAGAGCCTTTTCCGTCATGTAGCCGTTACTCACAAATACATTCTTGATGTTGTCGGCTTGAGCGATACGTGCCGTATCCAGGGCATATTCAAAGAAAATGGTGGGTTCGGTATAGGTATATGAAATGCTTTGACATCCTGTCGCCTTCGCATCTTCGACGATAGCTTCCGGATCGACCTCCCGTCCCACAATCAATCCCCGCTCCCTGGGACCCTGGGAAATATCGGAGTTCTGACAAAAGATGCAACGGAAATTACAACCTGCCGTGGCGATGGAATAGCTTTTGGAACCGGGTAAAAAGTGAAACAGAGGTTTTTTCTCGATTGGATCCACATGTTGCGCAATGACTCGGCCGTACAAGAGGCTTATGAGTGTCCCATCGACATTTTCCCTGATTCCACAAAGCCCTCGATCTCCCGGTTCGATGATGCAGTGCTGTGCGCAGAGCAGGCACGCCACCTGTTTCCCTTTCAACTTTTTGTAGAGAACGGCTTCTTTCATAACTCCCTCCAGGACAAGGTTTGCTCGCTGTTTCGGTGTTGCATGGCGGCAACGTTGCTCTTTGTCCTTCCTACACCCACCGTAGAACGGAAAGGATGTGGACTCGAGCGCCATCCGATAATTCAATAATTATACATTCTGTATGAAAACAAAACGAGCTTCCTTGATCAGCCGCGCACTTCCCGGCCTCTGGAGGCTTTGCGCCGGGAGCTCGCAGGATACCGCGGGTCTGCTGTCTGTCGGCAAGAAGGAGAGCAGGGTACTTCTTGTGCCGTGGATGGGATTTTGGAGAAAACGGGATTCTGAGCAGTTTGAACGGGATACCGCAGGTCGATGCGCATGGCGATGAAGTGACCGAAGGGGTGCCATGTCCAGAGGGATGATTTTTCCATGAACTGAAGATAGGGAAGCAGTTTCAGTGGTACGGACAAGCAGGTTTTATAGCGAATGGGAACAGGGCCCGAGAGTGCTGTTCCGGCCATCCTCTTCAATTCGAAAACACTGAAAAACCTGGCGTGCTTGTAGGTAGTGTCCTTCCAGAGCTGTTCCCAGTATCGCTGCAAAGCGATCAGTGAATACTTGTTGAGCACTCCCAGGAGTACATGAACCCTGGCTACTCGACAGGCCTCTTGAAGTGCTTTAAGGGGATCGTCCACGAATTCCAGAGAGGTGACGAGGGCTGCCGTATCGAAGGAATTGTCTTCATAAGGCAGGTCTTCAGCATATCCGTGATCCAGTTGTACACTGGAAGGCAAGCGTCTTTGGGCCACGGTCAACATGGGCATGGAAGCATCGAGGCCCGTCACCATGTGGCCCTGTTCGGCAAACCATTGTAGAAAATACCCGGTACCACATCCTACTTCCAGGACCCGCTGCCGGGCCCTGGGAGACCACACCTGCTGCAAGATGTGTTTTTCGAGCAGGGCAGCAGAACGACCCGGTTCCTGGAGATACCAGGCGTCATAAGCGTCGGCGTTCTCCCATCGGGATTTCTGGGTCACTTGGGGTATTGCCTCTCAAAAAAAGAAATAAGTCTACTGGGGATTGTCCATGAGTACCGCCCCTCTTGCTCCGGAGGTCACGATGCGTGCATACCTGGAAAGGTACCCGCTCTTGACCTTGGGCTCAGGAGGAACCCATTGTTTCCGCCGTTCTTCCAAGATGGCTTTATCCACCAGCAGCTCGATTTTTTTGTGCGGGATGTCGATGAGAACTTCATCGCCTTCCTGGATCAAGGCTATGGGGCCTCCCACCGCGGCCTCGGGCGAAATATGTCCGATGGCGGCTCCTTGAGTACCGCCGCTGAAACGGCCGTCGGTGATGAGTGCCACATCCTTTCCAAGTCCCATGCCCATGATGGATGCCGTAGGTGCGAGCATTTCCTGCATGCCGGGTCCCCCTTTGGGGCCCTCGTAGCGAATTACGACCACGTCTCCCGGTTGGATATCGCCGGCCAGGATGGCCTTGGATGCGGAGGTCTCGCTCTCAAAAACACGTGCCTTGCCCGTGCGCTGGAGCATCTCATCGGCAACGGCCGATTGCTTCACCACGGCTCCTTCGGGAGCCAGATTTCCGTAAAGAACGGCAATTCCTCCCTCGGCATGATAGGGCTGCTTTATTGGGCGAATTACCTCGGGGTCAATCACCCTTGCCGTATCCAGGTTGGCCCCCACGGTTTTTCCCATCACGGTCATGGCCTGGAGGTTGATGAGGTTTTTGGATGCCAGTTCTTTCATTACCGCCTGTACTCCTCCTGCCCGGTCGAGGTCCTCCATGAAGTGCATACCACCGGGGCGGAGGCTGCAAAGGTGAGGGGTTCGCGCACTGATTGAATTGAAAAGCTCCAGTTTGAGCCTGATTCCCGCTTCGTGGGCGATGGCGGGTACATGGAGTACCGTGTTGGTGGAGCAACCCAGTGCCATGTCCACGGTCATGGCATTTTCAAAAGCCGACACCGTGGCAATATCTCGAGGGCAACAGTCCAGGTTGACGAGTTCCATGATCTTCATGCCGGCCAGCTTTGCCAGGCGTATGCGTGCAGCGCTCACCGCAGGAATGGTTCCATTTCCGGGTAAGGCCATTCCCAGCGCTTCCGCAAGGCAATTCATGGAGTTGGCCGTGAACATGCCGGCACAAGACCCGCAACCGGGACACGCACATTCCTCGAGTTCCAGGAGTTCCTCCCGGGAAATTTGGCCGGACTTGCAGGCTCCGACACCTTCAAAAACGGAAATGAGGTCCACGGCCTGCTTGTTACGACGGCCTGCCAGCATGGGGCCGCCACTGACGAGCACCGTAGGGATGTTGAGACGCATGGCTGCCATGAGCATTCCCGGAACGATTTTGTCGCAATTGGGAATGAGCACCAATCCGTCGAAAGGATGGGCCATGGCCATGACTTCCACCGAATCGGCGATGAGTTCCCGGCTTGCCAGGGAATAGCGCATACCGGGGTGGTTCATGGCAATGCCGTCACATACACCGATGGTGCTGAATTCCATGGGAGTTCCCCCGGCCAATCTCACGCCGGCCTTGACGGCCTCGGCGATTTTGTCCAGATGGATATGGCCGGGGATGATCTCGTTGGCAGAACCGGCGATTCCGATGAGCGGCCTGTCCAACTCGTCCTGAGTGTAACCCATTGCCTTGAACAGGGAGCGGTGAGGGGCCTTTTCCATACCTTTTTTCATCAAATCGCTTCGCATGTATCGTATCTCCTTGGCAAACCCGTCGTTTTTGTCTACTCCGATGAAGGACCTGCACAGTACTGCTTTGTGCGATTCAAAGATTACTGTATCGTCAAGACCGTTGGCAAGGAGAAAAGGACCATCACAAGGATCGAGGAAAATAATTGACAGTATCTAATGTAACTCTTATAATCTGCTTCGTTTAAGATGACTTTGTGATCTTTTTGTATAGGAGATTGTTTTTATGAATGCGGAAAATCAAAAAGCTCTTTATCCCATTGGGATCGTTGCTGAGCTTCTCGGCATTCACCCGAGAACTCTCAGGATTTATGAGCAGGAAGGTCTGATCAAACCGGCTCGACGGGGTGGGAAAAGGTTCTATTCCAACAACGATTTGCAGTGGCTCAAGTGCTTGAGGAAGCTTCTGACCGATGAAGGACTCAATATTGCCGGAATCAAGAAGCTTTTGACCATCGCTCCTTGTTGGAGCATTCGAAGCTGTAGTGAGGAGGTCCGAAAACACTGTCCGGCCATACTGAATTTCCCCGTGCCTTGCTGGGATCTGGTTCCCAACAGTTGCAAAGAAAAGGGGAATTTGTGCTCCGAATGTGAAGTATATATCAAAAAAATGAACCATATCATGATGGGAAAATGCCTTGATGAACATGGGGTATCGGCCGTGTAGCCCCATTGTTTCATAACGCAATGTACAACTTTCTTGTTCCCAAGCTGGAGCTTGGGAACAAGAAGAACAAAAAGTTGCACGTTGCGTTTCATATGTTTTTCATAGCCCTTGTCATCTTTGTGACGGATGGCAAGGGCCGTTGCCCTATATTGCGGCTATTGACGACGCCTGAATCCACGACCCATAAATCACGGGAAACACTCATGGCAACACTGTTTGGCCCTGTGCCGTCCAGGCGGCTTGGCCGATCCCTCGGCATTGATGTCATCGCACCTAAAACATGCACGTATGACTGCATTTACTGTGAATCGGGTTCCACTACGCATCTCACGCTTCAAAAGCAATCCAAGGTTTCCGTGGAAAAAGTTCTGGAAGACCTGGATCGGTTTTTCGAGGTTCACACCGGCGACATCGATGCCCTCACGTTTTCCAGCGCAGGCGAACCCACCCTCTACCGTGATCTGGGTTCCCTCATCAATCGTATCAAAGAAAAGTACCCCGATATCCCTCTCGTGGTTCTCACCAACGGTTCTCTCCTTTGGGATGAGAACGTTAGAAAGAGTCTGCTCGCGGCGGACCGGGTGGTCCCTTCTCTCGACGCGGTGAGCGATTCCATCTTTCGGAAAATCAATCGTCCCCACCCTCATTTGAAGATAGATACCATCCTGGATGGGATTCGTCGATTTCGAAAAGAATACAGGGGTGGGTTGCACCTGGAAATCCTTCTGGTTGCCGGTATGAATGATGGTCCGGAAGAGCTTGGCAGGATCGCCGGGGTGGTGGAATCGATCTGTCCGGACCGGGTTGAACTGAATACGGTCGTACGTCCTCCCGCCCATGAAGGCACGTTGGGATTGGACGCGCGACAGATGGCGGCGGCGGCCCGTTTTTTCCCTCCAGGGATGACTCAAATCATCGGGAGTTATGTGAGGGGGGCGATACTCGAAAAAGACGAGGACCTTGATTCGCGTGTTATCGAGCTTCTTTTGAGGCGTCCTTGTGCTGCCCGTGAAATGGCAAGCTCTCTGGGGGTAAGCCCTGTCGAACTGGAAGAGGTGTTGCTTCGAATGCGCCGACAGGGCCGTATCGAGCCGCGCATGTTCGGGCAAGAGGAGTTT
Source organism: uncultured Syntrophobacteraceae bacterium (assembly GCA_964603955.1). Lineage (GTDB taxonomy): Bacteria > Desulfobacterota > Syntrophobacteria > Syntrophobacterales > Syntrophobacteraceae > SLCH01. The sequence continues at coordinate 19,997 of CAZRWT010000059.1, forward strand.
TTTTTGACATCCTCCCCGGCCTGAAGGCCGAGGATTCCTGGAGTGGCTTATGCGGC
>CAZRWT010000060.1:0-19857 GCA_964603955.1 uncultured Syntrophobacteraceae bacterium
TTCCCGTTTCAGAGCTTTCTGTGGCTGAGTGGAAGCCGGAGCTTCCACAATAAAGCCGTTCCCAAGCTGAGAGCTTGGGAACGAGAGGCATAAGTTGCGTTGTGGACTTACTTCCAGGCCATTTTGGTCTGATTTCCGACCGACGGCAACAACAACTTGTTTATTTTTGTTGAGTCAAGGCCTTCATTGGAACATACTGATTTTTTTACCATCACCCGACGGCCGGCCTATAGCCGGGATGACGACATGGAACCACATCAACGTGGGATAGGGCCTCATTCGCCAACGGATTTTCTGTATCCATCCATATCCATATACGTACACTCCCCAAAAGCGAGTTTTATAATAATGACCTTCAATCCCAAAAACATTCATCTGCTCGCGGCATTGCCCCAGGAATATGAGCCTTTTCAACAAATTTTCTCCAGGCAATGGATTTTGGAAGCGAAAAGCCCTTTTCGTCGCCATTGCTGCACCCGGCAAAACATTCGCTTTTATTTCACGGAAACGGGAATGGGACGTCATGCCGTGTGCCGTGCCCTGGAGTGGGTTTTGTCCGGTTCCGAGCCTCCCGACCTTCTCGTTTCATTCGGCTTTGCGGGCAGCCTGTCTTCTCACTTGCAAGTAGGAGACGTATGCCTGGTGGAGTGGGTATCTTCACGGGGGTGTCTCAATGATGAAAGGACGTGTGCTTCGACGGCATATGGAACAAGATACTCGGAAGAACTGAAAAGTTTTGCTCATGCCGGCGGTGTCAAAACCACCGAACTCATCACCGTACGACGCCCCGAGCCCAAGGACTCTCTCGCAGGCCTTACCGGAGGACGGCATGTGCTAGTGGACATGGAAAGCTTTTACATAGCCGAGGCTGCCTGTAGCCGAGGTATTCCTCTTGTGTGTTTGAGAAGCGTCAGCGATGGATTCCATGATCCCATAGTCCTCGATCTTGACCACATTACGGACCGGAATGGACGGGTATCTCCACTCAAAGTCTGCTTCCAAATCCTCAAAAAGCCGTCCATTTTTCCTTTTGTTCTCAAATCCTGGAAGCATTCATCCCGTGCATCCGCATCCCTTGCCGGAATTTTGGATTCCATGTTGAATTTGCCTTCGGTTAGCTGGGAAGCTTCATGGGAGCCCGTCGTTTAAGTTTTGTTTGCCACGCAAGGCAAGGAATGAGGAAAAAAAGATATTTAAGTTGCCGGTGGGTCTAGAGATTTTTCAGACAACCGGTCGAACTTTTCCAGCAGTTCCGGAGTTACCGGTTCGGGGAAGTCGGAGAGATGGAGAGCGATGTGTGACGAAGTGACATGCCTGACTTTGTAAAGGGTGAAAAAACCCGCCATGAGAAAGGTATAAAAAACCAGGAAGCAACCCACCGTGCCCATGAGATTCTCGTTGATATGGAAGGTGACGACCAGGTTGAAAATCAGTACGGAAAAATAAAGCAACGGCCCCATGAGACGGATAGAGGGAAAAGATCGATTGATGGGGTGAGGAGGGAGTTCGAATCGTGATGCGCGGTCCAGGCCCTGGAGCGTGGCAATCAAGACGAAGCCCACCACGAGCCAGCCCACGAAGTTGCTCATGGGAATGCCGAAGTAAACCCCAGGTTCGTTGTACCCGTAAATTTGTCCCAGAAACCAACGGTATCCCTGGAAAGCGACGGGGTCCGTCAAAATGTCGAGAAAGACGAACAGAAAGGACCCCAGAACGAGGGTTTGCCAGGACCTTCGGGTGGAATGGGTTTCCAATACGTGAAAGTGGCCTCCCGCCGTGCAGTTGGGGCTCACGAGAGCAGTCGCCAGGGAATAGCTGCAGTAGGACAGGAACACGTAGGACAGCGAGTCCATGAACGGTACGCCAAATACCCACAGTTCCCTGCCCATGGTGTCGTGAATGTAGTAGTAGTCTCCGTAGGGAAAGCCCCAGTGGATGGACGAAAATTCAGACATCCAGGCGATGGAATAGCCCACGGGGATATAAACCAGCGTTCTTTTCCAGCCCATGTGAAACGTGCCCGCCAACAGGTAAACCGCCAGAAAGGCAAACACATAGGGACGCAGGGTGATAGTGCCCCAGATCAGGTGCGGCAGCTCAAACATCGATGTTCCACCTTATCATGCGCAGGAGGTCCTTTCCCGTCATCTGCCGAACCACGGTGGGTTCATAGCCGCAGTGAACCATGCACTGAGCACATCGTGGGTCCTTGCCCGACATGTAGTACTCCCAGTCCGTCTTTTCCATGAGTTCGGCAAACGTCGCGTAATGCGTATCGGTGATGAGATAGCAAGGGGATTTCCACCCTTGAGGATTCCTGGTGGGATTGCCCCAGGGCGTGCATTGCAGCGAGCGGTTTCCCGTGAGAAAATCCAGGTAGATGGGGTTGCTGATGATGGGGAAGCGCCGGGACCAGGTGCGGATGCGCCGGAATTTATCCATGATCTCCCGGCGTGTGAGGAAGACTTCCCCGGTCACATCCTCATAGCTGAAGCCAGGAGCCACCAGGATACCGTCCACTCGAACATCGGTGAGCTGTTCGAAGAGCTTTTCCAGGTCATCCACATCCGTTTCTCGATACACGGTCGTGTTGGTACTGACGCGGAACCCCATGCTTTTGGCCGCCCGCAGACCTTTCAGCGCCTTTTGGAATCCTCCGGGCTTGCAGATGATCTGATCGTGGATCGGCTCGGAGCCGTCGAAATGGATATTCCAGGTGAAGTGAGAATGAGGCCGAAACCGGGGCAGGGATTCTTCCAGGAGTTGCCCGTTGGTGCAAAAATAGATGTGCTTCTTCCGGGCGATAAGCTCGTCCACCAGGGGCACCACCCGGCTGTAGAGCAGAGGTTCCCCGCCGGTGATGGTGACCACCGGTGTTCCGGCGTCTTCCACGGATTCGAGGCATTCCGCCAGGGTCATTTCCTGGTGCAGGGTGCTGTGGTATTCCCGGATGCGACCGCACCCGGAGCAGGTGAGGTTGCACCGATGGGTGGGTTCGAGCATGAGGACCAGCGGAAAGCGTTCTTCACGGGATATTTTCTTGCCCACGAGATAACGCGCCATGGAGGCATAGAGACTTACAGGAAAACGCATTGTGTCAACGCCTTATATTTGAATCGGAGAATGGAAAAGGACTCACGGAGCATAGCCGTGAGCACGAAACCAGGAGACGGCTTCATCGAGAGCATCTTCCACGGGGGTCTGTGGAAGGCCCAGTTCCCGGATTGCTTTGCTCGAGTCGAAAAACATGTGCTTCCCGGCCATCTTCACTCCCTCGATAGGAACGAGGGGCTCACGGCCCGTGATGGCCGATACGCCCGCCAATAGATACCCGAGCCACAAAATGGGACGATAGGGGAGGCGAAAGCGGGGAGCCTTCACATGGGAAGTTTTTTCGAGAATCTTGAAAATCTGCTCCAGGGTGAGGTTTCGGTTTCCGAGAATATATTTCTTGCCGATGCCCCCACGCTCGAAAGCCAGGAGGTGCCCCCGAGCCACATCACGAACATGCACCAGGTTGAGGCCCGTATTGAGGTAAGCAGGCATGCGGCCGTTGAGGAAATCCACGATGATCTTCCCCGTGGGAGTGGGCTTGTGATCTCCGGGGCCCACCGGCGTGCTGGGATGCACCATGACGATGGGCAGCCCATGGGACACGAATTTTTCCACTTCCCTCTCGGCCAGGAATTTGGATCGCTTGTAATGTCCGATCATGTCCTGAATGGAAACGGGGGTGGCTTCATCGGCGGGAACACCGTCCGCATTCAGCCCCAAAGCTCCCACGCTGCTGGTGTAAACCACCCGTGAAACCCGAGCTTCCCGGGCCGCCCGTAAAACATTGACGGTACCCTGGACGTTGCTTTCATAGATTTCTTGTGGATTGTTTGCCCAGAGACGATAATCCGCCGCCACATGAAACAGGGCATCACAGCCCCGGCAGGCTTCCATGAGCCCGGCAGGATCGCGCAAATCACCCGTCACCCATTCCACACCCTCCAGCCCGGAAGAAGGCAGGCGAGAGGAATTCCTTTTCAGAGCCTTGACTTTCCATCCTTTTTCCAGGAGCACAAGGGCCACGTGGGCGCCGATGAAACCGGTGGCTCCAGTTACCAGAGCAGTGGGCATGATGATCGCGATCCTCCTCGTAGTTATGAGATATCCGCACCCCATATATCAGAATGAGTCGAGAGATGCAATGTGCCGGTATATGATGTATATTGAGTGCCGCATGCAAATATGCAAACTCAAGCCGGTAATCCGATAATCCGATAATGTGGGGATCAATCGCTCATTCTCACAAGAAAGCGGATAAAAAGTGTCCCAGCAAATGAATCTTTTCGAAAAACTGAATCAGGTGACGGCCGGAAAGAGGGCACCTTTGGCGGACCGGATGAGGCCGGTTTCCCTGGAGGAATTCGTGGGACAGGAGCATTTGCTTGCCCCGGGAAAGCTGCTGCATCGCCTGATCACCAACAAGCATTTGCAATCACTGATTCTCTGGGGGCCTCCCGGATGCGGAAAAACCACCCTGGCACGAATCATTGCCGATCACACCCAGGCTCACCTGATCGCCCTGTCGGCAGTGATGGCGGGAGCCAGGGAAATCAGGGCAGCGACGGAAGAAGCATTGGCGCGATGGGCGAAAGAGAAAAAACGCACATGGTTGCTGCTCGATGAAATCCATCGTCTGAATAAAGCACAACAGGATATTTTGCTTCCCCATGTGGAAAACGGCACGTTTTATCTGCTGGGCGCCACTACGGAAAATCCTTCTTTCGAAGTCATCAGGCCTCTCCTGTCCAGAACCCAGGTGCTGGTACTGGAACCCCTCGCACCCGATGAGCTGCGCACGATCATCGAAAGGGCCCTGGCTGATGAAGAGAGGGGATTGGGCAAAAAAAACGCTCCTGCCACCCGAGAAGCCATGGATTATCTGGCATCCGCCTGCGGCGGGGATGCCAGAGTGGCACTCAACCGGATCGAGACCGCAGTGCTCAGTATTTCAGGAAGGGAAGGGGAGGGCAAGGCGGCCATCGACCTCGAAACCATGAAAGAACTCTTGCAGCGAAGTGCCGTTCATTACGATAAAAGCGGTGAGGAACATTTCAATCTCATTTCGGCTTTCCACAAAAGCATTCGAGGAAGTGATCCCGACGCGGCGCTCTACTGGCTTGCACGTATGCTCAACGCAGGCGAAGACCCCATTTACATTGCTCGCCGCCTCCTGAGAATGGCTTCGGAAGACATCGGGCTCGCTGACCCTTTTGCCCTGCTGGAAGTTCACGCCGCTCTGCAGGCCTACCAGGTGATGGGAACTCCGGAGGGAGACCTGGCCCTGGCCCAGGCCGCCGTTTACCTGGCTCTCGCCCCCAAAAGCAACGCTCTCTACAAAGCCTTCGGGCATGCTCGAAGTGTGGCGAGGAAAACGGGAGCCATGCCCGTTCCGTATCATCTGAGAAACGCGCCTACAGGGCTTATGAAAGACCTGGGATATGGAAAACATTATCAATATCCCCATGACGATCCATCGGGTTGGATTCCGGAAAGGTACTTTCCTGATTCTATGGAAACGGTTTATTTTTATGATCCCGTTGCCAGGGGCTGGGAAGGCAAATATCGAGAACTGATTGCGCAACGGCGCAAAGAGGTTGGAAGTAAAAGTAAATATGAACGATGAAAGAGACCGCGTTACGGCTACGGCTGCGGTTGCCGGCAATAATGTGAATAAAAATGCAAAACCTTTTCAACTGGTCAAATACATTTCGTTTTCGAGCCTGGCAGTGATTTTAACTTCCATGATCGTTTTTTCTGGGTTTCTCACCCAGCGCGCCAAGGCGATTCTTATTCATAAAAGCGAGCAATACGCTTCTCTTGTGGCGGAAAACCTGAATCATCAGGTTTTTTTTCAGTTCACCCTACCCACTCTCATTGCCGAAGGGGAAATCAGGCTCAGCCGGGAGAACCAGTACGCACGCCTGGACCGGGTCGTGAGAAACACCATTCATGGATTCACCATACAAAAGGTCAACATTTACAATCCTGAAATGATACTGACCTACAGCACGGAGCCCGAGAAAATTGGTTCCAAGGGAAATGTTCACGCTGTTTTTGAAAGGGCCCTTCAAGAGGAATCCGTGTCCGTTTTGCAGGGGGAAACCAGGAGCTTTTTGGGCATCAAATGGACGGGAGGGATGCGGCAACTCGTTACTTACTTTCCCATGTGGGAAGAGCGGCCCCTGAGCGTCAACAAGGGCAAGGTTCTCGGAGTTTTTGAAATCATTCAAGACATGACGGATGATTACGTGAGTATCTATCGGTTTCAATTCATCGTGGTACTGTCTTGTCTCATTCTTGTGGGAGTAATGTTTGTCACCATCCTTGTTCTGGCAAGAAGGGCCGAAAGGATCATTGCTTCCCGAGCTGCCGTACAAAAAAAACTGGAAGAACAACTTCACCAGTCCGAACGCCTGGCGGTTTTGGGAGAGATGATCGCGGGGGTTTCCCATGAAATCCGAAATCCCCTGGGCATCATTCGCAGCAGTGCGGAACTGCTGAATTCACGCATGGAAAATGAAAAACAAAAAAAGTTTACATCCATTATCGTGGAGGAGGCGACGCGATTGAACGATATCCTCACGGAGTTCCTGGATTTTGCGCGCCCCAAAAATGTGCGACACAACGAGTGCGATATTGAAAGCATATTGGAAAAAAACCTCTCGGTCATCGAACCGGAATGTCAGAGGAGAGGAATAATTTTGGAATACAATCAGGGAAATGCCGGAGCCAGGATGCTGGGCGATCCCGATCTGTTGTATCGCGCTTTTCTCAACCTGCTGTGCAACGCCCTTCAGGCCATGCCGAAAGGGGGTACTCTAAAGGTGTCCTCCGATATGATCCACGAACCGGATGCGGGCAGCATCCAGGTTTCCATACAGGACACTGGAATGGGAATTCCGCACGATATTCACAAAAAAATCTTCAACCCTTTCTTCACCACCCGTGAAAAAGGGACCGGATTGGGGCTGGCCATTGTCAAGAGTATCATTGACGGCCACCAGGGAGAGATAGAAGTGGAAAGCGAGGAAGGGAAGGGCACCACGATTACAGTACGTTTTCCAACCACGCTTAAAGATGATCAATGAAGTCATGGAAAAGGGTTTGTAGTCAAAAAATGGAAAATATCCTCATCATTGATGACGAAAAAAACTACTTACTGATTCTCGAAGACCTGCTTACCGATGAGGGCTATCGTGTCATGACGGCCCGGACGGCTGAGGATGGCTTGAATATTTTTCAAGAATATGAATTGGATGTGGTCATCACAGACATGAAAATGCCGGGAATGGACGGGATGGCTCTTCTTGATCGGATTCACACGGCCGACCCGGATCTTCCGGTCATCATGCTCACGGCCTTCGGGAGCGTGGAAAAAGCCGTGGAAGCCATGCGCAAGGGCGCCTACAATTACATCGAAAAGCCTTTTAAAAACGAGGAACTCAAGCTGACCATCCGCAAAGCCGTCGACCATTATCAACTCATCAAAGAAAATCGACATTTGAGCAGGGTGCTCAAAACACGCTATCATTTCAGCAACATCATTGGGAAAAGCGCCCCAATGCAAAAAGTCTATGAACTCATCGAGAAGGTTGCTCCCACCAAAGCCACGGTTCTCATCACGGGAGAATCCGGAACGGGAAAAGAACTGATCGCACGAGCCATACACTACAACAGTACCCGGCAGGACAAGCCGTTCATTTCAGTCAATTGTGGAGCGCTGCCCGAAAGCTTGCTGGAAAGTGAACTTTTCGGGCATGAGAAGGGGGCGTTCAGTGGAGCGATCAGTCAGAGGAAAGGGCGGTTTGAAGCGGCACATCAGGGAACACTTTTTCTCGACGAAATCAGTGAAATGTCTCCCCCCTTGCAGGTAAAGCTTTTACGGGTGCTCCAGGAAATGGAGTTCGAGAGGGTGGGAAGCAGCCAGACCATTCGGGTGGACGTACGTGTTCTGGCTGCGTCCAACAGGAATCTGAAGGAGGAAGTGGCCGCCAACCGTTTCCGAGCCGACCTGTTTTTCAGGCTCAATGTGTTGAACATTGTTCTCCCTCCCCTCAGAAAAAGAACCGATGACATTCCCCTCCTGGTAGAGCATTTCCTTCAAAAATACAGCAAGGAACGAGAACACCGGGGAAACATGAGTATCGATCAGGAAGCTTGCCGGCATCTCCTTGAGTACTCGTGGCCGGGAAACGTACGTGAGCTGGAAAATGTTGTCGAACGGGCGGTCATCCTTGCTACGGGGGACCACATCACTCTCCAGGATCTTCCCTCCGAAATTCGAGGGCCGAAGCCAGGCTGGTCCCATCCCGGCATGGTTCATAAAGATGAAACCGCTTCCTTATACGAAGGTGCCCCGCAAGTTCAGCCGACGCCCGGCATCCCCGATGTGGATCCCGGTGAGAGGATGCTGGAAACCGGTCTCAAACCCAGGCAGATAAAGGCCCTGGAATTTTTGAACATTCAGGGATTCATCACCAACAAGTATTATTCGCGGATCAACGAAATTTCCGAACGACAGGCTTTGCGTGAATTGAATGAGATGGTGGAAGCGGATTTAGTCGTCAGACAGGGCAAGGGCAGGGCATGCCGCTACATTCTGAAGCAATCCGCCGCGAAACAATGATTGGAGCCGTGGACGATTTGTGGCGGCGAAGATGCGATCATCTTTTTTTGAAGGGTGACAGTTTTTGGCGCACAAATTCTTCGATGCCGACAGAGTTGAGCTGGTTTAAAACGAGACCGAGGTTTTCCAGGGGAATTTCCGCACGTGCCATGGATGCGTGGCCTCCAGCGCAACCTATGGTTCCGAAGGCCTCCCGTACAAGCTTTCCCGCATCTTTTCGGTAGCCGTCATTGCGTATGATGACAATGAGGGAACTGTCGAAAATACCTGATATGATGCTCCAGGAAATATCATGTATTTTGAGAAAGAAATCGGCGATTTCCACAAGAATATCCGCCATGGGCACTTCGTCCAGGTGAGCGAAAATCCTGTCTTTGAGAACATGTTTCTTTTCTACTGCTTTGCGGAAAAAACTGAGATCATTTAGGGACAGGTCCGAAATTTCTATTTTTCTCAGGGCACTGTGGTTGGCCAGTGGGTACACCATGCGGAAAGCTTCTATGTCTTGCACCAGGGTGTGTCTTTCAAAGCTTCTCGTGTCCGTTTTGATTCCATAGAGAAGGGTGGTGGCAAGGGCTTTGGCAGGTTTTATGCCGGCGGCCTTGAGATAACCGATTAAGATTGTGGAAGTGGAGCCGTAATCGGGGCGTATGTCCACAAATGCCGCCGAACAGGGGTGTGTCGTGGGATGATGATCAATGACGGCGTTGTAGTGGAGCTTCCGGAAAAACTCGTTGTGGTAGGGTTGGGCGTCCACAAGGACAAATTTATCGTAGTCGGGCTCCCGTTCTCTGTCGAGAAGCTTAAGGGGTAGATTGAGCAGGCGCACCATGGTAATGTTGTTGAGCCTTCTGATGGGGCGGATCATACCGATGGTGACGGATTGAACCCGCCGCCACAGGAGCCTTTTGACGGCCAGAGCGCTTGCAATGGCATCGGGGTCCGGATCGATGGTGACGAGCACCTGATCCTTGGAGTTGAATTGAGCGTAAAAGCTTTCCAGGAGGTCTTCCTTACCAGACCTTTTGGAAGGATTTTTCGTTGGAGGCTGAGAGACGTTGTTCATGCGACACGTAAATGCGGATAAGAAAAATAGGAGACGAAAAAAGGGATGGCCGACGACCATCCCTCCAGGTTTTCATTGAGTGGAGCGGGAAACGGGATTTGAACCCGCGACTTCAACCTTGGCAAGGTTGCACTCTACCACTGAGTTATTCCCGCTCAGCAGCAACGAGAGAGGTTGTACCGGAAGGGCGTTTCATTGTCAAGGGAAAAAAAGCAAAAAACAAAAAGTCCGATAAGTGTTATTATGTCAACAAAAATAGAGGTTTTAAAATGGCTGTCTATAAACCCGTAACGCTCGCAAAAACCCTCGCGCACATTCTTTACCATGCACCGCACGAATACGGGCTTTTCTGGAACCCGGACGGCACCATGCCCTGGAAAGAATTTTACTGGACGTTGCAGGAAGACCCATCTCTGCGTTTCGTAAGAGAAACACACATTCGAGAAATCCATTACCTGGGTATCGATTTTCCTGCCCGGCTCGAAGGCAATCAACTACATCTGCGCGAAGGCTTGGCCCCACCCATCCCGGTGCGAACCGATGGTCGGCTGCCCCCAAGACTCTTTTTTGCCTGTCGCCGCAAAACATATCTTGTCACGATGGAACATGGTCTGGAGCCTTCGGGCAGACCTTACGTACCGCTCTTTGCCGTGCGAGACCTAGCGGAGCGCGTGGGAAAACGCAGAGACCCAAATGCGATTGTCATTGAAATCCCCACAGCACCGGCTCAAGAAGACGGCATCATTTTTCTGGAAGTCGGTGAAGGTTTGTTTGTCGTGGAAAAAATCCCGGCCAGGCATCTGGTTTTTCCCAGACTCAAGGAAAATGTTTTCAATGAGCTGATCAAAGACAGGGAAGCAAGCAAAAACAAGCAAAAAACAAATGATAAAATCAGGCTTCACGCCACTCACGGGTCTTTTCACTTGGAAATGAGGCACATGGAGGGGCTGCCCGAAAAAACTTCCAGGCATGAGCGCAAACAGAAAGAAAAGCGAGGCTCCGATTGGAAAAAAGCCTCCAGGAAGGATCGCAACAAAAGGCAAATATGATGGTGATGTCCTTTTTTTCAGCCCAGGTGTTTGAGCTTTCGATAGTTTCCCTCTTTTTTCAGGCTGTACCTGGAGCCTCCATATTCAAAAATATCCTGGTAACCATAAGGCAGCCCCATGTCATGACCTGCCGACATGGTTTCCAGGAGAAAGGACAGGACCATGGCCGTTTCTTGCAGACGGGAAAGTACTTCCTGCAAATCAATGCGAATCTCGTCCACGTTGAAGAGCATTTTGAGACCGTGTGTCTCCGCACACTTTTCTTCCTGGTTCACTACAACGGTGATGGACTGTCGGGGGTCCCTGCTGTTTTGAATGTGCATGAGACCGTTTTGCTCCAGGTTGGCTATTCCTCCCATGATTGATTTTTCTCCTTTTTTGTCTCGTGGACCGTATGTGTCGTGAAAAACGGCAATGACATGATTGCTCACATACTCGACCCAAGTGGATGAAAATCACAAATCGGCCCAATATCAATCGCTGTCGAGTTCAATCACCACGGCAAAATAACAGACTCATTCCCTCAACGCAATGGATGCCCGGTCAGGGGGCATAAAGATAATGCCGAGGGACTGGGAACTCCATGGATCGGGCCTTTTTGGCCTTGCTTCCTCCGTGGATTTTTGAAATAACCTCCAAGCTCGGTGACTTTGACTTTACCCCCCTACTCTTTCCCTATTTACTTATTTACTTAAGGAGCATCGCAGCATGTCCGTTTTAAGCCTTTCTCCTGCTCAAAAAGCCGCAGTGGAATACATAGACAGCCCCACCATCGTCACGGCCGGGGCCGGAAGCGGCAAAACGAGAACCCTGACTTCCAAGATCGCCTACTTGATCAATGAAAAAGGGCTCGAACCCGCAAGAATACTGGCCATCACCTTCACCAACAAAGCTGCCGCAGAAATGAAAACTCGTGTGGGAATCGCCACGGGAAGATCATCGACAGACTTTCCATGGGTCCGTACTTTTCACAGTGCCTGTTTTAGAATACTCAAGGAACATTGCGACCTCCTGGGATACCACAAACCTCTGGTCATCCATGATGAATCCCGGCAAAAGGCTCACCTGAAAAAAGCCCTGGCGGACCTCGACCTGGATCCTAAAAAATATCTTTCGGCGGCGGCGGCCATGGTCTCCTATGCCAAAAATTCTGGAAGCCCGCACGACTACATTCGTCACAAAGGCCGCATACCCAGAAAAGGGGAAATTTACCGCCTCTACAACGAATCCCTGGAAGAAAGCAATTCCGTGGACTTCGACGACATTTTGCTGCTCACTCGAGACCTTCTCCAAAAATTCCCCGAAATTCGCTCCCGCTACCGGGACTGCTTCGACTACATCCTCATCGATGAGTTTCAGGATTCCAACGACATACAAAACCAGATCGTGGATCTGCTGGTACGCAATGGAAACCTGACTGTCGTGGGAGATGATTACCAGAGCATTTACAAATTCCGTGGGGCCGACCCCGGCCATTTCATCAATTTCCCCAAGAAATATGAGCGGGCAAAGGTTTTTCGTCTCGAGGAAAACTACCGATCCACGGCCCCCATTGTCGCGGCATCGGACAGCCTCATTGCCTGCAATGCCCAGCGGATCGAGAAAAAATGCTTCAGCCGACGCAAGGGAGATCCCATTCACATTGTCGAATTTTCAACGGACAATCTGGAGGCATCCTGGGTGGCTGCAAAGTGCCGGGAATTTGCCTTTTACAAACGAGTGCCCCTGGAAAGTATCGCCATACTCTATCGCACCAAGTTCACCTCCCTACCCTTCGAACGAGCCCTGCGTCAGGAGCGCGTTCCCTACACCATGGTGGGAGCCCAGGGTTTTTTTCTGCGCCGGGAAGTTCAGGATCTCAACGGCTACCTCATCAGTGCCGTCAACAACAAGGACGACGTATCCTTCGAAAGAATCATCAACGTACCTCGGCGCTCGATAGGTCCCGGAGCCATGAACAAAATCCTCCAGTACAAGGACGCGGACAATTCCTTGCAGGAAGCGGCCTGGAAGGCCATAGAGAAAAAAGCGATTCCTAAAAAAGCAGTCGCAGCCCTGGAAAAACTTCTCATCCTTCTCCAGTCTCTGGGCACGGAAAAACCGGACCATGCGTTGATGCGTGTTATTCAGGAAGTCGATTACGAAGAATATGTAAAATCCTTTTCGGAAAATCCCGAGGATGCGACATCCAGGATGGAAAACATCAAGCAAATGATTTTCGACGCCTCACAAAAGGAATCCATTGCTGAATACCTGGAAGATGCCGCCCTCCTGCGGGATGACCAGGACACGGAAGACAGCAAAAAAGGTGTGAAGCTTTCCACCATCCATGCGGCAAAGGGGCTTGAGTACAAGGTCGTGTTTCTGGTTGCCCTGGAGGAGAACATTCTGCCGCATCAGAGGTCCCTGCATAGCCTGGACGGCATCGAGGAAGAACGTCGGCTCATGTACGTGGCCATGACCCGGGCTTCGGACCATCTTCACATAAGTTCCGCCCGAATGCGGCGAGGAGAGCCATCGGCCCCCAGCCGTTTTCTGGACGAAATACCTCCCGAACACATCACCAAAATTTGAACCGCGAGGACAGGAGAAGCTGATGAGAAAAGGTAAACGGTATTTGTTGTCGGTGGTGCTGCTCGCCATTGGGGCTTTTGGGCTGGAAACCATGGGTTGGGAAAGCGAATTGAGAGCGGAAATGATCGAAGGTAACGGGCGTGTCGTGGAACAACTGCGAACGGTAGCCCCCTGGGAGAAAATCAAAATCAAGGGCAGCTACCACGTTTTGTTCACTCAAGATGACCAAAGAAGCGTTGTCGTGAAAGCCGATGAAAACCTCCAGGAGCTCATTCGTACCGACGTGCGCGGTGATGAACTGGTCATCGAATCCGCCGGCCCCTTGAGATCTCGAAGTACCTTGCAAGTGGTGATCACCAATCCCCACGTGACGGAAGTCACGGCCACTGCGGCCGCCCGCTTCATCACTCAAAACGAGCTTTCAGCTCCAGTTTTGAAACTGGTTGCCGATGCGGCGGCTTTCATCGATGTCAAAGGGGATTTTCAAACGTTGCATGTTTCTCAAAAAGCCGGTTCGATCATCCGGCTTTCGGGCAAGACACAAACCCTGGAAGCTCGATCCAGCGCGGGAGGCACAATCGATGCATTCGACCTGCCGGCCGCATCGGCCCATGTAAGAGCCGATGCAGGCGCTTCCGCCGATGTGAGCGCCGGCGAACTCAACGCCAAGGCGTCATCCGGAGCAACGATCAACTATTCGGGAAACCCGGTGATCTCCAATGTGAAAGCCGATTCTGGAGGAAGGGTCGGAGCCAGGGCAAATCGATAGCAAAGAATGCAGAGAAATCAATAGATATTGCCCCAGGCAAAAAAGATCGGATCGCCAATTCGCGACATTTTTGAAATGATATGTCGTGAATTGGCGCTATTATGTCGCGATTTTTGTGTGGTAAGGCGTGATTCAAAGGCAAGACAAGCCGATAAAAAAAACATCTCTTTTTTTTATTAAGTAAAATTAAATACATAACCAATCGCTGTTCATCTTGGCAAAGAGATTGCAATAACAAATGGCAAGCCCCAAAAAGAATCTCTTTCCTCCTCATAAGCCAACTGGTCTGCCCCACCGGTTGGCTTATTTTTTTGACTCATGGGGCAAACTCTCTACGCCCCCGTTCTTTGCCGCCCCTCCCCTACCTCAAATCTCTTTTTCAATGATTTTTCTTGAGCAGATCCTGGAAAGGGTTGTTGAAAAAGGTGGGTTTTCGCACTGTGCCGTTTTGTTTTTTCCCCGATTTTTGTGATGATCGCGGCGTTTCTTCTACCTTTCGGGGAGGGTTTTCCCCTTTTCCCTTGCCCGGTGAAGACTTCATGGACAATGAAATGCGCTTGCGCTTCAGATCCACGTCCAGGACGACCACCATGACCTTTTGATGTACGCGAATCACCTGCAAGGGGTCCGATACAAACCCGTCGGAAAGTTCGCTCACATGTACCAGGCCGTCCCGGTGAACTCCGATGTCCACAAAGGCTCCAAAGGCCGTCACATTGGTCACGATTCCGGGTAGCTTCATTCCGGGATAAAGGTCTTCCATTTTTTCGATACCCTCGGCAAAGCTAAAGGCTTCGAAAGTTTGTCGCGGGTCACGGCCGGGTTGGGCCAGTTCCTGTAAAATGTCCGTCAGGGTCGGAAGCCCCCTTTCTGGTGTGATGTAACGCTGGAGCTTGATGCGGTCCCGCAGGTTGCTGTCGGTCATCAGGTCCGCCACGGTACACTTCATGTCTTTTGCCATGGTTTCCACCACGGAATAGGATTCGGGATGCACTGCACTGCCATCCAGAGGGTTTGCAGCATCGCGAATGCGCAGAAAGCCGGCGGCTTGCTGGAAGGCTTTGGGACCGAGCCTCGGAACTTTCAGGAGCTCTTTTCTGGATTTGAAAGGCCCCTCCCCTTCCCTTCGAGCCACAATGTTTTTGGCCGTCTGGGTGCCCAGGCCGGAAACGTAGGTCAATAGTTGAGCACTGGCGGTATTCACCTCGACCCCCACCCCATTGACGCAACTCATGACCACATCGTCGAGCCCCTTTTTGAGTTCCCCCTGATCCACATCGTGTTGGTATTGTCCCACTCCCAGGGATTTGGGTTCGATTTTCACCAGCTCGGCAAGAGGGTCCATGAGCCGGCGTCCGATGGAAACGGCCCCTCGAACGGTCACGTCGTGATCGGGAAATTCTTCCCGCGCCACGGGGGAGGCGGAATAAACGGAAGCCCCGCTTTCATCTACCATGACAATTTGAAGAGCAGACGGCAGCCCAATACCTTTGATAAAAACTTCCGTTTCCCTTCCCGCCGTTCCGTTTCCTATGGCGACGGCTTCGATTTCGAAGGTCCGCACCAACTCCCTCATGCGCCTGGCGGCTGCCTCGGCAGCTTTATCCCCCGAATGGGGAAAGACGGCTTCATGGTGTAAAAGCTTTCCTTGGGGGTCCAGGCAAACTACCTTGCAGCCGGTGCGGAAACCGGGGTCCACCGCCATTACCCGCTTGAACCCCAGAGGCGCGGCCATGAGAAGGTGCCTCAAGTTGTCGGCGAACACTCGAATGGCTTCCCTGTCGGCCCATTCTCTTTTGTTCTGCCTGGCTTCATTTTCCAGGGAAGGTGCCAGGAGCCTGCCGTAACTGTCCCTGACGGCATCCCGGACTTGGCGGGAAGCCGGTGTGTCCCCTTTCACGAAGAGCCTGTCCAGGATCGTCAGTGCCGCGTCTTCCTCCGGCAGCACGCGCAGCGAAAGCATTCCTTCCTTTTCGCCTCGCCGCATGGCCAGGTAGCGGTGAGCGGGGCATCCGGCCAGGGACTCTTCCCACTCATGATAGTCCCGGTATTGACTCCCCTCTTCTTCCTTGCCTGAAGCCACACACGAGCGGATCAAAGCTTTTTCGGCAAACAGCTCCCTCAGGCGGGATCGTGCTTCCGCATGCTCGTTGACCCATTCGGCTATGATATCCCGTGCGCCGGAAAGAGCCGCCTCGGCATTTTCAACGCCCTTTTCCACATCGATGAAATCGCGGGACGACGACGACGGGTCCGTGGCAGGGTTTTGTTCCCAGAGAAGCGATGCCAGGGGTTCGAGCCCCTTCTTCCTGGCGATGGAAGCCCGAGTGCGGCGTTTGGGGCGAAAGGGAAGGTAAAGGTCTTCCAGTTGAGCAAGGCTGGGAGCGGAACGGATTTGCAGCTCCAGGTCTTCCGAGAGCTTCCCCTGTTCGATCAGGGACTTCAGTATGGCTTCCCGGCGCCGGTCCAGAACGAGGAGTTGTTCGTAGCGGTCTCGAATTTGAGTGATGACGGTCTCGTCGAGAGAACCCGTCACTTCCTTACGGTATCGGGCAATGAAGGGAACCGTCGCGCCGTCGAAAAGCAGCTCCAGTGCGGCACTCACCTGCCGGGGTTGCACCTGGAGTTCTCCAACGAGGGCCGCGACGTGTGCCGTATCCATTTCGGCTATGGTCATTTTAAAAGGCTCCGTGTTGTCATGCGATCTGTCACTCGACTTTTCTCAAGGCGGTCATGGCCGTGGTCACCATGCCGGAAAGATCGGCTATATTGCTCGGGATCACGAGAGTGTTGGATTCCTTGGCCAACTTTCCAAACTCCTGGAGGTACTGTTCGGCCACGCGCAGGTTGGCCGCCTGGGGACCTCCCGGTGTTTGCAGTTGCTTGGCGATGGTGCTCAACCCTTCGGCGGTGGCCTGAGCAATGGCCAGGATTTCCTGGGCCTGCCCTCTGGCTTCGTTGATGCGCCGCTGCATTTCCCCTTCCGAACGCAAAATAGCGTCCTGCCGATCCCCTTCCGCCCGGTTGATGGTGGCCTGGCGATCCCCTTCGGAGCGGGCGATGGCCGCGCGCTTTTCTCGTTCGGCGGTCATCTGGGCTTCCATGGCCTTTTTGACCGATTCCGGGGGCAAGATGTCCTTCACCTCGTAGCGCAACACCTTGACGCCCCAGCTCTGGGCCGCCTGGTCGATGGAATCCACCACCTGTCCGTTGATGGTTTCACGCTCCTCAAAAGTTTTGTCCAGGTCGATGCGACCGATGCATGAACGCAAAGTGGTTTGGGCAAGTTGGGAAGCGGCCAGACGATAGTCGTTGATGCCGTAGGCCGCCAGCCTGCTGTCCACTACCTGCACATAAATGAGGCCGTCCACTTCGACACTCACATTGTCTTTGGTGATGCAGTTCTGGCTTGGAATGTCCATGACCTCTTCTTTCAGCGTGAACTTGTAGGCCACCCGGTCCAGAAAAGGGATCAGGATGTGAAAGCCGGCTCCCAGGGTGCGATTGTACTTACCCAGGCGTTCTACGATATACTCACTTTTTTGCGGGACGATCCTGGCGGTCTTGACCAAAACGACCACCACCAATACGGTCAGCACAACCAACGCAATAGCGGTATCACTCATGACGCGCTCCTTGTATTTTACGGACAAAAAAAACATGGCGGGAATCGCCGTAACGCTCGATTTCGACCGTGGAGCCGGCCTCGATGGTTTCAGCGGCCACAGCATCCCAGGGGGCTCCCCGATATTGGATGCGACCGGAAATTTCCGGTGTAATGGTCTTGATCACCGTAACGCGGACCCCGAAAGGAAAATCATCAAACTCCGTTTGGCCTCCATTGGAAGACTTCCCACGAAAAACACTCATCAACCATTTGCGAAGAGACAGGAGGGAAACGATGGACGTCACTATAAAAACCGACAGCTGCCCGGTAAAGGACAGGTCGAAGAGGAGAGAGGCTCCCGCCGTCACAAGGCACCCAATGCTGAAAAAGAGCAGAATAAACCCCGGAAGCATGAGTTCCACAAAAGCCAGACCAATACCGACCAAAAACCAGATCAGCCAGGGTGCCATTTTTATTCTCCTGAATATATCCTCGATGTGAATGGCTTGATTTTGGGGGAGCATGGAGGCTCCCCATACTAAGGTTTCGAAGGCGTACTGCGATCAATCGAACGCCGTCATGATTTCAGCGTTTATCCCCACTGTCGCAACCGGGGGTGTGAGTCGGTTCAACTTTTTTGACTGTCTTTATAGAATTTCACCAGGAAATCCGTGTCCTTGGGAGATAGATCGAAGCGCATGACCGCTTCTTGGATCAACTTATTGAGCGGAGTGTCCTTTTTTTCCTCCATATTGCCGGATATCCACTTGATGGCTCTTCGAAGGCCTTCGCCTTCCGGAGTGAGGCTGCTCATAGTCAAAAACTCCTTTCCAGATTTGTGTAAAGAACTGAAGAAACGATCTTCAAGTCATGGGCGTTGTACAACGCCGCGCCATGGCCGAAAATTATATCTCAAACCTTTCAAAATGAAACATAAAACGTGTTTTCGGCTATCCTAATGCCCTGTATCCGTAACCCCGGCTTCGGAAAAGGTCTTGATATCCGTGAGCACTCTTGCGGCGCCTTCCACGATGGACATGGCGAGGGCGGAACCGGTGCCCTCCCCCAGTCGCATGCCCAGATCGAGAATGGGACGAATTCCCAAAAGATCGATCATGGCCGCATGCCCCACTTCATGACTGTGATGGGAAATGAAGAGATAGTCGCGGGCTGCGGGAGCCAGGCGGCAGGCCACCAACGCTCCCGCTGTCGCGATGAATCCGTCGCACACAATGGGAACCTTGCAAGCCGCTGCCCCCAGCACGGCTCCCGCCAATCCGGCAATCTCGTGGCCCCCCACTTTACTCAGAACATCCAGGGGATCGCCGGGATCGGGTCGGTTCACCCGGAGGGACTGCTCGATCACCTTGATTTTCCTTTCGAGAACGGCATCGTCGATGCCCGTGCCCCTTCCCGTGAGTTCGGCAGCAGGTTTGCCGCTGAACGCAGCCACGACGGCAGTGGAAGGAGTCGTGTTGGCAATGCCCATGTCGCCCGTACCGAAAAGCTCATACCCCTCGCTTTTTTCAGCCTCTTTCACGAGGTTCGCTCCCAGGAGCAGTCCTTTCACAGCCTGAGCTTTCGACATGGCCGGCCCTTTGGCCATGTTTTCGGTCCCTTTGGCGATTTTTTTATGCACAATGGGCCATTCCCCGGGCAGGTCCGCCGCAACGCCGCAGTCCACCACCCGTACATGAGAACCGGCATGCCTCGCCAAAACGTTTATGGATGCCCAGCCCTGCACAAAGCTGTAAACCATCTGGGGGGTGACTTCCTGGGGATAGGCGCTCACTCCCTCCTCGGCTACACCATGGTCTCCGGCCATGGTGAAGATGAGCTTGCACTCCAGGCTGGGTTCGAGAGTGCGGCAGATAGCCGCCAGGCGGGCGGCGATGACTTCCAGGTAGCCCAGTGACCCTCTGGGCCGAATTTGAGATCGCAGCCTTTCCCAGGCCCTTTGCTCCCAGGTTTCATCCGCCGGTTCGATGCTCGATAACAGTCGATGGAGTTCTTCCAACAATACGTTCTCCTCTCTTGTGGCTTCTTAATAGATCATCTGTGCCGTTCTGCCAGACCTACCCAAATCTACTCATATGTAGATATTGGAGCTGA
>CAZRWT010000061.1:0-11691 GCA_964603955.1 uncultured Syntrophobacteraceae bacterium
GGGAAGGAATTTTTGCATTGACGGAGTTTGCAACCCCTTGATGTCTTCATGATTTGTGCCCACCATTGTGTAGGTTCGGTGGGCATATCGCGTTCAAGCATCCATGGAGGACTGAAAGAATCCTGACCGGCCGCTTTCAGTCTTTCGTAGAAAAAATTCTGTACATTAAATGGATGATTTTTTGTTTTTTTTGAATTATTCTATTAATGATAAAAATTAGATAGGTCGTTTAAAATATAATTCTTCATGTTTTTGCAGTTGTCTGATTATTCAAAACTTTATCTGATGATGCCGTGTTTTTAGATGTTCATATGCTGGTGGGAGAGGGGAGCTATGGGAGAGAAAAAGGGGTATCTCCCAGGCTCTTTATGGGTTGGACTACAGTGATTCAACCTTACGTGTTGTGTTGCTTCGAAGCAACCTTGTTTTGAATGAGGGAGGTGATAGGGGCCGATTGATGGTGGGATGCATTTTTCAGGAGTTTCAACAAATGTTCACAAAAAGGAGAGCGAAATGTACAAGAAGATTTTGGTTCCATTGGATGGATCAAAAGTGTCTGCTTCAGTTCTTCCCCAAGTGATCGAGTTGGCCAAGGCTTTCAGCTCGCAGGTTATTCTCTTCCATTCATGTACGGCTTCCGTGGATCCGGCAATGGGGGAAGCCGCAGGGCAGGTAAAGGATATTGCAGCAGCCGCGGAGCAGAAAGCTTGTGAGACTTTTCTGAGTGATGCAGCCCGAGGTCTCAAAGAGCAGGGGATCGATGTGAACACCGTTTGCGTGACAGGCAGCCCGGCTCTCGAGATCATCGGCTATGCGGACGAAAACAAGGTGGACCTCATTGTGATGGCCAGCCATGGTAGGGGTGAGGTCGCCTGGATATTGGGCAGTGTGGCTGAAAGAGTTGTGACTCATGCCACCGTGCCTCTGCTTCTTCATCGTGTGCTCAAACCCCAACGCCCCATGCCCAGGGGGGAATATGTAGGCATGCCCTGAAACTCAGTTCATTCATTCATCCATGACTGACTCCTGACACACTTTTAGGAAAAATAGTTTTAGTTGCTGTTTTTGTTTCCATAAAAAATGGACATCCAAATCTGCCTTAAACCCTGTAAAATAAAGATTTTGTATGTCCATTTTTCAAAGACCTGTCAGGAGTGAGCATGAGCCCATTGATTTTTACATGTTTCTCTAAATTGGGGATAACGAAATAGGAATATGAACAGAAATACTCTTGTTTCTCATTCCCAAGCTTCAGCTTGGGAATGAGAATATTCGGAAGCCCCAGCTTCCACCTCTTCACCCTGTTCATCTTGTCCACCTCATCACCCAAAGCCCCACCACTCAAAGCCTCTATGAATCGCTCAACGAATCCAGGGACATCCGCCCTTCCGCCACGAGGACTGGAAGCTGTAGCTTCCAAGGCAAAGGCGTTCCCAAGCTGGAGCTTGGGAACGAGAAGATCTCATCGAGAAAGGGGGGGAGTAAAGTTCGCATCGAAAAGTTGCACATGGTGTTTTCACTTGCAATGCTCCGAGGAATTTTTGATGATACCTGGGCGAAATAGTTGTGAATGAACTCAACTCAGGCTCTTGGGCATTTCACGGAAAGGAAAGGAGCGGTTATGGACAATTTGAAAAGTGAGATCCTGCAGGGATGCGACAGAATGGGGTGCTCCGATGTGGGCACTCGAAACATGTTGAAAAACAGGATGATCACCAGGGTTGACGACATTCATGCACGTCCCTGGCGAATTTCCCAGCAGACGGGGTCGTGCGGATTCACGTCCATACTCATGGCTATGTTTTATCTTTACAAGCCCGAGGGGCTTCTTCCTCTTTTCAAGACCGTGTTCGGCCCGGGGATAGTGACTCGATTGTGGAAAAGGTACACAACCTTTTTCATGGACAAAGTGGATCACACGCATGTGCTCGATTACTTTTTAACAGTGGGCATGATGCTCGTCTTTAAAGACAAAGGTACCAAGTTCGAACTCAAAAGCGCCAACCCCCATCATCAAAAAATGTGGAAAGACTGCATTGAGTACTCCAAACCTTTTTGCAACTGGGAATTGAATCCATACAATGCGAAGCTCAAAGACCTTATGGCAAGAAAAGTGTCTGTCAATAAGGACAGATTGTCTTTTAAAAAGGGTGACCTGGCCCTCTGCTTCAGTGGCCTCATTTATGAGGCCGACGCCTGGATGAAGCAGGATATCGTTCAAATGGAAAGCATTCACTCACCGGAACCTCCCCCGGTAACGCCCTTCCCCGGCATCACTCAAGTGTGCGAGATTGTCGGCGTCGGCCCCGCATCCCGGCAGTCGGCGGAAGACAAGAAAATGTACGATGCCACCGTGAACTGGGACAATGTGTACCATTGGGTTTTTCGACCACGATGGAATCGTGCCGGTCGGAAGTTTTCCGAGGAAATCTGGTCCTGGGGAGATGTGTACAAAAGTGTTTCCGCTCTGGGGGGTGACTATTCCGAACGGCTCAGCCTGAGAATCTACTTCAAGGGAAGTCCGGATCGGCTCCAAAGCATCGGCGAAGCTTTCAGCGCGAGCAAGCTCATCATCAAAGACAATTCGGTGGGCAAGGGAAAATTTGTTTAGGAGTTGTCGGCTGCCTCTGTCCTTAAAATCACAATTTCATTTCAAAAGTTGGCGAGGGAGGAATATTTTGAAGCGCAAAGGAATCATTCTGGCGGGGGGGGCCGGTACCCGGCTTCATCCCGCGACACTGGCGGTTTCCAAGCAGTTGTTGCCCATTTACGATAAGCCCATGATTTACTATCCTTTGAGTGCGCTGCTGCTGGCGGGCATTCGAGACATCCTGATCATTTCAACTCCGCAGGATACGCCGCGCTTCGAACAGTTGCTCGGGGACGGCAGCCGGTGGGGTATTCGGTTGAGCTACGCGGTGCAGCCCAGCCCCGACGGTCTGGCACAGGCTTTTCTCATCGGAGCGGACTTCCTGGCGGGCAGTCCTTCGGCCCTGGTCCTGGGGGACAATGTCTTCCATGGCCACGATTTGCAAGCCCTTTTGAAGCGGGCTGTGGAACGGGAACAAGGGGCGACCATCTTTGCCTACCACGTACAGGACCCTGAGCGTTACGGCGTGGCCGAGTTTGATGGTTCCGGGCGGGTGATTTCCATTGAAGAAAAGCCGAAACAGCCCAAATCCAACTATGCGGTTACCGGGCTTTATTTTTATGATGAGCAGGTGGTGGATACGGCTCGGTCGTTGAAACCCTCTCCTCGCGGGGAACTGGAAATCACCGATTTGAACAGGCTATACATGCAGCGAGGCGAGTTGCAGGTGGAAATCATGGGACGCGGCTATGCCTGGCTCGATACGGGCACGCACGACAGCCTCATGGACGCGGGCCTCTACATCGCCACCCTGGAAAAACGCCAGGGACTCAAGGTGTCCTGTCCCGAAGAAATCTGCTTCCGACAGGGCTGGATCGATGCTCACCAGTTGCAGCGCCTTGCCGAACCATTGGTCAAAAACGGTTATGGTCTTTATCTCATGAACCTTCTAAAGCAAAAGGTATACTGATGCAGGTTTGCAAGTTGGACATTCCTGAAGTGATGTTGCTGACTCCCAGGGTGTTCGGAGACGAACGCGGCTTTTTTTTTGAAAGCTACAACGCCCGGGTTTTTGAACAGTTGACGGGGCTGCGCCTCGATTTTGTCCAGGACAACCATTCCCGCTCCCGTCGCGGGGTGCTCCGGGGCCTGCACTATCAATTGCCCCCTCATGCCCAGGGAAAGTTGGTGCGCGTGGTCTTGGGAGAAGTGTTTGACGTGGCGGTGGATATCCGCCGGGGTTCGTCCACTTTTGGAAAATGGGTCGGGGAAAAATTGTCTGTGGACAACAAGCGGCAGTTGTGGATTCCTCCAGGTTTCGCCCATGGATTCATCACCCTTAGCGATACGGCTGAAGTGCTTTATAAGACAACGGATTTTTATGTTCCGGAATCGGAATGTTGCATCCTGTGGAACGATCCGCGCATAGGGGTTCGGTGGCCTTTTGACGGGATTCCACTACTGTCTTTCAAGGATCAACAGGCACCCTCGCTCCAGGATGCCCGGGTGTTTGATGTCTGACACGTCCCGACCGGCCCCATGCGCGATGGACACAGCCGTCCATGATGTCGGCAATCGCGCGGCGGCGTTGGTGCCCATGGGCAGGGCGATGGAAAAAAGGATGAAAAATTCATGATACAGTGTCTCAAGGATATTCGAGTGCTGGAAGTGGGCCAGGTTTTGGCCGCGCCCTTTGCCGGGATGATACTGGGAGATCTGGGCGCTGAAGTCATCAAAGTGGAACCCCCGCAAGGTGATTCCGCTCGAAAGACCCCGCCTCATTTTTATAAAGGGGAAAGCATTTATTTCATGACGCTCAACAGGAATAAGAAGAGCGTGGTCCTTGACCTGACACGGGAACAAGGGCGACAGGTTTTCCATGACCTGGTTGCAAAAGCCGATGTGGTGCTCGACAATTTACGGCCCGGTGTGTCCGAAAAGCTTGGGATTCATCATGAAGCCCTGGTCGGCCGCAATCCCGGGATCATCTCCTGTTCCATCAACGGATACGGGTCTGGAACTCCCGACGCGGGCAAACCGGCTTTCGACCTGATGGTCCAGGCCCGAGGGGGAGGGATGAGCCTGACCGGGGTTCCCGGGGGGCCGCCGGTGCGCATGGGCGTTTCCATCTCCGATCACGTGGCCGCCATCTACGCAGTGGTGGGCATACTCGCGGCCCTCCACGAGCGTCGGCGCACGGGTTATGGACAAAAAGTGGAAGTGCCCCTCCTCGCCACCATGATTTCTCTCCTCAGCTACGAAGCCGGTTTTCACCTCTATTCGGGGGAAATTCCCGGTCCGGTGGGATCGGGACATCGCTCTCTGATGCCGTACAACGCCGTGAAGGCCGGCGACGGACATCTGGTGATCGACGCTCACTTGCCCAAGTTCTGGTCGGCCTTGTGTCGGGTGTTGGAACGCCCGGATTTGGAGCACGATCCCCGTTTTGAAACCCTCGAAGCTCGCAACCTCCATCGCCGGGATTTGCTCCCCATTTTGGACGAAGCTTTTTCCCACCGCCCACGCAGCGAATGGATCGATGTTCTGGAAGCGGCCGGAGTTCCCTGCGCGCCTATCCAAGACTTGAAGGAAGCCCTCGAAGACCCGGCAACCCAGGCTCTCAACATGGTCGCCGAAATTTATCACACAGGGGTGGATCTCACATTCCGAGCGCCGGGCAACCCCATTGCCATGTCCCAATCTCCCCATCACGCATATGGTTCACCGCCTCTTTTGGGCGAACACACGGAAAGCCTGCTCGGAAATCTATTGGGTTACGAGCCGGAGGTCATCGAGAGCCTGCGAAAGGAGAAGGTGATCACCCTCCGGTCCTCCTGATCGCTGACGCTTCCTTGATGCCCGTCATGAGGGGAATGAGGAGCATGAATGCCCCGAGCACCACGATGCCGGGCCATCCATGGCGTATGTAAACCATGCCGCTCACGGTGATGCCGATGTACCCGCCCAGGTAGTAGAACAGAACGTAAAGGGAATTGGCCCGGCCCCGGCTGGAAGAGAGCTTCAGGTTCAGGGTGGCCACGGCCGTTGAGTGAACGGCGAAAAAGCCGGCGCATATGCCCGAGAGGCTCAGGGGAATGGCGACCGTGGAAGGAATGAGGGACACGGCCATGGAAGCTCCGAATGTCAGGGCTCCGGCCGCCATGGTCTTTCCGTTGCCGAACCGGTTGCTCACTTTACCCGCCAGGGGCCCCATGATCACTCCGATGATATAGGAAAGGTAGATGAGGGTGATGGTCTGGGTGGAAGCCTCGAAAGGGGGGCCCGCCAGGTAAAAGGGCATGTAGTTGAAAACGGACGAGAAGACGAAAAAAGAACCGAAGCCGACAAACAGGATTCTTACGAGATCCGCGCGCCGCAGCAACTGAAAGAAACCGATATCCGTTTCCGAATGCCCGTCCTTTTTGAGGTACGATTCACGGGGCAGCCACTTGAGCGCCACCAGGGTGGCGATCAATACCAGAGTGGAAGCGGTAAAAAAAGCGTAGCGCCAGTGAAGGGGCGGGTGAATCCAGCCGCCCAGGAGCCTCCCCGAAAGTCCCCCGGCCACCGTTGCCGAAACGTAGCAGCCCATGACGACACTGAGTCGGTTGGGGGGGAGAGTCCGTCCGAGAAAGGCTGCCAGGCAGGTGGTCAGGGCAGGCAGAAAGAGGCCTTGCACGAAGCGGGCTCCGATGAGCCAGTACAGACTGTGGGTCAGGGCACAGAACAGGCCGCAGGCGGTGACCATGAGCCCCCCTGTGAGGATGATGGGGCGAATGGGAAGGAGGTCCGCCAGTCGCCCGAAGGGGAGGTTTGCCAGGGCGATGCCCAGAACGACCATGGAGATGGTCAGCGAGGCGACGGTTTCGCTGACGCCGAATTCCGCCTGGATCACGGGCAGCACGGGTTGCGTGATGTAGATGGTGGTGAAGGTAGCAGCCACCAGGCAAAACACGGAAATTTCAAGCCCGACGGACTGAATGGTTTTCTGTGGTTGTGTCAATCCTCAATCTCCATATTGTGCCAGGTACTCTTCGATCTTTAATTTTCTCAGAGTGCTTTGGGTGCTCATATATCGCACTTTACCAAAAATAGGTCTTGCGGGACCCCATGGCCGATCGTACTTTCCCAGGACCCAGAAAATGCCCGTGTAAGAGTTGGGATCGGAGCCGTCCAGGGCGTATTTGTTGTTGAGGTGGATCATGGCCTGGAGAGCTTTTTGCGGGGTGTCGGTCCATTGCAGGATTTTTTTGCCCCATACCATGCGCAGGTAGTTGTGCATCCGCCCTTCCTGGAGCAGTTGGGTTTGAGCTGCGTTCCAGAGTCGATTGTGGGTGCGGGCTGATTCAAGCTCTTCGATGGAATACAGGTGAGGGCGCTGGTCTTGCGCATGGATTGTGAGTTCGGTTTGGGCCCACTCGGGCAGGGATTCGAAAGTACCGTGGCTTTCCTGGAGAAAGCAGGCATTGAAGCCGATTTCCCTCCAGGTGATCAGTTCGTCCAGGAAGGCGTCGGCTCCTTCGCTCACACCCCACCAGCCTGCTTTCCGTCCTCCTGCTGTTGCGCTCAGTCGATCCGAGGACCACTCTTCTTCCTGCAAAACCAGGGAAGCCACTTGGTGCGGTGAAACATGTCCAAAATGAAGGTAGGGAGAAAGCCCACTGGTTCCGTCCTCGTCGGGATGATTGCGTTTTTCGTGATATTGATTCATCTGTGAACTCACGAAACGGTTCAGCCTTTCCCTCCCTGTTTCTTGTCCCCCACGGATGTGTGATGGAATAACCCGGTGGTCGATGGGAAGTGCCTCGATGGTGCGCGTACCGTCTTGAAGCTGGTCCGGCGGAGTGAGAGGCCATTTTTTGAGTATTCGTGGGAGAATGGGGGCCGCCCTCGGCAATGATGTCTCTGACAGTGGATTGGGAGCCGGAAAGTGCTCCAGGTGATCGGGCAGCACGGTCTGCAAAAATCTTCTGAAAGAATACGCGGTTTTAAAAAGGCGATTCGTGGCTCGCAGGGGAAGTAAGCCGTTGGAATCGACCTTTTCCATGAGCACTCCCGTTTTTTCCGCAGCCGCCCGCACCATGGCGGGAAGGGGTGAGATGGGATACTCGTCCGTCACCACCACGCACGCTTTTTGGGACAAAGTCGGGAGCAAATCCTCGCTCTGTCCTTTTTTTCTCTCCACAAAAGGGTAGTAAAGCACGGTGGTCTTTGCGAGGTCGCGATGGTTGGCGGCCATGCCCTCCATGACGAACCGGTGAAATCGATCGGCGGCCCACCGAGAATCACAGTGAAGGGTTTCCAGGATCACCAGTGGTTTTTTCAACTTTACGGCCCACTCGACGGCCCTTTGCAGACTGAAATTCCAGCGGGTCCTTCGAAAAGCGGTCATCCAGTAGAGTACATACTCCCTATCGCCGCGGGGAGATTCGTGGTTGGCCCGGGTGATGCGGATTTGGGGCACGGTAGTCATCATTTGTTTACTCTTGGAGGCCAATCCGGTCAAGGACTGGAAAGGATCGTATGAAAGTCGGTATGCACCACGAACCAAAGCTTCTTTTCCTGTGAATATTGCCAGTGCTGCTTGAGGGTTTTTGTCGTGAGCCGTGGGTTGCGCAGGTGGAAATACCGGCATTGAATGAGAGCCGATCCCATGATCCGATCCGGCGCCACGGAAATGTCTCGCGGAGAAAATTCCATCACGCGCACATTCTGTTGTAAATCATCAATGAGGGTCCAAAACGATTCTTTTTGATCAGACGACACCCAGTTGCCTGCAAGGATGTAATTTTCCCATCGGACGGCCTTGTGAAAAGATTCGATGGATTGTCGGAGTCCCGACTCGTCGTTTTTGGGATGTCCCATGGTGCTGCAAGACGCTGCGGCGGCCAAAAGGATGACACACATCCATCGAGCCGGGGAACGGGAGAGCCTGGTAACTTTCGGTAACGGCATAATGGCGGTTTCTCCTGAAGGTTTTCGATGGTATCGTTGCTGTATGAAACCCATTGAAGCTTGTTTCTCCACACTCTTTTTGAGACAATGCCTTTCGAGCTGTGTCACAGGGTTTCACAGTTCCCCGGGGCAGGTGCCGGTTCTTGCCGGGAGCCCCCACCTGCCCCTTCTCCTTGCCCCCCCTTATGTAACTCATCAATTCTTCAATTCAATAAAATCATCTTCTCCAGAATTCCGGTACAAAAAGCACGATTACCGTATAGATTTCCAGGCGTCCCAGGAGCATGCACACGGAAAGAATCCATTTGGCCGCGCTGGGCAGATGGGCGAAGTTGTCCGTGGGCCCCACTTCTCCCAGCCCGGGGCCGATGTTTCCAATGCAGGCAGCCACGGCGCTGAACGAAGTCACCAGATCGATTTCCATAGCCGCCAGGAGGAACGAAGCCAGGATGAACAGTCCCAGGTAGATGGTGAAATAGCCCCATATGCCCCTGATGACCTCCTCGGAAACGATTCGTTTTCCAAGCTTGACCTGGAGCACCGCTTTGGGGTGGATCAGGCGTACAAGCTCCAGGTAGGCCTGTTTGATCAACAGCAAGATTCTCATGCACTTCATGCCGCCGCTTGTGGAGCCGGCACAGCTTCCGAGGAACATACAAAAAACCAGGATGGCCTGGGGCAAAGGAAGCCATTTTTCATAGTCGGCGGTGGCGTACCCCGTGGTGGTGATGATGGATACCACTTGAAAGGCGGCGTCTCGGAATGTTTTCCCCAAGCTGCCGTCCGGTATCGTGTAGAGGCTCACCGTGCAGGCAATGGTGAAAAGAGCCACCACTCCCATGAAAAATCGAAATTCGGCGTTTTTGATCATGACCAGGGGTTTGCCTGTGAAAAGGGCATGGTGAAGAGCGAAATTGATTCCTCCAATGAGCATGAACACGATGATGACCCATTCTATATAAGCGCTTTGATAGTGCCCGACGGAAGCATTTTTCGTGGAAAACCCCCCTGTGGCGATGCTGCCGAAGGTGTGGCAGAGTGCATCAAAAAAATTCATACCGCCCAACAGAAGTAAAATGGTTTGAAGGACTGTGAACAGCAGGTATACTTTCCAAAGCAATATGGCTGTGTCCCTGATTCTTGGACGGAGTTTGTCGGGGGTGGGACCGGAAGCTTCCGCCCGGTAGAGTTGCATGCCGCCCACGCAGAGAAAGGGGAGGACGGCAAGAGAAAAGACTATGATTCCCATGCCGCCGAGCCAGTGGGTCAGGCTGCGCCACATGAGCACACCCTGGGGAACGGCTTCGATGTTGGTGAGGATCGAAGCTCCCGTGGTGGTGAAGCCCGAGATGGATTCAAAAAAAGCGTCGGTGAATCGAGGACAGGTTCCGCTGAAATAAAAGGGTAAAGCCCCCATGAACCCCGCACTTACCCAGGAAATCGCCACGATGGCCAGGCCGTCTCTATGGCCGATTCCCCTGTCACGGCCGTTGCGTGATACCAGGAACAGGCAAAGCCCCGGAATCAGCACGATACCCAGAGTCCGGATGAGTGCCCATTCACTACCGTCCCCATAGTAAAGGGAAAAGGCTATGGGAACAAGGATGGTGAGGCTCAAGCACACTAGAAGTGCCCCGACGGTTCTCAATACCTGGGCCCAGTGCATTCAGAAAGACTCCAGCTTTACCATGAGCTCCTTTTCCACCCTGGGGAGGTTTTTTCGGGTCGAAAGTATGATGACACGGTCCTGGGGCTCGATGACCGTGTTGCCCCCCGGAATGATGCTTTCGTCTCCCCTCAGAACGGCCAGCACAAGAGTGCCCTTGGGGAACTTGAGGTTCTTGAGGGGTTTTCCCACGATGCCGGAATGTTCCAGGGCCAGGGCTTCGAGAATTTCCCCTTCCTCACCCTTCAGGGAAAAGCTGGAAAGAATTCTACCCCGGCGTACATATTGGACAATCGAGTTAATGGCCGAAAGACGTGGGCTCACGATGTGTCCGAGGTTGATGGCCACGGCGATGGGAAAGTAGGCAAATTTGTTGAGCCGGGTGATGGTATGTCGCGCTCCCAGTCGGCGGGCGAGAAGGGAGCATAGTACATTGACTTCCTCATGGCCCGTCAGGGTTACCACGAGGTCCATGCTCGCGATGTCTTCCTGTTCCAGGAGGTCCTTGTCCGTACCGTCCCCGTGCAGGACAATGGTGCGGTGCAGTTGTTCCACGAGAAACCTGCACTGTTTTTCGTCTTTTTCCACGAGGCGCAGGTGGATGGATTTTGCTTCGAGATGCCGGGCCAGCCTGACCCCCAGGTTGCCTCCGCCTACCAGCAGTATATCGCGTACGGGCTCGATATGGCCTCCAAAAAAACCGAGCACGCTTTCCATATCCTCTTTCTTGCAAACGAAATAGACGAGGTCCCCAGGTTCGATATAACTTTTCCCCGTGGGGACGATGAGGCGTTCCCGGCGAAAAATGGCGGCAACAACAAAAGGAGAGGGGCCGGGATTGTGGAGCAGGTCAAGAAGCCGCATGCCTGTAATGGGGGCATCTTCCCGAATTCGCATGGCGATGAGCCTGATCCTTCCCTCTGCAAACTCGCTCACATCTTCCGCACCCGGAACACTCATGGCCCTGACGATGCTTGTTACCATTTCTTCTTCCGGATTGATGATTTTGTCAATATTGAGGATGCTTTGGGTCAGCTCTTTTCTGTAGCCGGTGTAGTCGTCGTTTCGAATGCGTGCCAGCTTGAGGGTTTTAGGGGAGAGGGCGTTGACGAACATGCAGGCCACGAGATTGGTTTCGTCTCGATTCGTCACGGCGAGGAATGCTTCCGCACCCTTTATGCCCGCTTCGTCGAGGACACCGGGACTGCTTCCCGATCCGTGGATGGTCTTCACATCCAGAAGGTCGGAAAAGCGCCTCAGGGTTTCCGCATTGCGGTCGATGACCACCACTTCCTTGCGTTCGGAAGCCAGTCGCTGAGCAATATGGAAGCCCACTTCTCCCGCACCCGCTATGATAACTTTCATTAAAATCGCCTATTTCTTTCTACCCCTTTTCGTTTGCTTGGGTGCGGCAGGTTTCGCTTCTCCTGAGGGTTCAGGTTCTGTTATGGATTCAGGTTCTGTTATGGATTCAGGTTCT
>CAZRWT010000061.1:11791-19840 GCA_964603955.1 uncultured Syntrophobacteraceae bacterium
TTCAGGTTCTGTTATGGATTCAGGTTCTGTTATGGATTCAGGTTCTATTATGGGTTCAGGTTCTATTATGGGTTCAGGCTGTGGAAGATCAAAGTATTGTGCCTGTTCCATTTTTTGTTCGGCTTCCCTGGCTGCTTTTTTCTCTTCTCTACTTTTGATGAGGTTTAGGGGAAGACCTCGCTTTTTGGCCGCTTTACTTCGAGCTTTTGCAAGAGACTTTGCCGATAATGACTGTTTGAGCTTGAAGCCCCATTTCTTTTTGTACTCTGTGACGGACATTCCATGGAGGTCAAGATGCTTGGCGGTGATTTGACGCATTTCCGCACCACATTCCAGACAGGTGACTTTATCCTGTTGAATGGAACTCATGGGGTCTTCATGACCATGGGAACTTTGTTGACTCTGGTCTTCCGGCATATCGGTTGCTTCAAAGGCAGCCCCGACATTTTCAGATCTCTGCATAACACTCAATGCATTGAAAACTTTTTTTAAAGATTGCACTATTTCATCTGCGGACATCGGAGAACCGGCAAGTTGATTTTGAACTAGTTCGGCTGAAATTTCGTAGAGCTTTTTGTTCATTTACGCCCTCCTTGTAAATAAAGTTTTTGTAAATATCTCACAACTGTCCATTGCAATGAATGGTTTGGTGTTTTGATCAAAAAACATCAGTTTGCCAGTTAAAGTAATATATCGTCAAAATCAAGTAAATGTTTTTCTCTTTCGACTTCTACCATGAAAATATAATTTGGTGCCAAGTTTTATCATCAAACTGAAATGGAGAAATCAATTCATGACTATCAGCCGAAATTGTACTCATACAAGTCATGACGGCATGCCGGCATATCGGTTCAGGCAACTCCTGTAATGAAATCTCTGGTAATTTAGAAAAAAAGTTGGCATTCTAATATAAATGCCAACTTTTCCTAAAACGATTCTCATCAAACGAAAGGAGTTGCATTGTGAAGAGTTATGAAAACCTTATCATTGAAATCGGGGATGACTTTGTTGCGGAACTTACCCTCAATCGTCCGGGGAGCCTGAACACCTTTAACGTTCCTCTGGCAAGGGAGTTACACCAGGCTCTTCTGGAGTTGGACACTGAAAGCCGTGTCCGGGTAGTTCTCATAAAGGGAGCCGGTAAGGGTTTTTGCGCTGGAATCGACATAAGCGATTTTCCCAATAAGAGCGTGAAGGAGTATCGAGAGTGGGTTGAATACATGGAAAATCCGTTGGTGGCCATCAGCCGCATGAACAAGCCGGTTATTGCTCAAGTTCATGGGGTAGCCGCGGCAAACGGAGCGGGTCTGGTAGCCGCCGCAGACCTTGCCATCGCCGGGGAAAAGGCCCGCATGGGGCTAACGGCCATCAATGTTGGGCTCAACTGCATTGGGCCCGTGGTCGCCGTGGCTCGTTCTTTGGGCAGGAAAAAAGCCCTTGAGCTGCTTTTCTACGGTGAGCTTATCTCATCGACGGAAGCCATGAACTTGGGGCTGATCAACCGGGTTGTTCCCGATGCCGATTTAGAGCAGGAAGCTCGCAAATGGGCTGCTACTCTGGCACAAAAGAGCCCTCTGGCTCTCCAGATTTCCAAGAAGGCCT
Source organism: uncultured Syntrophobacteraceae bacterium (assembly GCA_964603955.1). Lineage (GTDB taxonomy): Bacteria > Desulfobacterota > Syntrophobacteria > Syntrophobacterales > Syntrophobacteraceae > SLCH01. The sequence continues at coordinate 13,394 of CAZRWT010000061.1, forward strand.
TTTACGCGGCGGAGGACATGGATTATTATAGAGCCTTTGACTATATGAACGAAGTCTTTGCCCGTCTTTGCTCCTCCGAGGATGCACAAGAAGGAATCAATGCTTTTCTTGGAAAACGCTCGCCGGTCTGGAAGGAAAAATAGCTGATTCTCCAGTTTTTTTGGGGACCGAGTCGGCAGAAGCGGGCAAACCGGTATTAGACTCGGACCTGCTATGGGAAGCTCTCCGGTTTGTGGAGATCCTTCGTCTCCATTTTCACTTACGAATTTGGATGTGGGACAATGCATTGTTTGCAACTTTTCGGCGTTGTCCGATCAGGGTGGGTAAAGCCGAGAAGCTGTCTGAAAATTATCATTTCGTAGGGGCAGGCATGCGGATCTGCCCCTACCGAACACACGCGCTTCCCATGGGAGCCACAATTTTCAGGCAGTCTCTAAGGGTATGTGTGAAAATATTGGAATTCCAGGTTTTTTACTGTCCATTCGCGCTATCCAAAAAAATATGAGGAATTTTCCGGTATCATGGGGAAGGATTTGATTCATATGGGATTGCTTCTCCTGATGCAATAGGGCATCATGGGTTGAAAATTGAAGTATTGGTGCTTCGACCGTCCTCGTTTTTCACCTTGATAGATACCATCACCAAGATAAATAGGGAAGTGGAGTTTTCTTTTTCGGAAATAGCCTAAAGCATCTGCTTGATGAACTTCATCATAAAGTTTCGAAATTCTTGTCGGATTCGACCATGCCTTTCGTTTTGGGCATGCAGTTGGCAAAAGTTAAGAAAAAAGGATCAGTTATGCCCATGCCGCCGAGTAAGACCGGGACGAAAACCGGCCACCAGGCCACCGATCAAGTTATTGCCGAAGCCCTGCGCAATCGTGAGCAGAGGGAAAAGACCTATCGCGAACGAGCCCTCAAGCTCTTTCCATGGGTTTGTGGGAGGTGCGGCCGTGAATTTTCTGGAAAAAGGGTTCGCGAACTCACGGTCCATCACCGGGATCACGACCACGATAACAACCCTCCCGACGGCAGCAACTGGGAGCTCCTTTGTCTCTACTGTCACGATAACGAACACGCCAGGGACCAGGTTCACGAGTGGTATGAAGAGGGGGAGGGGGCTCGCAAGCGAGAGGTGGAAAAGCCTTCGACGACGCACAAGGCTTTTGCCGGTTTGGAGGCCCTGCTCAAGAACAGGCAATAGGTTTGGGAAGTTCTTCCCTTACTTTTCCGGGAAGAGGAGCGTGAAAACCGTTTCCTTGCCGGGGGTGCTGGTGAAGTCGATGCGGGCGTTATGGTTGCGCACAATCCCATGCACGACGGCGAGGCCCAAACCGGAGCTGTATTCAAAACCGTGGGTGGTGAAGTAGGGATCGAATATTTTATGGGCAATGGATGGATCGATACCACGCCCATTATCCCGTATGCTCAGACGCACACAGCTCCCCCGGCAGTCATCAAGCTCCCGTGATTCCACTCCCGATACACGCTCCAAAACGACTTGAATCCTTCCTGTTTGGGGGGCCACCGCCTGAACCGCATTAAAAACCAGGCTGATGACGGCCTGCTCCAGCATGGGGGCGTTGCCGTGGATTATCATTTCTTTCGTGGGGCTGGAAAATTCCAGTGCAATGGTTTTGGGCACCATGGCACGGGATAAATCCAGGGCATCGGAGACGACTTGCCCCAGGTCCACGGGCTGTAACTCGATGTTCGATTCACGACTGAAAGTGACCAGCCGGCGCACGACATTGCGCGCGGCCATGGACGCCCCGAGAATATCATCCAGGCATTTTTCCGTAAGCTCCCGAGGCACCTGACCGGTCTGTAAAATTTCCGTGTTGCCCATGATGGTGCCCAACAGATTGTTGAAATGATGGGCAATGCCTCGGACCATGGTGCTCATGGCTTCCATTTTGTTGACATGCATCCATTTGCTGCGGCTGCGCTGTAATTTGATGTTCTTGAGCACGGCATCGGATTCATCTCGAATTTGTACCAGGGCGTATACCGTACCGGTATGAGGGCACCGGATGGGGCTGACGGTGCAGGACTGACGCATCAGGCCGTCGTCAAAGCGGGGATCGTCCAGGGGAATGAGCCACTTATGAAATGCCTGGGAGACCAGCCGGGACTGACGGCGATCGACGGCATCGGCCACCAACTCCTTCAATTTATGCATATGGCGATTATGAACATGGTAACGACCGAACAACACCGACATGTCCGAAGGCGGGGGCGACGGTATGCGGCCCAGCATCCAGCCGTTGGCGAACACCATTTGCAGGTTTTTATTCAGCACCACGATGCCCAAATGCATCACATCGTAATACCAGTGCAATTGGGATATGAACTTCCCATCCGCGTGCAGGGCCGTGTCGGCCATGATTGCCTCCCCCAGCTCTCAAGCCATAAGCGTCTGATGTATATAATTGTTGAATTTTTCGGCGGTTACGGGCTTTTCAATGAACAGGGTCGCCCCCAGGCGCCGGCATTTTTCCTTCATTGGCTGCTGAATGTTGGAGCTCAAAACCGTGATATGGCAAGTGTGCTCCCGATGCTGTAACTCCTGGAGCACCCCCAATCCATCCAGGACGGGCATGACCAGATCGATGATCAGGTAATCCGGCTGTTCCGCCTCGAACAATTGCAAGGCTGCCTGACCGTCGTCCGCGGTGAGAAGCACGGGTTTGGAGTTCTTGAGCGTTCCGAAAAACCGCTTCAACGTATTGCGTACCAATAGTGAATCATCAACAATGAGCACTTTTTTCATCATTTTTCCCTCGTTGTCGATACAGTCGGATTTTTGCATGAGTATCAGGCTTCTTCGTACAAATCAACGAACAGCCTTGTCAGTAAGTCCAGCTTTTCATAGGCATAAATCAACAAGATGCGTCCTTCCACATTCACGCCCCGAACGGCCAGTACCGTTTCTCCCACGATATAGATGTTTTCCCGGTCCAAAATGTTGCCGGGAATCAGTTCCCGGCTCACGAACATGGCGGGCAGACGGCATTCGACTTCCTGTTGGATCATGTCGCTGATCACCCCCTGAACGGCATTGATGATCATGTTGCCCACTTCGCAGATGGCTTCCTCTTCATCCACGGAAAAATCCGAGGAAATATCGTCGGAGGATTCCAGAAGCATGTTGACCAGGGTTTTTCCCTTAAGGATCGGGAAGGAAACGATGCCTTTGCCGCTCAGTTCCCCATGAAAAGACTGCACCACGTTGACGTAGGGAGCCTTGCCCACCCTCTCGATGTAGGCCGACATCTCATGGTAATCCAGTACATGAACGATGGGAACGGATAGATCGATCTCGTGATCCAAAAGCTCGTTGAGCGATTTGGCGGCTCGTCCCATGCCGGAATTGATCAGTTCCGTAAGGATATCGCGCGTGACATCCGAAATTTCCATATTTCAATATCGCCTTTCTCGGGAGCAACCGGTGGCCTTTTCGCCTTTTCCCATCGCTTTCCCATGTACAACCCGGAGGTTGTGATTCAGGTTGGAGGGATTGAGGGTTTGGAAGACCGGCACTTCGGTGCTTCACGATTTTTTCTCGGTATCTGTGGCTTCCTTGAGGATTGGCGAAAGGGATTCAGCGGGCCTTCAATCGGCACCCGATTGGGAAAGAGCTTCATGGATTGCATTTTTCAACTCGGCCATGGAAACCGGCTTGGCCATCACCACATCAACGATACCCCGGCTCAACAGCTCTCGGCTGTCGATGAGTTCGCCATAACCCGTACATAAAATGATGGGAACCTTCCCCCTGACGGCGCGTATTTGCTCCGCCAGTTCCGTACCTTTCAGTCCCGGCATGGACAGGTCCGTTATGACCAGGTGATAGGCATCGGAGTGATTTCGGAAGGCCTCGACGGCTTCCCAAGAATCGGTGAATGTATCGACTTCATGGCCCAAAATGGTCAAAAGGTTGGCGGCCATGCGCGCCAGTGTGGCTTCATCGTCCACAAATAGAATGCGAGTGTTGTTCCCCGCCCTTGCCAAAGAATCGTGCCTGGAATCGGACATGGACTACCCTTCCCGAATCTTCATTCCGATGGCTTTTATCCCAGACAGGCGCTCATCGAGAAATCGTTTTTGCATTTCCATTTCCTTTCATAACATCTCATAATACCATACACCGCCTCTTGTTCATGATGAAGCATTTGGCCGGCCTGCGTGCGTGAGCTCCCCCAAAATCAAACCCTCCTTCAACAAACAACAACGGAGGGAAAACGATCATGGGGTTCTTGTGTTGAAGAGCTTTTAATAATAATAGAGCCTGCGTTAAATCTCAAGCACAAGGCTTATTCCACCGGCAACATTCGAGCAATCTTGACACAAAGTCCCGTACCTGATAAGCAATAGCCCTCAATGTAAAATTGGCTGTTGTTTGGCACCTGTTTCCGGCATGGGCCGGCGCCTGGTCGATGACAATTGCTTCGATCCGTCTACCTTACCGCAACCCGGTCTTTCCGGTGCCGTTTTGGTGGGCAGTTTGACCCTTTTTGCCGGATTGCATTGTTCTTCCCATGCAGGGGAGGCTGCTGTGCATGCTCATAACCTTGAAAACAAATGTTCATGCTCAGGGGGCTTTCATGCCATGTGCCATGACCCATCCGCCGGTTCCCATTCGACGTCTCGTGTTCGCCAATCGCAAGGGGGGGTGCGGAAAGACCACATCGGCCGTCAATCTGGCTCACGCTCTGGCCCTCATGGGCCGCCGCGTGCTCCTGGTGGATGTGGACCCACAGGCTCATGCCACCCTCTCCATGGGGTTTTCGCCCGATGAGCCCCGTCCCACGGTGTTCGATCTCATGAATGGGGATGCGGCTGTGGAGGACATCATGCTCCCGGTTTTTACCGAGGGGCTGTTTTTGTTGCCGGCGAGCCGTGACCTGATCCACATGGAAATGGATGCCGAGCGCCGAGGGGTGCCTCAAACGCGCCTGGCGGAAAAGCTCTCCTCCATTTCCGTGCCGTTGGAATACATCGTCATCGACCCACCTCCTTCCCTGGGGAACCTGGCGGTGAACGCCTTGGCGGCGGCCGTCGAGGTGCTCATTCCCATGCCCATGCATTTTCTGGCCATGGAGGGGCTGGCGGAAATGATGCGCCTCATTTACACCATCAACGCCACCTGGAATCCTGATTTGCGCCTGCTGGGCATCGTTCCCACTTTTTTTAACCCGAGCACCAAGATCGCCCGGGAAATATCGGCGGATATCGAGCGCAATTTCGGCACAGACAAGCTGTTGCCGGGCATTCGCCAGAACATCACCCTGGCCGAAGCGCCCGGCTACGGCAAAAGCGTGCTGGAATACGCTCCCAAGAGCATCGGGGCGGAGGATTATCGCCTCCTGGCGCAAATGCTCGATGAAATGGGAGGCGGATCTTAGGCCATTTCCGAAAATGAATATACCGGTTGACTTTCCCGGGAACGCCGAGCCCCAGTTCGGCAGGGTGTTGAAGGGGGAAGCATGCAGCCAACCCGCAAAATATATGCACAGGCAAAGCCTTGCCGAGCTGGGGCTCGGCATTCCCGGGAAGGGGCTTTTCCCAGGCAGGGGTTCTTCCTGGGAATGTTCTTCTCGTTCCCAAGCTCCAGCTTGGGAACGCCTTTATCTTGGAAGCTCCGGCTTCCACCCGGCCACAAAAAGCTCTGAAACGGGAAGCTGGAGCTTCCGGACAAGTGTGTTCCCAAGCTGGAGCTTGGGAACAAGAAAGTTGCACATGGCGTTTGAATGTTCCATTTCATCCCGATGTGGTGAAAATTTTTCTCAAAATCTGAATTTTCATGCTAGGCTGCTATGAAATCCAACGATGCTCCTGAAAAAAATGGTCCCACCCGGTTGGCGGACCTGCTGAGTGGCAAGAATGTCGTGGCGGCGGACATGAAGCGCATCCGGCAACTCGAGGAGGAAAATCGGGAGTTGCAGGACCTGGTGGCGGGGCTTCGGCAGGAACTGGCCGAACTTCAAAGCGGCCGGTCGCAGGCATTGGTAGATGTTCAGGACCTTTTTGCCAGGGGGCTCGAGGCCCTCAAGACCGGTGCTCTCATGGGCGCCCTCGAGTTGTTCTCGGCGGTGGTCGTACTGGATGAGGAGCATGTGAAAGGACGCATCAACCTGGCCGTGGTGCTCGCCGAGCTGGAATTGACGGTTCAGGCCCTCGATTTGCTGGAGCAGGTGCTGCAAATGGAGCCCGATCCGTCGAGTCCCGATAACATTATCGCACGACAGAACATTGAATCTCTCCAATAGATCGCACAGAACATTATGAAAACGTTAAAAACCGGCCTCATGGACACGACGGCCGCCGGTGTTCCGGCGGGTCCGGTCATAGGAATCGATTTGGGCACCACCAATTCCCTGGTGGCTTTCATGCGCAACGGCAGTCCGCGCATCATTCCCAACGAGCGGGGGGAGCGCATGACGCC
>CAZRWT010000062.1:0-12959 GCA_964603955.1 uncultured Syntrophobacteraceae bacterium
AAAAAAACTTCACAGCATAATCTGGAGGCTCGATTTTCAGCCGAGCGCTGAAGGGGGCGCCTTTTCGGGATACAAAGCCGTCCAGCCGATCCGTTGCACCCTTTCGAAGCAGCTCCGCAACCAGTTCCACGCCCATTTCCCTTCCGGCGATGGTTTTCCAGATGATGAAGCGACAGCCCCCTTCCTCCCGGCGCCAGAGAGAACAGCCGTAGCCCTTTTCCCCCTGAATCATCTCTCCACCGCATCGGGGACAAAGGCCCAGTGGGTTGCAAGCCTGCCCCTGGGCCTCATGAACGCTGTCCGAAGGAAGGCTTCCCGCACTTTCGTCGTATCGAATGCCCCACATCCCCCCGGCTTCATCTTTTTCAAGCCTCAAGATCGCACAAAAAACCTTGCCGTCTTCGCCGACAAATTCCATGGCCGGCAAGCTCTTTTCGGAAAGCAACCGCCGCACCATTCCCGGCTGGAGGATACGTCCTCCCGCCTCTTTCCATATGACAAACGAGCAGGCTCCGTCCGCCTCACGCCAGTTGGAACAGCCGTAGCCCTTTTTCCCCTCGATGATTTTCGCGCCGCACACGGGGCACGCTCCCAGGTCGTGAAAAGTCTCCCCCGGCGCTTTGGATGCCTGAAATTCCTTGACCCCTTCCCTCACCAGACCTTTGATGGCCGACAAAAAATCTTCCATGTTCCCCTCACCACGGGAGATTTTTTCCAGGTCCTGCTCCCACCTGGCCGTCTCACTGGGAAAGGTCACCTGCCCTGCAACGGAAAAATTCCGCAGGTATCGAACGAGAGCACAACCTTTATCTGTGGGAAGGATTTTTTTATTTTCCCGAACGATGTAACGACGCTTGAGCAGCGTCTCGATGATCTGAGCCCGCGTGGCCTGAGTGCCCAATCCCACCTCGCCTTTGAATATCTTTTGAAGCTCCTCCTCGCTCACATGGCGGGACGGATTGGTCATGTCCTTGAGAAGCAGGGCTTCCGTGTATTCGGGGGGAGGCTGGGTCATTTTTTGCTGCAAGCCCGTCTCGGTCACCTGGGCCGGATCATTTTTCTTGAGGGGGGGGAGGTTCTCGGCCTCTTCATCCTCCTTTTCTCCTCCATCCTCCGATTGGACTGCGGCAGTCTCCTTGACATTGTGATAAACGGCTTTCCAACCGAGCACAAGGGGCCGGGAGCCTCGAGTTCGGAAGGTCTCGTCACACACCCTGGTGATGATTTCCGTGGCTTCGTACTCGTATTTCGGGTGAAATGCGGCGGCAAAGCGCCTGAGAACGAGGTGATAGACGAGAGCCTCCCGGCGCGACGCATCCTGGGGAAGAGGGGCCAGGGGGATGAGCGCGTGGTGATCCGTGAGCTTCGAGTCATCGAAAACTCGCTTATTGGAAACGGCCAGAAGCTTTCGATCCACTCCTTCAAAAACATCGGGATAAGCGTCCGTCAGTTTGTCCACGATACGCCCGGCCAGGTCCACATTCTGAGTGCCCAAAACCCGAGAATCGGTGCGCGGGTAGGAGAGGCATTTGCGCTCTTCGTACATTTTTTGAGCCAGGTCCAGGGTTTCCTTGGCGGACAGGCCATATTTGGAATTGGCATCCCTCTGCAAGTCCGTGAGGGAATAGAGGAAAGGAGGCAGCTGACTTTTTTTACTTTTCTTGGCCGAAACGACCTCGCCCCGCTGATCGGAGACCAGGGATGCAATGCGCCCGGCTTCCTCCTGTGCGTGAAAACGTGTCTCCTCGTCCTTGAACCAGCTTCCCCACCACTGTCCTTTTTCCTGGGAAAAAAGGGCTTTCAGAATCCAGTAGGGCTCGGACTTGAAATGATCCCTCTCTTCCTTGCGTTCCACCAGCAGCGCGAGCACCGCCGTCTGCACCCGACCCACGGAGTAAGTTTCCTGAGAGGCTCCCCGGCACCGCAAGGTAGCCGCACGAGAAAAGTTCATCCCCACCATCCAATCGGCGATCTGGCGAGCTTTTCCCGCATTCCACAGGCGGTCGAAATCGGAAGCGGGCCTGAGTTCTTTCATGGCCGCAGCCACCACTTCAGGGGTGAGCGCCTGGGAAGTCCAGAACCGGTACACATTTGGAGAGCGATCCCGCACCGTGTCGAGGATTGTCCTGGCGATAAGTTCACCTTCCCGCCCCGCATCGGTTGCAATGACGATGCGCGTCACGTCGGTTCTCCGGAGAAGGGAGCCGACCACTTCCAGTTGATCCCTGACCTGCTCGATGGGCTTGTAAGTGACGGTTTCCGGAATGATGGGCAAAGTCTTCAAATCCCACCGTCGCCATTTGGGATCGTAATCGGCCGGCGCGAACAGTTCCAGCAAATGCCCAACCGCCCAGGTAACGACAAACCCATTTCCTTCCAGGAAACCATTCCGACGGCTCCTGGCCCCCAACGCACCGGCAAAATCACGGGCCACCGAAGGTTTTTCCGTCAAAATGAGCGTGCATCCGCTCTCGGTCTCGCTTACCTTCACAGAACCATCCTGCCGACGTTCAACATCTCAATTCTCAACCCCATCCTTCCTCCTGGCAGCCATTCTTGCCCTTGGGAACCTTGGGCAGGAATATGGTGAACTCGGACCCCTTGTTCACCTGACTCGTCACGTGCATCTTACCGCCATGGCCTTCCACAATGGCCTTCACCGTAGCGAGGCCAATGCCGTAACCTTCCTTCTTTTCATCCCCTTTTCCCCGATGAAACAGGTCAAAAATGAAGGGTAGGTCATGGGGGTGTATGCCAACGCCCTGATCAATGATCTTAATTTCCAGGCCGTTATCCACTTCCCGTGCCTCGATGGTGATGGTGGTATTGGGTTTGGAAAATTTGACGGCATTGTCCAAAAGGTTGGTAAAAACGCGACGAAGCCGATTTGCATCGGCATGGATGACAGGCAGGGCCTGATTGATGCGCAAATCCATGTGAACGTTGGCCTGGGCCGTTTTGGCACAATAGGCTTCATGGATTTCATTCAGCTCTTTTTCCAGGGACGTGGGAGAAAAATTCAACTTCAACCTGCCCGTTTCCAAGCGGGAGAACTCGAGGAAGTCTTCCACCAGGGATTCGAGTTTGGCAGCTTCCCGATTGATGATTTGCAGGTATTCACTCCTCTTTTCGTCGTCCATGGAGTCGTATTTGTTCAGAAGCCTCAAACCCAATCCATGAATGCCCACCAGGGAAGACCTCATGTCATGAGCAAACATGGAAATGATGTTGGATTTTTCCCTCTCGAGAGCTTTCAAAGGCGTGATATCCGTAAGAATCGCGAAACTCCCCAAATATTCATCATCGGCATTCATGTAAGGCACGGCGGAAACATAAGTGGATATCTTACTTCCTTCCTTTCCCACCCAGGTGACCTCACAGATCACCACTTCCCCAAAGAACCTCCGCTGAAGCTTTTCCTGCACCATCCGACGCTCATCGCTTTCAAGAAAATCAAGAATGGTCTTTCCGATGATCTCCTCGCGGGGACACTCCCATATTTCACAGAGCTTGTCATTGGCATAGGTGATCACCCCCTTCTCATCTTCAATGACCAGTCCTTCGTTCATGGTTTCCACCAGACTGCGGTAACGGCGTTCACTCTCTTGCAGCGCCTTTTGAGCCTTTCGTCTCTCGGCAATTTCCCATTCGAGTTCTCTGACCTTCTCATTGAGTTCACGAGCCTGTTGCAAGAGCAGCACCTCACGCTCCTGGTAGTAATCCACCTTGGCTTTGAGTTCTCCCGGAGTAATCCGCAGGTTCTTCAAAATCTCCGCATATACATCCGAAAGTTCACGGGATTCCTGAGGGGTAAAAGCAACGCCGTCGGACATGGCTTTGTACGCCGATGCCGCACCGATGGAACCCGCAAGGAGTTTTTCCACTTCATTTTGCAGCTCCATCAGTTCCACCATGGAAATATAATCCCGACCCGTAAGACCCACCCGTTTTATACAACGCGCAATATGAGAACGGGCTTCATGGGGATGAAAGTAGTGCAGAAGGACTTTCTCGAGATCATCACATTTTTCCGCCAGGTCAATGAGGGCCTTGCGCTCGTGGGGACGGGCCATGGGCGCCGTGCTCTTTAAAACATCGGTAAATTCCCTTGCCAGGCTTTCTTCCTCCTGCGATCGGGTACTTGCCAGAGACCCCAAAACATAAAAAGAAACATTGAGCAGAAGACTCCAGAAAACCGTGTGGCTCAAAGGATCGGCTAGAGGCAGTCCCAGGAGTGCCTCCGGCTTCAAGAAAGCCAGGCCCCATGGACCATCGAGCAGGAAAGCGGAAGACATCCAGCCGCTTTTGGCAAGGGACGGAAGGAGTAGGGTATAAATCCAGGTCACAAACCCGGCCAGCAACCCCAGGGCAGCTCCCACCTTGTTGCCGCGACACCAAAAAAGGCCCCCGAGGATAGACGGCGCAAACTGCAAAGCCATGGCAAAAGCCATCAATCCAATGTTGACCAGAATATAGGAATCTCCAATGGTGATCATGAACCAGTAGCCTGCGGAAATAACGATGCCCACAGCCACCCAACGGCATCGCAGCAGATGCCGCTTAAGAAACTCGAGCCCGGAAACCCGCTCCACAAGAGGCAAAAACAGATGGTTGGTCATCATGGTGGCAATGGTCATGGACGCAATCATGACCATGCCTCCCGCTGCGGAGAATCCCCCAATGAATACCAGCAAAGAAAGCCAGGCTTTCCCTTCCAGCAGGGGTAACATGAGCACATAAGTATCCGCATCACGCACGGGGAGTCCCTTGACCAGTCCCGCAAGGGCGATGGGAAGCACAAAAATCGTGATGAGAAACAGGTAAAGCGGCAAAGCCCACATGGCTGTCTTGATGTGATTCTCATCACTATTTTCCACAACCGCCACATGAAACTGCCTTGGGAGAAACAAAATGGCAGCCATGGACAGAATAAAATGAGTGACCCATACCAGATAGCCCCCTGCCTCCACCTTCAGTGAGGTGAACTGAAACACACTGGATGGAGAAATCTCCATCATCCTCTGGAAGAGATCACCAAAACCGGAAAACATGAAATACGTGACAAAAATGCCGGCCATGAGGAAGGCCCCCAGTTTCACGACGCATTCCACCACAAGACTCGCCACCATCCCTTCATGACGCTCCGTAGGGTCAAGCCGCCTGACGCCAATGATGATGGTGAAAACAATCATGACGAAAGTTACGATGGGACCAATGTTTTCGCGAATCAACGACGCCAGCGAGGATTCACCGGACGGATTCCCAATGACCGGTGAGGTGATGAGAGCAAACGTCGAGGTAACGGCCTTCAACTGCAAGGCGATGTAGGGCATCGTCCCCACAAGGGCCATGGCAGTCACCATGACGGCAATGAGCTGAGACTTGTTGTAGCGGGCCGAAATAAAATCCGCGATGTTGGTGAGCCGATGCCTGTTTTTGAGACGCACCAGCTTGCGAAGGGTTGTCCACCATACAAAGATGGCCACAGTGGGCCCCAGGTACACCGCCAGGAACAAAAGACCCGATGAAGCCGCCATACCGACCTGGCCGTAATAGGTCCAGGTCGTGCAATAAACCGCCAGCGACAGAGAATAAAACAAGGGGTGCCTCGATAGCCTCCTACCCTCTTTGGACTTTCTTTCCACCCGGAGAGCAATGAGAAAAAGAGATCCCATGTACAGGATAAAAACCGCGAGCACTATTCGAGCATCGATCATTGGCGGTCCTTCTGTGTCCGATCATTTTCCTGGGGAGGATTGGAAGTACAACCCCTGCTGATGAGAAACAGAATGAAAATGACAAAACCCCATACGATAAAAAGGCTTTTAAGACCTGTAAGGAGGCTTCTCTCCAAAAAAATGCCCATAAGGGGCCAATTGAACAGCAGGCAACCAATTATGAAAAAAAAAGTGCGCGTCTCTCTCTCTCTGAGCAGTTTATAGAATCTGTGGAGCATGGCGACCTCTCCCGTCTAAGACGCACATTAACTTCTCAAGAACGGATACAATCACTTTCTCGACCGGACAAAACAAAGCTACTTTACAACATTTTTACCCACCTCATAGCCGTTTTTTCAAGTCTCTTTCAGCAACAAACATAACGCGAAATCGAACGTCCACTCAAACAGTGAAATATTGCCTCGTTCGAGTTCCGGTTTTACCTCTTTCCGAGGACTTTTATAGTGTAGCGAGGAAAAAAGGCCGTGCAACAATAAATGCAGGGAAAAAGAACTAACCAAGACAGGCAGATAAAAATATGATCGAAACTAGCAGGCATACTTGTCGGAGCCCGAAAGGAAAGACTACCTATCGAACTCCGACACAATATAACAGCCGCTTAAAGCAAAAGGCCGCGAAGCAGCATTAAAAATGGTCATTCAAAAAAGGGTAAACCCATAACTAGTAAATCCATTTCCCTTTGGAATAGCGAAAGATTTCCGTCACGCCCTGTAGAGAATGTGTCGTGAATTGACCATTGAAAGCGGCTTCTTTGGTTGGAGCTTGAGCGCTCAGGGTCCTTTTATCGTAACGGATAATCCCCACATATGGCGACTCTTTTACACCGGTTTCCTTGATCTCAATCGATGGTTCAGCCAGTTCACTGTACCGCACCACGTAGAAACCGTCTCCATTATTGAGCACTTCGGCATGCTCTTTACCGTGTTTACAATGATGGTTGAGCTTCTGTATCCATTCTTCCTTAAATTGCACAAAACTTCTCTCGGCTTCGATACGCTCATGGTCCGCAGCAAAAACCAAAGACCCCCCAAGCATAAACAACCCCAAAAACATCAAAAAGATTTGTTGAATTCGCCTGTTCATGATCTCCGCCCCTTACTAGTTGTTGTCCTTGATCGCCCTGCATTTGCCCTGGGAAACCTAAAAAATTCTCCCAAGCGCCACAAACGAGCTACTCACAAACGAAGAAACCAGGAGAATAATCCGCTAAAAACCTCCTAACAGCTCCATGAAACAAAAAAAATCCTGGAGCCCGCTTCCGCGTATACCACAGGCTCCAGGATTGTTCAAATGGAATCAACCGCTCATTCACCCAGGGCATGAGCCCCTTATAAAGGGCAAACTAAGGCGATTTATTTTTTCTCGTATCAGCAGATCAATTGGAAACCTTAATTTCCACACGACGATTCAACCTTCTGCCCTCTTCGGTGGAATTGTCGGCAATAGGATTACGCAAACCGAAACCCACAGTGCTTATGCGATCTCCGGCAATGCCCTTGGAAACAAAGTAATCCTTTACAGATGCGGCACGCCTGTTGGAAAGGCCCAGGTTGTAAGCATCGGTACCGATGGAGCATGTATGGCCTTCGATCACAACTCTTACCTGGGGATTATCCATCAAAACGCGGGCACCTTCGTCCAGGATGGGACGCCATTCAGGTTTGATAACGCTCTTGTCGAAATCGAACTGGATACCCCTGAGAACAATCACTTCATCCTTATCGAGCACCTCATCGTAGAACACATCACGAACAAACTGATCCAAAGCTGCCCGACTTGCGAGAAGTTCGGTCCCTTCTACTACGAGACAGTTGTTGATCCTCGCAATCTGCTCATTGGCAGTCTTACCTTCCTTGGTCTCGGCAAAAGAAATGACATGAAAACAAACTTCAGGATATTTCCGAACCAAAGCAGAAGCTTCCATCACAGGATCGGTACCCACATTGGCCACACCATCACTGACAAGGATGACCGCAGTTTTGCCTCGCATCTGAGAAAGCACCCCATCCAGCCGGTTAATGCCCGGGCCCATGGGAGTAAGCCTACCAAAAATTTCCTGCTTGCCGGGAACATTGCCGATGGCGCCAGCCATGCCCGAAGTCTGATACACTACGGGACCCTGGACTTGCTGGAAAGGAGCAAACATGATCATGGAACTCTGATAGCCCAGCTCCGGAATAAGATCGTTCATGTCCGCCAAAAGACGCTTGGTAGCGACCATTTTGACCTCTTTCAGCTCCTTGTGGGTCATATACATGGAACCGGACTGATCTGGGAAAATAATAAAATTGTCAACCTTGGGTACCAGCCTGGTCTGGGCTGCCGAAGTCCCCACAAACACAGCCAGCAAAGCGATGAACCCGTAAACAACGCCCCTCTTAAACGCTCCTTTCATCTTCTCCTCCTTTTTTGTTCTCCGTGGTCAGGTGTGGTGATTGTGCATGCGCCCACTTTTTAAATTTCACTTTATCCATTAAGCCATTGCCGGGTATCTGTCAACTTCATAATCAGCGTATCCAGCAGTTGGAGCTCCACCGTTTTTCCTGGTATGCCCCTTATAAAACATTTCATTATAAAAAAATGACTTTGCGCTTTAGCATTTTAATCTTGATATTTGCACTTTGAATCATGATAATTAGATTCATAATTTAAATTGGTTGTTTTTTGGTATGAGCGACATAATATTAAAGTCCAAAATGAAGGGAACGAACAAAATGCAAGGAAAGCTCCAGGGCCTCTCTCTTCTCGCTTTATTCGGCCGGCTTCTCCTTTTGGGGAGGAGTTGGAGACGGGGATACCTCGCCTTTCCTTTACCGCTGTAAAACAGCTGGGAATCAGCTGATCAAAGGCCATGGGGTTATCCTCATGGCCTTTTTTGTTTTCACCAGGTAGAGATTGGAAGCAATGAATTTGAAAACAATGGATTTCCCCCACTAAAAAAGGAACTGTCATGTCCAGAAAAATTCACATTTTCGACACCACATTGAGAGACGGCGAACAAATACCGGGCGCGAAACTGAACAGAAATCAAAAAATCGAAATTGCTCACCAATTGGCCCGGTTGGGCGTCGATGTGATCGAAGCGGGTTTTCCCTGTTCGTCTCCCGAAGACTTGCAGGCCGTCAAGACCGTTGGACAACAGGTGAAGGGCCCCATCATCGCAGGGCTGGCCAGAGCCGTCCAAAAAGACATCGACCTGGCCTGGGAGGCTCTGAAGGAAGCCGAAAGACCTCGAATTCACGTGTTCCTGGGATCATCGGACATTCACCTGCAGAAAAAACTGCGCCAGGATCGTGAAAAGGGCTTGCAAATGGCCGTCGAGGCCGTGCGCTACGCCAAAAAGTACTGCGAGGACGTGGAATATTCCACCGAAGACGGGTCGCGAACGGATTTCGAGTACCTCTGCCGTGTCATCGATGCGGCCATCGGAGCGGGAGCCACCGTCATAAATGTTCCCGACACGGTGGGTTACGCCATTCCCGAGGAATACGGCGAGTTGATCCGCAAGCTGCGGGAAAAAGTTCCCGCTTTGGACCGCGTTCTGCTGAGCGTTCACTGCCACAACGATCTGGGGTTGGGCGTCGCCAATAGCCTGGCCGCCGTAAAAAATGGAGCGGATCAGGTGGAATGCACCATCAACGGCCTGGGTGAGCGAGCGGGAAACGCCTCGCTGGAAGAAATCGCCATGATTTTGAAAACCCGTCACGCCTCATACGGAGCCCACACGGACATCGACACTCGGGAAATCTATCGGACCAGCCGCATGGTGAGCCGGCTCATGAACATCGTGGTGCAGCCCAACAAGGCCATCGTGGGTTCCAATGCCTTCGCTCACTCATCGGGCGTCCACCAGGACGGTATCCTCAAGGACCGCAGCACCTACGAAATTATCAGGCCCGAGGACGTGGGCATTCATCAGCACCAGATCGTCCTCACGGCACGGTCCGGTCGTGCCGCCCTGCGCCACCGCCTCGAGGAGATGGGGTACAACCTGGAAAAAGACCTGTTCGAGCGGGTTCACCAGAGATTCCTCAATGTGGCCGATCGGAAAAAAGAAATCGCCGGGCAGGATTTGCGCACCATCGTGGAAATTGAAATGACCAAGGTGAAGGAAACTTATTCGTTCAACAGCCTGCAGATCATGAGCGGCAACACCATGCTGCCCCTCGCAGCAGTCACCCTGGTCAAGGAGGGTGAAAAGATCACGGACGCCGCCACGGGAAACGGCCCCGTCAACGCCGTCTTCAACTGCATCGAACGCATCACGGGCCATCAGGGCAACTTGCGGGATTTTGACCTCAAAGCCGTAACCACGGGCAAGGACGCTTTGGGAGAAGCCATGGTGAGGGTGGAAATCGAAGGAACGGTTTACTCGGGAGTGGGCACCAGCCCCGACGTCATCGAGGCGACAGCACGGGCTTACATCAACGCCTTCAACCGCTTTTTCGCCAACAACCACTGAATTTAATTTTTTCTCGCTCCCAAACTCCGGCTTGGGAGCATCCTCTCTCGTTCCCAAGCTCCGGCTTGGAAACGAGAAGAACTGGAACCAGGAAATGAGAAGCAAGGAAGGATGCAATAAAGCGTTGCGCCCCCTCACAGGCGCGAAGCTTCTCGCAGAAAAGCTTCCGCACGGGAAGTATCCCCCAGTTGCCTGTAGATTTCCGCCTGCAAAAGATAGACTTCTTTCAACCGCTCGGGCCTGCCTTGAAAAAGCACATCGGCTCTTCTGGCAAATTCGAGAGATTTTTCTTGGAAACCCTTCATATGCCACGCACGGGCGAGCCCAAAAAAGGCTTCACCATTGTAAACATCCACCCGCACCGCCTGTTCGTACATGTTAATGGCTTCGTCGATTTTTCCCTGTTCCAACGACGTTTTGGCCTGTTCCACCAGGTGCATGGATGCGTAACGCTGCGGGGTCGCCGGTTCGGCAACTTCTTTACGGGGAATGGACGGTACTTCGGATTCTGTTTGCAATCCCACTCCAGGGCCGGACTCCAATTCTGATTCCGACCCCAACTCCATTTCCCTGATCACCACGGTAGGCCCCATTATGGGGCCTCCCGTTGTGATGGGAGCTTGTGATGGAGCGGGAGATCCTACGGTACTATGGGGAGGAGCGGAAGGTGCGGGAAGGCCCCCCGGAGCGGCGCTAGATTTGGACGAAGCGGAAGGACTCGCCCAGTCTCGATGCAAGTAAACCGTTTTCTTGGGGATACACCCGGCCAGCAGCCCGGCCAGGACCAACAGGCACAGCAACTTCACCCGGACAACTTCTCCATGCGCACACATGTCTTTCTTTCTTCTCACGCCTTCCCCCTCTCATTTCAGAAACTCTCATTGATTGCCATTGTTGGGTTTGCGGCTATCGCGTTTTCCGGTTTGCCGATCTACACGCCGCCCCCTCTCCACCCCATTGCCGTCGCGCCCAGATTAACGCAACATCGCCTTTGCATATCACAACCACGATCTGAGAGCGTTACCACATAATACGGGGGATACACAACTTGCATCCGGGTATCCGGTATGCATTCCCACGCCGGAGCGTGGGAACGAGGAAATATGCCGCCGCTGGTTATGAACAGCTATTTTCGCTACGGACTCTTTACGTCAAGGATTCGCGTGGATGGGACAGTAAGTGTCGGGAACGTTTTCCCTCAAAAAGAATTCGCGTGTTTTTTGAGGACATGAGGAAACAGCCAGTGTACCCGATTGAAGGCATACTTGACGTTCCACCACTCCCGGCGGGACGTTGAAATCACCGGCGTGGAACCACGGGCGAGCCTCGGTCATGAAGCGGGCCCACAGGCGCGCAGCCCCTCGGCCGCCGCTGAGCCCGGTGGTGCGATTGTCGTCGTAGCCCACCCACACGGCGGCCAGCAGGTCATTGGTATATCCCACAAACCAGGAATCCCTGTAGTCGCTGGTGGTTCCGGTCTTACCGGCGCAGGGAAAGTCGATGCCCAGCCCTTTCAAGGCCCGGCCCGTTCCCGTTTCCACCGCATCGCGCAGGATATCCGTGATGATGAAGGCTTTGGCGGGCGTCGTCACCGTGGTGAGCCCCACATGCCGCCGCTCCACCACATTGCCCCCTTCCGTGACCACTTCCCGGAGGCTCAGAAGGAACGGCTTCTGCCCGCCATTGCTCAGCACGGCATAGGCTCCCGCCAGCTCGATCGGCGTCACCTCGAAAGCCCCGAGAGAGAGGGAGGGATACGGTTCGAGAGCCGATTGAACGCCGCATGCCCGCAACGTCTCGATGACCCCCTCGATGCCCGACCGCATGGCCAGGTCCACCGTGGCGGCATTGAGGGAGCGTGTCAGGGCGTGGCGGAAGGTCACCGATCCGTGGTACCTGCGGTCGTAATTTCCGGGAGTCCACCAGCTGCTTCCCACCCGATAGCGCGTTTCCGCATCGTTGAGCAGGCTCATGGGGGTGAAACCGTCCAGGGCGCTCAGATAGACGAAGGGTTTGATGGCCGACCCCGGCTGACGGTGAGCGTTGAGCACCCGGTTGAAGGTGCTTTGGCCGTAATCGCGTCCTCCCACCAGGGCCGGCACAGCCCCCGTTCCCGGTTGAATGACAATGAGTGCCGCCTGGAGAGGACCCGCATCGGGAGACGTATTCCCGCTCGGCACCATCTTTTCCAGCTCTTCCAGCCCCTCTCGCACCGCTTTTTCCGCAGCACGGGATATTTCCGGATGCAGGGTGGTGTAGATGCTCAACCCCTCATCTTCCAGCACGGAAGGCGCATAAAGTTCCTGAAGCTGGTGGCGTACATAATCCACAAAATAGGGGGCTGCCTTCGCGGGCAGGGTGCTCCGGGTCAATTGCAAGGGAATACCCAACGCCTGATCGAGCTCCGCATCGCCGATTTTCCCCAGTTCGTGCATTCTTCGCAGAACGACATTTCTACGCTGCACGGACTGCTCGGGGCGGGTTACGGGAGAATAAACACTGGGGCCGCGCATCATTCCCGCCAGGAGTGCCGATTCCGCCAGGTCCAGGTCCTCCACGTTCTTCCCGAAATAGTGCAGAGCAGCTTCCCCGAACCCATGTACCGCAATGCTCCCCCTCTGGCCCAGGTAAATTTCGTTCATGTACATCTCGAGGATTTCCTCCTTGCTGTACATGGTCTCGATGATCACCGCCATGGAGGCTTCGAGCAGCTTGCGCTTGAGGCTCCTTTCGGGCTGCAAGAAGTAATTTTTCACCAG
>CAZRWT010000062.1:13059-19419 GCA_964603955.1 uncultured Syntrophobacteraceae bacterium
TCGAGGAAGGCAATGGGACCCGTTTCCCCCTCTATTTTGCCCAGCCGCCCCCCCTCGAGTTGGAACCGCACCCTTTGAGCGGGCAGCAGGCGTCCCGGAAAACGAAACTCCCTCAAATGAACGGAAAAAGCATTGCCATCGACCCGGTATTCTCCGGCGCGCAAAGGCCCATCCTCGATTTCTCCGTAGCGCCGGGCCTCGAGCATCTCCCTCAGTTGCCCCGGCGGAAGAGCCAGCCCGGGATAAAGAGGTGTCGTGGCGGAAAAGACCCTCGATGGCACGCTCCACCGGCGGGACTCGAAGCGCTCCTTGATTTCCGTTTGCAGGTACAAAACAAAGCCCCCCATGGCCAGGAGCCCAAAAAACACCAGGACGGCCATGACCAGCAGCACCGCACGCTTCCAGGATCTTCCTTTTTTTCGGCGAGGTTTCATCATTTTCGAACCAGCCGGACCACGCACTCGATGTGCGGCGTGTGGGGGAAAAGATCGAAGGGCTGTACCCGCTCGATGTCATAGGCATCGAGAAGCACCGCGAGGTCCCTGGCCAGAGTGCCGGGGTTGCAGGACACGGTGACGATCCTTCGAGGCGCCGTGTCGAGGATGGCCTTGAGCACCGTCGGGTGCATGCCCGCCCTCGGGGGGTCCGAAATGATCACATCCGGCCGGTTCCAACCCTTCTCCCCCTTCAAGGCCGCTCCCATCACATCCTTGAGGTCTCCCGCAAAAAACCGGCAGTTGTCGATGCCGTTGATTTCCCCGTTGACGAAGGCATCCTGAACGGCCTCTTCCACCAGTTCGAAGCCCAGCACTTCTTTTGCTCGTCGGGCCACGTAGAGGGCGATGCTCCCCGTGCCGCAGTACAAATCCCAGACGGTCTCCGCCCCGGTCAAATCCGCCATTTCCAAGACGGCTTCGTAGAGCCGCTCCGTACCATCGGGATTGGTCTGGAAAAAGGAGTGGGCGGAAATGCGAAAGCGCAGGTCTCTCAGGCGCTCCTCGATGAATCCGGGACCGTGCAGGACACGGCTCGATTCCCCCACTGCCACCTGAGCCTTCTTGCCCGTCACGGAATGCACGACGGTGGTGATCCGGGGGAAGCGTTCCAGGAGGTGCCGTGTCAATCGCGACACCGTGTCATGCCCTTCTTTGTGAGGCGCGGTGATGATGTTGAGGAGGGTCTGATCCGTGCGTTTGGCTTCTCGAACGACCAGGAAGCGCCAGAAGCCCTCGTGAGTCCTCACACTGTAGGGAGGCAGGCCGCAGCGGCGACACCAGGCACCCACTTCACGCAGCACCTCCACCGACCGGGGAGACTGGAGGAAGCACTCATCGAGGTCGAACACCCGGTCGTAGGAGCCGGGAACGTGCAGGCCCAGGGCAAAGCTGCGGTCGTGAGCCACGTCCTCGAGGGCGATTTCCGAGGGGAGCAGCCACCTGCGGTCGCTGAAGGTGTATTCCATCTTGTTCCGGTAGTATTGCAGGCGAGACGAGGGAACAATGGGTTCGACGGGAATGTCGCCCGCCCCTGCCAGGTGAGCCAGGCATTCCCGCACCTGTTCTCTTTTCCAGTGGAGTTGCCCGGAGTATTCCAAATCCTGCCATTTGCACCCGCCGCAAAATCCAAAGTGAGTGCAGAAAGGCTCCACATGATTGGGGGCCTGCTTCAAAACTTCGACCACCCTGGCTTCGGCGAATCGGCGCTTGCGGCCCACGATGCGCGCCCGCACGGTTTGCCCCGGCAAAGCGCGGTCGAGAAACACCACGAAGCCTTCGACCTTTGCCAGGGCCTTCCCGCCGAAAGCCAGTTTTTCCACCACCAGTTCCAGTTCCTGACCTTTTTTCATAAAAAAACCCGTACTCCCCTTGCATGATTCCGTCTTGTTCTTTCCATAAATTATGCGTCATGCTAATAGAAACGCACTCAAATGAACAGAGGTAAGGTGATTTCCCCAAATGAACCCGCCGCGAAAACAGGTTCTCGCGCAGAAAAAGCGGAAAGACGCGGAGGAAAAAAGTATTTCCCGGAAGGAAAGCATCATGTGGTTGAAAAAGTTACACACCTATGGGCAGCTCATCAAGTTCAGCCACACCGTTTTCGCCCTGCCTTTCGCTCTTGCCGCAGTGGTTTTGGCAGGCCGAGAACATCCCATAGGCTTCTACAAGCTTTTTTTCATCCTGATGGCCATGGCCGGGGCTAGGTCCGCCGCCATGGGCTTCAACCGCTACGTGGATTACAAATTCGACAGGCTCAACCCTCGAACCACCGACCGGCCCATCGTGTCGGGAAAAATCGACCGAAATTCCGTATTGTTCTTCACGGGGGCATCGTCGGCCGTCTTCATCCTGGCGGCCGCCATGCTGGGGAAGCTCTGCTTCCAGCTTTCCATCCCCGTCCTGCTCACCCTGTTCGTGTACTCCTACACCAAACGCTTCACGTCTCTTTCCCACTTGTTCCTCGGGTTCGCCATCGGGCTGGCGCCATTGGGAGCCTGGATCGCCGCCACGGGAATTTGGGACCATCGAGTGCTCTGGCTTTCCCTGGCGCTCATGACCTACATCGCGGGCTTCGACATTTTGTATGCCTGCCAGGATGTGGACTTCGACCGAGGCACCGGACTTCACTCCATCCCCGCCAACTGGGGGGTGGAAAAGGCCTTTCGCATTTCCGAACGGCTGCACATCGCCACCTTTTTTTCCCTGCTGGCGGTCTATTTCGCCTTCGGGTTGAGCACCATCTACCTGGCTTTTCTGGCGGCCATCACCCTGCTCCTGGTCATCGAACACCGCCTCGTCAAGCCGCACGATCTCGGGAAGATCGACCTGGCTTTTTTTCACGCGAACAGTGCCGTCTCGATCCTTCTTTTTCTGGCGGTCTGGATGGACACCGCCTTTTCCTGAAAGGATGAACATGAAAACGGTTTATAAAAATCTCCAGGAATTCATACAGGAACTGGACCGGGCCGGCGAACTGCTGCGCATCCAGGCCCCCGTTTCCCCCCACCTCGAAATCACCCAAATCACGGACATCGCTTCCAAAGCCTCCGGTGGAGGCAAGGCGCTCCTGTTCGAAAACGTCGAGGGGTCACGCTTTCCCGTCCTGACCAACGCCTTCGGCAGCGACCGCCGAATCTGCATGGCCCTGGGCGTGGAAGACCTGGACATCCTGGCGGGGCGTCTGCGCAAATTCATCGAAATGGAGCCTCCCAAATCCCTCAAGGACGGCTTGAAGCTGCTCCCCATGGGCATGGACCTGCTCAAATTCTTTCCCCGGAAAGTGAAGCAAGCCCCCTGCCAGGAAGTGGTTTACCGGGGCAAGGACGTGGACCTCTCCCGGCTCCCGGTGCTCCACTGCTGGCCCGCCGACGGAGGCCCCTTCATCACCCTGCCCGTGGTCATCACGCGCAGCCTCGTTACCGGCCGCCGCAACGCGGGAATGTACCGCTTGCAGGTGTTCGACCCGAAAACCACCGGCATGCACTGGCACATCCACAAGGACGGCTCCCATTACTACCAGGAATATCGGCGCGCCGGCAAGCGCATGCCCGTGGCCGTGGCCATCGGCACGGACCCCGCCGTCACCTACGCCTCGACGGCTCCCATGCCCCGAGGAGTGGACGAAATGCTGCTGGCGGGCTTCATCCGCAGAAAACCCGTCCCCATGGTGAAGTGCCTCACTGTGGATTTGGAAGTGCCGGCGGAAGCGGAGTTCGTCCTGGAAGGCTATGTGGACCCCGATGAGCTGCGGGTGGAGGGTCCTTTCGGAGACCACACGGGCTACTACTCCCTGGTTGGGGAATATCCCGTCTTTCACGTCACGGCTCTCACCCACCGCCGAAACCCCGTTTACGCCGCCACCATCGTGGGACGTCCGCCCATGGAAGACTGCTACCTGGGGCGGGCCACGGAACGCATCTTCCTGCCCCTCATGAACGCCGTGCTGCCGGAAATCAAAAACTTCTGGCTGCCGTGGGAAGGGGTTTTTCACAACATCACCGTGCTGTCCATGGAAAAGGAATACCCCGGGCACGCACGCCGGGTCATGAGCGCCGTGTGGGGCCAGGGACAGATGAGTTTTTGCAAGGCTGCGGTGCTCGTGGACGCGGACGTGGACCTCCAATCTCCCCGGAAGGTTCTGGAAGCGATCCTCGATGAAGTGGACCTCCAAAGCGACATTTATATTACCGAGGGCGTGCTCGATGTTTTGGATCACAGCGCCCCCGAAGCTCTTTTCGGCGGCAAACTGGGCATCGACGCCACCTCGAGGATGGAAGGGGAAAGGGACCGCTCCAGCGCCGCTCCTCCCCCCCTGCCCACACAAGAAGACCTGGCCGAAGCGGTGCAAAACATATCGGCCCATCTCGAACGCTTCCATGTCCCCGATCTCCAGGTGCGCAACCGGCTTCTTCTCATGACCCTCCGCAAAGACGGCACCATGACGGGAGCCGCCCTCGCGCCCCAAATCCTCGCCGACAAGGTTCTTGAAGCCTTTTCCATCATCCTGCTCTACGACAGGGACATCGAACTCCAAGACCCATCGCTGGTGCTGTGGAAAGTCTTCAACAACGTGGACCCCAAAAGGGACATCCTCCGGGAAGGGCGCCGCATGGTCATCGACGCCACCAAGAAGGGTCCCGAGGACGGCCACACCCGCCCGTGGCCCGACGACATCGTCATGGACCCGGAAATCGTCGAGCGGGTGAAACGACGGGCGAAGGAGCTTGGAATCGAGAAATGGGCATGACGCTGTAACGCGATGCGCGACTTTCTTGTTCCCAAGCTCCGGCTTGGGAACACACTTGCCCGGAAGCTCCAGCTTCCACCTTATCCTCGTTATTCTCGTTCCCACGCTCCTAAGCACCTGCACAGAAAAGTTTTTTTACATTTGGAGCTACCCCGATTCCTTGGAAAATGAACCATGCCGGTATAAAGTTTTTTTGGGTGCTCAGGGGCGTATTTCCCCAAGGCCTTTGTCCCATTCACCAAGCATCCTTTTTCCCACCGGGGAAAAGTCCTCCAGGTGCTCCATGTCTCGGGCCAGTTCCTGCCGCGCCTTGTCGATGCCTTCCCTGACTTCCTGGAGGATGTTCACGGCCTGTTTGTGCCGAAGGCTGCAATGGTCGCGGCCGAATTTCAGCAACACCGCACTCGACGGCCAGTTTTTGGAGCCCTCGAGGGTCAGGGCCATGGCATCCCTGGGCAGATAGGTGGTGGTCGTGACCACATCGAACGTGGGAGCCAGCCGCCCTCGCCTGGCTGCCGGCGTGTCGTAGATGATGCAGAAATTCTTTCGATGCGCATCCCCATTGCGCACTGCGACGCTCAGGGCAACCATCTTGAACAGCTCCGCCAGGTCTTCCGCCAGGTGTTCCTTGACACAGAAAAGCTTGAGCGCCTTGCTCAACTGCTCATAGCTGCCGCTGTACTTTTTTGCACCCGGGAGACCAGCCAGGGAGCAAAAATCTTCAAAGCCCAGGTACCGGTTCTCGTCCGTCAGGTCGAAGCGCTCCACCACCAGGAATTTGCCGTTTCGGGACGTTTCCCAATGGGGAGTGCGCAGACCTGCGTGGGAAGCGGCCAGGAGGCAGTAGTGTTCGTTGCGGGCCAACTGGGGGTATTGAGGACTCCAGGTCTTGATCAGGTGGGTCGTTGCCCTGACCGCCAGCCTCCGGTCAGGACTCATTTTGGTGTGCAGGGGATCGCGGGCCAGGACCTTGGGCTGCACGCCCGAAACCCCCGAAGCCGAGGCGTACATGTGCAGGAGGTCCAGAAACAAATCCCCGGCACCGTCAAAGGCCAGGATGTCCTGGATGCTGATTTCGGGCAAGGCCCCAGTGGCGGGGCGCTCGGGGCTTCGGTACTGGAGGCGGCCCACCTGGGACGGACCCGTCGCCTCCAGGAGCTTCAAATCATCGCAGTCGGGAATGGCCTTGGTGAGCCAGTTGCGCAGATAGCCTTCGGGAAGATTCATGTCAAAGATGGGATGCAAATAGACCGGAGGCGAAACATAGCTCTGGAGCCGCACGGGCATGGTGAGGGAAACGGCCTGATCCGGCAGCGTATGGAGATGGTAGGTAAAAACGCAGTGGGACTTGCGGGAAGCCCTCTCCAAGGCACCGGAAACGACTCCATCGGCCAAAACCGTAATCACAGGCCCTGCTCCTCGAGCAAATCATCCAGGGTGGGCGGCTCGTCCTGCTCCCGGATGTCCAGGGTGAGAGAGAAAAGTTCGAGGATATCGAGAACTTTCTGCAACCCTGGATCACTGTGCGTGCCCCGCTCCAGGTTGCAAACGAAAGCCCTCGACACCCCCGCCATCGCAGCCATTCGGGATTGCGTCCAGCCCTTTTCTTTGCGCATC
>CAZRWT010000063.1:0-19419 GCA_964603955.1 uncultured Syntrophobacteraceae bacterium
GCCGCATAAGCCACTTCAGGAATCCTCGGCCTTCAGGCCGGGGAGGATGTCAAAAGGTCTACCTTAAACGCCTTGCGGCCAGAGGCATCAATCCCTGGAAGGAGCAGCCCCGGCGTTCGGACCTCCACCCCACCGAATACGTGGGGCACTTTCATCTCTATTTCTGGCTGCAAAATGCCGTGGGCAGGCAGTGTATCGTCAGTCCGGAATTTCCAACCGGGAACGGTAGAGTGGACCTGCATTTGCGGTGCCAGGGTCGTCGAGGACTCATCGAATTCAAAAGCTTCACCGACCGGGCGGAACTCGATCATTCGCTGCAACAGGCGGCCAAATACGCTCGGAATCTGACCCTACCGTCCATCACCCTGGCCGTGTTCGTACCGCTGGATGACGATCACACTTTGGCGGAGCTTTCTCAATCGCAGATCATGGATGGGGTGACGGTGCATGTGACGGCCATCGGGTGGACGTGAACTATGATCATCAGCAAGCGCATCAGGCAAACAAATACCATAAAGCAAATGCACCATGGTAGAAGCGTACCTGCCGCTAGAACTCCGGCAAATGATTTGTTCCGACCTCGCATTCCTGTCTCCTAATGGGAGGTAAATTCGAAGCCCCACCCAATGTTATGGGTGGGGTTATCTTTTAAGCGACGGAGGAGTTGAGAAGCTCGCCACCTGTCCGGCTCATGTTGAGCTGACAAGAACCGTCTTTTTTCCGGTCTCGACGGCGATTTTGGTTGGCGGCGAGATTCGGGTCCTGGTCATTCCGGCTCATGTTGAGTTGACAGGAACCGTCTTTTTTCCGGTCCCGACGGCGATTTTGGTTGGCGGCGAGATTCGGGGCGCTTTCATCGGGACTTGCGGTAAGCCGGGTTGAAGTGTCTGCTTTACCGCTGTTCGTCAGGGGTTGATCGCCCGCGAGCGTGGAGCCGGCTCCAAAGGCGAACATCAGGCCAAGGATAACGAGGCATTGCAGAGCTTTTTTCATGAGGAACTCTCCCTTCATAAGGTTTTGAATTTGAAACCTGAAACGTTTCCATCTCTCTTGTCAACCGCCAGCCGGTCTTGATAGGCTTTACACCGCACCGGAACAAAAGGTCACAAAATATTTCATGGAGCTGCGGAACCCTGGAAATTCGCCATTTTCCCCATGGATGGGTGTTGGTTGTTTTTTGTCGGGGAGAAGAAGGCGCCGGATGGCTGTGTTCTGGAAAAGTTCCCCTGGTGTGAGCATGAGGGGGCAGTGGCGGGTGTGACCGAAATCTTTCCTCCGGTGTATATCGTTCAAAAATGGCGGAAGTGGGACGATCCATGGACCAAGAGCAACGACAATGCATGAAATCGACGATCAGGATGTGATCTCCGCAGTCTTGGAAGGCGACACGGAGGCGTATGGGATGCTCGTGCAAAAATATCAAAAGCCCATTTACAACGCGGCCTACCGCATGACGGGTTCCCGGCAGGATGCTCTGGACATTTGCCAGGATACGTTTCTGAAGGCTTTCGAAGAGCTTCATCGTTTCCAGGCGGGTCGGCGGTTTTTCCCCTGGATTTACACCATGGTCATGAATCGTTCTAAAAATCACCTGCGCCGGAACAAGCAGTGGAAAACGGAACCGGTGGAAGACCACGAGGGGGATGTCGAGTGCCATGAACCGCACCGCCAGGAGGAAGCTCTGTGCAGGCGACTGGATTCCCAACGTTTGATGCGGGCCATGGATGAGCTGTCCGTGGATCAGCGGGAAGCCCTGATTCTGCGCTACCAGGATGACCGATCCATGGAAGATATCTCCCAGGCGTTGGGGTTGTCCTTGAGTGGGGCCAAAATGAGGGTTGCTCGAGGGCTGGCCAGGCTGAGGGAAATCATTGGAAACCGGGCCCCATGAGGCGAAGGGCTTCTGTCGTGTGAAGCACCGTGACGGAGAGGGATTCCCATGAATCGAGAGCGAAGAGAGCCACAAGAACCGATAGTATCTATAGACCCGATGGAAATGGAAGATTTTGAATCTTCCATTTCATCCGAACGAATCATCGACGGATTGAGGAACATGCCTTCCCTGGAACCTCCGCCGATCCTCATGGACAATGTCATGAGCGCGGTACGGTCCGTCCGAAGGCCGTGGACCTATCGTTTTTACCGATGGATGACGGCTCCCCGCCATTTCACCTTCACGATGCTCAAGGCGGCGCCGGTACTCATGGCTCTTGTGTTCATGGGGATTTTTTCCTCCATCCACCTTTTCAGGGAGGACGTCGTGCATGTCTTCCCCAACGGCCTCTCCGACGGTGTTGCCATCACGCTGTCCATCGAGATGGGGGACGCCGCCTCCATTGCCGTCGTGGGGAGCTTCAATGCCTGGAATCCGGACGGCTATCACATGAGCAGGGACGAGGGAACCGACACCTGGACTCTTACCTTCACCCTGCCCCTGGGGCGATACGAATATGCCTTCATGATAGACGACAAAAAGATCGTACACGATCCTCACGCCCTGCTGCGCCAGGACGATGGTTTCGGCAACAAGAATGCCGTTTTGATAGTGGGAAGTCAGCATGAAATGGCGATTTGAAATTTGTCGTGCTTTGGGGTGCCTGTTGGTCGTGGCCGGCATGTTTTTGAGCACTCCCGCCCTGGGCCGAGACGACCGTTTTTCCACCTGCATGGATAGGGCGCAAGCAGCGGGTGTGTCCGCCTTCACCACCAGTAGAATCCTGGCCTTGGGGCTTCAATACCGGGTGGAACCCTCGCTGGTGGGCGATTTTCTGTGTATCCTGGGCGGCGTTACTGAAGAAGGTGTCCCTGACGAGCCTTTTCTGGGAAAGATCGAGGAAGGATTCGCCAAGAAGGTCCCTCCCGAGAGGATCAAACAGGTGCTCCAGGAAAGGCTGGACCGCTACGTTGCCGTGCGCGAAGCCCTGGAGCGTTATTTCCACCATCCCAAAAGGACTCTCCCGCCTGAAAAAGCCCGTTACATGGTTCGCGTGGCCGAAAGCCTCTATATGGGGCTCACCATGGATGACCTCAACGCGCTGCTCGCCATTGGGGGCAAATCCCTTCCCGCACTGACCCGGGGAGTGGAAGCTCTGGCTTCCCTGCGCCAGGTACGGTTCAATCCTTCCGCTTCCCATGAAATTGTCATTACGGGTTTGCGGGCCACGTATTTCGACGCTCCCCCCGTGGGCGATTTCGTGCGGGCCGTGGAAACGGCCCGGTCCGCGGGCATCACGGACGAAATCGTTGCAAAGGAAACCCTGGCCCTCATGGCGGGGCGGTCGGCTTTCGACAGGTTTTGCTCCAACCTGGGGGTCAGTCTCGGTGAGTTGGGACGTCACGGCCCACAAATGGGCAGAGGCCTTGGGAAAGGCTCGGGGATGGGGCAGGGACGCACCGGGCCGTCCACGGGAAACGATCGCGGCATGGGGATGGGTATGGGACATGGCGGCAGGGGCGGCGGCGGTGGTCCCGGAGGCGGTTCGGATGGCGGTCCCGGTGGTGGATCGGGAGGAGGTTCGGGAGGCGGCGGTGGTGGTCGCTGACCATTTCACAGAAGAAGAAGTCGAGGAGCTTTTCACCCAATACCGGGACGAAAGCGGGCAGGCCGTGGCGCCGGAAGCGGTGCGGGCGGTTTACGATGCCACCCGTGGGCAGCCTGGCTTGGTGTGCTGGTTCGGGGAACTGCTGACGGAAAAATACAATCCGGGTAGTGAAAGGTCCATCGATCTGCGGACATGGGAAGATGTTTACCCGCTGCCCGCTGCGCCCTTTTCAAAGAGTGGAACAATACCGTCCTGAACCTGGTCAAAAAGGCCGGGGGGGAATACCTTCCGCAGGTTCTGGAACTGTTCGGCCGTCAGAACATATCCTTCAGCATTGATGCCCGGTGGTGCGGTTATCTCTACCTCAACGAGATCATCGATTCAGAACTTGTTGTGAATCATCATGGGCAAAAAACGGAAATCTGCCGATTCTCCTCGCCCTTCATCCAGCAGCGCCTTTTCAACGCCCTCACCAACGATCTCATGGGGGATCGCTCTCCTCGGGTGGACGTGATACTGTGCGCCACGTTTTGGGGATGTTCTGCCTGGCGGATTTGCGTGCAGGCATCCACCACTCGTACCAGGGGCTCTTTGTACGGACTGCGCCTTGCGAGACCCCCGCAACCTTCTGAGTTTACCTTATAAAGGAGAGCACCCATGCTCATCGCCAATCCCATTTACGACACCGTTTTCAAATACCTCATGGATGATCATCGGGTGGCCAGGGTCGTCATCTCGACGATCATCGGGGAAGAAATCGAAGAACTTGCTTTCAAGCAACGGGAGAGGTCGGCTCAGCTGGCGACGTTGCCCGTGAGGATCTTCCGCCTTGATTTTTCCGCCGTGGTGAAGACTGCGGACGGGAGCCGCAGAAACATTCTCATCGAAATTCAGAAGGCCGAAAGCGGAGACGACATTCCCCGCTTTCGCCGTTACCTGGCCGAAAATTATTACTCGCCGGTCCAAAAAGATTCCATCGGGGAAGAAGAGGCGAATACCGCGCAGGAACCGGAAGCACCTATAATCCCCATCATCACCATCTACATCCTGGGCTACTCCTTGGAGCTTTTGAAAGGGCATTCGGCCGTCAAGGTGAAGCGCTTCTACTTCGATGCGGTCACTGGCGACAAGATCAATGATCGCGTGGACTTCATCGAGCACCTGACACACGACAGCTACGTGATCCAGGTATCGGAACTCAAAAGGCGGCGTCGCAACAAACTGGAGCAGCTTCTGGCCTTCTTCGAGCAGATGAACCTGCAGGCCAATCGGCACCTCAAGGTTTTCGATGAAGAGGTTCCGGAAGACCTTCACTCGGTCTTGGAACGCCTCTACCAGGCGGCCCAAGACAAGACCATCCGGGAACAAATGGAAGTGGAAGACGAATTCCTGAACTTTATGAGGCGCAAGGAGCGAGCGCAGGAACAGGCATTGGAAGAAGTACGGATACAATTGGAAGAGACCCAAATGCGTGAAGAAGAGGAACGCCGTTTGAGGGAAGAAGCCCAAATGCGTGAAGAAGAAGAACGCCGCTTGAGGGAAGAAGCCCAAATGCGTGAAGAAGAAGAACGCCGGCTTAAGGATGATGCTCTGGCCGAACTTGCGAAGTTGCGGCGCCAACTCGGCTTGACCGACAAATGAGGCCATTTCCGAATATGAATATACCGGTTGACTTTCCCGGGAACGCCGAGCCCCAGCTCGGCAGGGTGTTGAAGGGGGAAGCATGCAGCCAACCCGCAAAATATATGCACAGGCAAAGCCTTGCCGAGCTGGGGCTCGGCATTCCCGGGAAGGGGCTTTTCCCAGGCAGGGGTTCTCCCTGGGAATGTTTATTTTCGGAAATCGCCTGATGCGTTTTGTGACCTCGAAAAGCAAGCCTGAATGATGACGATGGATTCGGAAGGGAGAAGGAGCGAAGCGATGCTCGGAATTTTTGCGACCTGTTTTCTCATGGTTATAAGGGAAAAAACATGACCTTCAGCCTCATAAAACACACCGACCTCGATGAACTGGCCCGTTCCTTCGCAAACCTTTACATGCAGCGGCCCGAAGACATGCAGCCCCTGGATTCCGACTACCTCATCGTCCAGACCCCCGGCATGAAGAAGTGGCTTTCGCTCGAAACGGCGCGCCTGTGCGGCTCCTTTGCCCGGGTGGAAGTGCTCACGCCGGTCCAATTCGTCATGAAGCTCGGCGTGTTGCTGCTCAATTTCCGGGAAAAGCGCACCATCTTCGAAAAAGACATTCTGCCCTGGGCCATTTACCGGATTCTCCAGGCCGATTTCGCCGCCGGGGTGGAGGAAGTCGAGCCCCTCCTGCGTTACTGCTCCCAGGACGACCAACCTACGGAATTGCGTTGCTATTCCCTGGCCGACTCTATGGCCGACCTTTTCGACCAGTACATGTTGTCACGACCCGACTGGCCGGCTCTATGGGAGCGCAACCGGCGGATTCGCTTTGCTTCCGCCAGGGGAACGCACGGGCAGGAGGCGGACCCACATCGGCCCGAAGAGATATGGCAGGCGCACACCTGGCGCAGACTGCTGGAGATTGGCGGCGACAATCCGAGCCGCGCCGATTATTTCGACCGCCTGGAAAAGGCCGTTGACGGGGGAAAGGCCGCACGGCACCTCCCCCGAAGAATCTTCCTTTTCGGCATGTCCCTGCTTCCCCCCCGGTTTTTGCGCATTTTCGCCAAACTGGGGAAACTCTGCCGGGTAACCCTTTTCCTGCAAGTGCCTTCCATTTACTACACCGGTGACCTGCAATCGGACAAAACCCTCGATCGCATTGCCGCCCATCATCCCGGTACGGATGTGGAGCTGTTGAAATCCATCGGCGGCAACCGGCTCCTTGCCAACCTGGGCAGGACGGGCCGCGAATTCATGGACCTGATCATCGCCCAAAATCCCCGGGAAGAAGACGATAACGACCGGTTCTGGGCCGAGGCCGAAGCAGACGATGTGCAGGGAACCCTCCTGGGTGAACTGCAAAGGAACGTGCGTTTGTGTTCGAATCCTCGATCCCTCCCCGAAGAAACGGTGGAAAATCAATGGTCCATCCGCGTGGCCCGCTGCACGGGAGAACTCCGTGAGGTGGAGGTGCTCCACGATCTGCTCCTGGAATCCCTGCGCGACCTGGACGGCCTCACCCCGTCGGACATCCTCGTGGTCACTCCCGACATCGAACGGTACGGCCCCCTCATCGACCTCGTCTTCGGCGGAGGAAAAGAGCGGTGCGGGGTCAAAATTCCCTACTCCATCGCGGACCGATCCCTGCTCACGGAAGACCGAACCGCGCGCCTGGCCGCCGACCTGCTCGCGGCCGTCGCCGAACGGTTTTCCCTGGTTCACATCCTTCCCCTTTTCGAAGAATGTTGCCACGTCATGGGGGAACCTCTCGACGAAATCCGACGGGAACTCCTGCACACACACTGCGTTGATGCGGGAATCCGCTGGGGCTTCAACGAGGATTTCAAAAGGCGAATGGGCATCCGGGGCGGCGGGATTCTCACCTGGGAGGCCGGGCTGGACCGCCTCTTCGCGGGCTTTGCCGTCGATGGGGAAGCTCCCATCGACGGCGACCTTTTCCCCGCACGAACCTTCGTGGGGCAGGAAGCGGAAGTGCTTGGGCGGCTGTCTCTTTTTGTGGAAACCCTGGGCAGGCTTGCCGCTCTGACCGGTGAAAGCCGCACCTGCATGGAGTGGGTAAACGAGGTGCGGCCTCTTTTTTCCCGGCTCCTTTCGTCCGAGGGGCAAGAGGATGATGAAGCTCCCCCGGACCCTTTTTACAAGGCCTTCGAAACCATCGTCCAACGGCTGGAAGTCGCCGGCTTGCAAGACATGCCCCTGTCCTTCGCCCTCTTTTCCCGGGTGCTTGCCGGAGAACTTGCCGCTCCCGCCGCCGACGGTAAATTCCTCACCGGTGCCTTGACCGTCGCGGGCATGGTTCCCATGCGTTCCCTTCCCTTCAGGGTCATTGCCCTGCTGGGCATGAATCGGGGAAAGTTCCCCCGGCACACCGTGCGACCCGAATACGATCTCATGCGCCATGAGCGCCGTCCCGGCGACCGGGACACCCTGGCTTCCGACCAGTATTTGTTCCTCGAAATCGTGCTCGCAGCCCGTGATCGGCTCATCGTCACCACGTCGGGACTCACGGACAAGGGCGAGCCGGCACCCGCCTCGAGCGTGGTCGAGGAACTCGTGCATGAACTCGACCGGGAATTCACCGTGAACGGCACACCGGCGGGCAAAGCCGTCACGATGAACTACCCCTTGCAGCCCGGCTCCCCCCGCTACCGGTCAACGGCGGAACAGGATTCCCGCCTCACGACTTTCAATCACCGATGGTTTATTCCGCCGCCGGGAAAAACGGTACCCATGAATCTTTTCCATTGGCGGAGCCTGGCCATGGAACGGGAACCGGAAATGAGCGTGGTGGACGGCGAAGAAATCCTTCGGGGACTGTCCGATCCTGCCGGCTGGTTTTTGCGCAATGCCTGCGGCATTTTCCGGGAACGAGAGGAGGCAGGACTTCCGGAAACGGAGATGTTCGCCCTCGATAATCTTTCGGCCTGGCAGGTGCGGGACACTTTGCTCCAGGAACTGTGCAACGAGGCCGGTCTCGTTCCACTCGAAGAAGCTCATGCCGTCGGGCGACTGAAGGCCGAAGGCATGATCCCTCCGGGACATCCGGGAGACTTCGCCCTCGATGCCGAGAAAAAAACGATCCAAAAGCGCGTGGAAAGACTGCGAGTCGTGTTTCCGAACCCCCGGTTTCAGTTCAAAAAATATCACTTTACCCGCAACGGCAAAGAATTTCGCCACACGGCATTCGTGGCGTCGGATGTGGGAAAGGCGGCCCTGATCGATGCGGGGAGGGTCAAGGCAAAGCGACGCCTTCGCCATTGGATCACCCACCTTTTCGAGAATCTATCGGGTCCAGTGGAAACGACGCTGGTCTGCCTCGATACCACCATCACTTTGCCGCCAATCGAGGAACCACAGGCGGAAGATATACTTGTGGACCTCGCCTTGCTCACCCGCGAGGCAGCCGGGCGCTTTCTGCCCCTCTTTCCCGAAGCTGCGTGGGCCTATTGCTCGGCCCTGGGAACGAAGGATAAAGACGGCAACCCGACGAGTGATCCCGTCGCACAGGCATGGAAGCAGATGGAGGAGCCGCTCGGCAATAAATACAATCAGACGTATGGTGAAGACCCCTGGATTAAAAAGGCATTCGGGGAAGCGGACAGTTTCGCGGCGGCGGGGATCGAGGACGAATTTTGTGAGCTGTCCGTGAGGCTTTTCGGCAGGCTTGTGGAGCTTCATGGCGGCAGGCAGGTTTATTAACAGGAAGAGGAATCGTCAAGATGACCTATTCATCCCAGAATTCCTTGGGGTCGATTCCAAACCGTCGAAGGGCTGCATTGATGACCGGAACGGCGATCTCCGTTCCCATGCCGTGGTTTTTGATCGTGAACTGGGGGCCTTTTCGTGAACCTGGTTCCGATGGGAGGAAGAGGATTGTTTCAGAACCCTTTCCTCTCTTGCTGTCGTGGATAGTTATCCCGTATGCCTTGAGTCTTTCGAGCAGTTCCCTCAATTTGAGGGCTCCCTTAGACATGGCGGTCCTCACCGCAGCGGCAGGTGTTGGCAATGATCCATGGAGGAACAAATTTTTCAATGCCATCGTTTTCCGCGTTGCCCGGTACCTGGTAGTGCTCGGTTTCCTGCTCCCGGCATTCATAAAATTCCCGCCAGACCTCAGGCGGAGCAGGGTGGTACAGGTACTCGATGTTGTCGTTGACGAAGGCGTACCGGACTTGTGCGATGATGACATCGAGAATATCGGCCTTGACAGCTTCGAGAGTGTCGGCGGTAGCCACAAGGTCGAGTTCAAGGCAATGGGCGACGAACCCATATTCCTTTGTCTGCTTGATGAGGATACTGAAAGTAACTGCGGAACCACTCATTGCCGTCCTCCTTTGGGTAACATTGGATACGCATGCAATCTACCCTTGGAAAGAGCCAAAGTCAAATTCTTGCTTGATATCTTATCGTGGAGGTGACCTTTGCAGGCACTTGATTTCAATACCATTCCCCTTGGCGGCACCCATTTGATCGAGGCCGGCGCCGGGACGGGTAAAACTTACACCATCGGGCTGCTCGTGCTGCGGCTTGTGCTCGAAAAGCAGCTGAGGATGCAGAACCTCGCTCTCGTGACCTTCACCGAAGCGGCGGCGGCGGAACTTGCGGAACGGATCATCGCCTTCCTGGACGAGGCGCGCCGTTGCGTGGACGCTGAAACTCCGGTGGATTCTCCCGTGGGGAACATCGTCTTTCACGCGCACCAGGGGGATGAGGAAAAGAAAAAAAGCTGCCGCGCCTTCCTGGATCGCGCCGTCATGGAACTCGAACTTGCCCGCATCACCACCATTCATGGTTTTTGTTCGCGCCTGCTCCATGAATTCAGTTTTGAACTGGGGGCGGACCGGGGCTTCGAAACCATCACTTCGGAAGATGAACTCATGGACGAAATCCTGGGCGATTTCTGGCGCAATCAAATTGCCCCCCTCGACCCTTCCATGCAACCCCTGGTAAAGAGCATGACCCCGGAGGCGATCAAGGGCGATTTGCGGGAATTTTTCAATTTTCCAGGGATTCGGGTCCTGGGTCCGGAATACGATGAAACGACAGCGAGAGAACTTGTACAGGCTCGAGCCCAACTGGAACGACAGTGGAAGGCGGAGCGAGAACTTATACATGAAATGCTCACGCAGGATTCCGGTCGGTTCAATCAACAAAGCTACAAGGTCGAGCGGATCGGCGGTTACATGGCTGAAGTCGATGAGTTTTTCGAGTCGGACTCTTTCTCTTGTTCACCGCTGGAACGGTTCACACAGAAGAAGTTGATCGCGAAAATCAACAAAAAAAGCGACTATACACTGCCGAAGAATCTCACCGTTCCTGATCGTATCGGATCGTATATCGAAAAATTCTCGAATTTTCACGATCAAATGGGCTATGCCATCTTAAAAAACGCTTACGACTTTCTCATTCGCGAACTTTCACGGCGCAAGACAATGAAACGGGTTCATTCCTTCAACGATCTCATTGCCATGGTTGCCCTGGGGCTTGAAAAATACGGGGAAAGCGCCGCAGCCCCCGTTCGCTCCCGATTTTCGGCCGTGCTCGTGGATGAATTTCAGGACACGGACCGCTTGCAGTACGGAATTTTCCGCCGGCTTTTCGCGGATCGGGAAGACATCTTTTTTGCCATGATCGGTGATCCCAAGCAGGCCATCTACCGCTTTCGGGGCGGCGACATCCATGCTTATCTCGATGCAAAGCGAGCGGCGCCGAAACAAAATCGCCACACCCTGAACCGCAATTTCCGGTCCCAGGAAGGGCTTATCCAAGTTCTCAACCGCATTTACGAAGATTGCAAAAAGTGGGACAGGGAACCGTTCCGCACTCCGGACATCACCCATCAACAGGTGATCCCGGGGCGAAAGGCTCTGATGCCGGCGACGCGAAAGGGCGTTCCCCTCCTGCCCGTCACCCTATGGTTCGATTCCACGGGAAATTCCATCGAAGCAATCCGCATCGCCCGTGCCGTCGCCGCACAAATCCAGGAACTGGTCCACCATGTGGAAATCGGTGAAGAGGGGAAAAGGCATGCCGTCACCCTCGGGGACATTGCCGTCCTGGTCGGTTCTCACAGGTTCGCCGCAGACATCCGGAAAGAACTGGCCGCCTGCGGCATACGGGCCGTGACTGGGAAAAGCGGTTCGGTGCTCGATTCACCCGAAGCTACCGACATCTCACTTCTCCTGGACGCCATTCTTTTCCCCTCACGGGAACCGTCGGTTCGTGCCCTGCTCCTTTCGCCCCTTTTCGATCATGATTTGCAAAGGTTGACGCAATGGGAGCAAAACGAAGAAGAACGGCAAAAACTCCACGCGGAGCTCGAAAGATGCCGCATTACCTGGGCGACCAAAGGCGTTGCCAGGGCCCTCGATGCCTTCCTGACCACATACGGCATATGGGCCGGGACCGCCGCCGTCGGGGCGGAACGACTCGCCCATGATCGGCGCGTCACCAATTTTCGGCACCTGGTGGAAATACTTCATGTGGAGGACGAACGGCTCGGCAGAATTCCCGAACGGACCCGCTCCGCCTACGCCGCCCTGCGCCGGGGGGAAGGCGGCAGGGAAAGTGAGCAATACGAACAACGGCTCGAATCCGACGGCAAGGCCGTGCAGATCGTCACCATGCATAAGGCCAAGGGGCTCCAGTGGCCGGTGGTCTTCGCCGTGGAGTTGTGGAAGGACGGCCTCGGGCCGAAGAATCAAAAACGAGCGCCCATTCATCATACGCAAGAGGGACTCGTGGGAGACCTGACGCCGGAAAACCGACCAACCATCGATGCCGGAACTCGAGAAGAAGTCCTCCGGGAAAGGCAGCGCCTGGCCTACGTCACCCTCACTCGAGCCGAATCGCTGCTCTATGTGGTGACCGCCGATCGAACCAAAAAATATAAAAATGGTAATGAGGTTCCGGACCTCTCCCCCGCCGCATGGCTTTTGACAGGCCGGCACATCGCTGCTTTGAAAGACGCAGGCCATGTTGCGGTGGTCGAGTTGGGAAATCCCGGCCGCATCGCCTTCACCATCGAGGAACCCCTGGAAAAGGTGCGTGCTGTGGAACGGTGGTCGGGGGAAGCCCATCCGCGGCCCCGGTGGGAGGTGGGCAGTTATTCGAGGTTGTTTCGCGGCACCGATCATGCTCTTCCCATGAAGCCCATGGACCTTGTTCCGCCCAAGGGCATTTTCGCCTTTCCCCGTGGAGCGGGGCCTGGAACGGTGCTGCACACCATTTTCGAGCAAATCGACTTCATGGCCGTCCGAGACGACGGTCTTCCGACGGAAGAAAAGGACAAAATAGCCGGAATTCTCGCCACGAACGGGCTGAACACCGGGGAAAACCTCGATGCGGTGACCGACATGGTCGGAGCCGTGCTTTCGGCGCCCATCCTGCCCGGCGTCTCCGATTTTTCTCTTTCCAAGCTTCCCAGGTCCGGGCGAGTGGTCGAAATGGAATTCCACCTGTCGGCGGCGCACCCCGATTCGGACCGCAATCCCCTCACCAGGGAGGCGCTCATCGGCGTTTTGGGGGACACGGCCCGGAGCATCCCCCCGGACATTCGCCTGGCGGGATTTCTCACGGGATTCATCGACCTGGTCTTCACCTGGAAGGACCGATGGTACCTCCTGGACTGGAAATCCAACCACCTGGGAAATTCATCCCGTGCTTACACTCCGGATGCCGTCGCCCAGGCCATGGACGAAAATAACTACCACCTGCAATACCTCATTTATGCCGTGGCGCTCTGCCGTCACCTCCACCTCGCCATGGGGGAAGCCTTTGATTATGATCGTCACTTCGGCGGCGTTTTCTACCTTTTCGTGCGTGGGATCGACGGCAGCCGCGACGAAGCGGGCAACCTGCACGGCGTCTTTCATACCAAACCGCAGCGACAGATGATCGAAGGATTGGATGGTCTGTTTTGATGCAGTGAGATAATGCATCGGTGGACATGACCATGCCGGATAAGGAAATGGCCTTATCCGGCATGAGGTGGGCAATGGTGCGTGGCGAGTATCAGGGATTGCAGGTTCTCATGCTGCCCGAGCTGAGGGGACATGGTGAAAACACATCAGCGGTTCAGTATACAGTCCGTTTGTACTCCCCCGTTTCGTCCTGCTCATCCTCGTTGTTTTCATCCCCATCTTGTTCATCATCGGCTTCTTCAGCCCCACCGTTATCGTCATCATCATCCAGGTCGGTAGAACCGCTTTCTTCCCCCAGCTCGATGACCGCAGGAAGAGCCTCGACGGAAGCCGATTCTTCCCGCTCATCCTGCTCGCCCTCTTCTTCCGGCCGCGCATCTTCCTGGGACAAAACGGGGGAAATAGTCATTTCCGGACTGTCTTTATCAACGTCCACCTTGCGCCAGGTCAGTTCCATTTCGAACTTTTCCTTGCCCTTTTTGGAAGACGCCTTCACTTCCACTTCTACGGGACCTTCCGGATTGAGGGTAACGATATCCTTCCCCTGATGCACGCAGATCACACCGCTTTTCAGGCCGAGCACCAGGCTCTCCAGGTAAGCGGTGATCTGAATTCTATCCATGACGCCTTTCATTTTGACTTCTTTTTTATCTTCTTTTTTGGACATGATCATTCTCCTTTTGGAAATGAAAATTCACACCAACGACAACAACACCTTGATCAGGTGCTCCCCGCTCAGATCGACCGAATCGGGGCTATCCACCAGGGGCATCCTGATCACATCGACTCCCATGTTGCGCAGAGCGGACAAATCCACCGAATGCGCATAACGCTGAACATGAGTGTCCAGCAGAACAAAATGAAGCAGCTTTTCCGTCGGAACATCGCTTTGGGCGCTTTTGCGCAGATAATCCAGCAAAGCGGCCACACTGTCGGTCAGGGACATGTGGAGCTGTTCGGGATCATGTCCCGTGTTGGGGATATAGACCTTGGGACAATCGTTTTCCGCAATGGCCTGCCCTACCCCTTTGGGCAAAAGATTGGCCACGAGGCTCGAATAAAAGCTGCCCATGGGATAACAGATCAGCTCCGCCTGCCGGATCAATTCACAGATTTTTTCCCGAATGGAAACCTCGACGGGTTCCGGAACCCGCCGATCCCGGCTGATGCACACACGTCGGACCTTCGAGGCGATGGGCGGCACCTCCTTGCCCGTCAGCAGGTGTTGCCCCACCACCCACTCGCCATTTTCCAGCTCCGCCGCCAGGTGCAAATCGCCGTTCATGATGGGCCGCACGATGCCCCGCACTTCGGCCAGTTGAGAAAACAAAAAGATCACCGTATCCATGCGCCGATGATGGGTCAGGTACCCGGCGGTGAGAATCAGGTTGCCGATGCTTGCCCCACGCAGATCGAAATCCGTGGGCATGGCATCCTGAAAAATGCGCAGATGATTGCGCACGATCTTACGCATGGGGTCGGGAATCCTCTGCACCAGGGGATCACGCCCCCTGGCAAGGGAACCGAGGCTCCGGCGCAACGCTTCCCCATCCCCCGACTTGGGCAATCGGTAAGTGAATAGATCGCGGACCTCGCGATTGCCCTTCACGCTCTGGTCCGCAAGGGCCATCAACCGGCTGCGCAAATCCCCCACGGCGGGCATCTGAAAAGCCTCGCGCAACTTGGCCGAACTCCCCCCCGAATCGAAGGGCGTCACCAGGTGGATGGAGTTGTGCGTGTAATGGACAAGCTTGCGGCTCAGGGGATTCAAGGCGCTGCCCCCGGTGAAAAAGAGAATCCGAGGCCCCACTTCCGGAGCTTTCAAGTACCTGGCAAGCCGGAGTTCATCGGGGATGGCGGCTGTTCTGGAAATGCGTGCTTTTACCATATGGCGACATCAGTATGCGTTCCCACGCCGGAGCGTGGGAACGAGGAAGTTTTTTTTGTTTTGGTCTCTCGCTTGTTTCAGTTGTACTTTTGTAGCGGTAACGGCTGTTTTGGCCTGAGACTTATGGACATGGTGGACGAAATGGACATAGTAGACATGGTGAGAGAGTACATGACCTTTTTTCTCTCCTTTATTCTTTCCTTTTTTCCGTGTGTTCCGTGGTTTAAAACAGCTCCATGCAGGCGTCGCTCAACGTCTCGAAGTTCACCCCGCCGCGAGCCTCGAACACGGGATACCCCTCCAGGGCGTTCACATAGGCCGAAGGGGAAAAATCATAATTTTTCCCGTTTTCCGGCAGAAAAAAGAGTCCGGGTGATTTCATCACCGTACCCAGTAGATCGGGACGTTCCGCGATGGAAACCCGTTGCAGGGACATTTCTTCCCCATTGTGCTTCCAGTTGAGAATCACCAGTCCCGACAGCCGGGACGCGATGGGAAAGCGTCCGGGTCCGAAGCATTCATCCAGATAAACATCGTGCTTTTGCTCCAGGCTCCACAGCTCATCA
The DNA here is from genome assembly GCA_964603955.1 of uncultured Syntrophobacteraceae bacterium. Lineage (GTDB taxonomy): Bacteria > Desulfobacterota > Syntrophobacteria > Syntrophobacterales > Syntrophobacteraceae > SLCH01. The sequence continues at coordinate 15,571 of CAZRWT010000063.1, forward strand.
GGATTCATGCGGGCGTAAGCCTCCCTGCTCGTCTCGTCCAGAATGCCGCTCAGGGATGGATTGCTCAGAATGGTCCCCGGATTGACGCGGGGCAGCTTGGCCAGGCCGAGCATGCGCACCTCCGTGGGTTCACGGCGGATGAGCAGGCGGTCGTTGCTCACGAAATCCACCCCCTTGTTCATCATGTGCAGGGCCAAGGTGGACTTGCCCATGCCGGAAAAACCGGCCAGGGCGATTCCCCGTTGGCCGAGAGACACTCCCGCGGCATGGCACAGCAGGCAATCCCGATCCAACATCCACTGGATGAAGCGGCTGTTGATGAAATTGACCACCTGGTTGTCGTTTGCCAGGCAGGGTCCCAGGGCCAGGTGGCGTCCCCGGTCGAAATAAAAGAGCATCCCCGTCAGGCGTTTATGCACGATGCGCCCATCGACGAAATCCAGGTATTCTTCCTTGATTTTTGTCTTTCCGGGATCGGGCTCCTTGACCACCCAGCGGACGTCGTGGGGGGGCAGATCGGATTCGAGGGCGAGGACCGTTATGTGTGGAGAGATATGCCCTTCGATGACAAAATCCGCGTAGTAATGCCGGAGCTTTTCGATGAGCGCCTCGGCATTGGATCGCACTTCCACCAGGCATTGGTCGAAGCGCAGGAGGAGCTTCATGGGAACCGGCATTGTATTCATGGCATCGCTCATGAGTCGTCGGATGGTTCCGTTATGGATATCAGTCATGATCGCACCGCCTCAGCACATGGTCGGCAAAATGCCGGGAAGCATCCAGCTCACAGGCCACCAGCAGTCCCCGAAAACCGCCGAAGGCCGAAACCTCGAAGACCATGGGGCCCTCCGGTGTTTCCATGACGTCCACGCAGGTGAAATCGAGCCCGAACAAATCCTGTGCCTTCCATGCCAGGTCGATGAGTTCTTTGGACGGTTGGTAGGGTTTGTATTTTCCTCCGTTGGACGTGGAAGTGTTCCAAGATCCGGTGCTTTGGCGGGCGTAGGTGCCGAAATAATCCCCTCCGAGAAACACGATTCCCAGGTCCTTGCCGGGAGTTTCCAACATTTTTTGAACGTACATGACGGGATTGCCGTGGCGCTGAAAAGCCTCGAGTTGCTCGCGGCAGTCCGGCCCCCGCTCGATCAGCTCCATGCCCCTGGCCTTGGAGGTGTACAGGGGCTTGAGCACCGCTCGCCCGAAGGTGTTGACGGCCTGTTCCGCGTGCTCGATGGATTCCGTGATCACCGTGGGGGGCATGGGGATGCCCCCGGCGCGCAACCTGACGGTGCAGCTCAGGCGATTGAGGGCCGCCAGGATGGCTTCCGGCTTCGAGAAGATTCGGGTTCCCCGCACAGCGGCCAGATGCAGCATGCTGAGCCGGTCCTGCATGTCGGGAGAGTAGGCGGGACCGATCTTTTTGACGCTCAGGGCATCGAGGGAAGATAGTTCGAGGTCTCCGTACCATAACTTCCCCGTTTCCAGGTCCATGCTCACTCGAGCCATGTCCACGACGCAACGGAAACCCGTTTTGGCTTCGAAAGCGTCCGCCAGCCTTTCCGTGGACCAGCTTCCGGGATTGCCGATGACTGCAATACGCTTCATGATATTCCTTCGCTTTGTTTTGGACGACCGGGAACCCGTCTTTTTACATGCCGTGCATGACTGCCGGCTCCGGACTCGCCGTCGTTATGATTCCTCGATGTATCAAATCAAAAAGCACCATACCGCAAAATTTCATCGGGCACACGAAAGGGCGCGTGCGTCCGTTCCTCATGATACAGAATCTTTTTGGCCAGATAAGTACCTCGGGTGAACATATGGCCGGCGAATTTGCTGTTCAGTTCGAAACGCGATGAGGTGATGAACGACCGGACCAGGCCGAGGGCCAGGCGCATTTCGAAGGTCGAATCGTCATGTTCCCCGGCGAATTGCCTGGAAAAGGCGAGAAACCTGGCGGCGATGTCGTTGAGGTTGTCCCGGATGTTGCCCTTGAAAATGGGAATTCGAAAATTGGAAACCAGGAAAACGGAAATGTCCTGAATGTAATCGCTGTCTTCGGAACGGTGTACATCTATATAATGGACCCGTTTTTCCTTCAAATTGCAAAGGATGTTGTTGATGTTGTAGTCCCCGTGAATGAAAATCGAAAAGGGTGCGCAAAGCCCCTGCTCGATACCGCGCAGTTGTTCCAAAAGCTCTGTTGTGGAAGGCAGGACAAGGTCGCAGATGGAAGTTTGGGGGGCGTTCAAATGGGGATGGATCGCGAAGACATCCTCCAGCCGGGAAAAGAGCTGTTTCATGAAGTTTGCGGGCACTTCCACCGGCTTCATGGTCTTGGTCCAGACATCGGCGGCGGTTTGCAAAATCAGGGCGAAGGCGTCCTCGAGCATTTCCTTGTCATCGTTGAACAAAATTTCCTGGAAAGTACAGCCGGTGAGGAACTCGACCAAAATCGAGGCATTGTCCCTGCCTTCCTGGAAACTGAACACCTTGGGCGTCAACCCCGGATAGATGCTTTCCCACCTGTGGATGCAGGCTTTTTCCCTGAGAATTTTCTTGGGATTCCCCTCCTTGAAAATGACCCCCTTGGCGCTGCCCTCACCACCGTCGGACACCTTGCCGATCCTGCACCCCGACCGGGTGCCCCAGATGGACTCGAAGTCCACTTCCCGCGTGGGAAATTCGATGCCCGAACTGTCCAGGGACTGCCTCAACGCCTGATACTGGTTGATCTTGAGCTTTTCGCCCACGACGGAAAAGATGACGGCTTCGCCGATGTTGAGCAGGGAATCGCCCATGCGTTCCAGGTAGCGGAAGATGAACAGGGCGGTGATGAGGTTCTGGGTTTCCTGCCCCGTCTTCAGCCGAACGATGATCTTGTCGAAATTTTGCTTGTAGAGCTGGTCCAGGATGAATTCGATGCGGCAGATGCGCAGAGCCAGGGAAAGATTACGGTGAAAGAGGGCGCGCACCACCATGTCCAGACCGTTGAGGATTTGCCGGAATAGAGGCCGATATTCGAATTGATCCAGGAATTCATGAGGGTCCAGGTAATGGGTCTGGCGCACGATGTCCACGGAAAAATCGCTGATCCGCTCCAGATTGGTGCTGATGATGTTTACGGCTCGAATGAAGTCGATGCCGTTTTTTTCCAGGGGCGCATGGCTGTGCAGCCTGGAAAAACATGTATTTTCGATGGTGCTTTTCAGATTGTCGATGTAATCGTCACGGGAAGTCACCTTTTCGACGATCACATCCTGGGGACGGGTGAGGACTTTCAAGGTTTCATCAACCTGTTTGGTCACTTCCAGAACCATGAACTGAATTTTTTGCTCCAGCCCCTCGAAAGCATGCATGATCGCTTACCCCTTCTCCCGCCCCTCGATGACCAGGGGGCCATCGATGAACATACTGCTCTCGGGAGTCTCTTCCCAACGAAAACGCAGGCTCAGCTTGACTTCCCCTTCCTTTTTTTTGGTTTCGATGTCGAACTTGATGAGGCTCTGAGGTTCCAGAACCAGCCGCTTGTCCTTCCAGGAAAAATGCAGTTTCCCATGGAGAAACCCGCTGCTCAACGCATCCAGGTACTTGCCGATGGATTCCCTGTCCTGCAAAGATTCATGCCGAAATTTCTCATCTGCCATGCCGTCTTCTCCCTCGTGCGAATCAATGATCGAGTGTTCCATGATTCCCTATCCGTCCAATCGGGCCTTGTACTCCTCGATGGTTTTCCTCCGGCTCGCGTTGCCGGCAATGAGGCTCTTGCGAATGCTCAGATCGTCCCAGGCGGGCTGCAAGCCGATTTCCCGGTAATACTTGTCGGCATCCGCCTGAACGGGGTCCTTG
>CAZRWT010000064.1:0-19212 GCA_964603955.1 uncultured Syntrophobacteraceae bacterium
GATGGTCTTTTTGAAACGCCTGTCGAGGATGTGTTTTCCCCTATCGTCATTCCACCCGGAACACCCGCCATCCCAGGTTCCCCATGCAGTAGATCACGTGCTGCGACACTTTCGCCTCGGGGTATTCCCGGCGCAAACCTTCGACATATCCGGCGATCTGCTCCGTGTCTTCGTGCTGGAGAGTGAAATCATCGAGGCTCGTCTTGAGCTTCCTGAATTCCGCATTGGAGTAGTATTTGAACTCGATGACCATGCGTGTTCCCGCGAAGCACTCGTTGTACTTGCCCACGAATTCCAGGTCCGAACGGCCGCTCGGGTAGGACCGCTCCACGTTCCAGACGAACCAGCGGGAAAGGTAACGGCTGCACAGCTCGAAGAACGTGGTGCGGTAGAAGTTCTCGTTGACCTGCTGAAAGATGGCTTCCGGGAGCTGGGAAATGTAGCGTTCCCAATAGGCGGCGAACAGAGCTTCCAGGTCCAGGTCGCCGAGGAAGCGCCGCATGCTCTCCTGGTACAAGGTGGACACGTCGATGGAATGCAGTTCGTTGAAATATTCGACGAATATCTTGCGCATGTTCATGTTGGGCAGCGCCAGGTAAAAATCGTCCAGCCTGGTGAGCATGCCCAGGTAGTAAAAAGAAACGGGAAAGAAGCTCTTTTCAAAAAACTGGGACATGTTGAATTTGGCGATCAGGAAATTTTTATCATAAACGATTTTATTGTGCATGGTCAGCCGGCCCACGAACTCCTGAGTCTGGTCCGGATTGGACCCCGTGATGCGGCGCACCCAATCGAGGTCCGTCTTGAGGTTCATGTCCGTGAGATATTCCGGGTATTGGCGGTGCCGGGTGAAGTAGTCCAGAAAGTACATGAGGATGGTCGAGTTGTACACGGCCTGGCCCTCCGGGCTGATGAAGTGATAGCCGTTGTACTGGTTTTTGATCAGAGCATCGGTTTCGCTGCGGGTGGCCGGGTCCAGTTCATGGTCCCGGTAAATCTCGTCCAGAAGGCCATCCACCTCACCCTGGGTGAAGCCCAGCATGTTTTCGTAGGCGGGATCGAGAGTGATGGAGGTCGCAACGTTGAAGCCCGAAGCCAGTTCATCGATGGTGATGGGCAGCACTCCGGTGATGAAGACGTTCCGGATGCTCCGGCTCTTGCGGCCTTCCTTGAGGGTCTTGAAAAAGGTCTTCAAAAAACCCTCGTCGTCCATCAATTCCTTGAACAGGCGATCCTTGTGCCTCACGATGAGTTGGTTGGCAAAGTTGTCGTATTCGTCGATGATGACGAATAGGGGAGGAAGTTCATTGAAATCGATGTATTGAAGAACATTTTGCAAATTGGCCGTGGCCCCCAGGCTCGGATCGACGCTCACTTGGTCCCCGAACCGGGATGCGTGCCGCCCCAGCAAGGTTTTGATTTTCAGGTTGCACACATGGTTGAAGCTCTTTTCCATCTGCTTCATATCGCCGGTTTCCACGATGGAAAAATCCAGGTGCAGTATGAAGCATGAATTGCGAAGGGGCGTGGGATTGCGCCCGATCCAGGTGTGCCCGAAAAGCTCTTCAAACCGGTCTTTGCGGCCTACGTCGTAATAAGATTCCAGCATGGTGCAGAGCAAAGACTTGCCGAAACGTCGCGGGCGCAGGAAAACCGGATTGTTCACCTGCTCCAGTTTTGCGATGTACTCAGTCTTGTCCACAAAATAGCCGTTTTCTTCCACCATGGCCTCGTAACTGGCCTCGGCGTACAGAACGCGCTTTTTCATCTTGTCCTCCCCGATCGGCTCACGTCCACCCGACGGCCGTCACATGTACTCGCACCCCTTCCATGTCCTTCGTGCCGCTGAGCTGCTCCAGGACCGCCTCATCATCCAGCGGCACGAATACCGCCAGGGTGATGGACGGCAGGAACAGTTTTCGGGCGTAAACCACGGCCTGTTGTTGCGACCGGTTGAACTCCCAATGGTCCGTGTAGCTCTTGACCTCGATCACCCCCCGGCGGTCCCGGCAACGGACGTGCAGGTCCACCCGGCCGTTGCCCGTGGGAAATTCCGGACTGACCGAACACCTCCGGCCAATGGCGCATTGCAGCCAGAAATACAGGTGAAAATGCCCCACCGCCTCCGTATAGTGTAAATCCATGCGCCGGGGCTGGTCCTTCCAGGGGTCGATGCCTGCGGCCTTGAGCCGTTTCAAGTAGCTCTTGTAGCGTTGCAGGAGGGCCGGCAGGTCCAGCTCCGGAGGTTCGAAAACGTCCTCGAGTCCGTCCAGGGACTCCAGCGCCGTGAGGGGCAGTCGGTCACCGACAATACGGGCAGTGAAGGCCTCGAATAGGCAATTCTGGATGAAGGGGGAAGCAAAGCGGGAGGTGAACGTCTTTTTGCCGGAGTCATCCCTGGATTCCAGGCTGTCGATGATGCCGTTCAAGTACAAATAGCTGCACCAATCGGCGCGAATGCTGAACGGCATGTCGGTTTTGGTAAACAATTCAACGACGTAATCCGCATAGGGGGCCTGAGCTTTTTTGATCAGGTTCAGAACGGTGTTGTTCCATTCCTTATGCACCGCAGTGCGGTACACATCTTCCCAGGCGGCAAGGTCGATCATGGTGTCCGGACCGGGGTTGTACTTATCCGTCAGCAGTTCCCCGAACCACCCCACCAGTCCCGGCCGGCCCCGCGTAACGTCATACACGGCACGGACCACCTCCGGCTCGATGCTCTGAGCGCTTTCGGCCTGGTATTGATCGAACAGATCGGTTACTTCCTCGGCGGTGAAATTGGGCACATGCAGGGATCGCTGCACATTGAACGGCGAACCCCGCTCGGAATCCACCCCCAGAACCGCCCGCACTCCGATCAGTGCCAGGCCGTGCAGCAGGTAACTCTTGCGATTGAGATACATGTCCCGAAACAGGGTCACCAGTCGATCGATGACCGGCGGCGGCAGGCTGTCGAATTCGTCCATGAGCAGGAGAACCGGACGGGTGAAACAGCCTCGACTTTTATGAAAAATATCCGTGAATGCCTCCCAGCTTTCCAATGGAGGTATTGGAATCTGCAATCCATCTTCCAGCAGGCGGGGAACTTTGAGAAGAAATTCCCCCGGATCGGACTTGTCCAGGAAAATAATCCCCTGCATGGACATCACCCCGATAACAAACCGATCCGGATGCTTTTGCTCGATCTCTCGCACAGCCTGGAGCATCAGCCAGGTCTTGCCGCACTGACGGGGGGACCAGATCGTGAAATAATGGCCGCCCTTTTCAGGATGCCCCACCAAATGGGCTACACAATGAGCGATCAGTTCCTTGCGCGGAACACAAAAGTGTTCTGCGCAATCCACCGGACCGTAGGAATGAAAGCGTCGCATACCTGGTCTCCTTGTTGTCGTGTCGGGTGTTCCGGATTCTGCCGGAGAGAACCGACACTCTCACAAACCTTCCGCGTAAAGCTCGATGACGTGCCTGACGACAATGGGGTCTCCCGCCTGGGACAGCATGTCCCCCATGTGCATCATGCAGGCAGGGCAGGACGTGGCCGCCACCGAACAACCCGATGCGACGATGTTGTCCCGTTTGCGCCGGCCGATGGACGACGAAAGGTCGTAGTGTTCGAGGTTGAAGCTGCCGCCGCAGCCGCAGCAACGGTCCGCTTCGGCCATTTCCTTCAACAGGTACCGGGGATTGGCCTGGATGAGCGCCCTCGGCTGCCGAAACACTCCCAAGGATTTCTTCAAATGACAGGGGTCGTGATAGGTCACGGAAATTCGGTTGCGTCTTTCTTCGCCATCCTCTTCCCCTTCGCTTTCGATTTCCCGGACTCCGATTTTCAATTTCTCCGTGAGAAGCTGAGAGATATCCAGCGTTTTTTCAGCCAGAGCCTCCATTTTTTCCTGGTCTCGGGCAGGCAGGTTGCCGACCATGGTGGGCCAGAGCTTCTTGATGGTCGAGGCGCAGGTGGCGCAGACCGTGACGATGTGGTCCAGTTCCCGCCCCTCGAAGAGTTCGAGGTTGTGGCGCACCAGCTTACGGAAGGTTTCCGTGTCTCCCGATGCCAGGGCCGGGATGCCGCAGCAGCCGAGATTTTCGGGAATGAACACTCCCACGCCGTGGTGGGCCAGGGTTTTCAACGTGGCGTGAGCGACCTGGGGAAAAAGCTTGTCCGTGAGACATCCCGGGAAAAAGCCCACCCGGATGCCCGAAGCGCCGGGGGGAGTATCGAGAAAGGGCACGGCACGGTGGAAAGGTTGGGAAGCAAGGGGTTTGAAATGACGATTCCCCAGGGGAGAAAGGATTTTCGCGCAGGAGGTCCCCAGGAGATCATCCACGGGTTTGGCGAAAATTCCCTGGAATCTCACCCCCCACTCCAGGACCTTGTCAAAGAGGGCGGGTTTGGCCAGCAGATTTCGGAAAATGAATTTTTTGAAGGGATGGAGTCCTCGATAGCCCGTGATGACGGCCCGAGCCTTGATAAAAATGTCCAGGACCTTGACTCCGCTGGGGCAGCTCGATGCGCACGAACCGCACAGGAGGCAGCGCGTGAGCCGCTCGTCCACCCCGTCGGGATTTTGAAACACCTGGTGCAGGAGTCCATCCAGGAGGGCCAGCTTTCCCCGAGCCACGTCGGCTTCTCTCCCCGTTTCGGCAAAAACCGGGCACACGGACTGGCACATGCCGCACCGCATGCAGGCTGACACTTGGTTCTCGATTTCGCCCAGGAGCAGGGCGAGCGCTTTCATGTCCCGCATGGGTCAGGCTCCGATGATTTTTCCGGGGTTGAGGATGTTTTTGGGGTCCAGGGCAGCCTTGAGGCGCCGGGAATAGACGATGGTCCCCCGCGTCGTTTCCTTTTCCAGGTAGCGTGACTTGGCCAGGCCGATGCCGTGCTCGCCCGAAAGGGTTCCCCCCAGGGCCAGGGCCCGGTCGAAGATGTCGTCGATGGCGGCTTCCACCCGGTGCCATTCTTCCCGGTCCCGGCGATCCGTGAGGATGGTCGGGTGCAGGTTGCCGTCGCCCGCGTGCCCGAAGGTGCCGATGGTGACGTTGTGCTTGTGTGCGATGTCGTCCAGGGCTCGAACCATGGCGGGAATGCGGCTCCTGGGGACGGTGGCGTCTTCGAGAACCACGGTGGGCTTGAGCCGTGCCAGGGCGGAAAGGGCCGTGCGGCGGGCTTCCCAGACCCTGTCCCGTTCGGCGTCGTCTCGGGCCGTGCGGATATGGGAGGCGCCCATCGCTTTGCAGATGACTTCCACCTTTTGCGCGTCCTCTTCCACCTGGGCCGGGTGGCCGTCCACTTCCACCAGGAGGAGGGCGGCGGCGTCCACGGGAAGGCCCGCGCGGCCATGGCTTTCCACGGCGCGGATGGTGAAGTTGTCCATGAATTCGAGGGTCGAGGGGACGATGCGCGCGGCGATGACGGCCGCCACCGCTTCCGAAGCCTTGTCAACATTGGCAAAGGCGGCCATCATGGGTTTTCTCGCGGCGGGCATGGGAATGAGCTTGAGGGTGATTTTGTCGAGCACTCCCAGGGTGCCTTCGGAACCCACCAGCAGGGCGGCCAGATTGTAACCCGTGACGCACTTCACGGTGCGCGCGCCGGTTTTAACCCGTTGCCCGCCCGCGTCGAAAAATTCCAGCCCCATGACGTAATGGCCCGTGACGCCGTACTTGAGGCCGCGCAGTCCTCCCGCGTTTTCCGCCACGTTGCCCCCGAGGGTGGACACGGCCTGACTTCCGGGATCGGGGGGGTAGAAAAGGCCTCGACTCTCGACTTGCGCAGCGAACCGTGCCGTTACCACTCCCGGCTCGACCACGGCGTACAGGTCCCCTTCGTTGATTTCGAGGATGCGGTTCAATCCGTTGGTCAGGATGACGGCGCCGCCCTTGTGGGGGATGGTGCCGCCGCTGAGATTGGTTCCCGCTCCGCGCACGGTGACGGGGACGGCGTTTTGGTGGCAAAGCTCGATCACCCGCCCCAGTGCTTCGCTGTGAACGGGCCTCAAGACGATGGCGGGCATGGCGGGGTCGAGCACCGCCGCGTCGTAGGAATACGTGTGCAGGTCCTTTTCGTGGGTCAGGATATTGTCCTTCCCCACCGCTTTCATGAATTCTCGCTTCAAAGCTTCACTGATCATGACGATGGTCACTCCTCATGTCACGGCACCGGCCTAATCCAGGGGCGCGATGCGAATGGCCCGCCTTTTTTCCACGGGAAACACCAGCACGAAAGTGGTCCCCTTCCCCTTGGTGGATGTCACCTCGACGCGGCCCGACAGGCTGTCCATGATGCGCTTCACTCCGGCCAGGTCGATGCCCGCGCCATCGGCCTTGGTGCTGAAAAAGGGGTTGAAGAGAAAAGGCATGTCCTTGGGGTCGATTCCGCATCCGTTGTCGGTCACGGAAAGGCGCCACTCCGTATCCCGGGACGCGCAGGACACGGAAAGCTTTCCTCCCTTGGGAAGGGCATCCAGGGCGTTTTCAATGAGCACGGACAGGGCTTTGGACACGAGAGCCTGGTCCGCTCGCAGCACCATCTCTTCCAGTTCCAGGTTGAGCTGAACGGCTTTATTCTTGAAATCATCGGCGTGCAGTACCAGAGTTCTTTCAACGATTGATTTTACGGATTCCAATACAAGACAGGGTTTTGGAATCATCGAGAAAGCATCCACCTTTTCCACCAGGCGCTCGATCTTCTTGAGATTGACGAGGATGAATTCGTAATAGCGATCATGCTCATCCACCGAGCGACAGGATTTGTAGAGCCTTCTCATGAATCCGCCGATGCTCACCAATGGATTTCGCAGTTCATGGGCCACACCGTTGGCGATCTTGACGAGGTCCTCGTACTGGTTTTCCCGCATGCTTCTTTCGATGCGCTTCTCCCTGTCGATGTCCTGGAGAGAAACCACCACAATGTTTTTTTCCTCAGACGAATTCGTCCTGGGTTTCATGATCATGAAGGCAAAAAAGCGGCTCTGATCTTTCCTCATGAGCATGATCTGCCCCTCGAAAGATTCTTGCCTGCGGGCCAGGGTGAAAAGGTTTTCGTAAAAATAGGTCATGTCCTCGGGGGTGAAGAGAATGGAGAGGCTCCGCCCTTGCAACTCCTCGGGACCATAGCCGAGAACCTGCCGGGAGCCTGGACCGGCAAAGAGAATCCTGCCCTCCATGTCGGTGACCATGACGGCGTGATGAACGCAAGACATGACGATATCCGCAATCTCCGTGGCACTGAAATAAGCATCCAGCATGACCTTCCTCACAAAAGGAGAAGTTAGCCCATGTGCAACTTTTTGATGCGCCCTTTGACAAACCCCTCGTTCCCAAGCTCCAGCTTGGGAACGTCTTTATCATTGTGGAAGCTCCGGCTTCGCCCTCCCTTTTGAAACGGGAAGCTGGAGCTTCCAGGCAAGTGTGTTCCCAAGCTGGAGCTTGGGAACAAGAAATTTGCACATCCCGTAAAAGTTTGCCAAAAACATCATCACCCAACTCGCTCGCACAAATCATCTCAAAAACAGGGAGAAATACAATCCATTTCTGTGTTGCTCCGGTGAAAACTCCTTGATTCGGCCTGCGGAACCCACTAAAGTCGATGGTCTTATGAGGCTTATATTTTGGTGGTTTAGACAACTTCTCATTTTTTTCGTCTCGGGATTTTTCCTTTTCGGAGGCATCAGGGTGCTGATCGATAGCTACAGCCTCGATAACCCTTTCAGCTTCATCATGTATTTCTTTTCCGCGAGTCTGCTCATCCTGGTGAGCGCCGCTTTTATGCTTTACCCGATTTTTAAGATTCATGGTCATTTGACCGGTCATTCCACCTCCCGGAGTTTCTCACTGAAAGAAGAGGACGAGGAATAGGGCGATGGGTTTTTTCCGGCAAATGTCCGTTTACCAACAATTTCAAAGTATGGAGAAACAATGATGGCTGTATCGAGCAAATTGACCGTTGGGGACACCGCACCGGATTTCATCCTTCCCGATGCCGACGGGAAGGAAGTGAGCCTGTCTCAGATGAGCGGTCAATGGGTGGTTCTTTACTTTTACCCCAAGGACAGCACTTCGGGCTGCACTACGGAAGCCATCGAGTTTACGGAACTGGCACCGGAGTTCGAAAAGCTCGGTGCCGTTGTGTTGGGTGTCAGCAAGGATTCCGTCGCATCGCATCGAAAGTTCATCGACAAGAAGGGGCTGGGTGTCGGTCTTCTTTCGGACGAGAACAGCACCGTTCTCGATCTTTACGGGGCCTGGCAGATGAAAAAGCAATGCGGCAAGGAATGCATGGGAACCGTGCGCAGCACCGTTCTCATCGATCCCCAGGGCAAGGTGGCCGAGGTGTGGCCCAAGGTCACCAAGGCGGCGGGGCATGCGGCCAAGGTGCTCGAAGCTTTCAAAGCGCGGGTAAAATGAGCATGCACGGGAATACGTCACCACTCGGGGGCGGCTCTCACCAGAGCGTTTTGCAGACCCGGTCGGAAGACCTTGCCGGCTCATGCATCGAGCTGCTTTTGGAAGCCTCTATCGGTGAAACCGTTTTCATCGGTCGCCATGAAAGTTCCATGGAAGAGTTTGCCCGTGAGGCCTGCCGTTTTCGTGGCGCCGACATCAAGGTGGTGGCTTTTGGGGGCGGAACGGGTCTTTCCACGGTGATTGGAGGAAACTCCCGAATACGAAATGTCCCTGCTGCGTCGGGACAGCTTCTTCCTCGTCAGTGCGAGGAGCGCGGGCTTAGACGGGCGCTCCTCGATTTTTTCCGCTGCGTCGTGTTCCGGTATGCCAGCTGAACGATCTCTTTCCCATAGGACCCAACCGCTCGATGCCACAGGGAAAATTGTCAGGGCTGGTTTCGGCAAACCTGTGTTTTGTCACATACGGCAGTCAATCAAGACATTCATCGCATGCTCCTTGTTTTGCGCATTGTGGACCGGGCCGATTTCGGGAAGCCCCCGTTCATGAGTTAGCACAAAGGGGGGCTTCCCGTATTTCCGGTCGATTCGTGAGGCAGCGAAGAACCGTCGGCGGGAATCAGGATTTGGCTGCGGTGGCTGCCGCCCCTGCGTTGTAGCCCAGCTCGAAGGCTTTCAAATTCACATCGAGGATTTTAGCCGGGAGGGTTTTCCGTAGAGCCTGCTCCCAATTGGCCCGCTCGATGGCCAGGCAGCCCAGGCCGGCGAGCACTCCCACCATGACGATATTGCCCGCTCGTTCCGAACCCGCCTTTTGGGCCAGTTCCACCGTGTCCACCTTGATGAAGCGGGCCACCCGCTCCTCGACGGCCTGAAAAAGCGATTCCAGGGGCGGATAGGCGCTCTGCCCCGTGGCCACCGTGAAGGGCATGATGGGCACCGTGCCGGTCACCGCCAGGGTGGCCCTGTGGCACTTGGGCAAAGCCCGTGCCGCCTCGAGAGGCTCGAAGGCCAGGAGGATGTCGGCCTCCCCGTCGGCAATGGTGGGGCTGGCCACATCCCCCATGACCACGGAGGATTCGACCACGCCTCCCCTTTGAGCCATCCCGTGGATTTCGCTCATGGCAACAGGCAACCCCTGTTCCAGGGCCGCTTCGCCCACCAGGCGAGTGGCAAGAAGCGTCCCCTGACCTCCGACTCCCGTAAAAAATATTCTCATGGCTTGAAGTCCTTTTTTATTCTCTCGATGACATTGTCCATTCATCCATTCATCCATCCTGGGCACTGCCCGCCGATCAGCCCACCTTCTTGGGCTTGATGGATTTGCAAATCTGAGCGCACACGCTGCACCCGCTGCAAAGGGCTTCGTTGATGCGGATGCACGTTTCTCCGGAGGGCTTCAGCTCCCAGGTGAAAGCCGGGCAACCCACTTCCGTCAGGCATTTCTTGCACAGGTCGCAGGTCGATTCGTCCACCTGGAAGACCACCTTGGTTTTCTTCTGGAGCATGCGGTTTTCAAAGAGAGGGCAGGGGCTCTTGGCAATGAGCACCGACACGCCCGGTTCCTTCATGGACTCTTTGAGCCCCTCGAGGACTTCCTGTGTTTTGGCGACCTGGAGGGGGTTCACCGTGAACACCCGCTGAACGCCGCAGCCCCGCACCACGGCTTCGATGCTCACCTTGGGTTCCACTTTTCCCCCTCGAGTGAGTTCCACGCCGGGATGGGGTTGGTGGCCCGTCATGGCCGTGGTGCCGTTGTCCAGGATGACCATGAGGAAGCGATGATCGTGGGAAACGGCATTGACGAGCCCCGTGATGCCGCTGTGGAAAAAGGTCGAATCCCCGATGAAGGCGACCACCGGGCGGTCCAGGACCTTGCTGAATCCCCCGGCGGTGGATACTCCCGACCCCATGCAAACGAGGAAATCCGCCATTTTCAAGGGCGGAAGTACTCCCAGGGTATAACAGCCGATGTCCGAAGGATAGATGGCCTCGTCGCCGAAAACCTTGCGGATGGAGTAAAAAGTGGCCCGGTGGGGACAGCCGGGACAGAGGTTGGGCGGGCGCATGGGAAGCTGAGGCGCGGCGAAAAGTTCCGGCGGCGCGTAGGAGGCTCCCAGGTAGTGGTGCAGAGCCTTCTTGACCTTGGCTCCGTCCAGCTCGAAGGCTCGTGGGACCAGGTTTTTGCCCTTTCCGGCGATCTCGACGGACAGGCCGTTCTCCTGGGCGACGCGGCGGGCAACGTCCTCGATGATGGGTTCGAGCTCTTCCACCACCAGCACCTTCTCGACGCTCTTGAGAAAATCGGTCATGAGCGTTTCCGGGTAGGGGAAGGTGAAGCCCAGCTTGAGGACTTTCACCTTGTCCTGGAGGTCCAACTCCCTCAGGGCATCCCGGACGTAGGGGTAGGACGTGCCGCCGGTGATGACTCCCCATTTGCCCCGGCCTTCCACCCGGTTGAGAGGGCTTTTTTCCGCATCTTCCCGCAGCTTTTCCATTTTTTCCAGTTGAGCCAGCCGGAGCTTGCGGCCCACCATGGGGATGACCACCAGATTGAAGGGGTCTTTGTCGAAGGAACCCTTGGGGCTTTCCGTGGGGAGGCTCCCCAGAGTGACGGCGCCGCGACAGTGGTTCACTCGAGTGGTGGTGCGCACCATGCACGGAATTTTGAATTTTTCGGAGATTTCCAGGGCCGCCAGGGTCATGTCCTTGGCTTCCTGGGGCGTGGAAGGTTCGAGCATGGGGACCATGCCCATGCGGGCGAAAAAGCGGCTGTCCTGCTCGTTCTGGCTGGAATGGAGGGACGGATCGTCGGCCACCACGATGACCATGCCCGCCTTAACTCCCACGTAAGCCAGGGTCATGAAGGTATCGGCGGCCACATTGAGCCCCACATGCTTCATGGAGCACATGCTCCGGACCCCCGAAACGGCCGCAGCACAGGCCGTTTCCATGGAAACCTTCTCATTGACCGAATACTCCACATACACCCCGGCTTCGTCCCCCAAGGCGCTGAAGCGATCGATGATTTCCGATGAAGGCGTCCCCGGATAGGCGGCCACAAAACGAACATTGCCCTCCAATGCCCCCCGCACAATGGCCTCGTTGCCCAAAAGGAGAAGCGGTTTGTCACTCCCGGGCCTCAACAACTCATGCATTTACAACCTCCCCCCGGCATCCATCCTCCGGCCTGCGCCGCAAGGGGATGCTCGTATCGTCAATGGTTTTTGTTCAAGTAAC
The DNA here is from genome assembly GCA_964603955.1 of uncultured Syntrophobacteraceae bacterium. Taxonomy (GTDB): domain Bacteria; phylum Desulfobacterota; class Syntrophobacteria; order Syntrophobacterales; family Syntrophobacteraceae; genus SLCH01. Next base: position 11,649 of record CAZRWT010000064.1, read on the forward strand.
GCGATGTTTCAACTCACCTATTTGTAGTGGTAGCGGCAGGCAATCTCCCCTCTTGATACTGCGCGATGGATTTAGCCAGATGAGCGGCATTGGCCGGAGAACGCATCAAATGAACGGTTTCCATCAAACTATTGAAGGTATCCAGCGACATGACGACCGCATCGGCGCCATCTCGCCCGACAATCAAGGTATAGTCCGCATCGTCGGCGACTTGGTCGATAATCTCCTCGAAACGACTGCAAGCCTCTGCAAAATGGATCACCCTCATAATAAACCTCCCGCTCTTCCCTAGGCTCCGGCACCACTATGCGCAAGCAACTTTTCGTTCCAAAGCCCCGATTTGCCCCCTCGTTCCCAAGCTCAAGCTTGGGAACGCCTTACCCCGGAAGCTGCAGCTTCCCATGTGTCCACTCCATACCCTTAACCGGCATTTTGAGATTTTTGCCGATCTGCTTCTCTCTGTTTTGCCTCCCGGCGGGCTGCCTCTCCCGCTTTGCTGAAAAAATCAATAATTTCAGCTTTTGACTTGCCTGCAAGAATCTGTGCCTGCTCATCACGGATGTGCCGCACCATCTCAACTGCCTTGATCCGGGTCTTCTCTACCATGGGTTGTCACCTCTGAGAAGCTGCCGAAAATGGTCCCTCAGTCCAGAGAGTTGTGGACAAAGTGGACATGATGGACAACGTGGACGAAATGGACAGAGGAGAATGCGCAGGTTGTTTTGCTTTTCTCACCCGAATTGCAATTTCCCCGGTCATCCTTTGGCGCTATTCCGGCGTTGCCGTGCCAGGACTCTCGTTCCCAAACCGGAGCTTGGGAACAAGAAAAACAAACCTCCCGATCTTCTCTGGAATCCAGTGCTTTCTGCCGCTTTGCCGAAAAAGTTATTTGCTTTTTTTCCGTGTCATCCGTGGTTAAAAGCTTTTCAGCGCCGGTCCACGAACAAGCGCACTACCCCGTCCTCCCTTTCCAGGGACCCTGCTTCCACCAGCTTGATGCCGGCGTTGATCCCGATGAAGTTGGCAATTTTTTGTCGCATAACGTCCACCAGGGTGCGCTGTTCGCGCATTCTGTCGGAAAAGAACTGCTCGGTGATTTCAACCTGGATTTCCAGGTGATCCTGGTGCCCTTCCCGCGTGGCCACGATCTGATAAATGGGCCGCTCTCCCCTGATGTGTTCGAGAACTTCCCCGATGCGTTCGGGAATGATGTTGGTGCCCTTGATGATCACCACGTTGTCGCACCGCTTCCGCACGGGGCTCATGCGGTGGAAGGTCCGTCCGCAGGCGCAGGGGGTATCGAGGATGCGGCACAGGTCTCCGGTGCGGTAGCGGATCATGGGAAAGGCTTCCTTGGTGAGCGTGGTGATGACCAGTTCCCCTTCTTCCCCGTGGGGCAGCACCTTTCCCGTGGCCGGGTCGATGATTTCACAGTAAAAATGGTCTTCTTGCAGGTGCATGCCGTTTTGTTCCAGGCATTCTCCCGCCACTCCCGGTCCCATCACTTCGCTGACGCCGTAATTGTCCGTGAACTTGACGAAAAGCCGGTCCTGAATTTCCCGGCGTATTTCCTCGGTCCAGGGTTCTCCCGCGCAAATGCAGTATTTGAGCGAGAGGGTCTTGGGGTCGATTTTCATTGCCTCGAGGTGGCCGGCGATGACGAGGGCGTAGGATGGGGTCGATGCCAGCACCGTGGTGCGAAAGTCCTGCATGATCTTGATCTGCCGCTCCGTGAGCCCCACGGAGGTGGGAAGGACCGATGCGCCGATGCGTTCGGCTCCGTAGTGGATGCCCAGCCCTCCCGTGAGCAGCCCGTAGCCGAAGGTCACCTGGATGACGTCGTCTTGTGTCACTCCCCCCGCGCTGAGGATGCGGGCCACCAGGTCGCTCCAGTTGGTCAAGTCCCGGCGGGTGTAGCCCACCACGCGGGGGTTGGCTTGAGTCCCCGATGAGGAATGCACCCGGACGACTTCCCGCAGAGGCACGGCGAACATTTCGTAAGGGTAGCTGTTGCTGACGTCCTGGCTGGTGGTGAAGGGCAGCCGCTCGATGTCCTCGAGTTCCATGAGATCGTCCGCGGGATAGAAGGCTGCTTCCTTGAAGCGGCGGTGGTAGAAGGACACGTTGCGATAGACCCGGTTGAGGGTGGCCTGGAGCCTTTCGAGCTGAATCTGCCCCAGCTCGTCCCTCGAAACACATTCCTTTTCAGGTTCCCAAATGGGCATGGTCAAAACCTCTCATTACGCGATGTGCAACTTTCTTGTTCCCAAGCTCCGGCTTGGGAACACACTTGCCCGGAAGCTCCAGCTTCCACCTTGTCATCCTGTTCGAAAGCTCCCCGTAAACCGCATTCAACGAATCCTGAGGCAGCCTCCTCACTCCACGAGGACTGGAAGCTGGAGCTTCCAGGGCAAAGACGTTCCCAAGCTGGAGCTTGGGAACGAGAAGTAGGGAGACCGAAGGGGGGTGGTAAACTTACCATCGAAAAGTTGCACATGGCGTTCTCATTCTAATATGGAAGAAGTGGGCTGCATGCCGCCGGTTGCAGGTGTGACCACGCGGCTTCCTCCTCCGGTCGGTTCCAGTCCTCCGCAAGTGCTGCTTCGCTCAACAAAGCCGTTTCAGGAATAAGATTGCACAGTTCCTTTTTCGGGATGATCACTGCTTCAACAGCCTGTATCATTTTCACATCCCCCTTTGTCGGATGCCCCATCAGGCATCGACAATCTGTTTCGCCCCCTTGCCCAGGTAGGCCCGCTGAACTTCCCGATGCTCCAGGAGCATGGCTCCCTCCCCCTGCAACACTACCTTTCCCGTTTCCAGGACGTAGCCCCGGTCGGCAATCTGGAGAGCGGCTCGGGCGTTTTGTTCGATGAGGAGGATGGTCCGGCCTTCGTCCCTCAGTTCCTGGATGATGCTGAAGATCAGCTTGATCACCAGAGGGGCCAGCCCCATGGACGGCTCGTCCAGGATCAGGAGGCGCGGGCGGGACATGAGCGCCCTGCTGATGGCGAGCATCTGCTGCTCACCACCGCTCAGAGTCCCCGCCAGTTGCTCACGGCGCTCCCTCAGGACGGGAAAGCGCTCCAGCATGCGGTTCATATCCTCCCGGATCTGGTCTTTTTTCCCGCGGTGGATGTAGCCGCCCATCTGGAGATTGGCTTCCACCGAAAGGGTGGCGAAAATCTGGCGCCCCTCGGGAACCAGGGCGATGCCCTTCTGAACAATGTGTTCGGGTGCGAGGGTCTCGATGGAATCGCCCTCGAATTCGATTTTGCCCTTCCTGGCCTGGACAAGCCCGCAGATGGTGTTGACCAGGGTGGACTTCCCCGCGCCGTTGGCTCCGATGAGGGTGACCAGTTCCCCGCTGCCCACATGGAGGGACACACCCTTGAGGGCATGGATGTTTCCGTAATAAGTGTGTACGCTCTTGACCGTCAGCATGATCCCGCCGCTTCGCTTTTCATTCTTCTCCCAGATATGCCTCGATGACCTGTGGATTGTCCTTGATTTCCCGGGGCGTCCCCGATGCCAGCCGTTCTCCGTAATGGAGCACCAGGATGCGGTGGGAAACGTCCATGATGAGGTTCATGTCGTGTTCCACCAGCATGACCGTGATGCCCTGCCGGCAGATTGCTTCGATCAGCTCTCCCAGGTCTTCCGTTTCCCGCATGTTGAGCCCCCCCGCCGGTTCGTCCAGGAGCAACAGTTGGGGTTCCGTGGCCAGGGCACGGGCGATTTCCAGGATTTTTTGCTTGCCCAGGGGCAGGGACCCTGCGGGAAGGTCCGCTTCCTGCCCGAGGCCCACAAAATCGAGGAAGTGGAGGGCTTTTTCCTTTATGAGCTTTTCTTCCCGTGGCATGCCCGGCAGTCGCAGCCCCGTGGCCCAGAAGCCGGCCCGCGTCTTGGGATGCCTCCCAAGCATGACGTTTTCCAGAACGCTCATGGCATTGAAAATGGCCACATGCTGGAAAGTGCGGGATATGCCCAGTTTGGCGATCTGGTGGGGGAGCTTGCCGTTGAGCAGCGTTTCCTCATAGAGCACCCGGCCCGAAGTAGCCTGCAAAACTCCGGTGATGCAGTTGAACAGCGTGCTCTTGCCCGCCCCGTTGGGACCGATGACCCCCTGGATGATGGACCGGGGAACTTCGTAGGAAATGTTGGCCAGGGCCGTGAGCCCTCCAAACTGCATGTAAATGTCCTGGAGTTCCAGGATGGACCGGGATGACGTGGATACAGTGGATGTCGGCGCGTTCATGCTCCACCCTCCCTGGAGGCACCTGCCCGGACGGCTCTGAAGGGCGTCAGAAGGCGCGGCAAAATGGACACCAATCCCTTGGGAATGAAAAGGGCTACCACCAGAAGGATGCCTCCGTACACCACGATTTCCTGATCGGCGAACACATGGAGCCACTCGCTGCCCACGAAGGTCATGAGCACGGCTCCCAGCACGGCGCCCCAAAGGCTTTGCATGCCTCCCACCGTGACCATGAGCATGAACTGGATGGACCAGTGGAGGTTGAAGGAACTGGGGTTGATGAAGGCCATGTAGTGAGCGTAAAGGCTCCCGGCGATGGATGCGAACACGGCGCTCAGGACGAAAACCTGCACCTTGTAGCGAGCCGTGGGAACTCCCATGGCTTCTGCCGCGGCTTCTTCTTCGTGAATGGCTCTCAAGGCACGCCCCACACGGGAATGCAGCACATGAGAGCAGAAAAGAAGCCCGGCGAAAACGAAGCCCCACACCAGATAGTACCAGGTGATTTCCTGGGTGACGGGCCACCCGGCAATGCTGATTCCCGGAATGCCCACGAGCCCCGAAGGCCCTCCCGTCCACCGCACCTCTTCGTTCATGACAATGTTCACGATGACGCCGAAGCCCAGGGTGGCCATGGCCAGGTAATGCCCCTTGAGACGCAGCGCGGGAATGCCCAGGAGCCACGCCACCATTGCGGCCAGGGCGGCTCCCAAAGCCATGGCGAGCCACGGATTCACCTGGAAGTGAACCGTGAGTATTCCCGACGAGTAGGCTCCGATGCCGAAAAAGGCCGCCTGGGCAATGGAAATCTGTCCGGCATAGCCCATGAACATGGAAAGCCCGATGCACACCAGGCAAAAAATGCCCGCGAAAACCATCACGTCCACGTAGTGGGCGACGGCTCGAAAGGGCTGAACGATCCAGGGAAAGACTCCTATGAGGAAGACGGTGACGAGGAATATCCACCAGTCCTTTTTGTTCATGATCGATACCTTCTAGAATTTCTTGAGTTTGGCCGCTTCGCTGCTGCCGAAAAGCCCTTCGGGCTTGAAGAAGAGAGCGAAGAGAAGCAGCACGAGAGAAACGGCATCCTTGTAGCCCGAGGAAAGGTACCCGGCGCAGAAGGATTCGGCGAGACCCAGGAGTATCCCCGCCGCGAGAGCACCGTAAAAATTGCCGAGCCCCCCCAGGGCGGCGGCGGCAAAACCTTTGAGCCCCAACATGGCCCCTCGGTTGTACTGCATGAGTGAAATGGGAGTGATGATGACACCCGCAGCGGAACCCACTGCGGCGCTCAGCACAAAAGACAGAAGGATCATCCGACGCACGGGAATGCCCACCATGCGGGCCGCGTTGGGGTTGTCGGCGCAGGCGAGCATGGCCTTGCCGTAAACCGAGCGGTGAAAGAAGAGGGACAGGGCGATGACCACAAGGGCGCTCATGCCCAGGACCCAGAGGGCCTGAACCTGGACGGCCGCTCCGGCTATCATGATGGGGCCCCCCTCACTGAAGGTCGGCAGCACATAGGGGTCCTTGCCCCAGAGGCTCATGGCCGATCCCTTGAAGATCATGGACATGGCGATGGTGATGATGATCAGGGAAAGGATGTTGGCGTTTCGAGCCCGGCGTATGACGAACTTTTCCATGGCGAAGCCCAGGGTCGCCGTCGTCAGGACCGAAGCGAGAAAAGCCATGGGGATGGGAAAGCCGAGCCCCACGAAAAAGATGGCCAGGAGGCCTCCCACCATCACGAATTCACCCTGGGCGAAGTTGATGATTTCCGTGACGTTGTAGATGATGTTGAAGCCGATGGCCACAAGAGCGTAGATGACGCCGAGGGTGAGTCCGCTGACCGTGTATTGCAGCAGGTCTGTCAACAGCATGGAACCGTCCACTTGAGCTTCGTCGTCCTTTCTTCAATAATTCATGGTTTGTGGTCCGCGAGCGTCAGGCACTTATGCGTGCAAGCGCCAGGCACTGCCCCCCCTCATCCTCAGGCTCACAAAACCCCTCGTTCCCACGCTCCAGCGTGGGAACGCATACCTGCCTCCCCGGCTGGATCAATGCCTTGTTCAAGCACCGAAGGAATCTCTTACCTCAACCGGGGCCATGGTTCAACACTAATCGTCGTGCGAGAGAGACCGGCGAGGCCTTGATGCAACAGGAGGCACCGGGTACGATGGACAAAGTGGACGGGGTGGACACAGGGAAGCTGGAGCTTCCAGGGCAAGGCGTCCCCAAGCCGGAGCTTGGGAACGAGAAACTTTTCGCTTTGGGAGGGAGAGGGGGCTGCACATCGCACGGGTAGCGGCTCGGTTCCTCACGGCAGCCGCCGCCTCTCCTGGAGGATCATTCCGCCAGGGCCCACTTGCCGTCTTTCACGACCACCATTTCCAGGTCTTCCTTGCTCAGGCCGTTGTGGTCTTCGGGGGAAAAATTGAAAATGCCGTGCATGCCCACGAATCCCTGAGTGTTTTCAATATGAGCGCGGATTTTTGCGGAATCGGGTCCCACGGCTTCCAGGGCGCTGAGGGCCAGATGCATGGCATCCCAGGCATGTCCGCCAAAGGATGAGATGGGTTCGTTGTAACGCTCCTCGTAATCCCTGGTGTATTGCAGGATCGCTTCCTTCTGGGGCTGATCGTCGGGGAGGAGGGCTCCCACGTTCACGCGGGCCAGGGGCAGCAGAACACCTTCCGCGGCCTCACCTGCCAGTTCGAGGTTCTTGAGGCTCCCGAAGCCGTGGCTCTGGAAGAGGGGGATGGAATCCATGCCCAGGTCACGCCAGTTCTTGATGGCCAGAATCTGGGTGGGCCCCACGGACCAGTTGATGATGCCCTGGGGTTGGGTACGACGGATTCGGGTCAACTGGGGCGACAGGTCCGTGTCCTGGGGATCGAAGCGCTCATCGGCCAGGATCGTGATTCCATATTCGGGGGCAAGCCGCAGTATTTCCTCGCGAGCACTGGCACCGAAGCCGGTGGAATCTGTCATGACGCCGATTTTTTCAATGCCCTTGGAAATCATGTAGTCGAACATCTTGCCCACCACGTGAGCGTCGGAGCCGGCTACCTTGAAAATCCATTTGCGCTCTTCGATGGGAGTCACGATCTTGTAGCTGGTGGCCAGGGAGACCATGGGAATTCCGGCCGATTCCGCCAGGCTCAGAACAGCCAGGGACTCACCGCTGCGTGTGGGACCGATGATGACGGGAACCCGGTCCCGGCTGATGAGCCGCCTCATCATCAGGTTACACTGGGTGGCGTCGCTCTTGTCGTCGTAGATGATGAGTTCGATGGGATGACC
>CAZRWT010000065.1:0-19085 GCA_964603955.1 uncultured Syntrophobacteraceae bacterium
GCCGCATAAGCCGTTCCAGGAATCCTCGGCCTGCAGGCCGGGGAGGATGTCAACACCCATTGTAACTCAGCGCTTTTCGATTTCTTTCATGAGCGCGGCCAGGGCGGTCAGGGCTCCCTGGTAATCCAGCCTGTCAAGACTCCGGGACAATGCCGCCGACTGCGGACCCACTCTCCCATCCAACGACAACTCGTCAGCCATCGAGGCAAAGCACTTACGGGCTTTGAGACTATTGGCCAGGAGGTGAGTACGCAGTTCCTCCAGGGTTGCGCGATTGACCGGAACCGGATCGGCATGAGGTACATGAGATGCGGGAAGCGATTGGCAGGCATCCGGAGTCGCTTGCGATAAAGCTGGAGCCTGAACGAGACTGTGAGCGGCAGCCAAGGCCGGAGTCAGAGCAGCATCCAGGTTGCCCAGGAGTTCCCGAAGGCTGTCTTGCGAACCATTTTTCAAGGACAATTCGAGAGCTTTCGCCGCATCGGCCAGATCGTGTATTTCCAGAGTGGCGGCCACCCCCTTGAGAGTATGGGCCAGGCGCATGGCTTCGGACATTTTCTCGTGTTCCAGGAGGGCATGCAGTCTCGATCCCGCATCGGTATATTCCTGGGCAAACGCTAAAATCAGCTTGCGCAGCAGTTCGTGACTCCCGTTGCACCGATCCAGGGCCGACTGCAAATCAAAAGGGGGAAGAGTATCGGGCAGGGATGCTTCTTCGGCAACCTGTTCCCTGTTTTTGACGATTTCCGTACCGCCGCTCTTGCCATACGGTATCCAGCGCAGCAGCATTTGGAAAAGACTGTCCGGATCAATGGGCTTGGTCAGGTGATCGTCCATGCCGGCTTCCAGGCTTTTTTCCCGATCACCGGCCATGGCATGAGCGGTCATGGCAACGATGGGAAGACGGTGAGATCGATAACCGGAAGAAGCACCGTGCCGTTCTCCACCTGCCTCGCCCCTCGTATCTCGCCCCCCAGTCCTTTCCGCTTCGAACCTTCTGATTTCCCGAGTGGCTTCATAGCCGTCCATTTCAGGCATTTGCACATCCATGAATACCAGGTCATAAGACTCCGTAGTCGCCCGCCGTACGCCTTCGAGGCCGTTCACCGCGACCTCTACGGTAACCCCCATGTCGGTAAGAAGCTCGACAGCGAGGTCTTGATTCAAGGCATTGTCTTCCACCAGGAGGACACGACACCCGACCGCAAGCCGGCCTGTAGCCGGAGACTTTTTCTCCCGAAGAGAAACGACGGGCTTGTGGGACATTTTGGGCTTGCCTTTCAGAACGGAAAACACCGTTTCATGCAAAACAGACATGCTGACCGGTTTAATGAGCACGCCTTCCAGGCCCAGGTCATCAGCCTGCCGCATGATTTCCTCACGTCCATGAGCCGTGATCATCAGGATATGTGGAACTTTGCTCAGGGTTGTGTCGGCTTTGATCCTTCGAGCCGTCTCAACCCCGTCGAGATCCGGCATTCTCCAGTCCATGAGGACCAGGTCAAAGGGCTCGCCTCTGAGGGAAGCGTTTTTCACCATAGAAAGGGCTTCCCTACCCGTTGGCGAGGAGTGAATATCCAATCCGGATCTTTCGAGCATCAAAACCAGGGTTTGGCGAGCACTGTCGTTATCATCCACCACGAGCAAACGCCGGTCCAGGACTTCATCAGGAGCGACGATCCCAGGTTCATGAAGGACCGGGAGTTCATCAAGGCCCACCCCCAGGGGCACCGTGAACCAAAAGGTACTACCCTGTCCCGGCTCACTGCGCACCTGGATACGGCCGCCCATCAGTTCCACAATCTGCTTGCTGATGGCCAACCCCAACCCCGTACCGCCGAACTTGCGGGTGGTGGAGGCATCACCCTGGGAGAAAGGCTGGAAAAGTCCGGCCACCTGTTCCGCATTCATGCCCATTCCCGTGTCTCGGACGGTGAACAAAAGCTGAACGACATCAACGGCGGAAAGGGAGGATGAAAAAAAACCTGATCGCTCACCCTTCGCGCCTGTTTGCACGGCAAGGGGCGGAGAGCAAACGGCAGGCTCCACGGTAATCATCACTTCTCCTTCCTGGGTAAACTTTACGGCATTGTTGGCCAGGTTCAAAAGCACCTGCCCCAGACGCAGGGAATCCCCGATCAGGCGGCGTGGAACATCCGGATGTACTGAGTACACCAGTTCCAAACCTTTCTCATCGGCTTTGAAACCGATGATGGAGGCCAGGTTGTTCAGTACGTCGTCCAGACTGAAGGGAGCACGTTCCAGGTCCAGGCGTCCTGCTTCGATTTTGGAAAAATCCAGAATGTCGTTGATCAGGCCCAGCAGGGACCTGGCGGCCCTGTCGATCTTGAGGATATAGTCTTTCTGTTTAGGGCTCAGGTCAGTCCGCAGGACCAGCCGGCTCATACCGATGATGGCGTTCATGGGCGTACGGATTTCATGGCTCATGTTGGCCAGAAAAACGCTTTTGGCCTGCGTGGCGGCTTCTGCCAGGTTCCCGGCCCGACGCAGTTCCTTTTCGAACTGATCCCTGGAAAGGGCATCGCCCAGGATATTGGCCATGACCTGGAACATCTGAATTTGCTCTTCATCCGGAATCCGCCTGGTTTTTACCATGTCGTAACCACAGTAACCGAACAGGCGCTCATTTTTGACAATAGGCAGGCAAATGGCCGACTGCACCCGCCGGCGAAGAAGCTCCGTTTTGTCAGGGCCTTCCGGCAACTCGGTCGTATCGGATATGATGACGATTCTTCGTTCCCTCATGTTGTTTTCAAGCATGGGAAGGCGCGCTACAGGATAGTCCTGAAGGGCGGAATTGGCAGGCTCGATACCCGATACACACCATTCATGAGTGCAGGACAGGAGCATTTCATCCCCTGAAAACCGATACAGATAGACCCTGTCAAACCCAAGAAATTCCCCCCATCTTCGGAGCACATAATCGATCTTGGTGTCCATGTCGGCACTGGCGGCATTTATGAATTCCTGGGATATGTCCGCGATCAGCGTCTGAAGAGAGCTTCTGAAGTGAAGCAAGTCCTCCATTTCCCGTCGTTCGGTAATGTCCGTGGAGATGCCCAGGACCGCCGGCTGTTCCAATCCGGGATGGCAATAGGGAATCTTGACGGTCTGGAACCAGCCGAGACTCCCATTCTTGCACGGTACTTGCTCGGCCGAGATGAACAAAGGTTTTCCGCTGTCCATCACCATCTTATCGGTCTCACGATACCTGGCGACCATCTCCTCGGTTGCACCGTAGTCTCTATCCGTTTTGCCCACCACATCCTCGGGTTCGGCACCAAACAGATCGGCCAGGGCTTTGTTGACGATCAAAAAACGTCCCTGCTCATCCTTGGCGTAAATATAGCTGGGCACGAGATCCATGATCTGGCGCAACTGCAAGGTATACAGGCGTGCTTTTTCCTCCGCGCTTTTCAAATCCGTTATATCCTCGGCGGAACACACAATGTACTCCACCGTACCATTCTTGTGTCGTCTGGGAGTTTTACGGATGGAAAGCAGTCTCGGTTCACCCTCCGAGTTGGGAATCCACTCTTCCACACGAATCGGCAACCCCGATTGGAATGCCTTGTGGTTTTTATCTTGCAAGGCCTGCGCGACATCGTAGGGATAAATGGAAAAAATATTCTTGAAAGCCACTTCCCCCACCGGAAGCCCAAGAAAGTCGCCATGAGCCTTATTCACCGCACCATAAGTCTGCTCATTGGTGAGATACCAGACCTGGGTCTGGATGGTGTCCAGGAGAATACGCCGCTCTTCGTTGAGTTTTTTGAGGCGATGGTTCCAGACGAGCACGATCAGAATGGCCAGGACAATCCCGGCACCGGCTTTGTAAAGAATGGTGTAGTCAAAGGGAGTTTCCATGACGATGTTCACGTGCTCGTTGACGATGCGGTCGCGCTCCCGTGGAGTAATGGTCAAGACGGCCTTGCTCAAGATGTCGCGCAGTTCGGGCATGTCCTTGAGAACCCCCATGCGCAACCGATTGGTGTAATCAGGGTATTGGCCGGCGATTTTGAGGTTGAACCAGCCGTCCTTCCGGATGGTGTAGGCTGCGATGATCAGGGACCGCAGGGTCATATCGGCCTTACCTTCGGACACCATCCGATAGCATTCATTTTCCGTGTCCACGGTAATGATCGCCAGGTTGGGATAATCCCGCCGTAGAAACTCCTCCATGGAAGTGCCGTGAGGCAGGACCACCGTCCTGTCCACCAACTCGGCCGGATCGGAAATGAAATCGTGTTCGTTTCTTGTCACGAACACATTGGGATTGCCAAACAGCGGTTCCGTGAAAGTCAGCCATTCCTCTCGGGCGGGAGTCTGATTCAGGAACGGAATGACCATACACCCTCCAGCCCTGGACACCACCAGGGTTTCATCCCAATCCACGGTGGGCACGACAATGAAGGGAACCCCCAGGCGATCCGAGACGATATTCACCAGGTCGGCGGCAATCCCGGTAAAATTGCCGTGTTCGTCCATGCGCTCATAAGGCTCCCAGTCGGGGTCCATGCACAGGGTAATCTCGCCCAGATCGTCCAGATAGGCCCTTTCCTCGGGAGTCAATTCCACAACCAGGGCCGAAACGACCGGAGGCAAGAGCAATAAGCCCAGGAAGAAGGCCAGGAAAAGGGTGAAAACGCGCATCGCAGAGTACCCCCATCATGGTTTCCAAGAAGACAGCAACTGGTGAAAAACTTCCATGCCCACATAACAGACAAGCACCACTCCCACAGTCCAGACAAACAGACTGAAAGTCATCCAGAACAGAAGCTTGTGACGCTCGGGTTTGAAAAACAAGGCAATGATCGTGGCCAGGTGGATTCCCGTGAGCAAAGGACCTGCCATGGCAAGCCCCGGCAAACCATATTTGTCCCATATGCCCAGAGCTCGCTTCCACCTGACGCTCCGCCCGGCAGCGGGAGAATCCCCCCGGGAAACGGCACGCCATTTGTTCCACTGATCATAACAAAAAACAATGAGGAATACAGGCAAGGCATTGCCGGCGAAAACAGTGAACGCCACAGGCAAAGGCGCCAAACCCATGGCCACTCCCACGGGAACCACCAGGAGCAGCTCGATCCAGGGCGTGGCCGCCAACACAAAGATCATACCGTACTGCCACACCACCCCCTCAAAGAGGCTCGAAAAAACATCCATACTATTTTCATCAATCCAAATAGCACTTAAAAACTTATGAACACCGTAGTCGCTGCGCACCGAATCGTGCTATCCATAGAATCGTACTATCCATATATACTTGATTCATGTTTTTATTCCAAATTCTATCCGGTATCCAGGACCGCCAAATGTTTTTGACACGACCCGCCATAATCCAAAGAGATGAATTCCGGCCGGGGAGAATGCGGAACCAACCGGCTGGGTTTGGCGCGGAAAGCAGGAGGGAAAATACGTCATGCAGCAAAACACACAGACCTTGACTGAAGGCATTCTGTTCACGGACCTGTATCAACTGACCATGGCCCAGGTGTACTTTCGCATGGGCATACAGGACCAGGAGGTTGCTTTCGAACACTTTTTCCGAAAATGTCCCGACTATGGAGAACACCGGGCGGGATACTGCATCAATGCGGGCCAGGACCGCCTCATTAACTGGATGCGTGGAGTCGGTTTTTCTCCTGCGGAAATAGACAAGCTGCGAAGTCTTACAGGCAAAACCGGTGAACCGTTGTTCGGGGAAGATTTCTTGGAATGGCTGACCCGACACGGAAATTTTGACGACGTGAGCCTGCGTGCCGTTCCGGAAGGTCGCGTGATACATCCACGCACACCGGTCATAGTGGCCACAGGCCCCCTGGCCATGTGCCAGATATTGGAAACGGCACTTTTGAACAAGGTCAACTTCCATATTCTTGTGGCTACCAAGGCATCTCGGATGCGGCAGGTTTGCGGACGAGCTCTGATCATCGATTTCGGCATGCGGCGGGGACACGACAGCGGGGCCAATGCCGCGGCTGCGGCTGCAACAATCGGGGGAGTGGATTTCACATCCAATGTGGGCATATCCTTCGCCATGGGACAGCCCCCCAAGGGCACTCACGCCCACAGCATGGTCCAGGCCTTCATGGCTCTGGGGGGCACCGAACTGGACGCCTTTCGAGCCTATGCGGAAAGCTTTCCCGATGATTGCCTGCTCCTGGTGGACACCGTCGATACCCTGCACAGCGGTATGCCCAATGCCATCCGGGTTTTCGAGGAACTGCGTCGCAAAGGGCATCGCCCCCTGGGCATTCGCCTCGATTCCGGAGACCTGGCCGGGCTGAGCCTGGAAGCCTCACGCATGCTGGATCAGGCCGGCTTCCAGGATGTATCCATCGTGCTTTCGGGCGACCTGGATGAAATGGTCATCACCCACATCCACCAGCGCATCCGCGAACTGGCCCGTCAAAACGGAGTGGAAGCCCAAAGGGTCATCGAGCGCCTGGCCTACGGAATCGGCACCCGCCTGGTCACTTCCCATGGCTGTTGCGCTCTGGGCGGGGTGTATAAACTTGCCGCTATTTTTCGAGAAGGGCAATGGCAGGCATCGGTCAAGATTTCAGAAGATCCTGACAAAACTCCCGTTCCAGGCATAAAACAAGTATGGCGAATCTACAACCGGCAGGGCATGGCTCTTGGAGACCTCATGACGGAAATCCGGGAGAAGCCCTCGGCACAGCGTGCCTTGCGTTGCGGACACCTGATTTCAGGCCCCAACCAACACGACGCGCCGAAAGAGAAGCCCGTTTCCATCGAACCCCTGATCGAGAGCCTCATGCATCGGGGAAAGCCCCTAGTCGAGCCCCTGAATTTGACGGAAGTCCGAACCCGGCGGGTTCACGACCTGGCGTGCCTGGATCCGCAAATCAAACAACTGGTCGATCCAAAAATTTATCCCGTATATGCATCGGAGCAACTGTGGAATGTGAGAGAAAGTCTGTTGCATCGTATGCGGACGGACGCTCCAAATCCCACAGCTTCAGAATGAATGTATACCGGGAACAATCCTTCAGGTGGCCTGAAGCCGGGCAAGCCGCCGGAAAATGTGACTTCGGGCCTTATGCTGAAGCCTGCCCGTCAGGTACTGATCGACACACCAGAGGGAATCCACCATCCCCTTATCGTCGAGCCTGGGGAAAAGAGGAAGCAATTCCACGCGGTCGGGGGCGAAAGCCGGTCCCATTTCCCTGATCACGGCCTGGCGGGCAAGAAGAGAAATCCGGGCGGGATCATGGCTCATGGAGCCGTCGTCACGCAGGCAGGCCGCCGTGAAAACCAGCAGCACCCGGTAAGGATCGTCCTGAACTCCATGGGGGGGAATGGTGACCGGAACGCAATGAAGCCCCCCGGGCAGAACAGTGGACACAACCGCCCTCACCTCTTCTTCCGGATAGTAGAGCCCATTTTTACCTGAATGGGGAGGGCGGGCAAAAAACCACACATTCCCGAGTTTGCTGATAATGGCGGGAGCGGCGCGCACATCCTTTTCCTCTTTTTCATTCCCTTCGCGGCATCCGGGAAGGGACGGCATCAGGACGCCCCAGTCCCCCACGGCCGAAGCGGACGCATCAGCCACGTCTCCAAGACGCCACGGAGAGCCGGGAGCCGGCAACACATGTCCATGAACCGTTCCCAACCGCCTGGGGGAAAAAAGGTAGCATCCTCCCAGGGAAGCGTTCCAGGCCAGGTTCGAAGCAAAAGACTCCTGAAGCCCCAGCACCTGCACGCAGCGCGTCCATGGCTCCATATCCAATGTTTCCCCCGGGTGACGAAACCAGTGTCTGCAATTTTTCCCCAGGCTGACGGGACGGCGCAGCAAGATATCGCGCACTTCACGACTGAGCCCCAATACCTTCAGAGACACGGAAGCCGGCACTTCCGGATGCTCTTCCAGTTCTTCCCGCGTCAAGTGCAAATAAGTGGCCCCATTGAGCAAACCTGCCAGAAGGAGAGCCGGCTGCGTCTCGATCACGTTAAAACCGGGGGCGGCATACAGGTCGCCTTGACGCAACCCCAAGGCGAGAAGGCCGTCCCGGAGTGCCCCCAGATAAAGAGCGTCGGCGGTCATGGGATGTGGTACATGAGGATCGGGGGCGCAGGGATCGAAAAGGAGTGCGGCAATGCTTCCCGATGGATAAACACTGGAAGTAACCGCGGAGTCCACGGGAGGGGACATCGTCCCTTTCATTTCCCATGGGAGCACCTTGCCGGAGTAGGCAGGAATGAGAGAAGTGTGAATTTCTTCCATGACCACGAAATCAGGTGCCAGGGCATCGAGACGCATCCGGAGAAAGCTAGGGCCCTGGGGAGGAAGGATGGAAACAACGATTCCAAGCTTGAAAGCCGCCAGAAGTGCCACGGCCATAAGCTCACCCGTGTGCAGGATCAGGGCGGCCACCTGCCCTTTCCTTGCTCCGGCAGCAGCCCAGGAAGTGCCCAGCAGGTGAGCCCTGCGACCCAATTCGGCATAGGAAAGGGATTGCAGGCGATCTTTCCCGGCAGGCCGTTGCATGGCCGGAGCCGTGTTGTGTTCGAGTCTTTGAACAATGTCGTGATAAAAATCGTAATGTTTAAAGGGGACGCTCTTGGGCCGCCCCATGACCAGCCGTCGATGAGCTTCCACAAGCCCTCTCCAGAACGTCTCGGGATGCTCCCACGACGCAGCCGGCCAATTCAATTGAAAAGGCCCTTCCAGCCCCCGGCAACAGAGAGACGCTTCAAGAAACCCAATGTCCAAAGGATCCTTTACATCCATGCTCCCTTTCCTCCCTGCCCTGTCAATGCTCTATCACTACAACCGGCGTTTGTAATAACCTACCATGGAATTCAAAAATTTGTTGATCCTTCCCCTTTACAACTGATATCTTTTTTTAAAAAATGTCCATCTCATTTAGAGGCAAACAGGAAACTTTTTTCAGCCTCGATAAACAGGATGAATCAACCCATGAACGAGAAAGAAATCCAGGCGCCATCACCCGCCCCGCCCCGCAAGGGCAGGTGGCGAAGGCCGGAAAAATACGTATGCACCACCTGCGGAAAAGAACAGCTCTTCTGCTGGACCTGTCCCTGCGGTTTCATGATCTGTTCCGACTGCATGGAAGAAAACTTTTGGGGCATGACCTGTAACGGCATCGTGTGGACCTGCCCCGACTGTGGAGACATCCGTGGTTTTGGAAATCAATGACCCAACTCTAACTCTAATAACTGACTTTCGAGGACACGACTGAAATGGAAAAAAAACGCATTGTGATCGTCGGTGCGGTAGCACTGGGACCCAAAACGGCCTGCCGGGTAAAACGCCTCATGCCCCAGGCGGAAGTGACCATGATCGACCAGGACGAGTACATCTCCTACGGCGGCTGCGGCATTCCTTATTTCATCTCAGGGGATGTGAGCGAAATCCGGGAACTCATGAGCACCAGCTTTCACATGCTCCGCAATCCCCAGTTTTTCGAGGACACCAAGGACGTCCGGGTGCTGGTGCGCACTCGAGTCACGGACATCGACCGCAAGGCCAAAACCGTCCGCACTCTGAACCTGGATACGGGAGAAGAAAAAGATATCCCCTACGACAAACTGGTCCTGGCCACGGGGAGTTCCCCCAACCAACTTCCCATCAAGGGGGCGGACCTCCCCCAGGTCCTGGACGTGACGAATCTGCACACGGCTCTGGCCGTCAAGGAGCGCATCTCCAAAGGCGAAGTGGACAAGGCGGTCATCATCGGCGCGGGAGCCATCGGCTGTGAAATGGCCGAAGCCCTCAGCGACCTGTGGGGGCTGGAAACCAGCATGGTGGAAATCGCCGACCAGGTGCTCCCCATCATCCTGGACAGGAATCTGGCCCGCATGGTCCAACACCACATGGAAGAAAAAGGAGTGCAAATCCACCTTCGGGAAATGGTGCGGGAAATCCTTCCGGGCAACGGCGATCATGCCGTCCAGGTGGTTACGGACCAACGCACCATCGATGCGGACCTGGTCATTACTTCCGTGGGCGTGCGACCCAATTCGGAGCCGGCACGAAAAGCGGGCCTGGCCGTTTCCCCCAGGGGAGCCATCATGGTCAACCAGCGCATGCAGACCTCCGACCCGGACATTTACGCGGGGGGAGACTGCGTCGAGGTCATGCACCTCATCACGGGAAAGCCCGTCTATTTTCCCCAGGGCTCCCTGGCCAATCGGCAGGGGCGTGTGATCGGATCGAACCTGGCGGGACGCTTCGCCACCTTTCCCGGGGTGGTGGGAAGTTTTTCCATCAAAATTTTCGACCTGGCCGTGGCGGCCACGGGCCTTGCTCTCCAGACGGCCATCCGTGAAGGTTTCGACGCCCAGGAAGCCCTGGTCATACAGGCCGACCGGGCTCATTTCTATCCCACTCAGGAACTCATGAGCCTTCAGCTCATCGTGGACCGCAAAACCCGGCGCGTACTGGGAGCCCAGGGAGTCGGCCCCAACGGGGATGCGCTCCTGGGCAGAATCAACCCCATCGCGGCCATCCTGCCCCACAAACCCACCCTGGAAGATGTTTCCAACATGGAAGTGGCCTACGCACCGCCTTACGCCTCGGCCATGGACATTGTCAACGCAGCAGCCAACAATGCGGAAAACATCCTGGACGGCCTGAACAAAGTGGTAAGCCAGGAAGAATTCGAGAAGTGCTTCCTGGAGGAATGCCGGGACGACGCCCTGTGCCTCGATGTGCGAGGCGCGGCCAACGCGGACCCCTATGTCGCCCACTTCCCGGACCGCTGGGTCAATATTCCCCAGGAAACCCTCAAGTACCGCATGGAAGAAGTCCCCAGGGACAAAAACCTGTTCGTCATCTGCAACGCGGGGGGGCGTTCCTACGAAGCACTGCGCCAGTTGAACACGGCAGGCATCCACAACGCCGCAAATGTACAGGGAGGAGTCATCGGTCTCAAAAAATGTGGACTCGTGAGTCTGGAAGGGGATGAAGAAAAAGACGATGTGTAGCCCCTACCCGGCCTCCAATGCTGTATGGGAGGGTCCTCCCATCGCTCTGCTGTGGGATCAATCCCTGGTTTGGGGGCTGATGTGCCTGGAAACCCTGGAGCAGTTCCGAGTGCCCTGCCGCCTCGTCACGTCGAAGGACATCGGTGGCGGGGTGCTGGATGATCACAGGGCGGTCCTGGTTCCGGGGGGGTGGGCTTCGCACAAAGTGCGGGAATTGGGGGAAGCTGGTAAATCCCGAATAGAACGGCACATACGCGACGGGGGAAGCTATCTGGGCTTTTGCGGCGGGGCGGGCCTGGCTCTTTCGAGCCCACCCTCCCTGGGCCTGGTGCCCCTGGAGCGCCTGCCCCCGGCCCGGAGGCTCCCCAGCGCCAGCGGTGAAGTGTGGCTGGAAGGCGATTCCCAACACCCTGCCTGGAAAGACATGCCCTCTACTTTGCCCGTGACCGTGTGGTGGCCGTCCCAGTTTTACAACCCGAACGGCCATGAAGTCATTCCCGTTGCGACTTACCGGACCTACGGAAAAGGTTTCATGGTGGCGGATATTCCCGTGGAAGACATGGCGAGGGCTCATGGGGGGCAAGAGCACATTCCCTGGGAAAAGCTGGAAAAAATTTACGGTATCAATCTCAACCCCGCAAGGCTTTTGGGAGACACAGCTATCCTGGAAGCGTCCCTGGACCTTGGCCGACTCGTTCTCTCCTACCCTCACCTGGAAACCCCCGGCTGCACATGGGGTAACCGGCTGCTTCTCAACCTGCTGCGCTACCTCGATCGCCGCGCCGCCGATCACCTTCCCCATCGTGGTGGAATGCATGCCCATTCACCCCGTTGCGGCGCCCGCGCCTTTGTATCTCAAGCACCCGTTATACATCCGGCCGCCCTGGAACTTCTGCTGAAGGCTAAAGAAAGAGCTGACAGCCTCATTGCCCTGGGCGAACACAATCTTTTGTGGCGCTGGAGAAACCCCTGGCTCCTGAACTGGAGAAGGGGGATTCGCGGTCTGGAATACGGGATGCTGGCCGTTTCCCTGAGATGCGCCGTCTCCCTGGCCCGGCAATATCCCACCGGGAATTCCGAAGCTGATTCTTCTCTACTGGACCCCCACGAAACCCAAGAGCTTTACGAGGATATTGTTCGTTTCTGCATTCTTGCGGAACGGTTGCTCATGGAAGAAAAAACGGCTTCCCAAGACGGCGGAATTTCCAAGCTGAGCGCTGTAAATCGCTCCGTGGACGATCTACGCAGGGAGTTGTTCGGTAAAAAAATGAGCCATGGGGGACTCAGCCGCCCCATCTTCAATCGCCTGGACGGAATGCTCCTGGAACTGATTCGAAACCGTTGCTAAGCCTCATTGCAGACACAAGGAAGAACAAATGCACCCATTCAAAGAAAAACTGGAAACATTGAAAAAGATGCTCGATGAAGAAAAAAAATTCAGTGTTACCTTCAACTACTTTTTTGATCATCTCGGTGAAGACCCGTATTTTTTCGACAGTTGCAAAAAAACCAAAAACCCCTTGATCAAGGAAATGCTCAAGCATGTGGGAGAACAGTTGTTCGACGACGACGGCATGGTCACCAACCTGAAACTGCTCAAGTATCCCAAAGCCAATTTCTACCATGGATCGTGCTTTGTACATGGCAGGACGGCAAGCCTCTTCTTTTTCGAGGACATAAAAAAGGGCATGGCCGCCGTTCATATTTCGCCGTTGACTTCCGAAGTCAAATACATCCGGCTTACCGGCACCGTCATCGAAGGCAACAAGGCTGTCATCATACCCGATACGCCGCAGAAGGTTCTTCACTGACGAAGTTTTCCACTGATGAAACAAAGCATTCCCATTGCAATGGCACGTCCGCCCGACATCACAAAGCCGGGCGGCGTCAATCCGTCAACGGCACTCCGGAAAAACTGAAGGAACTTGGGAGGAGGATAGAATGGAAAACATGCAGACACTGAACCCGGATATTGTCAGACTGGCGACTCCGGTGCTGGCGGAATACGGCTTTACCAGCATCCAGGACTTGGTGGTTGATCAGGTGAGTATGATGTTGCAAGCAAAAATCGACCGCTACGAAACGGAAAACAGGATGTATGAAATGCGTTATGGACAAAAGTATGAAGAAGCCCTGGCAGGACAATCCCAAACCGGAAATGAAAATTTCGAACTCGATGACGAGCTGAACGACTGGCGGTTCGCCAGGGAAGCGGCAGCACTGTACCGTGGGAAAATGCTGGAATTACGCAATGCTTAGTCTTCTCAGGCGGTTCATGCCTCCCATAGCGAGTTACCGGATCGACCTGTATGAACACGAAGGAGTGTTGCTTCGCCTCAAACTGACCATAAAACTTGCTGATGAGAGCATATTGTACGTCAAGGAATATCGTTTTCAGGATGAATCCCGCAAATACTCCTTTCACTGGGTTGATTCAGACGGCTTTTTATTGGTTCGTTGGGACAACGCCGAACACTGGCCCGAAATATCAACTTTTCCTCACCACAAACATGTTGGAACCAACGAATTGCCGTATCCTTCAACAGAAATCACTCTTGATGCCGTTTTGCAGGTGATTGCCGGATTGTGTTCTTAACGAACTGTTCGGCTGTCGCATGCGCCTGGACTTTCCGCTGATGAAACAAAGCATTCCCATTGTAATGGCACGTCCGCCCGGCATCACAAAGCATGGGATACATCAACTATCATCCGGAAACCCGACACCATAAACATCCTGGTCGCGGCCCATTCGAGCCCGGGGGAACTGCTCACGGGCTTCCTTTTCCAACTCCGAGAGGTCTTCCTCGCCGTATCTCGGGCTCACATGGACCAGCACCGCTTCCTTCACCTCCGCACGGCGGGCGATGCGGGCGGCATCCCACACGGTCATGTGCCCCTTCTCCTTCGCCTGTTCATCTTCGCGACGCAGGAACATGCCTTCCATGAAAGCCAGATCGGCCCCTTTGCAGAGGGTATAAATGCTTTTGACGGGCCGGGTGTCCACCACGTAAGCCATGTGTCGTCCCCGACGCGGCGGCCCCAGCACTTCATGGGACTGGACGAGCCTGGCGTCGTCGAGCCGGACGGATTCGCCCTTTTGGAGCCTGCCCCACAAGGGTCCCTCGGGAATCCCCAACTCTCGAGCCTTGCGCGCATCGAACTTCCCCGACCGCTCCCGCTCCTCCAGGCGAAATCCCAGGCAAAAGCGCGTGTGCTTGAGTGGATGCCACAGGAGACGCACCCGCTCATCCTCGAAAGCCACGGGGCCGTGGGAGTCACTCCATTGCACGAAGCGCACGGGAAAGTTCAGGTGAAAGCCCAGGAGGCGCCTGACGGTGCTCACAAACTCCTCGATCCCCGGAGGCCCCACAATGGTGAGGAGATCGGGGGCGTCCATCTGTGCTCGCAGCATCATAAGGCCGGGAATGCCCAGGCAGTGGTCCGCATGGAGATGCGACACGGCGATGATATCGAGAGCACGGTAACCCAGCCTGGCTTTCTTCCACCCCAGTTGAGTTCCCTCCCCCGCGTCGAAAAGAATGATGCGGCCGTTGTGCCGAACCGCCACTGAAGTCAACAACCGGTGGGGCATGGGCATCATGCCGCCGCTTCCCAGCAAAAAACACTCCATGGTTTCTTCCTCACTTGGGGTTCGTAAAAATCATCGCGAAAAAATTGGTTACGCCATGTGCAACTTTTCGATGGTACGCTTCCCCCTCCTTGCCCCTCAACTTCTCGTTCCCAAGCTCCAGCTTGGGAACAAGTAAGTTGCACATGGGCATACCTGCCCTCAGTCGGCGGCTTCATTCCCGGAAACGGCCTGAACGGCACGGGCGTCGTCCACCGGACGCACGGGTTCCCGGCACCCTTCTGCCGGCACCTCACGCCCTTGCGGGCCACCCAGTTCCACCCGTATCCTGGGGAGACTCGATGGATAATTTTTCTGGAGGTACGCGATGAGCTTTTCCCGGATGTGACAGCGCAGGTCCCAGGCGTCGGAAGAATTGGCGGCGCTCATGAGGCACCGTAGTTCCATGGTCCGCTCCTTGCTATCGGTCACGGCAAGCCCCCACACCTTGCCGTCCCACCAGGGAGCTTCCTGCAACAGGCGGTAAAGTTCCCGGCGCACCTCGTCCACATCCACGGCGTAATCCACGTGAATGAAAACCGTCCCCAAAATTTCAGACGAATTGCGGGTCCAGTTCTGGAACGGTTTCTCCGTGAAATAGGAAAGGGGGACGATGAGCCGCCTCAAATCCCAGATACGCACCACCACGTAGGTGGACGTGATTTCTTCCACGCGCCCCCATTCCCCTTCGATGATGACCACGTCATCCAGGGTGATGGGCTGAGTGACGGCGATCTGGAGTCCCACCAGGAGGTTGGCGATGGACCTCTGAGCCGCCAGCCCCACGACAATGCCCATGACTCCGGCGGAAGCCAGAAGGCTCGTGCCCAACTGCCTGACCTTTTCGAAGAGCATGAGAGCGGAAGCCACCCCCAGGACAAGAACGAGAATGGAAACGAAGCGCCTCAAAAAGCGAAGCTGCGTGTGGACGCGCCGGGCCTGTCGGTTGTCCGTCACATCCAGGCGGTAAAGGCCCAGGAGGAACATTTCCATGACCCGTGCCGACTCGATGAGAAGCCAGGTGAGGGCAGCGATGAAGGCCACGGCGAAAAAATCCTTGAGCATGGGAACCAGGGAGTCGGGCACATGGATGAAAGAGAGCACAACCCGGGAGAGGGCCAGCAGCATGAGCAGCTTGAGGGAACCCCGGTGGCTCTGAAACACGGACACTGCGAGGTTTTTTACAACCCCCTCCTGTGACAAACCCCACTGGAAGAAAGAGCGATCCGCAAGTCTCAGAACGCGCAGGCCGAACCAGAAAAGGGCGACGGCTCCTCCCACGTCGGCCAGTGCCCTTGCCGCAGCATGTACGTGATTGGAGCCGTCCTCCCGCTGAAACTCCCCAAGGAGGGGCAAGAGAGCGGCATAGACGCCATAGACCAGCACGAGCAAGGAGAAGGGCTTTCCCGTGCCGCGCAAAAACACCTCGATCCACGCGCGCGGACTTTCCTGCTCCTCTTCTTTTCTGAGCAAGCGTGTCATGATCGCCCGCAGGAGTCGCTCCCCCATTACGAGCAGCAACAACAGGCACCCGCTCAAAAGCAGCTCCATCCAGGTAATGTTCCACACGGCAGGTGCATGGACCCAGTCTCCCAAAAAAGCGGAAGCATGATCGTTCAACCGCTCCAGGAGACCGCTCAACCGCTCATCCACCCTGGCGGCGCCGGTGCCGCTCCCGGCCGTGGGCAAATCGTCCCCCTCACCCCCCAAGGGAAGCAACCGGTCCAGTATCCCCGGGTTCGCTCCTTCATCATGGGAAACCGGAGGCGGTTCCCCCTCACCGGCCCAAAGGAATGGCGGCCCCACCATGGGAGTGCAAGGCAATCCCCCCATGAAAACCAGGCCTGCCGCTAAGATTCCACATACGGTTTTTAAAAACATCGCTTCGCTCCTGAAAGTTTTTCAACACATTAATTCTATTCAGTGAAATCTTTGGGACAAGGTTTTTCATCAAGGTATCCCGACAAGGGACACAACAGACGGCAACCAGCTTGACACGAGATCTGGCGCATGATATTTGTAAACCTCTTAAATTTTTAATATTTTTGTTCCGAATTGAACTATGGACATGATCTACGCCATCATCTCTTCATTCGCCAGGAGGTGCATTCATGAACCAACAAGAATTTGTCCTGTTCCTCGAATCGTGGTTCAAGGGTCACGGTAAAAAAGAGTCTGAATTACCGGTGGGAGCGGAGGAGTGCCGAGAATGGACCACGCTGGCCGGCATTCCCCTCGGATCCAAACTTTATTTCTATAAGGCTTTGGAAACACCAGGGTACCCCACTGTATGGGGCTATTTCTGCGAAGCCGGTGGAAAGCTATCGTGCCGCCATTTCTACAAATCCGCCAGTGAAGCTGCCTGGCGTGCCGGGACAGGGATTCGTTATGATGGTGGTTGGGTCAAAAGCGCCGAACGAGTCGCCGAACAAAAAGACATCAGTGGTAATGTTGTTATCCAGGGACACGAAAGTGGTGGTTACATTTTTGAGGGCATGGTCCCAAATAAGTTGGATCAAGCCCTGGATACTTACTACGCGAAACACGATAGTAATGTTGGTCGTGAATGGAGAAATCATCGTGAATGGCCTGTTAGTATCCAAAATTTGAAAAATTACTTTGTCGCACCCAAAACTGGTTTGATTACCGACCCTGGCCACATACAAACTCTTTACGCAAAGGAGCGAAAATACGTCCCGGCCATCCCTCAAAACATCAGAGATGGTAAGGCGTTTGACTACAAAGAAGGCTCGGTAGCTCTGCAAAAAGATTTGCAGGTGGGAACAAAATTAAAGGGAACAACTGGAGGAATGGGTAAGGCTCATGAGTTAAAAAAGTATACACCCCTCTGGGATTGGATCAACCAATGTCTCAATAATCCAACTCAACCGACCATCACAGGTAGAAGGCATGACATACTCAACGAAACTCATTCCATCCACACTTACAGGCTCGACGGCTGCGAAGGGAAAAAATCCGCCATGATCGAGGTTGCCCAAACGGATGCTTCCAAAAACCTTTCTTATGTGACGCCGAGTGGGATCACCATACAAGCCCATACTCCCATCTGCTGGATACGATCGGCATATATGCTGCCTGAGACAATCACCAGTTTCGGCACATACAAGTACTGTCCCATCGACCTCGCCTTCCTGGTGCAAAAACCCTGTGATTATGTATCTCAAACCTCCATGGATGAAGCCAACCGACTGGATGTCAAAACCCAAAAGGATCGCCAAGGTAAACTGGCATTCAGCTCGGGTCCGAAACAAACAGAAACTGGAAGAATGCACATCATCCAAAAAGGAGGACAAGACACATACCTTATGCTCGCACTGTTTAACGAGAACACTTCTCCTCTCCTCAAGCAATACAAGATAAAAAACAATCTGTCTCGATTCCGCCACAAGTATTGGCAACTCCCCGGCATTGCCAAGGATATCGCCAAGGATCATGAAACGCTGCGGATTCTTGCAGTACAAGGCATCTATGAGTATCTGAGCTTTCAAATAAATATCAATAAGAAAGGGACAGTCGAAAAGGGACACGGTAAAACCGGAATCAAGCGTGCAGAAATGTTCTTTGATCGCATCACGGCACCGAACTACGACACGGCCGCCAACCTCCTCAACGACACTTACCAGCTCTTTGCAAAGGATAAAGTCAATGGAGTGTCCTGTGGCGGCTGGTTCGAGGGAATCGGCACAAAACCCAATTCTCTGTTCACCTTATGCATCAGAAACATTCTTGCTTATTATCTTCAAGGTGAAATAGCACGAGAATTGATAGAACAGGCCGCCCCCAAAAAAATGAAAGACTTTCCCGGCCCGGCCAACGGGATCACGAGAGCGCTTGTGAAGGCCATCCAGTTACAGACAAAAAAGGTGGAGAATGAATCCACCGAAGCCTTTTTGACCCGGCACAGTTCCGACTTGCTGGATGCACTCAGGAGTTGATTTCAACGAGTGGATGCCCTACTGTCTCAAAGATTATGTAAAGGAGCTTGTAATGCTCCACCTGTTGACCCAATCTCCCATCTGAATTTTTTTCATGCTTTTTCGGAGGAGGCACCTTGACCAGGACTTTATCCGAACTTTACCGCACCGTCATCCTCTGTGTCATGTTTCTGCTGCTACTGCACGGCGTATGGACTCCACCCGCTGCGGCAGCAGAAACACAGCCGGAAGGAATCCTCTACGAAACGGCCTTCGAGGGGATCACCAACGGGGAAATGGAAAAAGAACTCCGGCTACTGTCCAACACGGTGAATCGCAAGGACCAACCTCCCCCCACCCCGGGACTTCTGCGAGCGAGGGTTCAGAGGGACATTCCCGAACTGGTGCTCGCTCTCCGGTCCAAGGGCTACTACAACGCATCCATCGAAGGAGCGATTCACGAGGAGGAATCTCCCGTGAAGGTCGTCTTTCATGTGAAGCCGGGAAACCTGTACGACATA
>CAZRWT010000066.1:0-11701 GCA_964603955.1 uncultured Syntrophobacteraceae bacterium
GGCTACAACAAAAATCTTCAGGCAATGCGATAGAAACCCATGGCTTTGAAGATTTCCCTGATGGAACGATCCACTTCCCGACCAATCAGTTCCAACCGGGCCAGTTCCGTCAAACGTGGAGTAACAAGTTCGAGTTCCTCTTGGGAAAACAGGCCCTCTACCAGACCGCAGGCATTGACCAGTCCAATGAGGACGGCATCCCGTGGGTCCGGAATGTCTACACTGAATACAAGTTCTCGGAGCCGTTCACGCACCTCCTTGACTTCCTGGCTGTCCACAAGGGGATAGCGCCGATCGGTGAAAACCCACAGAATTTTACGATCCTCGACCTTCAAAACTCCCTTGCTCACCAGTTGCTGAAGTACCTGTTCCCACAGATTTTTCTTACGCCATACAATTTCGTTGAGCCAGTGCGTGGTACTCCTCTCGTAGTTCTCCCGGCCCAGTATCTCCAAAACATCGTCCACAATAGGATCACCCGTGGGCTCGGTACTGATAACTTTCAAGACATCCGGGTCCGTGTCGATACGATCCGCCAAGGCCAATTCCATGAGCAAGGCCCCTGCCAGGGCAGTGCGCATGGCCAGCTCGGGAAAGGACTTAAAGGCCCCTTTCCCCTCATCCAAAGCCAGTAAGAGTATTTCTTCAGCAAAGCTCAGCATACGATCTATCCTGTTTGGGGTGGTTTCTTTCAACGGGTTTATGTCATCTCCACCGTAAAACCATAACAAGTTTCTTCGAGTTAAAGCAACGCTATCCTGATCAATGGGCCGTCAAAACCCCTATC
The DNA here is from genome assembly GCA_964603955.1 of uncultured Syntrophobacteraceae bacterium. GTDB lineage: Bacteria > Desulfobacterota > Syntrophobacteria > Syntrophobacterales > Syntrophobacteraceae > SLCH01. The sequence goes on from CAZRWT010000066.1 coordinate 788, forward strand.
ACCGCCCCGGTCATCAACGTGGTCAACACTCCGGCAACAATGGAACGCAGTCCCAAGGATACAATTTCGTCAGTGCGTTCGGGAGCGATACTGCACAGTCCGCCAAGAAGAATGCCCAGGCTACCGATATTGGCAAAACCGCAAAGGGCATAAGTCATGATCAGGGTACTTCGCGGAGAAAGAGTACCTTCCGGCAATGCGGCCATGCTCAGGTAGGCCAGTAGTTCGTTGAGCACCACCTTGACCCCCATGAGACTCCCCGCGGCATGGGCCTCGTTCCATGGAACCCCGGCCAGCCACACCAGGGGCATCATGACATATCCCAGGAGTTTTTGAAGGGTCAGTGGCTCACCTCCCAGAGGCGGCAGCAGCCCCAGGACATGATTGACCATGCTCACCAGGGCCACCAGCACCACCAGCAAGGCCACAATGTGCAGGTACATGTTCAGACCGAAAGCCGTACCCTTGACCACGGCATCCATGGAGCCATGGGTTTCTACCGGTGGGGAAACCTTTCCCAGGGTGGGCTGTTCCGTTTCAGGAATCATCACACCCGCAATGAGAATGGAAGCCGGGGCACTGATGAGCGATGCGGTGAGGATATGCCCCAGGGCTCCGGGCACCACCGGGCCGATGATGCCGGCGTACAGGACAAGCACCGTTCCGGCGATGGTGGCCATACCACAGGTCATTATGGTAAAAAGTTCGCTGCGGGTCAAAGACGCCACATAGGGCCGGATGAACAGGGGCGATTCCACCATACCCGCAAAAACATTGGCCGCACAACCCACCCCCAAGGCTCCACCAATACCCATGATTCGCTGAAGGACGGCGGAAAAGGCCCGCACCACCACCGGGATGATTTTCCAGTGAAAAAACAACGTGGCCAGTGCCGAAGTAACAATGATCAGCGGCAAAGCACGAAAAGCAAAAATATAGGCAGCTCCGGTATAAGGCTCTTCAAACGGCAAGGGACTGCCCCCCAGGTAACCGAATACGAAGGTAGTGCCCGCCCGAGTGCTGCTTTCCAGGATTTCCACCGCCCCGTTGAGCACAAGGAAGAATTTGTTGAAGACGGGTATTTTCAACAAAATCAAGGCCAGAGCCAACTGTAAAACGATACCGGTAGCCACCAGACGGACGCTCACAGCCTTTCGATTTTCAGACAAAACCCAGGCAATAAAAATAAAAACCGGAAGCCCTAAAGCACTTTGCAACACGGCAAGGTACATGAGAAATCCTTTTGCGCAGATTGAAACGTAAACCACTCCCCATTTTTCAATCAGTTTCCAACAGAAAAGGCGCCCATTGAGGAGCGACGTGGCGCACCAGCACCCGCGAAGTCACCCGCCATGCCCAATCCCTTCCGCCGATGGGAAGGACCATGGGAGCGGACGGCGCATCCGGTTGTTCATGCCCGCGCCCGTGGCTATAGCACTGATCGCTCGATTCCACACGTGTACGGCATGCCTGGAGGAGTCCCGGCGGCAGCTTGCACTCGACGCGGGTCAACAGCAGGGACGGCTCATCCGCCAGGCAGCACCGCAAATACGCCAGTCCCACGCGACGTACCATCACGGCGGGATCGCACCCGGGGTCATCCATGCAAAGGTCGGGGGGATTTCGAACCGGACCGATGAGAAACGGTGCGGTGCCCACGGAAAAATCATACACTTCCCTGCCCAGGCTTTCCCGGAGCCGTTGCACCTGGGTTCGGAGAACACACCGTGACAGGACCGGGTGGCAGGCCGCGGCGCCGGTGTGGATCACAAGCTTTTCCAGGGTCGGCCCGTCCAGGAGAGCCAACCGCCGCACGGGTTCACGGAAATCGAAAAAGGGTTCGACGGCCACGGCTCCAGAAGCCTCGACCAACCGGGAAAACCGGCGCAGCCCCCGGCGAGATGCCTGCAATTTTTCCCTGGCTCCTTCCGGCATTCCTTTGAAAATAATTTGAATATCCTGCGGAAGGCGTTGAGGATGGACCTCCGCGCCGCTGCGCAGGTTGAACCGCAGAATGTGCTCAAGAAGCGGGCTGCGCTCGCGGTAGAGGTCTTTGAGAAATCGAACGGGCATATTCGTGGGCACCTTCCATCATTTTTCTTGAGGGGAGGATGCCGAGGTCACTTCCTGGACCCAGCGCAGCACCTCGGCCACCGGTTCGATCAAATCGCCGGGAATGTATTGCTCGATCGGGGCGTGATCGAAAAGGTCCCGGGCCAGGGGCACGTTCTGCATGATGGGAATGCCCTCTTCCCGGGCCACCTCGATCATTTTCCGGGCCACCAGCCCTTCTCCCTTGGCCATGACCAGGGGCAAGGGGGTTTTTTCCGCATCGTAGAGCAGGGCGACGGCCAGGCGAGTGGGGTTGGTCACCAGGACCGACGACTTGCGGACATTGGCCATGGTATTGCTGACAATGAGTTCCTGGTGAAGCTGGCGACGCTTTCCCTTGATGTGAGGGTCCCCCTCCATCTCCTTGTATTCCCGTTTGACTTCGTCCTTGGTCATTTTCAGTTCCTTGATGTGCTGACGCTTCTGAAAAAAATAATCCACAGCGGCAATCAGCACGAAAACCGCACCACAGTACAAAACGACCTGGATCAGGATGCTCCCCAAAAGCTCGACCAGGTCGTCCGGTTGCGCTTCGGGAAGGATCAGCAGGGCGTGCAGGGAATCCTCCATCAATCGCTTCAGAATCCAGAACAGGATCACGATCTTGAGGATGGACTTGACCAGTTCCACCGCGTTTTTCACGGCGAAAACCTTCTTGAACCACTTCTGGGGATTGATCTTCTGAAGATCCGGCCTGACCGGTTCCAAGGCGAAAAGAAAGCCCACCTGGATCAGGTTGGCCGCCACCCCGGCCACGATGACCAGGGCCAGCAGGGGCAAGGAAATCAAGGCGAAGGTGAGCAGCGCCATAGCCAGCATTTGATCGACCGCGTCCATGAATTCCATGGAATAGAGGGAACCCGAATAGGCGATCATCTGAAGCAAACGGTTCAGAATCCACTGGCCGCCCACCCAGATGTAGATGAAAACAGCCAGCACCACGGCCGTGGAAGCTACCTCCTGACTCTTGGCCACCTGCCCCTTATCGCGGGCATCTCGCAGCTTCTTCGAGGTGGGTTGTTCGGTCTTTTCACTCTGGCTCATGGCCCGGGATCATTCCTCCGTCAACCCTCGTATTCTTCGTACAGGTCGCGCTGCTGCCGGGAACGTCCCTGGCTCTCGTCACGGTCCCCCCCGGAATCCATGCGCACATCCACACTCACGGGTTCTTCCATGCGGTTCTGGAGATGCCGCAGCAGGCCGTCCCGGTTGTCCCGCAGGAAAGCAAGGGAGCCATCGTCCACGGAGTTCAATTCCACGTGAATGCCGTAAGCGTCTCGGGCGATGCGGATTTCCGTACCCGGAAGGATGGAATCCTTGAGCTGGATACGCACTTCTCGACCGCTGCCCAATTCGGAATCGGAAACCAAAATGCGCTGGGCAATGTCCACGGCCATGTCCTCGACGGAGGAGCCGGAAGGAAGTTCCGAAGCCTGCGGGGGATGTTCCACCGGAGACTTCATGCCCTGGAGCATGGCGTCGGGGCTCAGGAATTGCCCGAATCCGAGCAAGGGCGACGGGGGCTGCGATGGGCCATCCTTCCTGTCTCTATCCCTTGCCTCGCGTTCTTTCCCTGCCGCCAGTTTTTGGAAACGCTCCCTGTCGTCGGCGCCGGGCAAACGGTTTTCCGTGGCGGAACGCGCCGAAGATTCACCATGAACGGTCATTTCACGCTGGTCGGTGGTGGTAATTTTCATGGATCACAATCCTCCCTGCTCATGTTTTCTTACGAAAGTGGAACCAATAAGCACCGGCGGCAACCCAGGAAGCCAGCAACAGGCCCATGAGGGCGATCAGGAGCAGGCGCAGTGTCGAGACCGACCCGGACAGGACCTGGATGCCCAGGATGCTGTGAACTTCCGGAGCCGCTTTGCGAAGGTCGGGCGGCTCGTCCGTGGGAAAAAGCACCACGCTGACCCTCTCGTAGGTCAACCCCTCGATGCTGTTTTGCACCAGTTGCTTGATCTGCGGAATGTAGGCGTTGATGTTGGAATGCCGAACGTGCTTTACGAAAACCGCAGCGGACGTGGGTGACTGGCTATCGAGCAAGGGATTGGGTTCCGGAATGACGATATGCACACGGGCGTTGGTCACTCCGTCGATCTTGGAAATGGATTTGGCGATGGATTGAGACAATGCGAACGTGAAGCGAACACGCTCTTCCCGTGGAGAAGACACCAGCCCCTGGCGCTTGTACATATCTCCCAGGGAATCGAATTCAGTCCGAGGATACCCGTTGGATAGGAGCACATCCATGGCCGGAGCGAACATGCTTTTGTCCACTACCAGGTTCCAGGTCCCTTTCTCGCCGCTTTTTTTCTGGGCAGGCAGCCCATGGTTCAAAAGCACGGCCATCATTTCGTTCACATGCTGTTCCGGCATGTTGGTGTACAGTTGGATATCATTGCACCCGGTCAGGAACAACAGTAAAACCGCCGTCAACAGCCCATGCGACACAACACGACCCCAACCCGCCTCCGCCCTCTTTTCCTTATGGCGCATTGTGCATTCCTCTGAGTACCGTCAAGGCAATTTCCGAAAATACATATCCTCGGGAAAAGCCCCTTCCCGGGAACACCGAGCCCCAGCTCGGCTGGGTGTTGAAATGGGGAAGCATACCGGAAACCCGCAAAATATATTCACAGGCAAAGCCTTGCCGAGCCGGAGCTCGGCGCTCCCGGAAGAGCCAACCCTTACTGGTTCTTGAACAGGGTCTGGACGCCCTGGTTGGCTTTGTCCGCGACCTTGACCGTCAGGTCCTGCTGCATGTTGAGCTGAGCCAGTTCGAACTGGAGGCGCATCATGTCCTGGGGACTGAGGGACTCCTTGCCGACCAGCTCTCCGACGGCATTCAAGTGAGCTTCCCTGGAGCCGCGCATTTTGTCCATACCCTGGAGGATGGAATCTCCCAGGCTGGGAGGAGGAGACGCCGTCATCTCCCGGACTTTGCCGGACGCAACCGCCTGCTCCCCGGCCCCAGTTCCATGCTCCGTTGGAGCGGCAAGGCTGTCCTGAAAGCGTGCCACATCGGTGTCCGAAGGAGCGTCGGCCCGGGGAATTCCCCCCTCCGGCCCCTGCCCCGCCGCCTGTTCGATACCGGCCTGGATGGTCTTTTGCACTGCCTGGCTATCCATACAACACACTCCTCGGCCTGAACTCACATGGAATCAGGTCTTGTAGACAAATTTAATACTCAATACGCTATGTACGACTCTCTTGTTCCCAAGCTCCAGCTTGGGAACATACTTGTCTGGAAGCTCCAGCTTCCCGTTTTGAAGCGGGTGGAAGCCGGAGCTTCCAAAATAATAAAGGCGTTCCCAAACTGGAGCTTGGGAACGAGAAGTAGAGAGGCTAAAGGGGGTGTAAACGTAACATGGAAAAGTTGCACATGGCATACTCCATATCCACGGCACACCGTGTTCCCATGCATCACATCATGCGCCATCATGTGCCCATTGGTGACGGACCCTCCAAGTCCGCCAACAATCCTCGAGCCATGGCCACGGCGACGGGATCGCTCCCCGAAGCGACCACCCGTTCCAAAACAGCGCGGCCTTCCTCTTGCCGTCCATCCCAAAACAGGGCCAGCCCGGTGAAGTTCCTGATCACCTCATTGTCGGGATACAGGACCAAAGCCTTGTTTTGCAAAATGTCCAGGGCTTCCCGGATAAAACCGCCGGTCAGCCGGGCGTAGGCCAGGGCGAGCAGCACGGCTTCTCTATCGGGACGAACGGCCGACAATCCCTGGAAAATGCGTTCGGCCTCGCCGGCCCGGCCCATGTCCGCAGCCAGAAAACCCAATTCCACCATGTATTGAAGTGTTTTTGTCTTAATGTCCATCGGCATCGTCCCATTTTTTGCGGTGTTGTCGTGTTGTCGAGCCAACCATGAAAGATGGATTATCTCACGCTCATCGCATATTTCCCACAACGGATTTCAACGCTTCGGAAATGGTTTTCAAAGTGTTGGACTGCAATTGAATCTGCATGCTGTACTTGGTATTGAGCAGTTGCAGTTTTTGCAAGTCCTGGGTGGATGGATCGGTTCCAAGGCTGCTGAGCATGTTCTCGAATTTCTTTTCCATCTTGTCGCTCTGCGTGCTCATCACATCGAACATTTTATCGAAACTGACGGTCATAACCCGTCCTCCCGTGCCGTGTGTGTCGCGATACCCTATAAAGATACCGCACATATCGGAGAATTGCGGTTCATCATGGCCCTCAAATGCTCGCTCCCACCCCTAAGGATAGAGGAAGGAAAACGGCGAGGCAACGGGCACGACCCGATCTTCACCGCTGTTTCGTCGCCAAAAATCCAGGTTGTTGAGCAGCGCCTCGAGGGCATCCTGGAAGGCATGCAGGTCGGCATCCCGGTCGAGCCTGCGGTGCAGCAAGAGGCTTCCCGCTTGAGCGTCCAGGCAAAGGACGGCACGCTGAGCTTTCATGCGAGGCAGGGTGAGTTTGAGCAGGCGGCGCAGCAAAGCTTCCGATTGCACTGCATCCCGGGGCAAATCCGTCACGGGAGCCGTCAGTAAAAACCCCCGGCCCGGCAGTTCCTCACAGGTCACCCGCAGACCGTCGTCAAATTCCAAAACATGCTTCCCATCCTCCCCCTTGAGAGGCGGCGCGTCCCAACCCATCCGTTCCGTCAATCCCGACAACAATCGCTCCAACTGCATACCTCCACACTCCCTTCCAAAAACAACCCTCAACCCTTCTGTCTTCTGCCTCCCGCCTGCCGCCTACCTCACTGCGGCCCCACGAGCTTCCTTGACCGTGGAAAGCATGGAGGAGAGCAACTGAACATAACTGGAACGCTGGTTGCCCAGCTTGTTGAGCTTCATCATGTCCATTTCGTTTTGGGAATTCAAGTTGTCCAGGCCGCTGCGGATGTTGTCCAACAGCGTATCCAACTGTTGCTTGGTGAACTTCCCGTCGTTGCGTTGAATATCCGTTCGGACAATGCCCGAGGCAACGATTTCGTCACAGAAACGATGCCAACCGCCCATGTCTTCGCCTTTGAAAGCCACCTTGTTTTCCTTGATTTCCGCAGCAAGTTTGTCCACGTTGGTGAGTGCCTCACGAAGAATCTCGATGTTCCGAAGACATGCCTGCCTGCCGGGAACAGCGCCGGCGGACCCTTGCTTATGGAGTTCGTCTTCCATGGTCTTGAGTTCGTTTCTCAGCTTCTCAACGGTATGGCCAAAGGAATTCCAATCCACGGTTTTGCCGGACTGCATGGCATCCATGGCGTGCTTAACGGCATTTGTCACAAAAGCAACCCGCTTGAGAGCTTCCATGGGAGGATAAGGCTGATTGAGTATACCACCGAAACCCAATCGTACCAATGCGTTGTAGTCCAAGTTTCCAACAAAAGGGATTTGACGCAAATCGATACCGCCGAAAAAGGGAAAGGCGCTGCTGATATTCTTGTTTATGGTCTCTATGATTTCCTTTGCCTTTGCCTCCCTGAAAGCTTTTTCCGCAGCCTCGACATAACTTTTCATGTCGCGAACCGCTTCATCCATCTTCGTTCTCGCCGGATTCAGAACATCTTGAATGGCTTTTTGCCGCACGGAATGGATGACGTTCCCATCCTTGTCAAAATATCCCTGATAACCACGAGCCAGTTGCAACATGCCGTTCATCGACACGATTTTCTTGTTGCGCTCCTCGATTTCGGAAAACCGTCCGGCAAAAACCTTGTCCGCCGTCTCCACGTTGCTCATTTGCACTTTCATGACCAGGTCCTCGAAGCTCATCCTCGCTCCGCCGACCATGAAGTAGCCCCCTCCAACGGCTTGAACGCCTCCAACTTCCGTCATGATCCTCTTCTCCCTGCCGCAAAGCGGTCACCAACATTCGAAACACCCCCTCGATCGACAAAGGCGGATGGGTACTGCAACCCCGTCCGCCTTTGCCGGACAAAAAGTTATCGCACTGCGGCGCCCCGAGCTTCCTTAACCGTGGAGAGCATGGAGGAGAGGAGTTGAACATAACTGGAACGCTGGTTGCCCAGCTTGTTGAGCTTCATCATGTCCATTTCGTTTTGGGAGTTCAAATTGTCCAGACCGCTGCGGGTGTTGTCCAGGAGGGTTTCCAACTGCTGCTTGCTGAAAGGTCCTCCCCCTCCGGGAATATCCGTCCTGACAAGGCCCGTAGAGACAGCCGAGGCATGGAATTTATTCCAGGTATCCAGGTCACTGCCCGTAAAAGATGCGGATTTACCTTCTTTTAACTTTCCATCCTTGTCAAAGTTGTCTTGATATTTGCGTGCGACCTGCAACATGTCGTTCATGAGGGAAATTTTTTTGTTGCGCTCCTCGATTTCGGAAAACCGCCCGGCAAAAACCTTGTCCGCGGTTTCCACGTTGCTCATCTGCACCTTCATGATAAGGTCCTCGAAGCTCATCTTGAGTCCGTCAACCATAAAATAGCCACTACCAATGGCTTGAACCGATTCAATAGCTGTCATGTCAGTCTCCCCCTGTAATAAACGTTGATCTGTTCTGAAAGGCGGCCGTGGGAGCCATCCTCATCGCATTCACAAAATCCGTCAAACGGCCGTCGAACTATGCAGAGCCTGCTGTTCGGAACGGAACAGCTTCATGGTCGCTTCCGTATTGGCGCTCATGCTTTCCATGGAACTCTTGATGTAATCCATCTCCCGCTTCATCTCCTCTTGCATGTTCGTGTAGAGGGCCTTGAGCTTGTCGGCTTCGGCGCCGTCCTTGTGTGCTTCCGCCTGAAGCCCCGTGCGCTGGGCTTCGACAATCCCGGTGGCCAACGGCGCGGCCCCCATGACCACGGCCAGACCGACTCCCACGGCAACACCCGCCGCGATGCCGGCGACAATGCCCACACCGACTCCCGTTCCACCGGTCGCCGCAGTGATCAGGGCACCGGTGCCGATACCCGCCACGACGCCGACGACCACGGAAATGGTCACGTTCATGGCGATATTGATGCCGAACACCCACTTGCCGATGGTCTCTTTATCCGTATTGAAGACCTTGGCCACGATCTCCTGCAATTCCGGCTCTTCCAGGATCGTGGGCAGGATGCCGATCAAAAAGGCGGGATTCATGGTGATCAAGGCCAGCCCGCCCCACACGGCAATGTTGATCACGGACCCGATGTTTTCCGAAAAGGCCTTGCCCAGGTTGTCGAGAGCATCCTTGATGCTGTTGTCCAGGTTTTTCTTGATGTCCTCGGGCTTGTCACCTTTGAAGACACCGCTGATGGCCTTTCCGATACCGCCCCAGAATCCCGTGAACGCCGAGACCAATCGCCCGAAAAAGCCCTTGGACTTGGGTGCCGACTGGGCCAGTTTGTCGAAATACTCCTTGAGCTTCTGTGCCCGTTCCTGGTGGATATCCTGCATCTTCTTCTGACCGGTCTTGATGGTTTCTTCACCGGTCTTGAGCCTCTGAGCCGACATTTTGTCCTGGACGGACATCAACAGCAGCCCCATGTTGGCCATGGAAATGTTCGGCTTGGGAAGCTGAGGTTGCCAGCCCGCTGTGGATTGTGAAAAAGAAGAAATTGCTCCCGCCTTCGGGGGAGTCTCGACACCGCTTTTTTTGATCGGTGTCGAGGTTTCCAACACTTCATCGACGCCCATGCCCATGCCCGGCATGGGAGGGTCCGTCACCAATTTCGGTCCAATGTTCGACATGATGAACTCCTTCAAAAATCATCCATCAAAAAAGCTTCTATTTCTTCAGGTTTCACTCCCAGCAGGTTTTCCAAAATGATCCGTGCCCTGTTGTGCAGGTGAGCGTACCCGTCTTCGTCCTCGGTGAGAAAAAGTACTTGTTCCAGGGATTCCCGAACGTTATCCAACTCGCCGCGCCGGATCATGCATTCGGCCAGGTAGAGATGGGCTTCGGGCTGCATGGGATCGAGCAGCAGGCAATGAGTGAAAGCCAGGACAGCGTCGTCGATGCGTCCGAACCGGTACACGGACATCCCCAGCCCCAGGCAATACTTGTAGGAACTCGGGGCAAAAGCGACCAGCAAGGCAAAGATACGCCCGGCTTCCTCATATTTTTCGTGTTCGTACTGGTTGTAGGCCAGGGCGTACATGGCTTCCAGTTCCTCGGGAGAAAGCTTCAAAACCATGCCGAGGGTGGTCTCACCGGCAGCGATCCGACCGGCCTGCTCTTCGTGGTGCCCGGCAATTTCCTGAATGTCCTGATCGGTAAGGGACATGTCGCGGTTCCTTTCGTAAGGTTGGGAGCTGAATCCCCCGGCGAGGCTCAGACCATGACCCGACCGGCTTTGAAAGACGGTTTGGCCGAACGGTCGTCATCCATGATCTCCTGAATTTCCCGTTGAGCCCGCACCTCCAAATCCTGCAGGTGGGAGCGCTGCTGCGGGCTCAGGTCTCCCAGGGGCAATTCCCCGGAAAAATCCACTCCCAGGTCCGCAGCCTCCTGCCGCAGCCGCGCATACTCTTCCTGGAACTTCCCCTGCTCTGCCTTGATGTCCTCGAATGCCGCCAAATTCTTCCTGCTCCGCTCCATCAATTGTTCATCGTTCATGGTGTTGCTCCTCCTGTTGTTGGTCGCATTGACTCTTCCACAATGAATCCCGGTATTTTCCGACCTCTGATATCGAGCCGAACCGGGCCTCGCGATTTTCAAATCTTCGCGGCGGCCTGCATGGCCCTGTTTTGAGCTTCATTCATCTCCGCAAGTTTCTGGCGGACGGTGCGCATGGTGTCGTTGATCCCGGAGGTATAGTCGTCCAGGCGTTGTTTTTCTCCGCGCACGAATTCCGCCTGGGCTGAAATCTTATC
>CAZRWT010000066.1:11801-16243 GCA_964603955.1 uncultured Syntrophobacteraceae bacterium
CCTCCAATGGCCAGCCCCATGCTGATTCCGGCCATGAGTTGCAACTTGCCCGCCGCTTCGATGCGTTTGTCCGCCGCGTGCTGCATGGTTTCCACCACCCGATGCTGCGAGGCATAGGACTCCTCACGCTGGGCCGTCCGAATTTGTTTCAGAATGCTGTGGAACAACATGCTGATGTTCTCGTAGCTTTGCAAAGACTTTTCCAGCTTGTCGGGAGAGGATGCGCCGGGCTTGGGCAGGTCCTTGGGCTTGTAGCCCTGGTTCTGAGCCCAGGAAGCGACATCTTTCCATTCTTTCCCGCTTACAAGCCGGTTTTGGTCATCTATATAGCCGGCCTGCCTGGCCTTATCGACTGCTTCGGAACCGTAGGCGCCGACAAATTGCTCGTATGTCGAAATGGAAGAAAGTGATACGGTCATGGCATTTTCCTTGTGCGATATGAGATTCTCCATAAAAAATTCATCGTCAAACCGTTCCGGCTTCCCGCAAATTCCGCAAGATGGCTTCAGCCCGCCCCTTGATTTCCCGGTACCCGTTGCCGTCTCCACACAAAGCCACAGCCTTCTCCAGGTTCTCCTCGGCCCCCACCCTGTCGTCCAGCCGGATCAGGCACTCGGCCATGTGCAGATAGGGAGCCGGCTCAACCTGGTCCAGGGAACCGGCAAGCAGATAAAACATGCAGGCCTGTTCCAAATCCCCGACGGCTTGCAGAGTACAGGCCATGCCCAGGCAGTACTTGTACGTGTGGGGACTGAAGAACATCAACAGCCGAAAACACTGCCGGGCCTCTCCGTACAACCCCTGAGCGTAGTAATTGTAGGCCACGGCATACATGGCTTCCATTTCCTCATCATCGAGCCCCATTTCCATCTGCAAAGTGGTCTCGCCCTTGACCATGCGTTCCGACATGGCAGCGATACGCTCCAGGAGTTCCCCAACTTCCCGTTCACTCATTTCCATTTCCATATCCCCCTTCTTCCGCGTCGGTTCAAACTAAAAGGTCACCATTTTCAGCATGGCCAAAATGGCGATCCCTGCCTGTTTGACCTGGTCCAATCGGTCCGTGGTGCCGGACTGGTTCTGCTTGCCGGCAAGTTGAGCGCTTTCCATCGCGTCAATGGCGTCCACAAGGCTTTTGGCCATGGTCATCCGCTGAGTTCCGGTCAAGTCATAGTCGTTGTTGACCGTGATGTTCCCAACAGCCTTGATCAGGTCGCCACAAATTTTCTGCTCCGCCGACGGCAACTTCGCATCGGAAACCACCTGTTGAAAATGTTTTTGCAGGTCCATCAGGGAAGACCCCTCAAATTTCTCCTCGGTGACGAGGTTCGGCAACTGATTTTTTTGCAGGGCATTGTCCCGAGACTGCAACAATTCGTCAAGGCGATCATTATACCGCGAAACCTCCTTTTCCAGGCCGATCACATAGGAATGAACCGTGTTGGGATCGGAGTAAACCGATGCCTGAGGCACCTTGAGGAACAGTTCGGCTCCCCCGGCAACCAGCATCTGTTTGACCATTCCGGCACAGTTGTGGTCCTTGCTGACAAACTGATAGTAGGCGTTCTTGTCCTGGCTGACTTTTTTCCATGCCGAGCTTATGCCGTCCTGGGAGAGGCCGAACAAGACCTTTTGTGAGTTGGTACCGCCCTTGAGAACCGTAATGCCGTGCATGGGCAAATAGACTTTCTGGGCGCTAAACCCCCATTCTCCTACATATTTATCATTTTTTGAATCATTAATCTTATTTTGACCTGGAAGAGGGTTAAATTCGCCTTTTTTAAGTTTTTCCCTGGTTTTATCTCCCAATTCAAGGTATTTTTCCTCGCGGTAACTGACAACCGGAGACACTTCCTTTCGAGGATTGAGCCAGGAGACCCCCTTGACCACTTTTTGGCCGGGCCACCAACTGATGTGCGTCTTTCCCGTCATGCCCTTCACGGACAGGGAAACATGGCCCGGCCTGCTCTGGGAATGAAAAGGCCAGATGCGAACCACCACGTGATTTTCCAGATTCTTGGCCTTCCCTCGGCCGTGAAAGGTTGCCGCCACCTGGTTCATGGCCGAAATATTTCGGCCGGTAATGGGCGGAATCTTGTGCAGGGAGGTCTTGTCCAGGCGATCCACATCCACTTTCAACGCGCTGAGGAAGGCTTGCCGGACACCGTCCTTGGAGTAGCGTTGCTGTAAGGTGGCGTTGAGCTGTTTGAGCACTTCCAGGTTGCGAATCCCGTAAGATTTGACCGATGAATCGAAAATTCGTCCAAAGATTGGCAATTTGTTCAAAAAACGGACGGCTTTTTCCTGGAAACCGACTGAGGCGGTCACGTATTCCTGGTTACCGCTCTTGCGACTCAGAGCGATAAGATCGTCCGGTCGGACCTGAGCCTGGATGTTTTGCAGATTTTGAAAGCTGATCGTCATGATGCACCTCCTCCAATCAGACGAACCGGGACGGGTCCGGCTGTGCGGCAACCGGACCGGAAGCCTGCTCTGGGGCCGTATCCCCCTGGTCTTCGGAGGATGCCGCGTTCAAGGCATCCAGCAAATGTTCCAGGGTGTCCACAAACCGGCTCAAGGTTTCCGAAAAGACCTCCAGATCGGCATCCCGGAGGGGAAAGGTCCGGCAGAGCATGACCATGTCCGTTTGCGGATCGAGACCGATGGTCGGGCCGTCCCGATCAGCCAGGTCGTAATTGAAGGCCAGCAGGCTGCGGTAAAAACCTCCGGGCATGTCTTCGGGAAATTCGCCGAGCAGACCGAGCAGAGTCCAGTGCTCCGCCGGAAGGTTCTCCCGAATGGTCAACACGAGCTTCTCGTCCATGTCCAGAATGCACAGTCCATCCTCGTTGAACTCGATTTCCGGCAGTCCGACGGACCGGCCGAAGGCGCTCAGCAACCGACGTGATGTTTCTTCAGGATTCATCCCAATGTTCTCCTTAGTCTTGTCCAAAAAGTTTTTCTCGTCGCAGGCGTCTTCAAGCGAAGCGCCCGAACATGGCCAGGGGGTCCGGCGGCTCCGGCGACTCCTGCCCTCCAGGACTGCCGATCGCCCGTTGCAGAATCTCTTCGCGCAATCTCCGGATATTTTCCGCAAGGTTATGAACCGCGTTGTGCAACAGGGTGGCGTCGCACTCGGCGTAATGAACCGTGTGGGCCAGGACGATCATTCCATCGTGCATGCCCAGCCCCAACACCCCCTGGCCGGTGTCCGTTCCCATGAAGTTCAGTTTCAGGCACGCCCGGCAGATGGGCCCGTCCACTCGAGGGTCCATGGTCAAGGCCAGGACCGGTCCGGCGAGCAGAAACACTTCTCCGTTGTCCTCGCAGGGCGCCAGGCTCATGCAGTCGTCCTCGCCGACCTGGATGGTGCAGACGCCATTCTCGTCGAATTCCAGATCGATCCCCATCTCCCGGGAAAGAGAAGTCACCCAACCTTCGAGCAATTCAAAATTGTTCACGACATCTCACCTTTCTTCCACGCGGGCTGAACAACGGTAACGGTCCTTTCACTGCGGTCGTTGGATTTCCATTTTTCCGAAAGCCCTTTTTCAAGATCGTCCACTTGCTTTTTAAAGCTGCTGTCCAGTTGGAGGGCGCTCAGATCGACAACGAGGTGGCTTTTGATCTTCTCCGGATTTTTTTTGTCCGTTTCGATGGTGACTTTACATTGAGTGATGTTGGTCGAAGTCAACAACTCCTTCTTGAACTCATCGAGCTTACCCGTGCCCAACACATCCTCGAACACGCCCATTGCGCCGGTTCCTTCATAAGTCCGCTTTGTGACGGGATTGACGGGTCTGGTCGTACTGTCCATGCTCAATTTACCATAGATATCCAAGCTTTTTTGGTGGGTGGTAAAGCTGCCGACACCCAGAAAGGTTTTGGGCTGATCGTGATTGGTGATGCGCAGGCCGGGTCCGATCCTGCGTGCAACCTGCAAACCGGTCAGCTTTTCCCATGTCGTGGCGATTCCGTTGAACAGCTTCGAACCGGACACGAAATCGCCGGAAACGCTCGTATTGAATATATTTTTGTTCTGTACGGCATGTTTTATTTTATCCGGCCCGAGCATTCTCTGGCAGGCGGGCGAAAGGGACGTGCCGCAATGGGAAAGGGTTTTCACCCCATGATAGATGCCGGAAAACGCGGCCTCTCCCCCTCCCTTGGAAAATCCGCTCACGTCCATGGGCAGAGTGTTGGCCAGGGCCACCTGTTTCAGCGCCCCCACCAGCTCCGCCGCCTGGCGGTAACTCTCCGGAACATGGCTGTGAAAAGCCCCGATTGTCTTGACATTTTCTCCCATCTGTCGGCTTTCCATGGTCTCTTTTGCAGTGACGTCTTTCAGCCCTGAACCCGTGCCGCCGAACACCACATGCAGCTCTTTTTCGTTATCTGAAACAGCGACCAGGGCGACCAGCCCGGTTTTCGTGTCTCGAATG
>CAZRWT010000066.1:16343-18026 GCA_964603955.1 uncultured Syntrophobacteraceae bacterium
GCTTGCGAGACCGGAGATTTTGACGCTTCTTTTCAGGGCATCGAGGTTATTGTAGCCGGGTATGGTCGCCTGATACGAGAGGCCTTTCTTGAAATCCACCTCCTGGTACCTGCCAGGATAGGCTTCCTTGGGGACCGTCACGGGCCTGGACAGCAACCCGACCGACTGCAATGCCCAGCGCACCGGAGCGAACAAAAGGCCGGCGATACCTTGGGATGCTTCCGGGTTGAAAGACAGTCGCGTTGCCTTTTGTGAAAACGAGAGGTCTCGAAGCGCTCCCGACCGGGATTGCTCGGCCTTGACGCCTTGACCCAAGGTTTCGTGAGTCAGTTTGGTGATGTCGATGTTTTGGGAACCGGAAATCGTCGGCATGGCAAGGCTCCTTTATAAATCGTTTGATTCCGATCGATCCCGACGGGCAGGTTCTTCCGGAAAAAGCGGCGAAAGCGGTGGAGACGACAGCTCCGCGAAACGTTCCCTGACCTCCCGGCATACGGCGACAAAATTCTCGAGGCGTTGGTCGATGCCCTCCACATCCACGGCGCAGAGGGGATACCACGCGCAGAGGACGAATTCCCGCTCGTCGGGAGAAAGCCCGATCCCCCCTGGAATGGCCTCCGCCAGCCCGAGGTTGATCCGCAGAGCGTCCCGCACGATCCGCTCCATGGCCTCGCCGTCATGGGGAGCTTCAGCCAGGGTCGCGAAAACATGCAGCTTTTCGTAAGGGGCAAAAGCCCCCACATGGACGGTCAGATCATCCCCACAATCGAGGGAGACCATTTCTCTTTCCCCCGGAACTTCGGGAGGGGTCCCCAGGACCGGCGCCACCCGAGCGATCCATTCATCGAGCATTTCCCTGGCATTCATGGCCGACAAATCCTTTCCTGCATTGATTTGTAAGATCGTTATGATTACCTGGAAGAAAAAACCTTCCGGACGGTGAAAAACCGGAATGCACAACCCGTCTTCCATCGCCCACACACCAAGAGCAATATGTGCGCCATAAAATCAGGTCGTCTAAAATACCCTGATCCGTTACCCGGTTTTCAGCAGTGTGGGCACATGTTTCATCGTCCCAATCAGCAGGTCTGCTCATCGGAAATGGCGGCCACCACAAGGCCGTGCATCCCTGACTCCCTTCGGTTCGGGGTAGAATGCGTCGAGCAAAAAAACCGTATTTCCATTTCCACGACAATCATATAATAGAGGGAGGGGTTGCTGGATCAAATTGTTCATGCTCATGGCGCAATACCAGTTGATTGCGAGATTTTTTTCACCCCTGAATCACCGATCCACGGGTCTGAAGGCATGACGCGAATCACTCGACCCGGTCGCCTCTTTATAGCCGAAAATCTTCCCGGAGGTGCCAACAAAACTGCCGGCTCCGTAAAAAAAACCGGCAACGGTCGATCGCTGGAAACCCCATGCCGCGACTCATGTTGTCGCCGGGCCGTCGCACCCTTCCGAGGCAATCGAATACAAGGGCCGTCTCGATCACGGCATGAGAGCGCGGGCATGAGAATTGCTCGTGATAATAATGGTTCCATAACAGGTTATGTAAAGGCAACATCCCGTTTTCATGTTTTGCCCTGCCCCTATGGTGGGGGCCGCGACGAAAACCCACCCACTCAAGGAGACGACAGATGACTGAAATGAATTTGCGTGAAACGGTATCCGGTTGGC
>CAZRWT010000067.1:0-17941 GCA_964603955.1 uncultured Syntrophobacteraceae bacterium
CTTTGCTTATGGATACTAATCTAGTCATCATGAGTAGTATTGCACATATTTGATTCGGTGTCAAGCGAACAGTTCAAGCCCTTTGAAAGCTTTCAATCCAACCGACCAGGTGTTCCTGCCCTTCCCTGCACGCGCCCGGCTATGCGTCTTCATAAGCACCCACGCAGAAGTTTTTCAACAATTTACCGGCATGGGTACATAACCGTCGCACGTCATTCCGGCAGTCTTCAAGCCGGAATGACGGAGTAGGTAGCTTAAAATGTAGCTTAAAATGTAAAAAAACTTCTGTGCAGGTACTTAATTGAGCATTGTCGCGGCGGCGTACTCCGGTTTGCGAGAGTTGAAGGCAATGTATTGCATGATGAATCGTAAAAAAAGTGCCGACTGAAGCGCCCTCACTGCATCGCGATCCATGCCATGAACGCGGCCAACGGCCAGGCCCTCGGTTTATTGCACGACCATGGCGTGCCAGGGGATCATTATGACAGCTCGACCCTGAATTCCATGTCCGCCAACCGCACCACATCGTCGTGAGCCAGGGAACACCGCTCTCCGCGCGGCACCGGGCGTCCGTTCACCAGGGTGGGGTTGCTGCCGAGGACGGTCATCACCCACGTGTCCCCCATGCAGGCCAGGTTCGCATGCTTTCGGCTCACGTAATCGCTCCGGTCGAGGTATGCGGCACCGATGCCTTCGCGCCCCATGTCGCCCCCCTCGTGGGGCACGGCAATGCGGTGCCCGTCGAGCACGGAGATCAGGGCGAGCCGCTTCATGATGGCCGTGGGCCTCGTCCGGTCCGGTTGAACGGAAGCAGGGGCCGTGTTCCGGCGCCCTTGGGCGGATGGCGCCGGGGGCGGCATGGGGGCGGGAGTTGCTGGGGGACTCTCTTCCAGTACCCTGGCTCGAATGAAGGAAATGTCGCCGCCGCATCCCTCGCATTCCATCAACCCCAGGTCGTTGACCTGCCCGCACACTTCGCAGATTTTTACTCGCCTCGGTCCCGGTGGATCGGCTCCCGGGGAACGGCCGCCGCCGTTTTCAGGGATCGCCGGCGCCTCCTCTTCCTCGCTGATCATGACAAAAGAGATGTCCTCCCCGCAACGGGCGCACACCAATGCGGCTACGTCGTTTTTGTGGGCGCATGCCTCACATGTTCTGTATTCCTTCATGATGGTTTTCATACTTGCCTCGTCTTCCACGGAGTGGTGGACAATGTGGACGAAATGGACAACGGGAGAAAGCGCGGGTTTCGCTTTTCTCAACCTGGATTAAAAAATTCTCCCCTCCGGTAAATCCTTATGGTTGTTATTCGGGCGCTGGTGCATAAGGAATTTTGTTCCCAGAGCGGAGCCGAGGTGCGATAGAATTTTCAGACAGAATCTAAAGCTCCCTCAGGAGGCGGAAACCCAGAGCGCTGTTCCAGCTTTTGGGATTGTGCCTGTTGCGGAAAGTCACTCGAACGTATTCGGGTTCGTCGTTCCAGGCTCCCCCACGGACCACGCGAGCGGACCCTTCATCGGGACCCGGCGGGTCAACGGACGGGCTTTTGCGGTAATAGAAGGCATCGAACCAATCCTGGACCCATTCCCGAACATTCCCGCTCATGTCGTACAGCCCCAGTTCGTTGGGCGCCCCGGTTCCCACGGGACGGGTCCTTCCACCCGAATTGTCCTTGTAACACGCCACATCTTCCACCCGGTCGCTTCCGGCGTATTCGTACCCTTGGCTCCGGTTTCCGCCCCCGGCCGCGTATTCCCACTCCGCTTCCGTGGGCAGGCGATACTTCGCCGAACCTTCCAGCGCATTGAGCTTGCGGATGAATTCCCGGGCATCGTTCCACGAGACGTTTTCCACCGGGTTGTCTTCCCCCTCGAATTCTGACGGGTTGCCGCCCATGATTTTCTTCCACTGGCTTTGGGTCACCGGATACCTGCCCAGGTAGAACCCCCTGGTGATCCTCACGACATGAGCCAGCATTCCGCAGCCGAATACCCGTATGTCGTCGAATTCAAGACCGAGCGCCATCGCCAGGTCCAATTCCGAATCGAATCCGTCGTGGCTTGCGGCTCCCATCAAGAACTCGCCCGGTTCGACATAAATGAATTCCATTCCGGCAATGGAATCCCTCCACGATTGTTTCAGCTCGACTCGCAGCACCGTCTTTTTTCCCGCGATGATTTGCACCACTTCCATTTTATCGGGGTGATTCCTCGCGGTCACTCGCACCTCGTGAGCCCCCGGCGCCAGAAGAACATTTTCCACCGGCAGGGCGCCCAACCTGTTTCCGGCGACATGCACTTGGGCTCCTTCAGGCGTGCCCGTGACGGTGAGAAGGCCCGGCAGAACCGCAGGATGAGCCTGAACGCCACGGCCTGCCAGGGCAAATTCCAGCCAGTCCTCGTGAACGATGGTGACGCCGCCAAAATCCAGCCTCCCGAGGGCCGCAAGAGAGGCCGCCGCTTCATCTTCCATGCGATTCACAAGCCGGAACAGCCGGTGGTATTCACCACAGCTCAGAGCATGGCGCTTCACGTCGAGCCCCTCGATTTCCTCGAGCAGGGCCTTCGCTTCCGCACTCAGGAACCTGAACCGACGGCAATGGCTCCACATCCTGTAAGCGCTCGATGCCTCGACGGCATCCACATGGCACTTGTGCAAGGCTGTGGGAGACGGCAGGCAGCTCTCCAGGAGAGTGAACAGGGACCTGGGTCCCACTTCAAACAGGGGAGGCGTCGGGGACTTGGAGGGCGGGGCATAAGGAGCCGATCGGGGATACGCACGGGCCATGGATTCGAGGTTGGACAGGCTTGTTTTGACGGCATTCAGGTTGTCCAGGCGCCACTGGAGCGAGCGACCATTGCCCGCATTTTCCAATCCGCTCGAGGACAAAATGTGGCACAAATTGATATGGTCTTGGATCATTTGATCATTCTTTGTGAGCCTCACCTGCTTGCCCACGGACATGGCGTAAGCCCGCAAAGATTCATACTGGGCGGCGGCGTCTTCAACCATGGCCCGAGCGGCTTCCAGGTCCTGCCGGGCCTGGGTCTCCTGTTCGAGCACATAGGCCACGAATGCCGGGTTGTTTCTGAGCAACCCCTCGATCTTCATGGATTTCAAGAGCACTTTTTTATAATGGGTCGCATGGATGCCCAGTTCGTCCAGGGCCTGCACACAGGGGTTCAATCGCTTTTCAATCCGCGCCAGGTAAGCCGCGTTCCTTTTTTCCGTGATGAATGCCCCGATGGACTCGAGTAACCCGAACATGCCGTGATCCTTTGGCCCCTGTTTGGCCGATGGTGATTACTCCGTCAGTGTGTTGAGGCAAAAGGTATCAGCCATGTTTCAACGGTCCAGGCCCATAGTCTTTGACAAGAAATTCAAAATTTTAATTTATTTTCTGGTGAAATTTGTCGAAATTCACCGGTATGAATCCTTTAGCCGCTCACGTCCTCCATATACGCCGGCTCCCAGCCGTGAAACACGATGATGGCCTTTTTCAGCAGCACCTGTCCGTAGGGGGCGAGAGAGAGCATCTTTGCAAGCTCCGCATCCTCGCCATACCGGGTGAGCTGCTCCCTGCTCTTGCGGATTTTCTCCCGCAGTTCCCGCTCCAGTTCGCGCTGATCCTTGGTCCTGGGGATGTACTTGAACTCGAGCAGATAGGCGTATCGGATGTCCCGGTATTTGATGCAAAAGGGTTTGAGCACGATGTCCGCATAACCCTTGTTCAACTCTTCTTCCGACAGGGAAAGATAAAAGTCGCAAATGCCGAAATAGGCCAGAAAAAAGGTCTGGATCACCTTTTCCCCCTGGATGTAATCCCGCACTCGGGTCTGGCGGTTGATCTCCCCGGCCAGGAACTCGAAAACCGGCTTGAAGTCTCCTTCATAGGCCAGTTTGCGGAATCGCTCCCGCAGCAAATACATATCTACTGCGAACACGTCCGTATCCCAGTAGGACTCGCGGATGTACTCGTACATCATGGACCGGATGCTCTCGTTGGGAATGGTCAGCACCGGGTCCCCTTGCATTTGTTCGCCCTTGAAGGTCAGCAGCCCGAAAAAATACAGCAGGGAAACGAAGTTGCGCGAATCAACCAGCTTTTCATAGGGAAAACTCTTGGCGATGTCGGAGACGATGCCCCCCTTTTCGATGATCTCCTTCAACCGGCTGAAGTTCCCGTTTAGTTCCTGGTCCAAAACGATCAAATGCCTCAGCTTGCCGTAATCCATGCGCAGGTTGTCGTCCACGAGGTAATCGGGAATGTAGGTCTTGTTCATGGACTTTTCCATGAAATAGAGAACTGCGTCCGTATTGAAAACCGGAGTCGAAGCTCTTTTGGCAAACCGGTAGCCGCCGTACCATTGGCGCACGACCTGCATCGCCTCCTGCCTGTCCAACGGGAACACGCCGCTGGAAGCGTAGTAGTCCATGATCTGCGCCACGTCGTTTTCCGTGAAACCGAGAACGGCGTCGAACTCCTCATCGACGGAAATGTTGTTGCCCACATTGAACCCGCTGGTCACGTCGTCCATGGTCACCGGGGAAACGCCGGTGATGAACATGCGGGCCAATCCGGCTCCGCTGCCCGATGCCATGGCCTTCAAATTGGTGAAGAATTGCTTGAAATATCCAGCCTCTTTGACGATTTTTTTGTACTCGGCAGGCCCGTATTCGGACAGCAGTGTATTGGCGAAATTGTCGTACTCGTCGATCATCAGGTAGATTTTGACATCCGTTTCAACCAACTCGGTCATGAGGACATGCATCTGTTCATGGGCGGTCTGCATGTGGCGTATTTTTGCGGTCAAGGAAGTCGGCAGATATTTTTTGTACTTGGAGATGAATTTTTCGATTTTCAACATGCAATACTTGTTGAAATCCTCCTGAACCTTATCCTTGTCCTTGATAACGACGGAAAAGTTGAAGTCCAGGACCATGTACCGCGCCCGCTCGGGAGTCGGATGGTCCAGAATCCAGGTATCGCGGAAAAAATCGTGGAATCGATGCTCCTTGAGTATATCGTAATAGGAGTGCAGCATGGACATGAACAAGGTCTTGCCGAACCTCCTGGGCCGGATCAGGAAGATATGCGGCGTTTTTTCCATATTTGGAATAAAAATTGTCTTGTCCACAAAATAATTGTTTTCCCCATTCAAAGCTTCGAAATCTCCCTTTCCATAGGGTATTCTTTTGATATCGTTCATTTCCATACTCCTGAGAATTTCCGAGAAAAGGCGGCACGGGACAGGGGGCAGGTAAAGGTCGGGCTTGCAAGCCCCGGCAATGGGTGTTGATGACTTGCCCAACCGGCGGCATGGGCCGCAGGGCATTCCTCCAGGCCCGAAAAATCATCCATTGCCCCCTCTTTCATGCAAATGATTCAGGAAGGGCCGGAGCCTGGCTCCCCCCACGGCTCACGTCCACCCGATGGCCGTCACATGCACCGTCACCCCGTCCATGACCTGCGATTGAGAAAGCTCGGCCAGGATGTGATCGTCGTCCACCGGGACGAACACGGCCAGGGTGATGGACGGCAGGGCCAATTTCCGAGCGTATTTGGCCGCCTGTTGCAGCGAATGATCGAGTTCCGTCCGGTCGGTGAAGCTTTTGACTTCAATGAGTCCCCGGCGGTCCCGGCACCGCAAATGCAAGTCCACCCTTCCGTTCCCGGTGGGAAACTCCGGGCTGACCACACACCGCCTGCCGATGGCGCTTTGCAACCAGAAGTAAAGATGAAAGTGTCCCACATACTCGGTGGGGTGCAGGTCCGAACGCCGGGGTTGTTCCTTCCAGGGATTGATGCCTTTGGCAGCGAGGCGTTCGAGGTAGGCCTTGTAGCGTTCGAGCAGGGCCGGGATGTTCAGCTCGGGAGGATCGAAAACATCATCGAGGCGGTCCAGGGGCTCCAGGGCAAGAATGGGAGTGCGATCCCCCAGGAGATCGTTGGTGAGGGCGTTGAAAAGGCGCTGCTGGATGAAAGGGCAGGAGAATCGGCAGATTTCCGTCATTTGTCCATGATGGTCCGCCACAAGCTCCGAATCGATGAGTCCGTTGAGGTAGAGATGGCCGCACCACGGAGCATCGATGCTGAAGGGCATGTCCTGGCGACCGAACAGTTCCAGAACCTGCGGAAGGTATTCCCCCCTGGCCTTCTTGATCAGGTTCAGGACCGTATTGTTCCACTCTTTGAAGAGGGCCGAGCGGTACACATCTTCCCAGGTCGTCCGTTGAACGGCCCTTCCCGGTCCCGGATTGTATTTTTCCGTCAGCAACTCTCCGAACCAGCACACCAGCCCGGGCTGTCCACGGGTGGCGTCGTACACGGACCGCACCACTTCCGACTCCACCACCTGGCCGCTTTCCGCCTGGTACTGGGCAAAAAGCTCCTCGACTTCTTCCCGTGCGAACCGGGGAACGTGCAGGGAACGTTGGATATTGAAGGGCGATCCCCGGTCGGAATCCACGCCCAGGACCGCCCGAATTCCGATCAGGGCCAGGCCGTGCAGGACATACGCCTCCCGTTGCAGGTAGATATTCCGAAACTGCGTCACCAGGCGATCAATGGCTTTGGGCGGCAGGCTGTCGAACTCGTCAATGAACAGGATCAGAGGTTTGGGAAAAATTCCCTCCGTTTTGCGAAAAAGAGTGATCCAGGCTTGCCAGTCCCCGGGAGGATCAGGCCGGATGCCGACGGCATCGAGCAACAGGGACGGAAACCAGGACAGCAACTCGTCGGGTGAATCGGGATCATTGAAAACCACACCCTGCATGGACATCATGCCGACCATGAAACGATCCCCGTATTCCTTTTCGATTTCCCGTTTGGCCTGCCGCATGAGCCAGGTCTTGCCGCACTGCCTCGGGGACCACATGGTGAAGTAGTGTCCGCCTTTTTCCGGATTGCCCATCAACTGTTCGACGCACTGCCGAACCAGGGACTTGCGCTCGACGCAAAAATGTTCTTCACAATCCACGGGTCCATAGGAATGAAATCGTCGCACGGCATGGTCTCCTTCATACGATATCCACAAATTTTTCCGGCTCGCTCCGCCGGTTTTTGCCATGAGAATCAACCGTTGGTGGCTCCAAATGTAAAAAAACTTCTTTGTAAGGCGCTTGCCACCGGCATGTTCGTCTTACGCCACGCCACGCACTTTCTTTTCTCCCCGAGGTCGGGATTTGCGGCAACGGCGGCAAACGGCCCGGTCAACGTCACCGGCGAGACCGGCATGGATTTTTTTATAAATCCGCGAAAATCGACGGGTCTGCAAAACCTGCCATGTCATGCTCCAGACCTCGGCTCAAATGGAAGAGCGTTCTCCTTGGGTTCATTCAAGGACATCAACGATTCCGCGATAAAGCTTACCGGCAGGTCAGGGTTATCGAGTGCCGCCCTGCCCACTTTAGCCCGGAATTCAATCTGCCCCTGCACTGTCCGATACTCGGCCTTGGCAGCTATTCGGGCCTGCTCAACCAGGGACTGATCAATACGAATTGAAACGCTCGCCATAAAACCTCCGTTCGTTTTGAGCTATCAAAATTGTAGTAACGACGTTTTTCATCGTCGGCGTCATTCCTCCTTGTCATCCCTCCTTCTTTCCTCGATCAATTCTCCCGCCGGCGAGGTTTCCACCTTGGAATCGTTTTTGAATGATGATAATCGTAAAACGATCCTTCAGGCAACATGTAAGGTCTCGAATAGATAGCCGATCCCTACCTGCTCCTTACCTGGCGGGTGATGCCTTGATTGCTGCAACCCGCTTAAAACACAACCCGCCCCTGGCAACAGCAAATGAAAAGATTTCAATTGGATAGATGATTCGGTGATACACTATCCGCTGGAATAGGGTGCCCTTGATGATTTTTTACCCATCCCCTATTGGGTGCCTTTGAAAATGATCTTCACAATCCACGGGGCCACAAGAATGGAATCGCCGCGATTACGGCCTGCCAGGAATCTGGTGATCGCGGGGATTGACGGGACCAGTGCAGTAATCCGTTGTGCGTTCCCACGCTGGAGCATGGGAACGGTGTGAAGGGCCTGAAATGCTTACGGCCATCATCAATAAATTTTGTAGATCACCACTGCTGGATAGGGTTCAGGCAGGCGGCAAGTTGATGTTTTTGCAAGAACTACAGAATTCGGTAGAACCAGAAACACTCTCAATCATTATGGTAGCCTCGACCGTTGCATGATTGGCACGTCAGCCTGCCCGCACCTTTCCAAACCGTCGCAAAGTTTGAACACGCATCACAAGGTTTCTCGTCTTTTCCCGATCCAATCTTGCCTGTACCATGACACTTGGGACATCTGACTTTTCCACTGCCACCACATGTTCGACACGTTGTCTTCATGAGAATCACCTCCACGCTAAAAATCGCTCTTGAAATCATTCATCCGTTCCCAGCCTGAGACAGCTTTGCCTTAGCATGTGTTAACGGTTCAGTCAATGCCGGTTTGGACCGTTCTCTAAAAACGTCCCAGGAGTAAGTGAAAACAGTGGTTCAGCAAGGTTTGTTTCATGTTGAAAGACTGTCATTGAAGGCGAACGCTAGTGTGAAATGGTCCATATATCCGGTGTTCTTCGCGGGAATTCCGCTTCACGATATCCAATTTTTCGTATTGTGCGCCCATATATGCAAAGCAACACCAGCGTTGATGACGATGCTCCCAAAAACCCTGGAGTGAAAGCCCCCATATATGGGCCTTCCGGACCCCCCGGAACCCACTGGTGCATATATGCTCTTCGCATATATGCACCATGGTTTACATAGCATGCCAAAAAGAAAAGGCCGCCCGAAGGCAGCCTTTGGCAGAAGGTAAGAAGGTGAAAAGGCAGAAGTTAAAGAGTTCTCAGGAGACGGAACCCCAGGAAGGAGTCCCTGTCGGCCGGGCTGTCCCCGTCGCGGAAGGCCGCCCGAACGCTCCCGGGTCCGTTGCTCCAGGAGCCTCCGCGGTAGACGCGGTAGGACCCGCCGCCTCCAGTGACCTCCGGATCCTTTTCTCTGCCCAGGCGGGAATAGGCTTGCTCATCCCAGGCATCCCGGCACCACTCCCAAACATTACCGCTCATGTCGTAAAGACCCAGTTCGTTGGGCGCTTTGGTACCCACAGGATGTGTGGTACCGCCCGAGTTGTAATAGATCCACGCCACTTCATCCACAGTGTTGCTACCTGCATATTTGTAACCCCTACTCCTGTTTCCACCCTTGGCCGCATACTCCCACTCCGCTTCTGTGGGCAGGCGATACGAGTTTGTACCTTCCTGTGCATTGAGCCTGGCAATGAAATCCTGTACATCGTTCCAGGAAACCTCTTCCACCGGATTATTGGGATTGCCTGTGAAGTATGATGGATTGTCGCCCATGACCCTTTCCCATTGGGCCTGTGTGACCGGGTATTTGCCCAAGTAGAATCCTTTGCTGATGCGCACCTTGTGGACGGGCTTCTCGTTATTGTAGGCCTCTCTGTCGTTCGAACCCATCATGAACTCGCCGGGATTGATCGGAACGAATTCCATACCGGTAATCGGGCAAGTCCGTCCCAATTCAACCTTGAGCAAAGTCTCTTCACCAGAGGTAATCCGCACAGTTTCATTCACATCATCGCAATATTTCGCGGTCACTTGTACTGCATAGGTGCCTGGCCAAAAGAGAGCTTTTTGCAGTGGAAGCGAACCGGCTCTACTTCCATCAACATAAACGTCTGCACCCTTAGGCATACCTTTTACGCTAAGAAAACCAGGTTCCGATAAAAGTGCGAGTTGCGGTCTAATATCTTGACTGGAAGCAACAAACTTCAGCCAGTCCTTATGCACAATGGTGATGTTATCAAGGTCCAGTCCCTTGATCGCTGCAATAGAAGCCATCACTTCGTCTTCAATTCGATCCAGGAGTTGTCTCATTTTGTAATATTCTGCACAACTCAAGACATCTATTTTTGCATCAAGTGGCTCTGCTTCTCTTTGTAAGGCTTTTGCTCCCGTGCTCAAAAAACTGAGTTGATCGCGATTCGCCCATATCTTGTATGCGTTCAAAGTCTTGATCGAGTTGACATGGCACTGCTGCAAGATCGTTTTCGAGGTCAGGCAACTCTCCAGGAGAGTGAGCAAAGATTTTGATCCGATCTTGAACAGAGGGGGCATGGGGGATTTGGAAAGCACATCATAGTGCTTGGGATTTGGATGTGCATTGGCCATGGATTCGAGTTTGGAGATATTTTCTTTGATCAAAGTCAACTTTTCCACAGAAGAGTCGTTTGCATAAAAAGCGAGTGTTTTTTTCAACCCATCAGTAGATAAAAATTTGTTCAAATTCTGAAATTCATGAATCATGAAATCATTTTTTGTGCATTTGATTTTCTCCCTGATGGAGATGACATGCATTATTATGGATTCAAACTTTTCAGTAATGTCTCTTGCTCTTGCTTCCTTTTTTCGAGCAGCTTCCAAGTCCTGTGCTGCCTGGTTCATCACTTGTTCCACATATTCGGCGAAGACCTGGCTTTTTTTGAGATTACCAGGGATTTGCGACGCTTCAAGTAGAATCATATCGAAATATTGATTATTGATACCGAATTTTGCTAAATTTTGTTCATATAGTTTAATTTTTCTTTTAATCTCTTCCAGGTATGCTTTATTCTTTTTCTTCACGCCGAAAAACCAGAACATGTACTCACTCCTTCACCTTCAAATGTGTTGCCCGCTGTGATGAGCATACGATAGTCAATGAGCACGGCGGCAAATCCAAAAAAACAAATCATTCCAGCTCCATGCGTCGAAGCCCCGGCTGTTGTGCCGTTCTTTTGCGCTCCGCCTTTGTCCGTCCCGTCATGGCGTTGATGTCAACGAAGCGGGCATATTTTTCATGGGGTGGTTTGCGATTTTCGTTGGCGACATCGATGCCCCTGGCTGCCAGCTTTTCTTTGATGACCTCGTACTCGCTGCAAAAGTCCTCCATGCTTTCCCGTACCCGCAAGCGATCGAGTTCGCCGATTTCCTGCCGATCTGCGGCATATCCACAGACCTCGAACATGATTGCGCCGCCGGGGGAGTGATAGACATTGATGCCGGTGTGCTCGGTCATGGCGTAAATGGAGCGGTGTCGGGGGCCTTTTTCCGTTTCCATGATTTCATCGGCCACGACCTCATGGCCCAGTTCGGTCATGACCTCATGCAGTGCGGTGGAGATGTACTCCCGCTCTTCTTTCTCGCGCAGAGCATTGTGTAGCCGGGTGTTTTGCTCTTCCAGAACCTCCGGCGTCATCGCTTCGTATCCGGTTTCGGGTTGCAGTCCCAGCATGGCGCAGAGGGCTTCGTGCTCTGAAAGGAGCCTTTCAAGCTCGTGTTGCCGCTTTTCCCGCTCCGCAATGCGGACTTCGTAAACGGTCTTTTCCAGGTACAGCCCCTTGAGGCGGAGCCGGACCTGTTCGAGCTTGTATTGAGGATCGAATCGAGCATTGGTGCTGATGTCGGCAACGGAACGGGCCAGGTCGGCGAGTTTTTCGTCATCGGGAAGAGCTTCCCTCAAAGGCTCGATGGCAGAGTGAAATTCCGCCAGCAGGGTTTCCAGTTGAGACTCGACGGCCGGAACCGCTGCCGTGGGTCGGGAAAGGTTGAAACGCTCGACCTTCTTTCCCATATTTTCCACGGCCTGGTAGTATTGGGCTTCGGCATTGATGAATTCCTGGAACCCCACTTCCCTGGCGCAGGTATTGGCCAATTGGGCCAGGTGCGGGTGACGTTCCAGCCGGTTTTGTTCCAGGTGAGTGTGCAGACGCTGGAGGTACGCGCTCATGGTGGTGCTTTTTCGAGGCCCCTGGTCTTGGGGAAAAGCGCCCACCGATTGGGACATTGCCCTGCGAGCCTCGACAAACTCCTGCAGATTGGTCGTATGGCCCAATGTTTTCCGGTACCGCTCGACCATTTCATCTTGGAAGGTTTCGATCAGGCGCCGGTGGTGTGTGAGGGTTTCCCGGGCAGCCCTTATTTGCTCCTCCAGTCGCTCACATTCCTGCTCCTCGCGCCGTCGAGCTTCCTCGATTTGCCTCTGCCGTTCCGCTTCGATCCGCCTCTGTCGCTCCGCTTCCTGGCGGGCGCGTTCAACCGCTTCGATTCGTTTCTTCCGTTCCGCCTCCTGGCGGGCGCGCTCTTTAGCACTAAGCCTATGCTCTCCGTATTTTGGTCCGCTCATGATCTACATCCGATCCCCGTTTTATCGTTTGTGCAAACTGAGCCAGGCGAGCCAGGCAAGCCGCTCGGGCGTCGCGACAGGCTCCCCGTGCTTCAAGCGGGTATGGTTCAAAGCAGGGTGCAGGTCTGGATTCCCGCCAAAAGCATGCGGGAATGACGCCTACCCCGATTCTTTGGAAAATGAACCATGTCTTCACTCGCCATGAACCATGCCTTCACGCTCCATGAACCATGCCTTCACGCGCCGCATTGCAGCGTCACGATGTCGTTGACTTCCACGATGTCCTCGATGACCACCGTGGCCCCGTCGGGAATGCCGTTGTCGTACAGGTGCCTGGACAGGGGGTTGATCAGGTAGTGTTCGACGGCGTTTCCGATGCCCCGGCCTCCGTACTCGCGGTTGGCGAAGGCTTTGGCGAAAAGGACGGCATGGGCATGGGGCTGCAGGGTCGCCCGGATGTTCCGGGATCGGGCCAGGCGTGAGAAGATGCGTTCGAGCTGGTGATCGAGGATGAGGCGTGCCACGGGTTCCCCGATGTAGTTGAAGATGACCAGGTTGTTGCCGATGCGGTTCAGGATTTCGGGGCGTCCCAGCTCCAGGTGGAAATAGTCTTCGATGCCCTTGCTCACCTTTTGGCACAGTTCGGCGTAGGTCTCCTTGAAATTCACGTTCCGGACCCGGTTGCCGTACTCGTCCCGGGTGTAGATGCCCAGGTTGCTGGTGAAGATGATGATGGATTCGCTGAAATAGACGGTTTCGCCCTGCCCGTCGGTCATGCGTCCGTCTTCGAGAATCTGCAAAAATTTGTCGAGGATCGAGGGGTGGGCCTTTTCGATTTCGTCGAAGAGCAGGATGGAGAAGGGTTTTTCCTTGATGGCGTTGGTGAGCTGTCCGCCCGCTTCATAGCCCACGTAGCCGGGAGGCGCACCCAGCAGCTTCTGGTCCGAATGGCTTTGCTGGAATTCGCTCATGTCGAAACGGATGCAGGCGTCTTCGTCGCCGAACAGGCCCTCGGCCAGGGCCTTGGCCAGTTCGGTTTTGCCCGTGCCCGTGGGTCCCGCGAAAAACAAAATCCCCTTGGGAGCGCTGTGGGACGACGAGTGTTGGAGCCGGGACATGCCCCCTGCCGCCCGCTTGATGATGTCCATGGTCTGGCTCAGGGCCTGGTCCTGGCCCTTGACCCGTTTGCGGATCACGCTTTCGGCATGCCCCAGTTCGCGAGGGCCGATTTCCATCCAGGGATTGTCCTTGATGCCGAATTTGAACAGGGAAACGGCTTCCTGGATGCGCTCGATGGTGAGGTTTTCCTGCTTGCAGAGGATGCGCAGGCCGTTGAGTTCGATGTTTTTGAGGCCGTCCGTGAGGTTGACAAACCGGTCCTTGTGGCTTTCAAGTTCCCCGGGGGCCAGGGCGTCGCCGCCGAAAAAACGCGCCTGGGAATCGATGAAGTGCCTGCGGAAGTACTTGTCGGGCCGGGCGATGTGGATGGTCTTGCAATAGGGATTGTCCAGGTAGAACCAGGGGGGAATGTCGTTGATCTTGTCGCACACCAGGAAGATGAGGTTGCGCAGCCCGACGGCGGTCTGGATGGGCCGGATGGAGGCGAGAAAGAGGCGCGAGTAGCACTGGCGTTCTTCCTCGGTGAGCTGCTGCGGGGAGGATGCGTACCGGGAAGCCATGGTCATGACCACCGCCAGGGGCGTTTCGCGGTTGGACACGGCCTGCCGGAGCATGACCGTCGCCCGTTCCAGGGTGGCGGGGAAGGTTTGGGAGGCGTTCCCCCGAGTGTTCGCTGGAGCACTCGCTGGAGCATTTCCCGGAGCATTTCCCGGAGCCTCCCCCGCACGGTTTTCCTGCCGGCGACCGCAGATGTCCAGGAAGCGCTCCACCGTCTGGTCGTCCTGTGGGCTGTAGAAGCCGTCTATGGGGTTGTAGAAGACCACCAGCCCATAGCCCTTTTCCTTGAGGAAATTGTCCAGGTAGTCTTCGATGGAATAAAACACCCAGCGCCGCGAACCGTTTTGATGGTCGGGATAGGCGTGGATGTCGTGAACATTGCCTTCCAGGATGAAGGTCGTCTTGAAGGCCCTGAAACGGTCCATTTCCTTGTGCCACTTGGCCAGGTGGGTGCTCACGCCGGCCTCCCGGAGCTTCACCGGTGCTTCGGTTTCTGTTTTCATCGGGGGTATCCTTTCGTGTCATATCCAACCGATTCTCTCGTTCCCAATCCCCTAACTTTCTCGTTCCCAAGCTGGAGCTTGGGAACGAGGGTCGATTTGTTCTTACTCCCATTCCCCTAATTTTCTCGTTCCCAAGCTCCAGCTTGGGAACGAGGGGGCCTCGGCGGGGTGTTCATCCAACGGCACTTTCCAGCTTGCCGAAATCAATCTTCCTCCAGGCTTCGACCTGGCCGGAAAAGCCCAGGTAGTCGAGCCACGCGAAAAAATAGGGGCTGCCCAGCAGTTCGTCGGATATCCCGACAATGGCTTCGCTGTGGGCATGTTGGGCAATATACTCCATCAGGCCGTCCACGGTGAAAAAATCCTGGTCGTGGAAGCGAAACACGCCTGTTTCACCCGCCAGCAGGAAATACAGGCGGTAAACGGCGTCATCCTTGGGAAGGCGCCCGATGGTTTTGACGGCCTCGATGAGCCTCGCATCGCCACGAGTCCGGTCGAGGAAGTGCTCGAGAACTCCCGAAGTCAGCAGCTCGTGAAACCGATCCTCGACGGCGGGCAGTTTTGCCCGGATTTTTTCGGCCACCCGGGGCAGGTCGTGGTAGATTTCCCCTTTCCAGCAAAGGGGCGCGTCGGGATCGAGCACTCCGATGAGCCTGGCCACGCCCATGTCGCGGCTCTTTTCCTCTTCGCAGTCCATGACCTTGGAAGCCAGGTCCGGACGCCCATGGACCTTGAACGTCTCGCTGATCAGGCCCCGGTACAGGTTCTTTTCCGCTTCCTTCCAGTTGTGGGCGAAGGCCAGGGCCAGTTCGACCAGGTTGTCGTAGTCCCGGCCTTCGAAGGGATAGGGCTTGATGGACTTGAGCCGGGAAGCCGTGCGCACGATGTCCACTTTTTCTCCGGAGCACCATTTCCGCAACTGATCGAGTCCCCACCGGTCTTCCCGTTCCTTGACGGTGAGGCCGCGCACCAGGTGAGCGATGTCTTCGGGGACACCGGCGGGTATGGAGAGCTTTCCGGACAGGGTGATGTCCGTGATTTGAAGGTCGTTCATGCCCGTGAAGGGGTCCTGGCCCACAACCAGGTGGAGGAGGGTGATGCCCATGGAGTAGTGGTCGGATTTGGGGGAGACGATGTTCACGCAGGTTTCGGGGGCGCTGTAGCCGATGGTGCGGGAGGCGGTCGTGAACCGGGTGTGACCGGCGTCGGTGAAGGAACTGATGCCGAAATCCCCCAGCACCACGTGCGACCTGTCGTCGGCGAAAAAGATGTTGCCCGGCTTGATGTCTCGATGAATGATCTTGTTTTCGTGCAACAGGGCCAGAGCCTCGGTCATGTTGGGCACGACCACCTCGCGCAGGAATGGGGGATCGAGGGGGGCGGCTTTTTCGAGGGTGCCCTCCCGGTAGTAGGGCAGGATTTCATAGAACCGCCCCTTGAACATGCCGTCGGCCAGCACGGGAACGAGAAAGGGCGACCGGAGTCCGCGCAAAACCTGGAGGGCCTTTTCCCCCGGCTGGCGGTTCTTGTGGTAGATTTTGGCTGCGTACTCGTGCGGGCCGCCGTCGGTACACAAAAAAATCTGGGACTCGCCGGTGGATTCGGAAATGGGGCGCTGGATGGTGAAGCCGTCGCCCAGTCTGTCTCCGATGTGGATGTAGGCACTGCCTTCATCGTGTGTGCTCATGGCTTCCGTCGGGCGGGCAGCGCCCATGGGGCGAGTGGCCCTGGCTTCTTGGGGCATGATTTCAGTTGGTTTGGACATTTTTTTTCCTTTTTGGTTGTTGGTGGTGGGGGTGGACATTGTGGACGGAGTGGACCTGGTGGACGGGGTGGACTTGGTGGAGGAATTTCCCTCGGGGAATGCGTACCGGGTTTCTCTGTGCTCTGTGCTCTGTGCTCTGTGCTCTGTAACCGGCACCCTGTGCTCTACATCTCTCGCCCCTCAGCACTCAGCACTCACCCCCCTCGCCCCCCTCACACAAAATTACCGTCACATTATCCACCCCGCCTCGGGCATTGGCTGCTTCGATCAGGGCTTTTGTTCGGGTGCTTAGGGGGGAGGGGGTGCCCAGGATTTCCTCCATTTCTTCGGTGGAGAGCATGTCGCTCAGGCCGTCGGAGCAGATCAGGAGCACATCGCCGGGGCGGAATTCCCGTCCGACGGTGTCCACTTCCGGGTCCAGGGGGCGGTCACAGGCGGCGCCGAGAGCCTTTACGACTATGTTTTTGTTGGGGTGGGCGGCCATTTCTTCTCGGCTGATTTCTCCGGCTGCGTAGAGCATTTGGACCAGGGAATGGTCCGTGGTCAGGGGGCGCAGGAAGCCGTTGCGGTAGCGATAGACGCGGCTGTCTCCCGCATGGAAGGTGTGGATGCGGTCGCCCGAGCACACGAAGCCTGCCAGGACGGCTCCCATGCCTGCGTGGTCGGGATTGCTGCGTGCGAAAGCGCACAGGTCTTCGTGGATTCTGGTGATGTGGGCGGCCAGGGCATCGGGATCGTGAAAATCATCGAAGGCGGCCAGGAGGTCGAGGGTCATGCGAGCGGCCGTTTCTCCCTTCGCTTCGCCTCCCATGCCGTCGGCAACGGCCAGCAGGAAGGGGGCCGGGACCCGTTCCCCGTGCAGGAGTTGCGTTCCCACCTTCCCCAGGGCCAGAAAGCAATCCTCATTGTGTTCCCGGACTCTGCCGGTGTCGCTGATGGCGCATATTTCGAACATGGTCATTCCTCCACGAATTCCAGTGGTTGAGAAACGGGCACCACACCCCGGGCGGAGAGGCCCTGCCGAACCCTTTGGCCACAGCCTTTGAGGGGCAGGCCGATGGACAGGGCGGTGGAACCCGCCAGCACGTTTTGCATGGTGCGGGGCTTGTCGAGATATTCCTGGTAGAGGCGTTCGTGAGCCGTGGGAAAAAAATGTACCCGTTGGTTGGAGGAGCCTCGCAGGGAGCGGCCGTCGTTGAGGGCATCCACATAGGGGCCGTCCACGAGCACGGCGATGGATTCCAGGATGTCGTGGACAAGGGGTTCGCCCATGGCGAGCAGTTCATCCAGGGTGTAGCCGGTGTAAACGAGAATGTCCGGTGAAATGCGCCGCAGCCCCCTTACCAGCTCCCAGAGATCGCGAAGTTGCATGAAGGGTTCGCCTCCGGTGAGGGTGAAGCCGTCCACCGGTCCCCCGACAGCATGAACCATCCTCAGGATTTGCCTGACCGGAACATCCCTGCCTGGATCGGAAGTCCACAGCTCCGGGTTGGTGCATCCGGGGCAGGCACGAGGGCACCCCACGGTCCATATCCCGATGCGAAGCCCCGGCCCCAGTGCGACGACGGGGTAATAAATGCGTTCGATTTGCATAATCCCCTTCTCGCGCTATCGCTATCGCCCCAACGCCCGCCATCACCAACATGAGTATGGCGACAAGCAAGAACGCTATAATCAACCGGGCAGAAATACCAAGATTCCTCATCTTACGATCAGCTTCACTTTTACCGATCAGCTTTCAATGGGGAGAAGGCGGCAGACAGCGCTTCAGCGTATAGCCGGGGGCATCACAGAACCC
>CAZRWT010000068.1:0-17314 GCA_964603955.1 uncultured Syntrophobacteraceae bacterium
CGATTTTTCAAAAACATTCCCCGGGGAGTTCACCGATTTTCCCCTGGACCCCTCCACGGCCTTGCGGATCGCATCCTGGGGCATGAGGTTGGAATCGCTCTTTCAAGGGGCACAGGATATCGAGTGGTGCGTGGATCGAGAAGGGGAGGTTTTTCTGCTCCAGTCCCGTCCCCTTGGAGCATCGAGCGGCAAGATGTTTTCCGGTACTCATGCCTGTGCCGAGGGGCCCTGGGAGCGCTCCGGCGAACAAGGTTTTTCCCTGGGCGAAGCAGTGGAAGACCCGGCCCACCGGGTGATTCTATCCGGGGGGGAAACGGCCTCGCCCGGCGTGGCGGGCGGCTGGGTACTCAAGCCCGCCGATTTCCTCGATGATGCGGACACGGCCGAAGGGTTCGTTCTCGTGGTCGAGACATCATCCCCCGTGCTGGCCCGGTTCATGCCCCGAGCGAAAGCCGTGATTGCCCAAATCGGCTCCGTGGCCGGACATCTTTCCTCCGTGGCCCGTGAGCGGGGGGTGCCCATGCTCGTCAATGTCGAGCATGCCCTGCAAAAGCTCCGGGCGGGAGACGTGATCACCGTGGATGCCGGGGGGAAAACGGTCTATGAGGGCACCATCGAACTTGCTCGTCCCCCCTGTGATGCTCCCGCTCCACTGGAAGGCTCTCCTTTCCGATCCAGGCTGAAGGCCCTGCTCGATCGGGTATCGCCTCTCAATCTCATCGATCCCCAATCTCCACGGTTTCAGTTCGAAAATTGCCGCACTCTGCACGATATCGTGCGTTTCACCCACGAAAAAGCGGTGCGGGAAATGTTTGTCCTGGCGGGTGAAGGGGCAGGGCGGGTGCGTGGAGCCAGGAAGCTGGTAACGGATGTTCCCATCAGCCTTTATGTACTGGACATGGATGGAGGACCGGCCCTGGGCGAGGATGCCAAAACATTGACTCTCGATCAAGTCCATTGTGATCCGGTCAAGAGTCTCTGGACGGGACTGACGCATCCCACCGTGGAATGGACGTCGGATCGTTTGCATGTGGACTGGGAAGAACTGGACCGCATCAGCGGGGGAATTTTTGCCAAAGAATCCCAGCTTCTGTCCAGTTTTGCCATTGTCTCCCGAGATTACCTCAATGTGAACATTCGCTTTGGATACCATTTTGTCCTGTTGGATGCCTTTTGTGGAGAAGAACCTCGGGAAAATCACATCACGCTGCAATTTGAAGGGGGAGGGGGCAGTTATGAAGGCCGTCTGCTCAGGATACAATTCCTGGGACGGATTCTGGTACGCCATGGATTCGATGTGAAATCTCGTGGAGACATGATTCATGCGAACCTGCGCTATATGCCGGCTGGAAAGCTTCTGCGAACACTGGAGATGGTCGGGCGCCTCCTGGGCGTCACGCGCCTCATGGACGTCCGGCTTCATGACGACACGCAGGTGGAAAACATGGTTGCGGACTTCCTCGATATGGATGAACACGAGTGAAGAATTCCCGGCGGTGTTTTTCCTGGAACGGAAGTGAGCCTGAAAAACCTTTCTTTTTTTGAGGATGAACCAAGATGTATCACTTGACCTGGGTCACGGATCATCTGGCCGTGGGGCATGCCCCCATGTCCTACGATGAGCTGGATTCCCTGCGATCCCAGGGAATCGATGCCATCGTGAATCTTTGCGGTGAATATTGCGACCTGCACGAGATCGAACAAAACCACGGATTCGAAGTCTTTTACCTTCCAGTGGAAGACGACCGGGCTCCCGATCTCGAAGGTCTCGAAAAGGCCCTGGACTGGCTCGACGAAGCCATCTACCTGGGCAGAAAAGTGCTGGTCCATTGCCGTCTCGGCATAGGGCGCACGGGGACGTTTATCACCTCCTACCTGCTCCGGCGCGGCTTCGGGTTGAGGCTTGCCGAAAAGAGGCTCAAGAAGCTGCGCTCGAGCCCCAGCAGTTTTTCCCAGTGGTGGTTTCTTTATAAATATGGGAAACAGGCGGGAAAGCTGGCCATTCGAGAGCCGTCCCTGGAGGGGGCGAGGGCGGTGGATCTGAGCGTGTCTTTCAGTGAGTACGAAGCCCTGGTTTCGAGGGCCGACAGTCTTTTCGAAACCGCTTCGGCACGGCAACCTCATTTGCCCATGTGCGGCCTGGAAACGGATGCCTGCTGTCGGAATCCGGTGAGCCTGCAATTCATCGAGGCCGCTTATTTGAGCCACCATTGCAACCGGGGACTGCCCAGCCGGGAACGACATGATGCCATCCATCGCGCCGTTGAAATGAATCGCCACCTTCTCGGAATGCCCCAGGCCGAAACCGATGACTTCCCGGAACCCATAGAAAACAATGAACCCTTCGACCAGGAAGGGGAGGAAGCTGAAAGGGACGCCCGTTCAAAAGTATCCGATGAATATCTGTGCCCGTTGAGTGTGGATGGATATTGCATCCTTCACTCGCACCGTCCCATTGCCTGCCGTGTCTTTGGCGTGACGGGTGATCTTTATCTGGATGGAGACCCGAGCAGCGATTTTCCCCAAAGTGCTCAGGATCATAGGCATGAAATGAGCACAATCCTCCATGAAATGTCTCGCCGCCTGTTTTTTGCTCTCAATGGAGCCTTCCTGGAAGGGCGAAGTCTCATTTTTCCCCTGCCGCACGTGGTTTCCGGGCGCTTCATACAGGACTACTTCCGCATTCTCATGGAAGCACCGCAAAAACCTTGATCACGAACGGCACGGAAACCACGAAAAAATAAAAAACTTTGAGCCGTTGGGGAGGGCATGCAGTTTTTCTTTCTCTTCCACTGCTTTCAGTATCTTCCGTGGTTGAATCGCTTTTTCACCCGTAGCAGGCCCGGACTCTTGTGAAAATACATGAAGGGAGTATCCACTCCTCGTTTCATGAAGTATTTTTCCATATGGTCGAAAAGCACCCATCGGTCGGGCCAGGTGAATTCCTTTTCCCGCTTCCGCAATTGCTCCCATGCTTCCTGTATTCCGGGATCGCCCTGCAGAATTTTACTTTTCACTTCGTCACAGAAAAACATGGCGCACGAGATGGGCCTTACCTTCCAGATGCACCCTGCCGGACCAAGATAGACGCAGTTTTTGGTTCGATTGGGTTTTGTCAGGACATTCAACAAGGCGGCAATGTCATCTTCGTGAGAGAACAGGACCGTCAGGACCTGATCGGCAAAGAAGGTGTAAATGCTTTCGAAGCCGCAGCAGGCGCTGACTTTTGTTTCGTAACACGCTTTTGCGCAGTGGGCTTCCGTGTGGTGCTTTTGAAAGGCGTCCAGTTCCTCGCGAAACGTGAGGTACGGTCGCGCGGTTTCCCTCAAGGACTGGATTTCCCCATGCTCCATTTTGCCCAGGCCGTCGAAAATGGCCTTGAAGCCCTTCCACTGCCCGGCGTTGTACCCATCGTCTCCCGGTTGCTCGATCATTTTTTCCTTCCTCATTTTGGTTCCAGGCGTAAGGCGCGAGTTTCCGGTCAATCTCCGCTCAAACCGGAAACGGAAAATCCAGGTCGAATACAAATGCGTAGAAGTGGCGAGGGTCCAAGAGGGCGAAGACCTTACGCTCGACGGCGTCGATGATTTCCCGGTCGGCGGTGACCAGGAGAGCCGTCCGATCTTTTCTTCGGCCGATGGCCTGGATGAGGTGGTTGTCCGCATCCTCGCCCAGGAACTTGTCCGTGTAGGTGATTTCCGTATTCAATATCTGGTTGCGGGAAAATCCCGTTCCATCGAAAACCAGGTGAACTTTTTTGAATAGAGAGCTTTTCCGGCAGATTGCGGCGATGAGTTCCTCGCGCAACTCCGCAAGGGG
The DNA here is from genome assembly GCA_964603955.1 of uncultured Syntrophobacteraceae bacterium. GTDB lineage: Bacteria > Desulfobacterota > Syntrophobacteria > Syntrophobacterales > Syntrophobacteraceae > SLCH01. Next base: position 3,820 of record CAZRWT010000068.1, read on the forward strand.
CGCCGCCGCCGATGGACGTTCGGACCCGGGGGCGTTCAGGAGAAGATTGTAGCCGTCCACATAGATTTCATGATTCCTGCTCTGCCCGCTTCGCACGAAATCTTCAAAATCGGGGAGAAAGGCCGTGGGCGTCGCATCGTCTCCATCCCTTCCGGGGGGCTGAAAGCGTCCGTAGATATGGGCCAGTATCTGGTGTTTTTTTGCCTGGACGGCATCGTACAGGGGTTCGGCATTGTCCGGAAAACCCACGGTTTCCATCTGTTGCAATATCTCCTTCAACCTGGAAAGCCTGGGAAGACTTTCCAGGGAAGGTTCCAGCAGGCGAATGTGCTGCCCGAGGGATTCCGAAGTGATGCCGGCGGGGAGTGTCTTGAGCACTTTTTCCATTCCGGGTGTTTGCATGAGCCGCTGCTTTTCCTTTTGAAGCTCCCCTTTGACCTTGATCACTTCCTGGTGAACGAACATGGACTGGTCGTGAATTTTGTCCATTTCTTCCAACATTCGGGTCAGGTCCATGAACTTCCGGCGCACCGCCGTCACGATGCCGTATTTTTCGTCCGCTTCCCTTTGCAATTCCATGGCGCGTCGAGCCCGTTCGAGCACCTGGTCCAGGCGTGTTTCGGACTCATCGAGGGGAGCCAGGTTCACTTCTTGAAATCGGCTGTACCAGGCATCGTGTTGGGCTTGCAGAGCCTTGCTCAGTTCCTGCTGGAAATTTTCCTGGAGCCGGGTCAGGTTTTTTCGAAGCTCCTCGGCTTCAGACTTGTACCGTTGTCTCTGTTCCCGGAGGCTGTGAATTTCCTCCCGGGTTATGGCCAGCTTTCGCTCGAAGCGCTTGCGCAGTTCGTCTTCCTTGGCCGTCCTGGTTGCTGCCTGGGGGGGGGCGTGATTTTCCTTGGGCGCGGGTTTTTCCCGGCTTTCTCCCTGTGCCGATGGTTCCATCAGGGTTTCCATCCAGCCGGCCAGGTCTGGGTTTTCCTGTACGAGTTCCCGCCAGAGGTCGAATATGGGCAACAGGGGGTCCAGCACTTCCGGGTCGATGGTTCTTTCCCAGAAATTTTCAGCCCAGTCGTTGGGATATTCTTTTGCGGAAGCGAATTCCAGGACGTGGAGCGCCGCCAGGAAGCGTTCGGGACCCACCAGGTTTTTGAGCTGAGTGAAGTTGCCGTGGACAAAATCCGGGTGGAGCATTTCCAGGAAGGCCATTAGGGAGAGCTTTTCGCGAGCCCAGAGCTGGAGAATATCGTCCAGCAGTTCCGGGTCTTGTTTGAGTTCCTTTCGGATGCGGGCCATGATGTGAGGCTGGCGCAGTATCTTGGGGAGGCGGTTGCTTCGCCCGGAAAAACCTTCCAAAACCGTATCCCGTAAGTTAGGGTTGATCTGAAAGAGGCGCAGCCAGACGGGGGGAGAGATGTCCTGGATGATGACATCAAAAAACGACTGAGGCAGCTGAATCGACGAATCATGGAGGATGGAACCCGACTCCATGAGCTTCTCCCTTCTTTTATGAAAAGTGGATCGAGGAGGATGAAATCATGAGTGAAGTGTCGGTGGTTTTCGTGACCGTGGGAGGTGAAGACGAGGCCGTGGCCCTTGCGGGAAAGCTTGTGGCGGAAAAATATGTTGCCTGTGTCAATATGGTTCCTCGCATTCGCTCCATTTATTTATGGAAAGGGGAAGTCTGCGACGAGGGCGAAGTGCTCCTGATCATGAAGACGCGGACGTCCCTGTACGCGGACCTCCAAACAAGAATTCGGGAGCTTCACAGTTATGAAGTTCCCGAAATCATCGCTTTTCCCGTGGATCGAGGGCTTCCCGATTACCTCCAGTGGGTGATGGAATGCACCGAAGAGCGAGCCCCGAGCAACGAGTGATTCAACCCAGCCGGATTCCCACGGATGCCGCGTGAGCCTCGAGCCCTTCCAGTCGTGCCAGCCGCATGATGGAATCCCCATCGCGTTCCAGCGCTGTTTGCGAATAGGAAATGATGCTCGTGTGCTTGAGGAAACTTTCCACGCCCAGGGCCGACGCGAACCGGGCCGTGCCCGCCGTGGGAAGCACATGGTTAGGACCCGCGAAATAATCCCCCACCGCCTCGGGAGTCCAGTAGCCCAGGAAAACGGCCCCGGCATTTTCCACCATGGCCAGGCAGGACCACGGGTCCTGCACCTGCAACTCGAGGTGTTCGGGAGCCATTTCATTGGAAAGGGAAAAAGCCGCTTCCAGGCTTGAAACCATGAAGACGGCTCCATAATTTTCCAGGGCACGGCGAGCCGTTTCACGGCGCGGCAGCTTTTCCAGTTGTTTTTGCAACTCCTCGACGGTTCGGGCGGCCACCTCCTCGTCCGTGGTCAGCAAAACGGCGCTCGCCATGGCGTCGTGTTCGGCCTGGCTTAGGAGGTCCGCAGCAGTGTGAGCGGGATGAGCCCCCTCGTCGGCAATGATGAGGATTTCACTGGGGCCCGCGATCAAATCGATGCCCACTTCCCCGGAAACCAGCTTTTTGGCCAGGGCGACGTAAATGTTGCCGGGTCCCACCACCACATCCACCTTTTTTACGGATTCCGTACCATAGGCCAGGGCTCCAATGCCCCAGGCGCTGCCGATTTTGTGAATGCGGGTCACGCCCACCTCACGAGCGGCCGTCAGGAGGTGCGGATCAATGGAGCCGTCCTTGCGCGGAGGGGTGATGAGGGCCAGGTCTTTCACGCCCGCCAACCCGGCGGGGATAGCGTTCATGAGTACCGAAGAAATGAGGGGCGTTTCGCCGCTCCGGCCTCCGGGAATGTAGAGCCCAGCAGCCCCCACGGGCTTCACCATGCGGCCCAGAAACGTGCCGTCGGGTTTGGTGATGAAATACGACGGGTGCAGTTGCCGGCGGTGGAAGTCCTCGATGTTAGCCATGGCCCGGCGCAGGGTGGAAAGGAACGATGCGTCCACCTGCTCGTAAGCCGCCTGGATTTCTTCTTCCCGGACGTTGATGTCTCGAATATCGAAATGGGGAGCGTCGAAGCTTTTCGTATAGCGAACCAGGGCTGCATCGCCGTTTTTCTTCACGTCATCGAGTATTTCCAGCACCTTTTTTTCCGTTTCCCAATCCGCGCCCATCTTTCGCGTGGCGATTCGGGCCAGCCTGGCTTGAGCTTCTTCCGACGGATAGTAGAGGGGGTCGATCATTTTTTTATCTCCTACATGGCCACCACGAAAGCGTCATGAAAGCCGGATCCGCGCAGGCGTTGCAATTCCTTTTCCGCCTCCACGATGTCGTTGTATTTGCCCACCTGAACACGGAAAACCGATCCGATATCGGTCTCGGCCGGTTGGACGCGCACGGCGTTGTAGCCGGGCCTCATCCGGTCTTCGAGCCGGTACGCATTGTTCGGATTCGTGAAGGCTCCGATCTGAATGGTGAAGTTTCCGTAACGCAGGGAAGGAACGTTTTCCGCCCTCCAGTAAGTGTCGGCTCCCCGATGCTCTTCCTGCGCCACCTGCACGGCTTCCACGCGCACTCGAGCCAGCCCCGTGCGTTTGGTATCCAGTTCCCTGGCCGCCGCGCGGGAAAGGTCGATGATGCGCCCGCTCACGAACGGGCCACGGTCGTTGATGCGTAAAATAGTGGACCTGCCGTTGTCCAGATTGGTCACCTTCACATGGGTGCCCATGGGAAGGGTTTTGTGCGCGGCCGTCATGGCTTCCATGTCGTAGGGTTCGCCAGTGGAAGTGGGCTTTCCGTGGAAGCCGGGACCATACCAGCTGGCGAGCCCATCTTCCACATAACCCTGTGCCGTGGGGATGGGATAGTACCACACACCCTTGATCTGGTACGGGCGTTGGGTACGGACGGTGCCTTCCATCACGGGAAAAGGTGCGGCGGGAGGCGGGGGTGGAACTTTTTCCGCGCAGCCTGCCAGTAAAAGGGCAAAGGCCACGGCCGCGAGGATTTTTTTTTGCAAGAGCGCTTTCAATTCGGGTTTCCTCTTTGCTTGCAGGACGGGGTTCGGACGTCAAGAACCCTCATCCTCTTCCATTTTCGTCAAATCTTCAAAACGGATATCGATTCCCAGCACCCCCGTGATGTCGTCGGAATCATCGGTGATGGGGGCGGAAACCGTTATGCACAAAGCTCCGGTGTAACGCGAAGTGTAAAAATCGGTCACATGGACTTTCCCGTTGCGCATGGGCTCGATGAACCAGGGACGATCCGAAAGCTCGTCACCCACCCGTGCCGATTCATACCTGGCCTTGTCAACGATGTGCGTGATGTTGCGGGTGATCTTGTGACCCTCGGCATTCACCACGTAAATGTACTGGATGAAGGGATTCAAATCGAGCAGAGTCTGAAGGATGGGTTCCTGGCGCTCGGGCTGCATGCTCTTGATGGCCTCGTTTTCCACCACTTCTTCTACCAGGTGGGCCGCCAGGGCTCGAGCCCTCTGCTTCAACCGGTCGAATTCGCTCACGAAGTATTCGGGCAGATAGCGACGCGCCCACCGTTCCATCTCTTCTGTCGAAATGGACGTGTTGCGCCCCTGATCATACTCCCGCATGATGCGCTTGTACATTTTCACGATGCCCGGATGGCGCTTGTCGATGTATCGGTCTCCCTCAAGCCGCAGCCGGGTGTTGACCCAGTAGGCCACTCCGGCAATGCCCGATTTGTCCGAAATGATGATGCTGATGGGCCTGTTGAGCAGCAATTGCGTGTCGAAAATGTTGTAGATTTCCTGGTCCTTCACCAAACCGTCCGCATGGATGCCCGCTCGCGTGGCGTTGAACTCCTCGCCCACGAAAGGATAGTTGGGCGGAATGCGGTATCCCAGCTCCTTCTGGAAATACTCGGCCATGTCCGTGATGGCCGTGGTGTCGATGCCGTGTCCGTCTCCCCGAAGGCCCATGTACTCGATGAGCAGCCCTTCGACGGGGGTGTTTCCCGTGCGCTCGCCAAAGCCCAGCAGAGTGCCGTTGACGCCCGAGCACCCGTAGAGCCATGCGGTACTCGCGTTCACCAACACCTTGTGAAAGTCGTTGTGGCCGTGCCATTCGAGCAGATGACCGGGAATGCCCGCGTCGTCGATGAACGCTCGAACCAGCTTGGGCACGCTTCGGGGCAGGGCCGCCCCCGGGTAACTGATGCCGAATCCCATGGTGTCGCAGAGGCGCACCTTGATGTCCACCCCGCTTTCTTCCCGGAGCTTTGTCAGTTCGATGGCGAACGGCACGCAGAAGCCGTGGATGTCCGATCGAGTGATGTCCTCGAAGTGGCATCGCGGGATGATGCCCTTGTCCAGAGCCGCCCGCACGATGTCGAGGTATTTCTTGAGGGCGGTTTTGCGGTTGAGTTGCAGCTTGAGGAAGATGTGATAGTCGGAAACGGACGTGAGAATGCCCGTTTCCGGAACCTCCATTTGGGCGACGAGGTCCAGGTCCGCTTCCACGGCCCGAATCCATCCCGTGATGGCCGGGTAGGCGTAGCCCTTGGAACGGCAAAGGTCCAGGGCATCCCTGTCTTTTTTCGTGTAAAGAAAAAATTCTGCCTGGCGGATGACGCCATGGGGACCGGAAAGGCGGTGCATCAGATCGAAAATCGCTCCGATCTGGGCCACCGTGTAGGGCGGACGGGCCTGCTGACCATCCCGGAAGGTCGTGTCCGTGATGAAAATATCATCGGCGGGATCGATGGGAATGATCCTGTTGTCGAAGTCGATGCGGGGAACTTCCGTGTAGGGGAAAATTTCCCGCATGAGGTTCGGTTCCGCCGTGTCGATGAGCTGAGGTTTCCAAAACATGGAATGCTCGTGCTCGAGAACCCGCTTTTTGCTGTTCCACCGGGCCATGGTATTCGCTCCTCCTGGTTGGACGGCGCTTTTTTATTCGCGCCTGGTAATGGTAACGGCTTGCCTGACTTGAGAATTGTGGACATGGCGGACAATGTGGACGAAATGGGCGCAGGGCAAGACGTCTGCATTTATTCAGGCAGTTTCGAACAGGGCCAGGCCTCACTTTCCTTCCATGTCCACCTTGATGCTCAGTTCGAGAAGCTGCCGCATGTCGGCTTCCGACGGAGCGCCGCTCATGAGGCAGGTGGCCTTCTGGGTCTTGGGGAAGGCAATGACGTCTCGAATGGAAGGGCAACCGCACAGCAGCATCACCAGCCGATCGAAGCCGAAGGCGATGCCTCCGTGAGGGGGCGCTCCATGCTGTAAGGCTTCCAGCAGGAAGCCGAATTTTTCTTCCGCTTCCCGCTCCCCGATGCCCAAAGCGTTGAACACCCGGCTCTGGACGTCCTGGCGATGGATGCGGATGGACCCTCCGCCGATTTCCGTGCCGTTGAGCACCAGGTCGTAAGCCCGGCTGCGTACCTTGTCGGGCTGCTCGTCCAGAAGATGAATATCCTCTTCCAGGGGCGCCGTGAAGGGGTGGTGTACGGATGCATAGCGTTTCTCCTCGTGATCCCATTCGAGCAACGGAAAGTGAGTCACCCAGACAAAATGATAACGCTCCGGGGGGATCATGTCCAACTGCTGAGCCAACCGCACGCGCAGATTGCTCAGGGAGTCGTGGACGATCTTGCTTTGGTCGGCCACGAAAAAGATGATGTCGCCCATTTCGAGCCCCGCTCGTTCCACCAGTTTTTCCCGGATTTCCTCCGACAGGAATTTAGCGATGGGGGATTGCCACCCGTCGGGGAGGATTTTGATCCAGGCCATGCCCTGAGCGCCGAATATCTTCACGTAGTCGATGAGGTCGTCCAGTTCCTTTCTGGAAAGGGTCGATCCCTGGGGCAACCGCAAAGCCTTCACCTTACCCCCGCGCTCGACGGCCTGCTTGAACACTCGGGCTTCCGACGCTCCCATGAGGTCCGTCACGTCCACCAACTCGAGCCCGAAGCGGGTGTCGGGACGGTCCGTCCCGTAGCGATTCACGGCTTCTTCGTAGGTGATGCGGGGAAAGGGCGTGGCGGGCTCGATCCCGATGGTTTCGAGGAAAAGCCTGCGCACCCATTCTTCCATGAGGTCCTGGATGGTTTCTTCGTCGATAAAGGACATTTCCAGGTCGAGCTGGGTGAATTCCGGCTGGCGGTCCGATCTCAGGTCCTCGTCCCTGAAGCACTTGACGATCTGGAAGTAACGTTCGAAACCCGCCACCATGAGCAATTGCTTGAAAATCTGCGGGGATTGGGGCAGTGCGTAAAATTTCCCCGGATTCACACGGCTCGGCACCAGGTAGTCTCGGGCACCTTCGGGAGTGCTCTTGGTGAGCACGGGGGTTTCCACTTCCACGAAGCCATTGTCGGAAAAATAATTCCGGGTGATTTGGGCGGCTTTGTGACGCAGGAAAAGATTGCGGAACATGGTGGGACGGCGCAGGTCCAGGTAACGATGGCGCAGCCGGACATTTTCGTTGGCGTCCAGGTCGTCTTCGATCTGGAAGGGCGGGGTTTTGGAGGTGTTGAGGATTTTGAGTTCGAGCACGGCCACTTCCACTTTACCCGTTTGGAGCTTGGGGTTGGTCATGCCTTCGGGCCTCGAACGCACCTTGCCCCGGACGGCGATGACGTATTCGCTTCGCAGCACGTGCGCCCTGTCGTGGGAGTTCTCGTCGATTTGGGGATCGAAGACCACCTGGGTGATGCCTTCCCGATCCCGAAGGTCCACGAAGATCAGGCCGCCGTGGTCCCGGCGGCGCTGAACCCAGCCCACGAGGACCACTTCCCGGTCCAGGTGCTCTCTGCCGAGCAGGTTACAGTGATGGGTTTTGGTCCAATCCAGGAGGGAATCCAGTGCCGTTTTCCCTGAAGCCGTGCTTTCCTGCAATGATTCCGATTGTTGTTCCACTTGTGTGACTCCGATCTGTGTGCCGTTCCGTGTGATGTATTGTTTTAAGACTGAAGAGACTTCATGGTTTCCAGTATGTTTTCCAGGGGAATGTCCCTCTGGGATTTGTCGTTCATGTCGCGCAGTTGAGCCACCCCCCGCGCCATTTCGTCTTCTCCGAGGAGGAGCACATGGGGCACGCCGTGCTTGTCGGCCCGTCGCATCTGGCTTTTGAGGCTTTTTCCCTCGTAGTCCATTTCGGCCTCGATCCCTGCGGCGCGCAGTTGTTGTGCCAGGAGGAAGGCTCTTTGGCGGGCTTTTTCTCCCAATGCGGTGAGGAAAACCTTTGGAACTCGGCGGGCTTCCTCCTGTTGTTGCTGTAAGAGCAAGATGAGCCGTTCCATTCCCACAGCGAATCCGATGCCCGGAATGTTCGGTCCTCCCAGGTTCCGCACCAGTCCGTTGTACCGGCCGCCTCCGCCCACGGCGCTCTGGGCTCCCAGCCGGTCGGTGATCACTTCGAAGGTGGTGCGCGTGTAGTAGTCCAGGCCTCGCACCATGCGGGGGTCGATGGTGTAGGGAATTTCCAGCAGTTCCATGTAACGCTTCACCTGGTCGAAGTGTTCCCTGCAGGGCGTGCAGATGGAACACAGGAGCATGGGAGCTTCCCGCAACGCCGCCTTGCAGCGATCGACCTTGCAGTCGAGAGTGCGCAGGGGGTTGGTGTGACGGCGCCTCTGACAGTCGGGGCAAAGGGTTTCCGCGTGGGTTTCGAGGTACTCCTGGAGGCCCTTGCGGTGTTCTTCCCGACATTGGGGGCAGCCCAGGGAGTTGATGTGGAGGGTCACGTTCTCGAGCCCCAGCTTTTCCAGGTACAGCCGCAGCAGGTACATCATTTCGGCGTCCAGCATGGGGTCGTCCACCCCGAAGGCTTCCACGTCGATCTGGTGAAACTGGCGGTAGCGGCCCTTTTGGGGCCTTTCCCGGCGGAACATGGGACCCAGGGCGTAAAACTTCTGGACGGCCGGGTCCCCCTGGAGCTTGTGCTGGATGTAGGCACGCACCACGGAGGCCGTGGCTTCGGGCCTCAGAGCCAGCCGGTCGCCCGAACGGTCTTCGAAGGCGTACATCTCTTTTTCCACGATGTCCGTGTTGTCTCCGATCCCACGGGCAAAAAGATCCAGTTTTTCGACCACAGGCGTTCGTATTTCCCGGTAGCCGAAGTTTTCCAGGATTTCACGCGCCGTCGATTCCACTTTTTGCCACCATCCCACCTGTTCCGGCAGAATGTCGTTCATGCCTTTGACGGCTTGAATGTTGTCCATCGTCACCTGTCCTCGAATGGTTTCCTCAAAGCTCTCAATATCTTGAAGTGAACAGAGATTTGTAGAAAACACGTGGTGTAAAGTCAAGGAAAACATGGGGGCGAGGCGATGTGCCGTGAGTCGAGCGGTGTGCCGTGGCCGTGGCTGATTGGGCGTAAATCCACAGATGCGCTGGTCTAGATTCCCGCCGAAAGCATGCGGGAATGACGAGCTACCACTTGCCCAAAATGGCCCCATGTATAGGGTTTAGTCGCAATGCCGCAAAAGTCGCTTTTTCCAAATCATCCTTGGGCAATTCCAAGCCGGTGTGCATGGATGCATTCATTGTCTGAATCACGGATTCCCACGGATTAATGGATTTCACGGATTTTCGAGCCGGTAATCCGCACCTTTCCCGCACATCAATTCCCCCGGCACCCAATCCGTGTCATCCTCGAATCCGTGTCAATCCGTGATTCAGACAGTTTGGCAATGCCGCGTTCTACGGGGTGACTTTTGCGGTATTGTGTTTCGTCATTATCGTTACTTGCGCGCAGCTGTACTAGGTCAAAAGACGTGAAAGCTTAATGTTTTCTCTCTATGATAGCATCTATTGATGTAATTTGATGAAAATGATTGCAAAGTCATGCAAGCGCCCTGGTTGCCGATGTCCGTTACTTTGCGCTGCCCACCCGCACCGCTGCCACGCAGATTCATGACCGCCTGGTCAAGGATGTCCAAAAGCTCTTTCCCGACCCTGAAAGCAGACCCCCCGTCACCCTGGCTGTGCCTGGCTATCTGGCTTTCGACCAGGTGAAGGGGACGAGGCTCTCCAGGTTCGAAGTCCTGTGGGATGACGATGGGAACGCACGGGCCATGTACCGGGGTTGGGCCTCCGAACACACCAAACGCTACCTGGCGGGCAGCATCGTGGTGGGAACGGTGGACCAGGTACTTTTGTCCCGCCTCATGGCCAAACACGCTCACATAAGAGCCACGGCCCTGCTGCGCCATTTACTGGTCGTCGATGAAGTCCACGCATCGGACGCCTACATGATGCGCCTGGTGGAAGAGGTACTCAAGTGGCATTTGAGGGCCGGAGGGCATGCCCTGCTCATGTCGGCCACCCTGGGCGGGGTCGTCAGGGAGCAGTTTCTCTGCACGGACTCCAGATTGAAGAGACATCCCAACCTGGAAGAGTGTCGTTCCGAACTATTACCCTTGATATCCTACAAAGACCGCACCAGCACATCTGCTCGAAAATGGCGTCCCCCAGCCAATCCGGAACGTGCCAAAACCATCAAGATCAGCGTCGTTCCCCTGATGTTCGATGCTCGTGAAACGGCTGCCCTGGCCTTCAATGCGGCATCGAAAGGGGCGCACGTTCTGTGCATCCGCAACACCGTGGGGGAATGCCTCCGGACGCAATCGTTCCTGGAAGAACTGTCCGACGGCGCTCACATCTTTCGGTGCAAAGGCGTGGCCGCTCCTCACCATTCGAGATTCGCACAAGCCGACCGGACCCTGCTCGATGAGGCGGTCGAGGCACACTTCGGCAAGCGGCGCTCCCAATCCGGAGTCGCTCTCATTTCGACCCAGACCATTCAGCAAAGCCTGGACCTGGATGCCGATCTGCTCATAACGGACCTCTGCCCCATGGACGTTTTCCTCCAGCGCCTCGGGCGCCTGTTCCGGCATATCCGCAAAGATCACGAGCGACCGGAGGGCTACCGCAGTGCTCGCGTGATCGTTCTGGTGCCCGATGATCGGGACCTTGGCCGCTACATCAAGACCGGGGGGAAGGCGTATGGACCGTGCGGTATGGGAACCGTGTATGAGGATCTCTGTATCCTTGAAGCAACCTGGAAACTCCTGGAGCAAAACGAGTCCATTTCCGTGCCCAAAGACTGCCGGGCACTCGTGGAAGACGCCCTGCACCCCGATGTTCTATGGGAAATCGCCAACCGGCTGGGTGGGGCATGGGGCGATCATCGAAACCATGTCATTGGAACACAAACTTGCCATGGCCGTGCGGCCGATATGAACCTTGTCAACCTGGAGGCATCCTTCGATGAACAGGGCGTGCTGTTTCCCGGCGGCAGCAGGGACATCCCGACACGCCTGGGCGAGGGAGATCGTTGGATTCGCTTTGCCGGGCCATTTGGTGAAGCCGTGGAAACGCTCACCCTGCCTGCCTACCAGGCCAGGGGAATGGGGGATGAGCTTACGGCCGAGAATGTCGTTGCCATTGACGGCGGAGTGAGGTTTTCCCTCGATGGGAGGGGATTTATTTACGACCGTCTGGGTTTGAGGCCGGTCGATACGGATGATAAGGATGATGAAGATCGAATCGGCATTTGATTTTTGGGAACGCCGGAACGTCTTGACGGTTTCAGATCGACAGAGCGCCTTGCGGTAAAGGCGATTCGCGAACCGCCCTTGCCTTCATCGGAAAAATTGCCGTAGTTACCCGCCTGTTTTTCCGCTCATCCGAGCTGTCCCTACGCCGTGTGCAACTTTTTGGTGTTCCCTTTGACAAGCCCTCTCGTTCCCAAGCTCCAGCTTGGGAACGCCTTTATCGTTGTGGAAGCTCCAGCTTCCACCCGCTTCAAAACGGGAAGCTGGAGCTTCCGGGCAAGTGTGTTCCCAAGCAGGAGTTCGGGAACAAGAAAGTTGCACATGGCGTATCCCTGATTTTTTCAGCTCACGCGAATAAAGTGCTTGCAAAATTAATTCTATATTTTGAAGTGTGATGGAAATACTCCACGCATGTGGAGATGGACCCTCTAAAGTGTGCTGATGTGGCCATGACACAACGTTTTCCCCGCGTATGCGGGGGCTGCCCCGAAAGTACGGCAGGCAAAACATCGAGTTTGAAGGAGATTGAATTTGAAAGAAGATAAGATTTTGATCGGTGGCCGGGCGTTGATCGCCCTTGGCAGCAGTCGCAATACCTTGGATATCGATTACCTGGTGAACTATCCGGATTCACCCAGTGCCTTTTTGCAAGAAGCCGGGGTTGATTATTGCAACGCAGGCGGATCGGAGCCGGGAGCAAGATTTTTTGCCGAAATATACAAGCAGGAGAAAGGTCGGGAAATCGCAAGTCCACAATCCTTGTTGGAACTCAAAGCCTTCGCTTTTGTTCAGCATTGCCGCAACGGGCATTGGCAAAAGGCAGACGATGCCGAGTACGACATGAAGTTTCTGGTCCGTAAGTTTAAGCTGACCGGAGTCAAAATCGTTCCGAAATACCTCGACCAGGGAGCCATGATCGAGATCGAGAAGATCATCGATTCCGTTGTGAAACGTGAAAACATCATCAAGGAATCCGGCCCCGAATTCCGGCGCTGAAAATCGCTTCCGGAACGAGACCAACCTCTCCGCCAAAAGAAAGGAGGCCGCGCCCCGGTCCTTTCCCGGTTATTGTCTCCGGAAAGGAATATTTCGCGGAAAATTCACATGACCATGACACGATTCGACCTGATTCAAGAGCCTCTCATCACCATCGGCACGGACGGCAAACAGGAGAGTGTGAGCCTGCCTCGATTGCTCGAGGTGCTCTCCAGAGGGGAGCGTGTCGAGTTTCCCCGCCTGCGTCCCCATCAGCACCATCCATGGTATGCCTGCCTGACACAAATGGCCGCCATGGCTCTTTGCCATGCAGAACAGGGGTTCGGGCCTGCCGACGCTTCGCAGTGGGAGGAACTTCTCCTCCGGTTGACCGACGGCCAAAGAGAACCCTTCTGCCTGTTCGCCCAGGACCTTTCGAAACCCGCCTTTTTCCAGCCGCCCATTCCCGAAGGAAGTCTCGGTGAATTCAAAAGGCGGTTTTGCATGCCCGACGAACTGGACATGCTCGTGACTTCCAAGAATCATGACTTCAAGGCGGTCAAGATGGCCCGCCCCCATCCCGAACACTGGCTGTTCAGCCTGCTGACCTTGCAGACCATGGAAGGGTTTCTCGGTGCGGGAAATTATGGGGTGGTGCGCATGAACGGCGGTTTTTCCAGTCGCCCTTTCGTCGCTTACGCCCCTTCCCTCCATTGGGGAGCCCGTTTTTGTCGTGATATGCCCATTCTCATGGCATCGCGGGAAAAATTGATCGACTCCTACGGCTACCGGGAATCGGACGGCAAAAAACTCCTCTGGCTCGATCCCTGGGACGGGACTTCCAGTCTAGAACTGCACGAGTGTGATCCCTTTTTTATCGAGATTTGCCGGCGTGTACGCATCCTCATGGACGGCGACACCCTTTGCGCCGCCGGTCGGTCCACCAAAGCGGCCCGTATCGCACAGCGGGACCGCAAAGGAGACACGGGAGACCCCTGGACGCCCGTCGAGCGGGGGGAATCCCCCAAGGCCCTCAGCGTTACC
>CAZRWT010000069.1:0-16652 GCA_964603955.1 uncultured Syntrophobacteraceae bacterium
GAAGCTGGAGCTTCCAAGGCAAGGCGTTCCCAAGCCGGAGCTTGGGAACGAGAAATGCCGGACTCCGGAAACAAATGAGAGAGATGGAAGAACAACGAGGGCACTTGTGGAGCGTCATGCTTCCATGGGCTGTTTCCCCTGTCGTCATTCCGGTTTCCAGGTTTCCGTGCCGACCCTGGTTTGTCCGAGATTCGTATAGATACCGGTCATGGAGCCATCGGGCAGTATCTTGTACAATACAAGGCCCGCCGGCGTATCCCGACTCTCGTAAACCACGGCAAAGCCGTCATCCACACGCAAACCCGTGCCCACAAACCGCTGGTCTCCAATACGCCAGGCCACAACGTACACGTCGTCTTTCCGAACCACCAGGACTTCGCCGTGATATGTGCCCCCATTGCCGGGATCCGTACCTTGCAATGAGTACCTGCCGCTGATATCCGAAGCCAAAGCGGTCGCGACGAAAATCGTCGTCAAAAAAACCGCGAGAAATGTCCATTTTATCATATGCCCCCCCCTACTTGACCGCACCCAATCTTTTGAACATCGGCAACGTCTTGCCCACGAAGGGCTCCAGCCTGACGGCCAGTTCCTTGACGCACTCCGTGCCGTACGGCACCGGTTGGCCGTCTACCGCAATGGATTTATTCAATCCTTTGAGCCTCGCTTCAACGCCGGCAGCCATGGCCTCCAGCGTATTCGCCCCCTTGTTGTACGCATCCAAGGCCATGAGCTGAAGTTCGTCCACGGCATGGCCCGACCCGATGCCCGGCAGGGCAATGAACCTGTACGGCGCTCCACGCGAGACCGATTCGGCCAACACTTGATTGAACTGGATGGCGTTTTTTTTCTTGGCATTTGCTATGTGGAAACCGACGGCATTGCCGTGGGCCAGCATACCGATGGATTGGATCACGGCTCCCACGTTCAAATCCGGCAACACCTTGGCCAAATCGGCGATTTTCATCGGTCCCTTACTCAATGCTTGAACGATGGGTTTGTACACATCTTCCCGGCCACCGACCTCTCCGAAGCTGGTCTTGAACTTCAGGTCGACAGCCTCGGGGGCCTGGAGCAGCGTGATCATGCGCTCGCTGAAAAGGGTTAACTGTTCTCCCGACCACACGGGGGCTTGTCCCCTTACAAAAACGTCGCGCCGAAAGCTTTGATTGATGAGCATGTCCTTGTACAGTTCCCGTAAAGCAATATCCGGAGCCGTATCCAGAGCCTGGCGCATCTTTTCCGGAAGCATGGCATCATAGTTATCGGGAATCGTCGCACTGCCAAGGTATCTGAGTTTTCCCACCGAGGCTTCATCGGCGACCTGGGTGCAGTAAAAAAGAGACCACGCGGCATTGAAATACTCATGATACAGATAATTCGTTTGGTCCTTGGGGTGTTTGTGCAGTTGATCGAGACGAGAAACCAAGCCGGGTTGGAGATTGAAAACGCTTGCGTCGGCATCCTTCAAGGTTTGTAATGCATTCAAGGCGCTTTCGAATGAAATGGCGTTCACTCCTGTACGATCAGCAAACTGACGCATCAGGTGTTGAACGGGATGAGTTGCAAGCCAGCCGGGCAGGGCATTATAGCTGAAATAAGCCAGACCGCCAGGTGTCAGGCATCTATCCGTGATTTTAAAGATAGCCTGTCGGACTTCAAAGTTGACCCAGCTCAGAATGCCGTGCGCAATCACGTAGTCGCATTGAGACCATGGAAGCTCCGACACGGATGCGAGCGCGAGAAAGTCTCCTTCGTGAAATCCGATATTCTTCAATCCGGTGCGACGAGCCAGGCTGCGTGCGTGGGCAATATGTTCCGGGTTGAAGTCAACCCCATGGAAATGGAAATCAGGATTTGCAGCGGCCATCACACAAAGCCCGTATCCCTGACCACAACCGAGTTCAAGCACTTGCTTCACGTCTCCCTGGGGCTCCGAGCCACGTAGAAGTGCTATCCAATCCAACCAGTGAGGTGAGCACTCTCTATAAAAACCATATGTATAAGGCATGTCCGTGACATAACCGTGTTGCCAATCGCTCATGTCGCCTCCACTATCACATTCAAAAAGAAAGAACCCCACCCTTGAAACCAAGGGTGGGGTTCTCAACACAGTCACTTAATGAAATTCAAATACAAATATTTGCTTTACGCTCATCCAAACACGAAGTTGGCCGCACCGAAGTCCGCAGCCGTCACACCGGCAAGGGTCACAACAAAATCCGCCGTGCCGTCACCATCGAAGTCAACCTGCAAAGCAGCTGTTAGATTATCAAAACGAAGCTCGGTATTTCCACCGGCAGTGAAGGCAGCAGCACCGAGATAGGTAGCGGAACCGGTTTCCAGGGAAGCGTCAAACTTGATCAAATCATCGTTGGTGGCAAAACCGTTGATGATATCCTGTGCAGCGGCATTCGACTGATTCGCCGCAGTATAAACCAGGATGTCCTTAGCTACTGAAGCATTAAGAGTAACTATATCAGCACCCTTGCTGCCGTAAATGGTGTCGCCCTTGGCGGAAGCGGTGTACGTATCGATACCTTCACCGCCCTTGAACGTCACGGCCGTCGTGCTACCCGCACCGGAGATCGTCACCGCACCTGTGGCGGCCGAGGCATCAATCGACTTGATGGCACCGACAGTGGCACCACCCAGAGTAAAATCACCCTTGCCGCTGATGTTGATGGTGTTGATTTGGGCATCCGTCAAAGCTCCCACCTGGAATGCGTTGCCTGCCGTGGAAGAAGTCACGAAGTTGATGGTTTCAACACCTGCCGCCTTGATGTTTACAGCCTTCGTCATCAAGTCCACCGCGCCGCCGGCGATGATCGTCAACACATCGTTCGTGCCGCCAATAGCGCCCTTGACATCAAGGACCAAATCGGCTGCGGCTGTAGAATCAGCATTGATTTGTACGGTAGCTCCATTGACGAGATTGGAAACGGTGAAATTGCCTTTGATGCCATCCACTACGGTCAGGTTCCCGGCACCGAAATAATCCATATTGAGCGTCCCGGCGGCGGCACCTGTCACCTCCAGCACCTCGATATTGGCTACTTGACCCGCTTTGTTAAACAAAACAGCGTCTGCCAGAGCAACGGACAGGGTATCTTTGCCCTCCCCACCATCAATTTTATCATTCCCATTGAAGTTTGACAGAACAAACCTGTCGTCGCCGTCGCTACCGGTCAGGGTTACATTTTCCTTATTGCCGGTAAGACCAGCCTTCACGCCGCCGCTATTTCCGGAAGCGTCAAGGGTTGTGAGTGCGGTGAGTGCGGTGCCCGTAAAATCCACCGTGCCCGTACCGGTTACCGTCATGTTCTTAATTGTGGCACCGCTGTCAACAAAGTTTACGTTGTTTGCCCCTTCGGCATCGACGGTTACGGTGGTAAAAACATCCCCTTTCGTCGAGTCAACATCAACATAAGCGTTTGTCACCGCCAAATTCAGCGTCGTGGCCTTTGCTGCAACAGCGGCACCGAGATCCAAGGCCTTGTTCGCTGTGGATTTGCCGAACGTGTCCAGGGCGATGTTCAATGTGCCGGCAGTCGATCCGTCGACAGTAAAATCCTGATTCTGGTTACTGATGGACAGCGTATCGATTCCACCCAGGTTATCAATCTGACCGGCCGCAGTGCTGTTGTTCACATTGATTTCCTCAACGCCGGTCGCATTGGCGAGATCCAAGGCAACGCCGGCCGTATAACGGAGATTGAGGATTTCAATGTTGGTGAGAGAAGGAGCCGCAGCATTCTGCAGAGTGGCATTCAAAGTGTCCGTACCTGCACCACCATCGAGCACATCGGCGTCTTGCAACGTATTGCCAAGAGCAATGGGACCTTGTGCGAGCGGAGCATTGAACGTGTCGTTCGCGGCGGTGCCCGTGAAGTTATCTTGATTGACGGTGAGCGTATAGGTCTGTCCATCCACCGGCGTGTACCCCTGCCGCCCTTCCTCCGCGCCATGCATGACATAATGGAAGAACGCGGAAGACATGACTCCGTCCTCGACGGCTTGCCGGACATCGGGGTTCGCATCCATATAGACTTCCGGATCGAACGTCGCGTACTTTTCGGAAGGAACCCGCCCTTCCGCCAGCCCATGGTACAGGAAATGCTCAAACACATTCTGGAAGACGCCCGCCGACACAGCAGCTGCAACGTCAGGGTTTTGAGCGCTGTAATAGGTCATGTCGAACAACGTGTTGGGGTTCCGCAACTCTTTCGCGCCATGCAAATCGAAGTGCTGTTGCCCGCTCGCAAAAACGCCTTGATTCACGGCCTGGTTCACGTCCGGGTTATTGGTCAAATAAAAGCTTTCGTTGAACTTACCCATCTGATCGAACAACTGACTCATGATGTTTCCTCCTTGCGTGATTCAAAAAAAAGAGACTCTCCCAAAAAAAGCACACTTCCAGCCCCCTCAAGTCACTGATGGATTGCAGATACCCTTCAGCCCATCCTAATACCAATTAGAGGCACCTATACATTAAAAGTTTTCAAAAAATCAAGATCTTTTTTCCCACTCACGGCAGGATCGCCTGCTTGAAATCCCTCATGCGATCAACCAGGGGCAGCCCAGCCTTTCTCGCTCCGCGAGCCGACTCACGGAGATGATTTTATCGGCATCTTCGTGATCTTCCAGCTTGTCCGCTCCATGGGATGGACCGAGCACCGCCCGCACTCCCCGCCCGCCTAAAGCCCGACGCGCGCGCCCGGCTCCGCCGAAGGGGATGAGGAAGAGGACTTTTCCAGATGGTCCGCAAAATCGCGCAGCAACCGTGCAGTGCCTTGATCATTGCCGAGGACCATGGTCAGCATGTTGGTGAAGGCATAGAGGCTCGCGTTGAAAATGGCATTTTGACCGTACCCGCCGTCTAGAGCCTTCTTGACGGCCGACTGAAGGGCAGGCATGAACACTTCATCCATGAGATAGGTAACTTCCTTGAATTGTTCCTTATCCTCGATTGGCACCTTATCTTCGTTGCTGTCGGGCATTCATGATCTCCTGGGTCGAAGCACATCGCACGGGCTTCATTTACCCGCACATGCAAGGAATCGTTACATACGGGGGGCTTCCCCCTTCACTCGCCTCATCCATACATGGAGCCCGCGGGAGTGTCAAGGGGGATTTGATGAGCGATACCTGGAGAATGGCTGTTTTTGCATTGACAAAGGGCATGGGTTTGGGCACAAAGATGTTTCCTTCGTTGATGGGGGCTCATTTTATATCGGTGAATTATGAGGTAGGACCGGTCACCGACTTTTGTAGCCATTCTCTTTGCGGGGTTTGTCAATGTTTTCCGATGACACGGCCATTCGGGTCGAAGGGCTGGGCAAGTGCTACCATATCTATGAGACACCGCGCAATCGGCTCAAGCAGTTCATTTTTCCCAGGGTCGCACGGATGACGGCCCCTTTGAGGCGTATTATCGGTTGCTTTCCCGAGAAAGGGCATATCCGTTATTATAAAGAATTTTGGGCTCTGCGAGGGGTATCTTTCGAGGTGCGCCGGGGGGAAACGGTGGGGATCATCGGGCGCAACGGATCGGGCAAGTCCACCTTGCTTCAATTGATCTGCGGGACCCTGACGCCCACCGCCGGCACCATCCATGCCAGGGGGCGGACGGCGGCCCTGCTCGAGTTGGGATCGGGCTTCAATCCCGAATTCACCGGCCGCGAGAATGTGTACATGAATGCGGCGGTGCTGGGGCTCACCCAGGAAGAAATCGACGCACGATTCGACGACATCGCCGCCTTCGCGGACATCGGGGACTTCATCGAGCAGCCCGTCAAGAATTATTCGAGCGGCATGTACGTGCGCCTGGCATTCGCCGTGATCGCTCACGTGGACGCGGACATCCTGGTCATCGACGAAGCCCTGGCCGTTGGGGACGCTTTTTTCACCCAGAAATGCATGCGTTTTTTGCGCAACTTCATGAAGACGGGAACGGTGCTGTTCGTGAGTCACGACACGACGTCCGTGCGCAGCCTTTGTACACGGGCCGTCTGGATCGAAAAGGGAGAGGTGCAGCAGGAAGGATCGCCCAAGGAAGTGTGCGAAAGTTACCTGGAAGCCTTCTACGAGGCGCAGCAGGGCAAGAGCACCACCACCCGCATCAAGGTGAGCCGGCAAAAGGATGCGGAGGAAGGGGGCGGCGCGTGCGTGGTGGACCAAAGGCGCGATTTCATCAACACCACCAACTTGAGAAACGATATCGAATTGTTCGAATTCGACCCGGATGCTCCGTCTTTCGGACAGGGAGCCGCCCAGATCACGTCGGTGAAGTTCCTGGACAGGGAAGGCACCCCCCTGGCGTGGATCGTGGGGGGGGAAGAGGTGGTGCTGAGGGTGGAAGTGCTGGCTCACCAATCTATGGGTTCCCCCATCATCGGCTTCTATATAAAGGACAGGCTCGGGCAGTGCCTGTTCGGGGACAACACTTTTTTGAGCTATGTGGATGCCCCTGTGTTCTGCACGGCCGGACAGTTTCTGACGGCCGAATTCGCCTTCCAGATGCCCAGACTCGCCGCAGGCGACTATTCGGTGACGGCGGCAGTGGCCGATGGGACTCAGAGCGAACACGTGCAACACCATTGGGTACACGACGCCCTCTTTTTCAAATCCGAATCCACCAGCGTGGCCGGCGGCCTCATCGGCATCCCCATGAACAGCATCCGCCTCCAGGTGGAGGAATCCGTGTAGAGTCATCACCCCCTCCCCAATTTTCCCCTCTTTGCCTGCCCCATGGAGTGTGCTATCTTCCCGGCGATGAATTCGACGGTAAGGATTATGGAAAGAGCAAGTTCAGGGAATGCAGGAGCGCATGACATGCAAAATATCTATATCAAGGTAGAAATCTTCAAGGAGGGTGATCTTTACGTCGCCCTTTGCCCATCATTGAACATATCCAGTTTTGGAGAATCCATTCAGGAGGCCCAAAGTTCCCTGTTGGAAGCTGTGGAAGCCTTTGTCGAAGAATGTTCCGAGATGGGGACTATCGAGGAAGTGCTTGAAGAGTCGGGTTTTAAAAGGACAGACCATGGCTGGCGACCAAGACAGGTCATCACGGAAGAACACCTGGCCGTGGCCATTTGAAATGAGTACCCGCAATGATGTGCAACTTTCTTGTTCCCAAGCTCCAGCTTGGGAACACACTTGCCCGGAAGCTCCAGCTTCCACTTTGCATCCTGTTCAAAAGCTCCCCATGAACCGCTCAACGAATCCGGAGGCAGCCCCCTCACGCCAGGAGAAGTCAGGAAGCTTGAGCTTCCAAGGCAAAGGCGTTCCCAAGCTCCAGCTTGGGAACGAGGGTTGAGGGGGAGTGATGGTACGAGATGTTTTTTGTAGCGAACACTGAAGTGCTTTGCCGTTGATGCGGAGAGGTTTCTCATCCATGTCGAGTCCCACTCATTCCATAAACCCTGTTCAGGTGCTTCGGACCTTCCGGCGCAACGGGGGGTTGATCCGACAGATGGCCCGCCGGGAAGTGGTGGGACGTTATCGTGGATCGGTCTTCGGGCTGCTGTGGTCCTTCATTCACCCGATTTTCATGCTGGCCATCTACACCTTCGTGTTCAGCGTGGTGTTCCGGGCCAAGTGGGGCCAGACCCATTCGGAAAGCCGAACGGAATTCGCCATCATCCTTTTTGCCGGGCTGATCGTTTACAGCCTGTTTTCCGAAGTGGTCAACCGCGCCCCCGGCCTCATCCTGGCCAATGCCAACTATGTGAAGAAAGTGATCTTCCCCCTGGAGATCCTCCCGGTGACGGCCATATGTTCCGCCCTGTTTCACTGCATGGTGAGCGTCCTGGTGTTGCTGGCGTTCAACCTGGTGCTCAACGGGATTTTTTCCATGACGTTTTTCCTGCTGCCCGTGGTGCTCCTGCCCCTGCTGGTGCTGACCCTCGGGCTCGCCTGGTTCCTGGCTTCCCTCGGGGTATTCTTGCGGGATGTGGGCCAGGTCGTGGGGATTTTCACGACGGCCCTGCTCTTCCTGAGCCCCATCTTCTTTCCGGCGTCGGCCCTGCCCGAACAGCTCCGCGCCTGGCTTTTCCTCAACCCCCTCACCTTCATCATCGAGCAGGCAAGGCAGGTGCTTATCTGGGGAGAAATGCCCCACTGGAGGGGCCTGGCCCTATACCTGGTCGTGAGCCTCGGAGTCTGCTGGGCCGGGCTGGCCTGGTTCCAAAAAACCCGCAAGGGATTTGCCGATGTGCTTTGAATTCGGAGAAACCGCCGTGTGTGACGAAAAATATCGTTTGATGGATGCGGCTCTGTTCAGGCCCCTTTCCATGGAGCATCCAAACGCCTGGCTCGGGCATGTGCCCTTTGCGTGCTGGCTGGTGAAACTCCTCGATCCTCACGTGTTTGTGGAGCTGGGCACCCACTCGGGCAATTCCTACTTTTCCTTCTGCCAGGCCGTCAAGGAGGGAAAACTGTCCACACGATGCCATGCAGTGGATACCTGGAAAGGAGAAGAGCATGCGGGGCTCTATGGGGAAGAAGTCTTCGAACGGGTCAACGCCCGTAACCGAGAACACTACGGGAATTTCTCGACCCTGTTGCGCATGACCTTCAACGAGGCGCTCGACGCCTTTTCCAACGCATCCATCGACCTGCTCCACATCGACGGCCTGCATACCTACGAAGCTGTCAGGCACGATTTTGAAACCTGGCTCCCCAAACTGGTTCCCGGCGCAGTGGTTCTCTTGCACGACACCAACGCAAGAGGACACGGGTTCGGCGTATGGAAGTTATGGGAGGAACTACAATGCACTTACCCAAACCACCTCGAATTCTTCCATTCCCACGGCCTCGGGGTGCTCCAACTCGACGGCGCTCCCGAAACGAAGAAGCTCCGGTGGCTGCAACCTTCATCGCCGGAACAAAAAAAACTTCGGGAATATTTCGCGGCCCTGGGAACAAGACAGCTCGAACACTACGATCTCCATCGCACGCGCAACGAACGGCTCAGACTTGAAAACGCGCTGGCAGAGAAAACCGGACGCATCGAAGAACTCGATGCCGCGTTGGCTGAAGGCAACGGGCAGATCGCCGCCCTCAAAGCCGCGTTGAACAGGCGGGATGAGCAAACGACCGCCCTCGAAAGCGCTTTGGGCAAAGGGGCTCTGCGGATCGCAAAGCTGGAGGCCGCCCTGACCGAGCGGGACAGTCAAATGGCATCCATCCTTGCGAGCCGCGCCTGGAAGGCCGCCGATTTTCTTTGCCGCATCAAGGAGAAGCTCAGGTGATTCGCAAAATATCAGCCGCAGTCACCCTAACTCCCGGTGCGGCAACCGCCCTTTTCCATCAGGCTCACCCATGCCGGAGAGAAGCTTCCTCAGTTCGCGGCGGAAAACCTCCGGATCACAGTCTCGACCGACCCGTTCCAGAGCGGCCGACCTCACGGCCTCCCACAGATCGGGATTCCTGTAAAGCTCCCCCACGCGAGCGGCAAAGGCTTCAGGGCTGTCGGCCATCAAAAGCTCGACGCCGTCATGCCACCCGAGTTGATCGGCCAGGAGGCTCGTCGTCACCACAGGAACTCCGTATGCAGCAGCCTCATGCACCTTGTGGGGAATCCCCCCCGCATACCGGGTGGGAGCGATGAAAACCCTTGCCCTGTCGTAGTAGGAATCGAGGCTATCCACCCGCCCCACAAGATGGATTCCCGATCCGGCCAGGGCCTGGACACCCGGCGCGCCGTTGCGCCCGACGACTACCAGCGAGGCTCCCGGTTCAAGAGAGGGGCTCAGGCAAGGCCAGGCTTCCTTGACGAACCAGACCAATGAATCCACGTTGGGCGAGTCCTCATCATCGAGAGCCCCCACAAAAAGAATGTCCCGCCTCGATGAAAAGGAACTCGGGGTGGGGCTTGAAATCAGGCTGTGCCCCAGCACATGGACATGGGCGCCGGAGGTGGAGTGAAAATACTTCGCTTCTTTCTCGGACACGGTCGTCACAGCATGGGCCATCCTTGCAAGCTCCACTTCTCGAACGATTTGTGCTTCGGCACGCTTTCGAGCCGCCGGGTCATTCATCACCCGTGCCTTGTTCAGGTCCCTGGCGGCAAAAACCGCCTCGGCATCGTAGATGATCCGCAACCCCTCGAAAAGTTCGGGATGTCTCTCGTGAAGACGCACCACGGATTTCATGTTGTGGGGCCTGCTCACGAACAAGATATGGTAGTAGCCCCTGCGTTCCGCCAGGAATTTTTCGAGACCCGACAGACCATGCCCCATGGCCGTTTCCACCTCACGGGGAAGAGACCGATAGGTCCGGTTCCAGTCTTCGACGGGCGTTTGCAGGGGATACAGGGTGACAAAGCAGCCGGCCTCGACCATCTCGACAATCAATTGCCGTGCGCGAGGAAAACCCGAGCCCAGACTGTGCAGGGGAACCCGGTCGTCGATCGCCAGGACCCGGGACCGCCCCGAATCCCGCATGCGCGCATGCAAAACGGCACGGGGAGAAGGCTCCCATCGGTGCCGCAACGCTTCCGCGTGCTTTGCCGCGAAAACGCTTCGATTGCGAATTTGCAGCTCGATGGCGCTCGCGGTTTTTTCCAAGCTTCCGAACTCGAAGTGGTCGACAATCGCTCGCGGCTCGTAAACCACGCGCCGGCCGCTCTCCCATAACCTCATGCAAAAATCCGCTTCTTCGTAGTAAGCCGGTGCGAAAACCTCGTCGAATCCCCCGAGAGCTTCGAACAGGACACGGCGTAAGAGCAGGAAGGCACCCGAACAGTAATCCACATCCCGACGGAACATGGCTTCCCCCGCCTCGGGGTTCATGCCGCAACCGTAACCGAGACAACTGCCATCCCTCCAGACGATGCTGCCCGCTTCCTGGAGGAGCCCATTGGGGAGTACCAGTCGGCCCCCTACGGCTCCAACAGTGTCGTCGGTATCGAGGATATTGATTGCGGCAGTCAGGCTGTCCGGGCGAGGCACGGCGTCATTGTTCAAAAGGAGTGCGTACTCTCCCCGCGCATGACGCATACCCTGGTTGACGGCCTTGAGGAAACCGATATTTTGATCATTGGTGACGACACGGACGCCGCCGACGCGACCGAGCAGTTCCTCCGTGCCGTCGGTGGATGCGTTATCGACAACGATCACCTCGAGGGGAACATACATTTCGCGGGCAAGGCTTTGCAGGCAGGCGAGGGTCAGGGGAGCCTGGTTCCACACGACGATGACCACCGACACCCGGGGTGTCTCCGCACAAGGCAACAACAGGTTCTTGTCGCCAGCCATGAACCGGTCGAACCGCTTTTCCATCTCGATCCGCAGATTTTTCCGGGCATCGTTCAAATCGCGGGAGGAGGGGCACGAGTTCATGAAACCCGTGCAACGATCACGGAGTCGCTTGAGGCGTTCGATACAGGCATCGCCTCCCGGCAAGGCCAGGAGAACTCCCTTGATCATCCGTTTGGACCGAACTTTCAGGTTGCCGACAAACAGATTTTCCATTTTTTCCTTATCTTGATTTCACCTTCCTTATGTTCCCAAGCTGGAGCTTGGGAACGAGGAGATTCCACGCAGTCACGCAGCAATATGGTCAACGATTTTTTTCAATGTCCCGTTAAAAACCTGCATCGAGCACTCCAGTTCGATGCGCCGCAAGGCATTTTCACGGAACTTTTGCCACAAAACGGAATCGGAATAAAGCCGAGAACACTGGTGGGCGAATTCGACTGGATCGTGGACGGGAGCGGCTGCCAGGTCTTCTCCCCCAACCCAGCCCAGCTGAGAGGCGATGAGCGTGGAGGCTGCGATGGGCAGCCCATGAGCAGCGGCTTCATGAGCCTTGAAGGGAATGCCTCCCGCAAACCGGGTTGGAGCGATGAACACCCTGCAATCGTTGTAAAAGGATGTCAGATCATGCACAAACCCTGCGAGGATCACGTTTTCAGATTCCAGGGCGGTCACCTTCGGCGATTTGCAGGATCCGGCAATGATGATGCGTACTTCCGCATCTAGGAGCTTCTCCACAAGGGGAAAAACTTCCTTGACGAACCAGGCCAGCGAGTCCGCGTTGGGCGAAGCATCGTCCGGCATGGCGCCGACGAAGAGGATGTCGCGCCGCTCCGTGAAAGATTTGGGTGTGGGGGAAGCCGTCACGAGGTGTCCCAACACATGAGTTTCCTCCAGGCCAAAAGCCGTGAAATGTTCCCGCTCCGCCTCGGAAACCGTGATCACGACATGAGCGCCGGCCGCAAGCTCCAACTCCTTTTGAATCATGGCTTCCTTTTCTTTAGGCGGCAGGGATCGTCCGAAAATTTCCTCACGCAAGATGTCCCTTGCCGCAAAAAGAGCCTCGGCATCGTAAACGAGCTTCACTCCGTCGAAGAGGCCGGGATGCCTGTCGCCGATGCTTCCCACCCACTCCATGTTGTGTGGGCGGCTGATGAGAAGCATGTGGTAGTAGCCCTTGCGCTCCAGGAGAAAGGACTCGAGACGTTCCATGCCGTACCCCGCCATGACTTCGATGTCGTTGGGAATATCCGAATACACGTCGGACCAATCTTCCACGGGAAAACGAAGAGGATACAGGGTGATGAAACAACCGAGTTCGACCAGGCAGGAAACGATGGAATGAGCACGGGGAAAGCCCTGCCCCAGGCTCCGATGGGGAACCCGGTCGTCTATGACCAAAATACGTGCCCTGGGAAGGTCCCCATGGCGAGCAAGCAAGATATTGCCCGGATGGGCCGGGTATTTTTTTTCGAGGGCAGCGCCGTGCTTTTTGAGGAAAACATTCTGATTGCGTGCCTGCTGCCTGATGCCTTGCTCGGGGTCGGTGGCACTGCCGAATTCGTAATGGACAATGACCGCAAGGGGATCATAGACGGTGGTCAACCCTCTCTGCTTCAGGCGAAAACAATAGTCCGTCTCTTCATAATAGGCGGGAATGTAATCCCGGTCGAATCCCCCCAGCTCATTGAAATGTTCACGCCGCGTGAGCAAAAAAGCCCCCGAACAATAATCGACGACTCTGCGGAACATATACATGGGTTCGAAGGGAGCATCGCCGCGCCCATAACCGAGGCAGCTCCCATCCTGTCGGACAATGCTCCCGGCTTCTTGAAGAGTGCCGTCCAAAAGAACGATTTTACCTCCTACCGCACCGACATTCGGCGCGCTGTACAGGGTATCGAGGGCGCTCGACAGGGATCCGGGCAGGAGCTGCGCATCGTTGTTGAGAAACAACAGGGTTTCCCCTCGGGCGACCGCAGCCGCCTGGTTGCACGCCGCCAAAAACCCCAGGTTGTCAGTGTTGGTCACTACTCTTGCGTTGTCAATTCTTTGGAGCAGCATGGGAGTTTCATCCGAAGATGCATTGTCCACAAGGACCACTTCCAGAGCCACATCGGCCACGGCCTTGATGGACTTGAGGCAGGCAAACGTCAAGGGCGCTCGATTGTAAAGAATCAAAATGATGGACACTCTGGGTGTTGCGGACGAGGAGAGCGCCAGCCTGTCATGGCCGGTAAGAAAGGCATCGAGCTCTACGGCCGCAAGGCGATCAAACACATTTTTATCCGAACCTTCACTGTAAGGCACTCCGGTGGCAAGGGGGCTGGAAGGGGAAGCAGCAACTTCGCCTTCCCTTTCGCTATCCATCGAGATCGAGAGAGCGTTTTCCGCATGCCCGCTCGGAATGCGTTTTTGAGCGAGGAGACTTTTCAGGGAGCGCAGGGGAGCGGTGATTTTCCACGACATCGAGGAGAAAATGCCTTTTATGTAATCTCGCAGTCTAAAAATCTCCTCATTCAGGTCTTTGATTTGTTGGTCCTGGTCTTTGATTTGTTGGCGTAGATTGCTTTTTTCCCAAATCAAGCTTTTCTTGTCGGTTTCCAAACCGGCTGCTTTTTCAATGAAAAATGATTTCGCAGCTTTCAACTCTTGTACATATTTTACGATCATTGAAGCAGTAAGGTACGTAGAGCCCTCTTCGATGCCGAGATCATGAACCACGGTCAAAAGCTCGGATCGCGTCAAGGTATCGATATTTCGTTCGTAACGATTATCGAACCCATAGCAGTCCAGTGTGGATGCATCGATCCATGCAGGGATTTTTTCCGCAGAAACGGTATCTCCATAAATCAGCATCCGATACCGCTCCATGTATTCATTCGCTTCATTGGGCATGGCGGGAACCGGCGGGATATCACCTTTGAGATCGGCATGCAAGGTCATGAACAAATCATTCCAGCATGCTTCCGAGCAGTCGGGGTCTTTCAGCCACGCCGACGGATAGGACGCCAGTCTTTCGGTAAAGGCACCCAGGCGCGGCGCGGCAATGGGCAGCCCCATGCGCATGGCGGAGCTCAATGTGTAGGAATACGACTCGGGACACAGTGCCGGGAAAAAAATCAGGTCGGGCCTTTCACGCCGGATCAGCACGGGCAGGTTCGCATCGCTGTAGGGGCCGGAAAAAGACAATGGAATTGAGGGTTCCGTTTTCACCTCACCCTCGGGCATGCCGATCACACGGAAGTAGAGGGGAAGGCACCGCCTGGCAGCATCCAATGCACAGGATTCAAGTAATTTCAAACCCTTGGCGTGATCCAGCTTGCCCAGCACAAGGATTTTCAGCTCGGCAGCCTGGGACACGGCATGGAACGGACGCAGATGTTTTGGCGGTTCGGGATGCATTAAATGTACATAATGGGCACGGGGAATGTAGCGCTTCATACGTTCCAGCATATCCTGCGAAGGAACGATCACCTGATGAGCCCCCGTCAACAAGGTATTGAAAAATGTGCGCCACGAGACAATGTCCATGCCGTTGGGCGAGGGCCTCTCGCTCAGGCAAAGAGCGCACCCCGACACGTCGGGTTCGCCGCAATAATGACCGTCCTTGCGCGTCAGAGTGTATTGCGGGCAGATGGAATAGTGATCATGGAGCGTATAACAATAAGGAACGCCGATGTCTTGTATCAGCTGGAGAATTTGCTGATGCACACCGATGAGGTGATGAAAATGAAGACGCCCGACCCCCAGTGCTTTGATGAATTGAAGCAATTTGTCATATTCATAAGGTAAATTGAAATAGACGATGAATTCTTCTCCTGTGCGTGCCCATTCCACACTGACGAGACCCGTTATGTTTCCTCGAAGCACCAGGACTTCGAATTCATCTTTCAAAAGGCTCGCAAGCTCCTGTACGTGTTTTTCCGTACCTCCCCCAAGATTGTGAGTCACGTACAGCAAAGCGTCGCGGGATGATCGCAACAGCCTTGCCATATCGATTTTTCTTCTCAATACGCGAGCAGGATCTCTCTTGCAATGATCGTCGATGAGATCGAAGTAATGGGGATGGATCTCCTTCATTTTCTCATGGGCCCAGGCGGATAGCCCTTGAGAGCTTTCACCAAAAGACACATTCCCCTCATGATAAACAAAAGTATCGGCACAAAGCAAATGCTTGAAGCCCATGTTCATGGCGCGCATGCAAAAATCGTTTTCTTCACCGTATCCCACCTTGAAGCGATGTGCATCGAAACAGCCCACCTGGTTCAGGCACCGGCGCTTGATGTACATGCAAAACCCCACGGCAGTGGGTATTTCGCGACACAACCCCTCGTTGACCTGGGAAAAAAGCTCATCCATGGCCGCCAGGCTCCATCCTTCCGGCAGGGCATTGTTTTTCAGGAAACGAGGGTAACTGCAAAGGGTCGCGTTGTTGGAAAAGGGAGTGGCCGTGCCCGCCTGCTCATCGCCGTACGCACAGTTGCGAAGTCGTTCGAGCCAGTTCCCATGAACTTCCGTATCGCTGTTGAGCAGCACCACATCCCGGTCAAGATGGAGCATCATGCCACGATTGACCGCATTGACGAAGCCAATGTTGGCGGGGTTTTGCACAAGGGTGAAGGCAGCGGTCCCGGCTGTTTCGCGAAGCCAGACAGACAATTCGAGCTCCGGAGAGCAATCGTCGATGACCACCAGTTCGTAAGGGATTTGCTGAGGAAACGCCAGTACACTCTCTATGCAGCGCCTGGTTTGTGCCGCCCCTCCATAAACGGGAACGATCACATCGACCAAAGGGGTGCGGGGAGAAGAGGTTTCGAGGGCATTCGTCATGGTAAGGGCTCCTGGAGGAAAGCTCGGAATTCACTCCGCCGCTGAAACCCCCCATGGTGATTTTCAACAGCGCAGTACCACCGTGTTCCTCATGGTTATTTTGGCGTGATTTGTTGTGAACAATTAGAATCAGGGTCTTTTTGAGCTTACTCAAACAGGACGTTCCGACGGTCGAGGATGGAGGACAAGGCACGGCATGTTCGGCGGCTTATACCCAAATAAACATCGAAGAACGACAACAATGGCCAATGTGCTTTCCCAAAGCAATCTTTCAGGCATTCCTTGAAGGACTCATGCTTCAGGTTTTTGTATCATGTCTATCATCAATGCCCGGACTCATTATGTAGCAGGGCACCATTCGAAGGTCCAGAAAAAAATCGTGCTGAAAAGCACAAAGCGGTAGTTTGGAAAATGTCGACAAAAAAAGATTCGATCTTTCAAAACGGCGTCCGATGCCCGAACACTCCCCACAAAGACACCCCGGCGTATCTGCCGTACACTTCCATACCGGATTTCGCTTCTCTCAAGCCTGCCGTTTTCCCGGCGTGGATTCCA
>CAZRWT010000070.1:0-15786 GCA_964603955.1 uncultured Syntrophobacteraceae bacterium
CCTACATCCTGTTTGCAACAGGAAGCAGGGAAAGCGCCTTATATCCCCGCCCTGATCGAATCTCGCCGTTTTTGCGCTGCCAGCGGGTTTCCACTGTGCCGGTGCCTTTCTCGGATATTTGGCGATACTTTTCATGGCCCACAAAATCCGAATCCTCCTGGGTGGGGTAGAACATCCGGGCGCTCCGCCCCAGGAGTTCCTCTCGGCTGTAGCCCGTCAGTTCCAAGACGTAGTCGTTAACCTGGACGATAACCCGGTTTTCCACCATACCGATGCCTGTGGGCACAGGAAGCCGGCCAGCATCTGCCCGGCTTCCTGTGCCCACAGGGGAACGGCAGCCGACAGCCAGAGCACCGTTATAAGAATGGCAAAAAGGTGAAAGCGAAATCCTCTCTCCGATTTTTCCTCGTCACCGTTGATTCCGATCTTCATCTGGTCCTCCCATTATATTTTCCCCTTGATATTTTCCCCTTGCTCCGCGAGATGATCGACGGCATTTTTTCGGAGATGGAGCAGATTCTGTTTTTGGCGTATTGTGTGCAAAGGTTTTCGTTTTCGCCAATACGGATGAACCCTTTACCTTTTCGTCACCATTCATTACTCTTTCTTTGTGATGCTATATTTCCGGTATTGCTTGCGGGCAGTCGTCATGTCGGCGACTCTAACTGTTTTTCCATATTCCGGCAGGGAAGGTTCTTTTTACAATCTCACCATACTTGAAAAAACAGCTGATGAAAAGTTGTGAAAGGAGGAAAAACCAATGAAGACCAAAGCCAGAGGAATGGTCATGGGCTCGTTCGCAGGGGATGCTCTTGCTCTGGGCGCTCACTGGATTTACGACACGGCGGTCATCGACAAGACTTTCGGGCGGATCGAATACTTCATCAAGCCGTCCGCGCAATCCTATCATCCCACCAAAGAAGCCGGCGCCTTCACCCATTACGGAGACCAAACGCTCGTCCTGCTGGAATCCCTGGCACATACCGGGAGCTTTTCCCTGGAGGATTTCGCCCGGAGGTGGCAGGGTCTTTTTAGCGACTACGACGGCTATGTGGACGGCGCCACCACAACGACCCTCAAGAATTTTGCCTCGGGAAAAAGCCACGGGGACTCGGGTTCTCAATCCACGGATCTGGGAGGAGCCGCACGTATTGCCCCTCTCATTTACGCTCATGCCGGTGATCTGAAAAGCCTCCTGGAAAGCGTGCGTGCTCAAACCGCCATGACGCACAATTCAGCTCAGGTGGCGGCTTGTGCCGAATTTTTTGCCCGAGTCACGCATCGAGTACTGCAAGGGCAGGCCCCTGTGGATTCCATGAAACGGGTGGCGGAAGAAAGCTTTGCATCCACCCCTCTGGCTCAAGGCGTTGCCGATGGGCTGGACATGGCCGCCCTCGAATCCCGTCGGGCCATTTTCGATATGGGCCAGAGCTGCGCCGCCCGTTCGGCTTTTCCATCGACGGTGCAGCTCATAGCCCGATATGAAAACGACCTGCGTGAGGGGCTCATCGAAAATGTCATGGCCGGGGGAGATTCCGCCGCTCGGGGTCTTGTGGTCGGGATGGTTCTGGGGGCTCACCTGGGGATGGACGGCATTCCCGAGGAATGGATGCGGAACATGAAGCTTGCGGCCAGGATTGTTGAACTGCTGGAACGGTTGGACGGAAACTGATTTCATGGCTGCAAGGATGCTCACCAAAACTTGTTGAGGCTCTCGATGGAAATGAATGGTCCCAAAATCCTGGGGATCCATGATGACCGGGAAAGTCTTTTGTCCTTGAATAGGATTTTTGCCGGGGAATTCGATCGACTAAAAGAGATTATGGAAAAATTTTAGGACTTGGAAAATGTTTTTCAAGCATACCGCCTGCCGACAATCCAAAAAGCTATTGTTCGCTCCAGTCGCGCCTCACCACCATTGTAGACAATCCATCACGCCATGGCAGCGACATGCCGTGGCGATAATGTGCCTGCCCGGAGCCTTAAAAACATCTTTCAGAAGGCTGGTAAGTGATTGGGAAGGATAGCCCCCTACGCCGGGAGCCAGCTGATGGCTGCGCACCACGGAAACCTGAAAGCCAGGTACGGAAATGGATGCGAGATGTTCAAACAAACTGCCCGGTCTTGGTCGTCCGGTGTGAGTACAAATGTTTTCGGGTTCGCTACAAGCGTCGGGGCAGATGAAATCGGCATAGCTGGTGTAGACGGTTTTTCCTGCAGGTCGCATGGGGTTTGGTACCTGAGTATCCATCGAGTCTGGTACCGTTAGTCGCTCCACATCTTTTTTTTCTCCCACTCGGTACAGGAGCCATTGGAAGGCGACATGCACGGGTACGGCGGGCACGATCCACAATTCATGAGGAAGGGATCGGCTTGTGATGTAGTCAATGGCATCCTTTTGCAGGCAAGGTAGATTGGTTTCCCTATGTACCTGCTCCAAATGGTTTTCGCTTTTGTCGATAACGGTGAAGTCGGCATGTGGAAAGCGCCTGGTGAGCCTCTCGGCTGCCAGGAGCCCAAAGTGGCCCGCGCCAAGAATCCAGATGGAGGCAGGTGCCGAAGGTGGGGCCGATTCCGCTGCTATAAGGCTCACTGAATTTTTCCTCCTTTTGTGTACAGATTGTGTGTAGAGAGGTTGGGCCCCGTGTTTTTCATTTTGAGGCCCATGGGGTTATGAAACGGTCCTGCACGTGTGCGCAAGTACCCATGGAGGAGCATGACATTCACAGCTATTGTACAGCAAGGAAAGGTTTTTTCAATGGGAAGCGCCTTCACCATACTTGAAAAGATAGCCGACGAGAGAATACGCCAAGCCATGAGCAGAGGGGAATTTGACAATATCGAGGGTAAAGGAAAACCCTTAAAACTCGAGGACGACAGCCATCTTCCTCCGGACATTCGCATGGCCTACAAGATACTTAAAAACGCCGACTGTCTGCCTCCCGAAGCTCAGCTGAGAAAAGAAATCTACTCCACCCGACAACTTCTCGCCGGCATCCAGGATACCCAGGAAAAATACCGACAGATGCAAAAGCTCAACTACCTCGTCATGAAGCTCGGTATGACGCGTAACATGTCGCCGTTGCTCCAGGAAAGCGAAGCCTATTTCGAGAAAGTCGTGGACAGGGTGAACGTTTCCTGTGCCGACAAGAAAGATAATGAATAGTGAGAGGTTGCCGCTTCCTCGGGAAATATCGCCGCCGCTTATTCCAACTCTTCCGATTCTTCAAGGCTTTTGCCGTCGTTGATGCCGTTAGCGGCATCTTTCGGAGCTATGGTTCCTTTGAGAACCGACTCTGTTTCTTCTGGGTCTCCCGTTTGATCCGGAGCCTCTTCCCCGTGGGGGGAGGCATCCTCGGGATGCATGGGTTTTACCGGACCCGGAGGGGCAGGGGGAGTGCGCGGCTCTTCGATCAATGGGTCAAAACGTGTCGGAGCAGGGGTCAACGGCGGTTCCGCCATGGGAGCGAATCGAGTCCTGATACGCTCCATTTCCGATTCCGTCCTTTGCTGTAATTCGGCGTAAGCTTCCTCGAGGGACCTCTCCATTACCACCACCTGCCCCTGGCTCATGATGAGGCGTTTGAGTTCGGGTATTTTTAGCTGGGTCGATGCCTTGAGGTATACAGGCTGGATGTACAGGATCACTTCCCCCACCGGCAAAATGATCATATTACCCCGAGCCACTTCGGACCCGATTTGATCCCACAGGGTGAACTGCTGGGCGATGGTGGTGTCCTGATTGATGAGGGCATAAATTTGAGAGGGGCCGTGAACCAGTTCTCCCTTGGGGAAGTCATAGACGATGATCTTGCCGTAAAAAGGTGGATCGCACCCGGCAATGACGAGAGACCTCAGGTTGTCCCTGCCCTTGGGGCTCATGGGGCATAAGAGCAGGAAGTCCGATCTGGGCGGCGAGATAAGATCAAGCGTCAAATAGTATGGGGTTATATTTATAGGCTCGCCGCTACGGTAAATCTTGGCAAAATCCCACATATCTTCCTGCTGGTAAAACACTTCCGGGTCCCTCTGCTGATACTTTGCATAAACCGTCGTTTGCAAGGTAAAAATGTCCATGGGATAGCGCACCTGAGTGAGGAGTTCGGGCGGCATTTGAGCTCTACTCTTGAAAAGTCCCGGGTAAATACGGCTATAGGCGGTGATGATGGGATCATCCGGTTCAAAGATATAATAGTCAACAGTCCCATCATAGGCATCCACTACGATTTTCACTGAATTTCGAATGTAATTTACCCATTTTTGCCCCGTATGATAAGGCGTGGCATAAGGGTACATGATGGACGTGGTGTAGGCGTCTTGAATCCAGAAAAGCCTTTCATTGGTGACCACGAGATAGGGGTCCCGGTCGAGGGTGATGAAGGGCGTGAGGATTTTGATGCGCTCGAGGATATTCTGGCGAAAAAGAATCCTGCTGCCGGGGTTGGTTTTGGTGGTGAAGAAGACGTCTCTGTCTCCAAAATAATACGCAAAAAGAAGTTTTTTGAAGAGAGATGATATCCTGACTCCGCTCTTTCCCGTGTAGTCGTAGATCACATTGCTGGCACCCTTGGGATAGTGCATTTCCCCAGTGTCGTTGGGGGCGATGGAATAAGAGTATTTGCCCAGGCCGTGATAGATGGCCGGTTGTTTGATTTGGAAGCCAAAATCCGATTCCGGTGGGATGCCGCGGATGAACCAGGTCATTGGCTCGTCACCCCCCTGGCTCGCCGGCACCATCACCGCGCCGTAGCCGTGAGTATACGAAAGGTGCTGATTGATCCAGTTGCGTGCTCCCGGTGGAAGCTGTTCATGGTCCAACTCCCTGGCGGATAGAAATACCTGTTGATAACGGTTGTTCACATAATAACGCGCCACATCCACAGAGGAAAACTGGTAATAAGTACGTAACTGCTGTAGCTGTTGAAACACGTCTTCCAGATACTCCCCATCCCAAACGGGTATATTTCTCAATTCGGCTTTGATTCTGGGAGTATCGACATCCGTCATGACCATGGAAGGAGAAAATTCCCTGGTTTCCACATCGTCCAGCTTGAACGCGGCCAGCGTGGCTTCGATGTTTTTGTTGATATAGGGGCGTTCCCGGTGGATTTCATTGGGTTGCACAATGTATTTTTGTACCAGTTGGGGCAGGATCGTGGAATGCCGTAATCCTAATGCTGCGAAAAACAATACGGTGAACCCGGCCAGCACGAGCAGTCCTTTGCGGGCATTCATGTAAGCAATGAGGGAAAAGGCCGTGCCCATGAGGAAAAATAGAGAGAGCCAGATTAACGGCAGTACGACATTCATTTCCGTGAATCCGGCCCCAAAGAAAAGAGGCAGGTGAGAAGTGCTGTATACCATCCCATGTGCCTGCAAAAGAAAGTGCCAGATTTCGATGAAAAAGGCCACAAGGATCAAAGCGCTAAGGTGCCATCGAGCACCCCTGGCCAGGCTCTGATCTCGGCTCGCCAAAATCTTTCTTTCCACCAGGTAGAGAATCACAAGAGCGGCAAAAAGCAGGAGAAAGGCCAACAGCAGTCGGCGCAGCAGAAGGATATAAATGGGATAGGAAAACAGGTAGTAGCTTATGTCTTTACCGAAGGTGCTTTCGGCTACCCCCGTGGTGGGAGCGACAAGATAAAGGAGGAACATTTCCCATTGTTCGAAAAGAGGAAGGGCGATGATGATTGCCAGGACGAAGGAAAGGGGAGTGTACACCCACATGGAGCCCGTCAGAAACATCCTCATGAGCTCTTTGTATGTTTTGCGAGCTTTTTTCTTGAGTCTGGAAGGGGCTTCCTCCTCTTCTTCTGATGTCTCTTGTTCCTTGCCCTGTTCATAAGTGCCCAGGTAGCGCGATGCTACCCAAAAATTTAGAAAAAAGAACAAAAAGAAGGCAAAAGTCACAGAAATCAATACTACATAGCGATAAAGCAATCGCTGAAGGAAGTAAAAGCTGTAGCCCAGGGAATCGAACCACCAGAAATCGACTAGGAAATCTGCAATGATCAGTGCCAGGGCGATGATGATAAGATTCAAGAGCACAAAGCCGGCTCCGAGGATCAGCAACCAGCGTTTCATACGGGGCATTTCACTTTCCTCCTATGTCTAGACATTCGCCCTAGGAACGATTTTCAACATACCAAAAGTCAGGAAATCTAACCACAACCACGCAAAGTGGTCAAAGCTTTTATTGCATTCTCCGCGTGATGGTACTTTATGAGGGGGTACGGAGGGGTAGGAAATGGTGGGGAGCGAAAAGGGTGAGAAAGCGACCGGCTTGAATGGCCATTCAAGCCGACGTGGATCTTACTGAGTCAAAACGCATTCGAAAGGTCCGGAAGGGCCAAAGTTAAATCAATCCCTTACGGTATTGCTCAAGATAGCGGCGAAAGGCCCAATTTCCGATCGCTTCGACATGGTTGTGTCTTACGAGATTCCATTTCATTACTTTTTCTTCAGTGATTGTCGCTGTGCTTATAAATTGAATGCCTATATCAATACTCTTTGTTATGAAGTCCTCATATATATACTGTATTCTGCCCTTAATCCAATAACTTTCATTACCGGAGGTATCCGGATTATATAATGATATCCAAAATATCAACAGGGCACCTCTTTCAATATCGACATCTTGATTTGATATCATTTTTGTTTTTACCCTTATTTTTATTCCCCCTGCGGAAATATCCATGATTCTTACCTGGCCGGATTTTATCTCATTCATGCTTAGGACCGGCTTATTCAATGATTTTTTATCCCTTGAGTCTTTTATGAACTTTTTCCCTTCCCATAAATAAAATCCAACAACATACTCATCTTCCATCTCAACCCTGATATTTGACCTTCTTTGTCCTACCTTGAGCTTTTTCGGATACTCAACCTTCAGTTCGATGATTCCGTTTCTGTTTTTTGCTATTTCAATGATGGTCGAGTTGAAATTTAAAAAACTCTCACGTTTTCCTTCTTTTTTGGTAATGAGTTTGAAATAACAGATTACCGGTTGTAGTATCCATTTTGGATTGATCTCCTTGAGGGAAGAAGCTTCAAGATAAAGGTAGTTTTCGTCAAAACGATCCAGCGATGCGTATAAATCCTTGATGCCGGTCACTTCGGGAGGCAACACCATTATGAACCTGGAACGTTGGTCCTGTGCCGCTTCCAGGCAGGCATTGATGTTTTTGTGAGAGTCCCTCATGGCCTTTTCTTCAGATAAGGGTGAGCAGAGATAGAATTCAAAATTATGAATAAAAAGTACATTTTAGCTGCTAAGCCAGTAAATCAATCCGAAAGCCTCTTCCAACAACAAAGCCCGAAAGGAGCCTTTTAAACACGCTATTTTTATCAAATTTTTTTAAGAATCAAACTTTTTTAAGCCATTTCGGTTAACACCTGTTTTGGGTTGTGTCAAGGATATTTTGGACGCTTTCCAGCCGTCTGATGGGTGATCTTTGGGATATATCCGGCCTCTACTCCATTTCCATTGACGCCAAAAAACAAATGCGATAAGGATGAGCCGCTGAGTTTTTTGTGATGTAGGAACGAGGATTTCCTGTCACTTTGCCTGTGTATGTCTAGGAATAGTGAAAGAGGGTACGGTCTCGATTCTCTCTCCAGTTCCGGCGGGGGTTCGAGGACTTTTTTTTGAGAGGGCGACAATGGGAATGGTGGTTCATGGGTCGTTCCGGAGCCCATTCCAGGGAGAAAAGGCAGGCTGCCATGAAGTCGGATGCTCATAATCTGCAAGAACCGGATTGCCGCCCCGGATTGGTCCGGGTCGGTCGTGAAATCGAAACCGAGAGCTTTCGCATCATCGATGCGGAAGTTGGGGATCACGGCTTTCCCCGGGATCAGTGGCAGGTGGTGCGCCGGGTGATCCACACCACGGGGGATTTTGATTTTTCCCGGCGGATGCGGTTCCATCCCGAAGCCGTGGCCGAGGGGTGCGCGGCCCTTCGCAACGGCTGCCGCATATACACCGACACGAGAATGATCCAGGTGGGGTTGTCTCCCTGGCGCTTGAAATGGTTCGGCAACGAAGTGGCGACTCCGGTTCTCGAACCCGAAAGCCACCGGTGGGCCGAGGAGCAGTGTACCACCCGATCCGTGGCCGCTTTCCGGCATTTTTCCAGGGAACTGGAGGGTTCCATCGTGGCTGTCGGCAATGCCCCCACGGCCTTGCTGGAAGTCTGCCGCCTGATTCGGGAAGAGGGCATCCGACCGGCGCTGGTGGTGGGGGTGCCCGTGGGCTTTGTTCAGGCGGCGGAATCCAAGGATGCCTTGTGGAACATGGACCGGCCCGCCATCACGGTGCTGGGGCGTAAGGGCGGGAGCGCCGTCGCCGTGGCCATACTGCACGCTCTTTTCGAACTGGCGAAGCAAGAGCGAGAATAGAGGGAGGAAGACCATGCTGGGCACATTGTACGGCATTGGTGTGGGGCCGGGGGATCCCGAGCTGCTCACCTTGAAGGCTGTTCGCGTATTGAAGGAAGTGAGCCATGTTTTCACTGCGGCTTCGAG
This sequence comes from uncultured Syntrophobacteraceae bacterium, assembly GCA_964603955.1. Classification (GTDB taxonomy): domain Bacteria; phylum Desulfobacterota; class Syntrophobacteria; order Syntrophobacterales; family Syntrophobacteraceae; genus SLCH01. Next base: position 8,524 of record CAZRWT010000070.1, read on the forward strand.
CAAAAATGATTACAGCGTCGCTTTCGATATCGTCAGGGACCACCTCCATGCGGACACGCCCGTGGACAAGCTCAATTTTCCCATGACCTTCAATTCCGAAAGCCTGGAAAGCGCCTGGCAGGACAACTGCCTCAAGGTCGTCAAAGTCCTCCAAGAAGGCAAGGACGCCGCGTTCCTCACCATAGGGGACCCCCTGACCTTCAGCACTTTCATCTACCTTATGAGGAAAATCCGGCACAGTCTTCCCCATGCTCCCATCGTCGTGGTGCCCGGCATCACCTCCTTCCAGGCTGCGGCGGCATCCGCCAATGTGCCTCTCGCCGAAGGGGAGGAGACCATCACCATCATCTCGGGAGCCAAGGGGGGCGAGCGCTTCCGCGAAGCTGTGCATGCCTCGGAAAACCTGGTCCTCATGAAAACCTACAAGCATTTCCACGATATACTCGGAGAAATCAAGGACGCCGGGCTGGAAAAAAACTGCTGCTTCGTCAGTCGCTGCGGCCAAGACGGGGAAATGGTCGAAACGGACTTCCACAAGCTCCAAGGCATGGAGCAACCTCACTACCTATCCCTCATGATCGTCAAAAAGAGAGGATTCGAAGCCTGATGCCCATGACGGCGAGGGGTCGGGCTTCCTCGGCGCAAGGCTTCATGCCCCGTGAGTGGATGAGAAGGAGGATGTTTTTTCGTTGAATGCCGACACAGCCAAAAAAGGGAGCGTTGCCCCCGGGTCGGCCTCTTCCTCCAGGCTCCGGCACCTCCCTTCGGTCTTCCTTTTGGTGTTTCTCCTGTTTGCCATCGTCCTGGCGGCGTTCGTGACTTCCGGAATCGGCTCCTTCGACACTTCTTACGAAACGGTGCTCCGACTGTGGATATCGCCCGTCGTCCCGACCTATGCACAAGACGTGGACGACACGGTGCGCTACATCCTGGTTCACGTGCGGCTGGCCCGCATTTGCCTGGCCCTGGTGGTGGGGAGCGCCCTCGCTCTCGCAGGCGCCGTCTATCAGGGCGTGCTCCTCAATCCCCTGGCGGACCCTTTCACTCTGGGCGTGTCCACGGGGGCGGCCTTCGGCGCTTCCCTGGCCATTCTCATGGGCTTGAGCGGCGTTCATTTCCTCAATGTGGGCGGACTGCCCCTGGCCGCTTTCGGAGGAGCCCTCCTGGCCTTGTACCTGGTCTATCTCCTGGGGCGAGTAGACGGGCGCATCCACACGACCACCCTCATCCTGGCGGGCATCATCGTGTCCACTTTCCTTTCGGCCTGGATCAGCCTCCTCAAGAGCCTCAACGAAGATTCCATCTCCACCATCGTCTTCTGGATCATGGGGAGCCTTTCGGGCAAGAGCTGGATGCACGTCCTGCTCGTCATTCCCTACATGCTCGCGGGAGGCTCGGTGATCCTCATGTTCGCCCGCGAACTGGACATCCTCACCTTGGGCGATGTGCAGGCTCAACAACTGGGCGTCAACGTACCCAAAGTGCGCTTTTGGCTCCTCCTGGCCGCCTCCCTGGTCACGGCATCGGCCGTGGCCGTGAGCGGCGTTATCGGCTTCGTGGGACTGGTGGTGCCTCACCTGGTGCGGTTGGTGCTGGGACCCGGGCACCGGAGGCTCCTTCCCGCGACGATCCTGAGCGGTGCTCTGCTGGTGCTCGTTGCCGACACCCTGGCACGCACCATCTTGCCGGGCGGCGAGGAGCTTCCCGTGGGAGTGGTCACGGCCATTCTCGGAGGACCGTTCTTTTGCTTCCTGCTCCTTCACCGGAAAAAGTACCTCCAGCTATGATCCAGGTGCATGATCTCCACTGCGGCTATCCCGGCAGGACGGTCCTGCACGGAGTGTCCTTTTCCGTGGCGTCCGGGGAACTCATGGGTGTCCTGGGTCCCAACGGGTCGGGGAAGACCACCTTGCTCCTGGCCCTTTCGGGCATCGTTCCCATTTCCCGGGGGCAGGTTTTTTTCAAAGGGCGGCCCCTCGATGGGTTCAAGCCGCGGGAGCGTGCCCTGACCATGGCTTCGGTTCCCCAGGACACCCAGGTGCGGTTCCCCTTTTCCTGCCGGGAAATCGTGCGCATGGGGCGCTATCCCCACCAGAAGCGCTTCCAGGTGGACAGCATCGAGGACGAGCGGGTAGTGGAAAGGGTTTTGAGGATCACGGACAGCGAGGAACTGGCCGAAAGGCTCATCATGAACGTCAGCGGAGGCGAGCGGCAACGGGTGGTCATGGCACGTGCTCTCGCCCAGGAAACGCCCGTGCTGCTCCTGGACGAAGCCACGTCGGCCATGGACATTCACCGCAAGCTGCAAATTTTTCGGGTTCTCGACACCCTCAACCGCCAGGAAAACCTGACCATCCTGGCGGTGCTTCACGACGTGAACCTGGCCGCTCTCTTCTGCCGCCGGCTGGTGTTCCTCAAGGAAGGTCTGGTGGTTGCCGACGGTCCCACGGACGAGGTGCTCACCGGCGACATACTCCGGGAAGTGTACGATACGGAGGTGCTCGTGCAGGATGTGCCCAGGACGGGAAAAAAACAGGTGGTCTTCATTCCTTGAAGGTGTAAGGTAGGGAAGGATATGGGCCGGACATTTTCCCTTTGGCCATTCTGCTTCTCGTTCCCAAGCTCCGGCTTGGGAACTCCTTTGCCTTGGAAGCTCCTGCTTCCGGTTCTCTCGGCGGGGGCGGCTGCCCCTGGATTTGTTGAGCGGTTCATGAGGCTTCAGGGGATGGGGTGGACAGGATAGACTGTATGGACAAGGTGGACTGTACGGACAAAGCGGAAACTGGAGGTTTCCGGCTTTTTAGTTTCCAAGCCGGAGCTTGGCAACTAAAGAATATGTTGCACATGGCGTAGTCAAAGGAGCTTGTGGCATGATTGCGAGAATACACGCCGCTTCGGGTCGTTTTCCGCTTTGGATCGTCATGGTCCCGGCTGCTGTTTTTTTTCTCCTGGTGTCGGTGACTTCCCGTGCGCAGGGGCTGGAAATCCTCGATGATCTGGGCAACCGGGTGGTGCTCGAAAAGCCCGCGCAACGAATCATCCCTCTCTATGGCGCTTTCGGGGAAATGCTGCGGGCTATGGGAGCGGGGGAGCAGGTCATTGCTCGAACCCGGGCCGACAATTTTCCCGAGGAGGTGGCGAGGCTCCCTTCCGTGGGGACGCACATGAAGCCCAACGTGGAAATCGTCTTGGGGCTCAAGCCGGACCTGGTGATCCAGAGCGTCAGTCGCGGTGCGGTTTTGCCCGAAATGGAGCGGGTGAAGGATGCGGGCATTCCCGTGGCGTTCTTTTCCCCCGGCTCCTTCCGGGAAATTTTCGAGGTCATGCTCAAGCTGGGGGTGCTCACGGGCCGGGGGGAAGAAGCCGCTCGTACCGTTCAAGACCTGCAAGGGCGTCTCGCGGAGGTGAAGCGTTCCGTGGCGGACCTGGAAGTTTCCAAGACAGTCTTTTTCGAGGTGCGAGAGCAGCCCCTCACGGCGGCGGGGCAGGGCTCCATTGCCCACCAGATCATTCAGGCCGCCGGAGCCCAAAACGCCATCGATCATGAAAGGGCCGTCGTGCGGTTCAATTTCGAAAGCCTTCTGTTGGCCGACCCCCAGGTTTACATCGTCCAGGAGGGTCCCATGAACAGGAACCCTCGCGATCCTCGCAAGAGGCCCCACTTCCAGAGGGTGCGAGCCGTGCGGGAAGGGAGGGTATTTTTTGTGGATGAACTCATGTATTCTCGTCCGGGTCCCCGTTGTGTGGACGCAGTGGAAGACTTGGTTCGAAAGCTTTATCCTGAAAGGTTTTCGCAAATCGGAGAGGGCGAAAGGGTCGTGAAAAACGGAGCGGATCGAATGTCCGGGGTGGTGCGGCATGACCGGTGAGGGCAAAAAAGGCAAAAGGCGAGAGAGGCTGCGCATGGGATTCAGCACGGGCACGGCTGCTGCTGCTGCTGCGCGGGCTGCTTTGAGGCTCCTGCTGACCGGTGAGGCTCCCGAGAGTGTTTCCGTGAGGCTTCCTGACGGTACTTTTTTGATCATTCCTGTTGTGCGGGTGGATCGGGAGGGTGAGCAGGCCTTGGGAGTTGTCGTCAAGGATGGGGGGGACGACCCGGATGTTACTCATAAGGCGGAGGTCATGGCTCGGGTGGGGTTGGTGGCTGCGCATGATGGGTTGTGGGGGGGCTGTGGACAGGGTGGACAACGGGGAGGTCGGAGGGAACCTGATGGAGGAAAAGCTTCCTTGGAAAACCATGGGGGGGTGCTCCTTCGGGCCGGGGTGGGGGTGGGGTGCGCTACCAAGCCCGGTTTGCCGGTCAGGTCCGGTGAACCTGCCATCAATCCGGTTCCTCGGCGTATGATGGTGGAGAATCTTTACGAGGAGCTGGTCGGGTTGGGTTCTTCTTTCCATGCGAGCCATGGAGAATCCGCCGATCAGGGCCGAATTGAAGGCAATGGGAACATTTTCCTGCCCTTTCCTCTCAACGGTGCGAGCCCGGAGCCCCCACCCGTGAGGGTGAGCGTGGAAATTTCCGTGCCCAAAGGGGAAGAAATGGCCCGGCATACCCTGAACCCTCGCCTCGGGGTGGTGGGCGGCATTTCCATCCTGGGGACCACGGGGCGGGTCAAGCCCTTTTCCCACAAGGCTTACGAGGAAACCATCGACACGGGGCTTTCCGTGGCCCGGGCGACCGGATGCGGAGAAGTGGTGCTGAGCACCGGGGGCAAGAGCGAAAAGCTGGCTCAAAAGCTGCTCCCCCATCTGCCCGTGGAGTGCTTCATCGAAATCGCCGATTTTTTCGCCTTCGGAGTACGGGAAGCCGTTCGAATGGGATTCGGCGGCGTGGTACACAGCGTCTTTTTTGGCAAGGCGGTCAAAATGGCCCAGGGGCACCCTTACACTCACGCGCACCGGGTGGCCCTGGACCTCGATCCCGTTGCCCGGCTGGTGCTGGAAAAGGGATACGGGCAGGACTTTTCCCGAGAAATCGCCCAATGCAACACGGCCCGGCACGCCCTCGATCTGCTGCTGGAAAAGGGGGCGCCGGATGTGGTGCGCGCGGTGGCCCACCAGGCACGGGAGCAATCCCTCGAACTGGCGGGCCGGAAGGTGCGTGTGCGCGTTCTCGTGTTCGATCACCACGGGGAGCTGTTGGCGGACACGGAAAAGGAGTTTCCATGCAGGCAGTGCTGACTCCTGAAAACTGGAAGCCGCCCCTTGTGGTGCTCGTGGGAATGGGCATGGGGATGGACGACCCGGGAGCCGAGGCTCGCCGGTGGATCGCTGCGGCGGAAGTCCTCGCGGGGGGAACCCGTCACCTGGAAAGCTTTCCCCATCACCAGGGGGAGCGCATTCCTTTCAAGGGGCCGCTCGGAGCCGCCCTGGACCGGATTCATGACGTTTCTTCCCGAAAGCGCACGGTGGTCCTGGGTTCGGGGGACCCCTTTTTCTTCGGCATCGGCCGCCGCCTGACGGATCGCGTGGGCAAGGACAACGTGCTCGCCCTGCCCAATGTGACCAGTCTCCAGGTGTTTTTTGCGCGGCTCAAGGAACCCTGGGAAAATGTGAAGGTGTGGAGCCTCCACGGTCGTGAAGCCTGGAACGAACCCGGCGCCTGGGTTTCCCGGCTGTCCCTGGCTCCCACCCATGCTTTTTTCACGGACCCGGAGCACTCGCCGACCTGGATCGCGCGCCGCATGATCGAAGCGGGGTGTACCCATTGGACCATGGCCGTGGCCGAAGACCTGGGAGCGCCCACGGAAAAAGTGTGCGAACTGCCCCTGGAGCAGGCCGCCGCAATGGAATTTTCGCCCCTCAACATGGTGGCCCTTTTTGCGGTCGCCGGCTCCGCTCCCCATCCCCGCTGCGACGCTTCCCACGGCGGGCCTTCCCTGGGGCTGCCCGAAAGCGCCTTTCGCCACGAAGCGGGACTCATCACCAAGATGGAAATCCGCGTGGTGTCCCTGGCCCATTTGCAGTTGCTCCCGGAGCAGGTCCTGTGGGATGTGGGAGCGGGCAGCGGATCGGTCGCCATCGAGGCGGCCCGGCTGGTGCCGTCGGCCCGGGTGTATGCCATGGAAAAGGAATCCCGAAGGTACGAGGACATCCTGGAAAACATCGGCCGCCACGGCTGCGGGCACAGGGTTCACGCCATCCGTGGAGCGGCCCCGGAGGTCTTCCGCGACCTTCCGGACCCTGACCGCGTGTTCATCGGGGGCAGCGGCGCAAAGCTGGTGGAAATCCTCGAAGCCGTGGCCGCCAGGCTCAAGTCGGCGGGCCGGGTGGTGCAGACCATGGTCAGCCTCGACAACCTGGAAGCGGCCCGAGCTTTCTGGTGCGGCAGGGGATTCGTGGAGGAAGTGAGCCAGGTCCAGGTGAGCCGTGGAGTGCCCATCGGCAAGGGAGTGCGCCTCGATGCGCTCAACCCGATTTTTATTCTGATCGTGACACCACCGCATGGTGAGTGAACCAAGGGGGTTGACATATGGAAACATTCATGCAGCATCCCGTATGTTTTGTAGGGGCTGGCCCGGGCGATCCGGACCTGATCACGGTGAAGGGCAAGCGGCTCCTCGTGGAGGCGGACCGCATCGTATATGCGGGTTCGCTGGTGCCCCGGGCGCTCCTGGACGATTGTCGGCCCGATGCCCGAATCCACGACAGCGCGCCCCTGGACCTTTCCCAAACCCATGCTCTCCTCCGGGACGGTTATCGAGCCGGGGAAAAAGTCGTGCGGCTCCACACGGGAGACCCCGGCCTGTACGGGGCCATCCAGGAGCAGATGGAGCTTCTCGAAAAAGACGGCATTCCCTTCGAGGTGGTGCCGGGGGTTTCGGCCGCCTTTGCCGCCGCCGCCGCGCTCAAGCAGGAACTGACTCTTCCCCAAGTGTCGCAAACGGTCATTTTGACACGCATGGCTGGAAGAACGCCCGTTCCCGAAACGGAATCCCTGGCTTCCCTGGCGGCTCACCGGGCGACCCTGGTGATTTACCTGAGTGTGCAGCAGGTGGAAAGTGTGATCCAGGAACTCCTGACCCACTACCCGCCTCAAACCCCCGTGGTGGTGGCCTACCGCGTCGGCTGGCCCGACGAAAGCTTCGTGGAAGGCACCCTGGAAAACATTGCCTCGAAGGTTTGCGAGGCGGGCATTCGCCGCCAGGCCCTCATCATGGTGGGGGACGTCTTCAAGGCCAGGGAATGCGGTGTGCCCCAAAAATCCATGTTGTACGATCCGTCGTTCTCGCACGGGTATCGGGTCGGGACCTGAGAGTCGGGTTG
>CAZRWT010000071.1:0-3121 GCA_964603955.1 uncultured Syntrophobacteraceae bacterium
CCGGTTCCATCGGACTTGCGGGTAAAAAAAGGATCAAAAATCCGTTCCCGGTCTTCTTCCTGGATTCCGGGGCCGCTGTCCGTCACTTCAAGAACAAGATTGGGCGGGTCTTTTTGGATCAAAGTGGAGATGCCCAAAGTTCCCCCCTGGGGCATGGCCTCGATGGCATTCAAAAGAAGATTCATGACGACCTGGCTGATCTGACTGCAATCCATCACCACCAGAGGGATCTCCTGTCCCAGGTTCACGGAGAGACTCAAGTTGGCCTTGCGCAGATGAACCCTGGCCAGGTCCAGGCAGTAAGAGACGATTCCATTGATCTGATAGGGCAGAAATTGGGGTTCCTTGGGCCGGGCAAAATGCAGGACCTGCTGCACGATGCCGTCGATCTTGCGCACTTCCGAACTCACATCTTCAAACATCTGTTTTTGCTCCGGATTCAACCGGAGTTCACGGCCCAAGAATTGTGTATTAAAATTGATGGTGGCCAGCGGATTTCGAATTTCATGTGCGATACCGGCGGCCAGGGTCCCCAAAGCCTTTAGGCGGTCGCTCTGTTGCAGCCGCTGCTCGAGTTTCCGGGCTTCGGTGGCATCTTTCTCATAATATATGACCCTCTCCAGGGAACCCTTGGTATTGAGCACGGGAAAGGCGAAAAAGTGGTAATACCCTCCCCACCTGGGATGTGGTCCTTCCCTCTGAACCGGCTGGGCCCCCCAAAGGCACGCCCATATGGGGCACTCGGGAGGCGACTGCTCCAGACCGTAAAGAACCCGCGTGTATTTTTCTCCAACGAGCCGACTCGCCTTTCCATAAACCATTTCCGTCGTGCGATTCACCCGGTAGATGCGCATGTGCATGTCCACCAGAAAGAAACTATGGCCAATGGCATCAAAGCTGATTTCCAGTTCCGTCTTGGCCCGTTGCACCGACTCGAACAGCTGAGCATTTTCGATGGAAACCCCCAGCTGCTGGCCTATGGTCATGAGAAATTCCCTGCGCTCGGATTCAAGCTGCAAGATGCCGTCATTGGTCACGTAAAGAAGCCCCAGCACCTTTTTGGACGTCATGAGGGCTATGCCGACGATTTCCTCTATGCCCGCGCGCTGCATCCTTTCCCGGAGCTTAGAAAACACGAGGTCATCCACGGGAAACCAGCGCACCTGCTCCTTATGGAAATAATTGTCCATGACCCTGGCGGAAGTGGAAAGGAACTTGATGCTGTTGGCCAGAGCCGAGGGAAACCCGTGGTGAGCCGCCAGTTCCAGGAGCCACTCCTCACCCTGAACTTCCTTGACCAGGTAGATGGCGCCGAGGGACACTTTCAAATTCATGGAAATGGCATTGAGAGCTTTTTGCAGCAGGCCCTGAAGATTGGGGGAAGCGTGGAGTGCCGACGAAATGCCGAATAGAATCTGGAGTTCACGATGACGGCGAAGGCTCTCTTTGGGGGACAAATCGAGAGAATGGAGGTTTTTTTCAGATGCATCCATCGCCGCACACCCATCTGAACACAAGGAAGAAGGTTACGGATAAGGCGACAACCGGATATGAATTTCTATTGCGGCTGTCACCTTTATGTGATCGTTCAACACGTTCCCTTTTGGATGACTTCCCACTGGGAACAAATCGTTTGGGCCACGCGAATGGAGGCCGCATCCACCATTTTCCCATCGAGAGAAAGCGATCCATAGCCTTCCGCAATGGCCTGACGGTAGGCATCCACAATCCGCTGGGATCGTTCCACGTCTTCGAGGGAAGGAGTGTAAACCTCGTTCACCACATCAAGCTGTCCCGGATGGATCACCCATTTGCCGTCGTAACCCAACGCGGCACTCATGAGACACGATCGGCGCAGCCCCTCGGGGTCCTTGTAGTCTCCAAAAGGAGCGTCGATGGCCGCCAGCCCGGCAGCCTTGGCCGCCATGGCCATGCGGCTCAGGGGGAAATGCCACCGATGACCCGGATAGAAATCCTCCATATCCCCATGCCCGCTGATGCCCTTGCTCATCATGGTGAGAGACGCCCCATAGTCGGCCACGCCGAAAACCAGGGCTTCCAGGCGAGGCGAGCTGAAGGCGATCTCCTTTACATTCATCATCCCGAGGCCCGTTTCGATGGAGGCTTCGAGCCCGATGGAATTTTTGAAGCCCATGCGCATTTCAATTTGTGTCAAAATCATGTCGATGGCCTTGATTTCGGCGGCATCATTGACCTTGGGCACTACAATGACGTCCAGGCAGTCTCCGGCCGCCTCCACTACATCGATGATATCCCGGTAGGCAAAAGGAGTATCCATGGCATTGATGCGGTAGGCCCGGACCTTGCCCGTCCAGTCCCTCTCCTTGAGAGCCGCGATGACCTCCTTGCGCGCCGCCTCCTTTTCCTGAACCGGCACACTGTCCTCGAGGTCCAGCATGACAAAATCCACAGGGAGTCCGAATGCCTTCACCACCATTTTTTCCCGGTTGGCGGGCACGGAAAGAATCGATCGACGCAATCTCACGGGGCGTTCCACAGGATTTTCCTCCATTTTGGTTTTGAATGAAACAACGGGCTCCAGGCCTCCGGTCACACAGTATGCGTTCCCACGCGGGAGCGTGGGAACTAAGGACGAAGTGACAAGGTGGACGAAGTGGACACAGGGGAAGCTGGAGCTTCCAGCGCAAGGCGTTCCCAAGCTGGAGCTTGGGAACGAGATGACCGGGCCTTGCTGCCGTTTTCAGCGTTTCCCGCGTTTCCCGCTTCCTCATCCCCCGGCCTTGCGGTTCTTCTCGCGAATGGCGGCCTGTGCCGCGGCAAGGCGGGCCACGGGCACTCGAAAAGGAGAGCAGCTCACATAATTGAGACCGACTCTATGGCAAAAGTCCACCGAACTGGGCTCTCCACCGTGTTCGCCGCAGATGCCGATCTTGAGATCCGGGCAGGTGGCTCGACCCTTTTGCACCGCGATCTCCATGAGCCCTCCCACGCCCACCTGATCCAGACGCTCGAAGGGGTCGTGAGGCCAGATTTTTGCCTCCAGGTAGGCGGGCAGGAACTTTCCCGCATCGTCACGGCTGATGCCGAACACAGTCTGGGTCAGATCGTTGGTGCCGAAAGAGAAGAACTCGGCCGCATG
>CAZRWT010000071.1:3221-10999 GCA_964603955.1 uncultured Syntrophobacteraceae bacterium
CCCCGGTGTCCGAGCATGGGGTTGTCCTCGTGAAGGCTTTCTATCTTGGCTCGAAGCCTCTCGAAAGGTACCCACATTTCGCCGGACAACTTCTGAATGTCCTTTTCCGTATGGGGCAAAAACTCGTGCAGGGGTGGGTCCAGCGTTCGGATCGTCACGGGCTTGCCCTTCATGACACGAAAAATGCCTTTGAAATCTTCCTTCTGCATGGGCAGCAGCTTTTCCAGAGCACGCTCGCGCCCCGTAACGTCTTCCGCAAGGATCATTTCCCTCACGGCGTCGATGCGGTCACCCTCGAAGAACATGTGCTCGGTGCGGGTCAGCCCGATACCTTCCGCTCCGAAAGCCAGAGCCACCTCGGCCTGGTTGGGCTGGTCGGCATTGGTCCGCACCCCGAGAGTACGCGCCTCGTCGGCCCAAGTCAAAAGCTCCAGGTAGTCCTGGTAAATTTGGGAGCTTTCAGGCTCGAGGGTCTTGTCGATCATGACACGAAGGACTTCCGACGGCTGAGTGGGTATCTGCCCATGGAAAATCTCGCCGGTGGTTCCATCGATGGACAGCCAGTCCCCTTCTCGGATGATTTTGTCCCCGACGGTCATGCGGTGGTTGCGGTATTCGATTTCGAGAGCATTGCAGCCCACCACGCACACCTTGCCCATCTGGCGCCCTACCAGAGCCGCATGAGATGTCATGCCGCCCCGTGCGGTGAGGATGCCCTGGGAGGCATGCATGCCTCGAATGTCTTCGGGAGAAGTTTCCAGACGTACCAAAATGACCTTTTCTCCTCGCTTTGCCCACTCGACGGCATCAGGTGCGTTGAAAACGATTCTCCCCGCGGCAGCGCCCGGTCCGGCATTGAGCCCCTTTGCCAACAGCCGCTTCTCCTTGCCGGCCTCTTCCTTGGCCCTGGCATCGAAAATGGGTCTCAGGAGCTGATTGAGCTGGTCGGGGTCAACCCGCAGGAGCGCTTCCTCCTTGGTGATGATTCCCTCACGCACCATATCCACGGCAATCTTGAAAGAGGCAAAGCCGGTACGCTTACCCGTGCGCGTCTGCAACATCCAGAGCTTGCCGCGTTCGATAGTGAACTCGATATCCTGCATGTCCCGGTAATGACGGTCCAACCGGGTACGAACCTCATCGAGCTGACTGTAGATTTCGGGCATGGTCTCTTCCAGGGACAGGTCCTTGGGGTCCGTCTTCTGAGCTCTGTTGATGGGCTGGGGCGTGCGAATCCCCGCCACAACATCTTCACCCTGGGCATTGATGAGATATTCCCCATAAAACACGTTGTCACCGGTGGCGGGATTTCGGGTAAAACCCACACCCGTTCCGCAATCATCCCCGAGGTTGCCGAACACCATGGCCTGTACGTTGACCGCCGTTCCCATGTCGTCGGGAATGTTGTTGAGTTCCCTGTAGGCTATGGCTCGAGGGTTGTTCCAGGAATTGAAGACCGCGTTGATGGCTCCCCAGAGTTGTTCCATGGAGTCCAGCGGAAAGTCCAGGTTCTTGTGGGCCAGGATGAGAGATTTATAACGACCGACCAACTCCTTGAGTACTTCCGCAGACAATTGGTGGTCGTGCTCCGCGCCATGAGATATCTTGATCTCCTCCAGGATCTGATCGAAAGGGTCCGCCTCATCCTTGTGCAGAGGCTTCAAGCCAAGGACCACATCCCCATACATGGCCACGAAACGGCGATAGCAGTCATAGGCAAAACGATCATCATCGGCTTGCGTGACCAATCCCTTCACCGTTTCGTCATTGAGCCCCAGGTTGAGCACTGTATCCATCATGCCCGGCATACTGACGGCCGCGCCGGAACGCACGGACAGGAGGAGAGGGTTTTTGGGGTCTCCGAATTTACGCCCCATGATGTTTTCAATCTTCTTGATGGCATCGAGCACCTGGGATTCGAGCTCCTCGGGATACCGGGCATCGTGCCGCTCGAAAAAGGAGCACACCTCCGTGGTGATGGTGAATCCCGGAGGGACGGGAATGCCGAGATTAGTCATTTCAGCCAGGTTCGCCCCTTTGCCTCCGAGAAGCATTTTGTCCTTGGCGGTCCCGTCGGCTTTTCCTTCCCCAAAAAAGTACACATATTTGTGTGCCATGATTTAATTCTCCCCCTTCTGTTCTCGTATGCGCAATCGAGTCAAAAAGATATGCCCAAAAATGAATCCGGCAAACCGGGCAGTGACCGACACTGCATTCATTCGTTTGTTCATTCATTCAAAGCCTGCTTTTATATTATAAATACCCTCTTCTTTTTGCAGAGCAAGAAAAAAACGTGGGGAGGGATGTTTTTGGTGCGGGGTGCGGCGGGGTGCGGCGGGGTGGACACAAAGGAAGCTGGAGCTTCCGGGGCAAGGCGTTCCCAAGCCGGAGCTTGGGAACGAGAACCTCCATCACCCCCTTCTCCGTGTCTCCCCTCCTCCCTCAGACCTCCAGCCAGGAGTCCGAATACAGGGTGTGGCCCAGGATGACTTTTGTGGTTTTTGCGTAACGGATTTCTTCCGGAGAGAGGGAGGCCATGTCCACGGGCTCACCCGCCTCGACCTTGAGCACCAGGGATTCGACGTCGGGCCGGTTGCCCCGGGCAACCTCGTGAAGTTCTTTGTCGAAGCAATCGACGATGGCCGTATGGAGACCGTAACGCTTGAGAATCACCAGCATCACCTGGTTCAGTATCGAGCGCAGATGGTCGGGCGGGCCGTTGGATACGTTGGAGAGCCCCAGGGTGCTCAGGCACCCGGGGGCGATTTCCGGCAGCATCTTCATGAACTCGAGGAGACTCATGATTTGCTGTTGCTGAACATTGACGGGGGTCTGGATGGGATCGATATAGATGCGCTCGGGAGCGATGTCGAATTCACTCATGGCCTTGTACACGATTTCCGCACAGAGAGCTCCCCGCTCGTTTTCATCCCGAGGCATTCCCTCGGGGCCCCATAGCAGAGCCACGAAATCGGCATCGTATTCCCGGGCCATGGGCAGCAGGGCCTCCATGCGCTCGGGACGCACCATGATGGAGTTGATGAGGGGGCGTCCTTTTTTGTGAGCTTTCAATCCCGCCTCGATGGCCTCGATGTTGGAAGTATCCAGGGCAAGAGGGAGGTCCGTCACTTCGTGGATCACCGGAACGAGCCAGCGCATCAGTTCCACGCCTATCTTGCGGGCAGGGCCGATGTTGAGGTCGATCCAGTCCATGCCCGCCTCGGCCTGCCGGACGGCCAATTCTTGCAGGGGGCGGGCGTCTTTTTCCTTCAGCGCCTTGCCGTATGTCCTGCTCATGATGTTGAGATTCTCGCCGATGAGTTTCATGTATTCCCCCCTCCATCACTCATTTCAGGCAGCGGACCAGGACTTCAGATACTTGGGAATCTGGCTGGCTTCCCGCGGTCCCACCATGACGCTCCAGCCGGGCAGTTCCTCTTCCAGCTCGCCACTGATACCCGCCGCATACCCTGGAATGACGATTTTTTGATGTTTGACCTTGTCTTTAATCCCACACTTATTGATGAACTGTCCCACACTTTCGCCGGAAAACTTGCCGGCGGCCCAGGCCGTCATGACGGAAAGGCCTTCCGTATCCTGCACGCAAAGCCAGGAAGGCACGCGGCTCGACTCTATTTCTCCCGAGACGATGAAGTAGGTCAATGAAAAATTGCAGGTGACCAATACGGGAGAATTTTCGTCGGGATTGTTGATGGGATAAATTCCCTGCTCGGCAGTCATGGGCCTCTGGGGATCGGTATAAATATTGAGCCTTTCCAGAAACAGGGGGAACATGATGTGGGGCTGAAAATCGCTCATGGCAATCACGCTGCCGTACTTGGCCACGAAGGTGGCGGCCACCAGACCTTCGTTCATGAGATCATCCGCCATTTCATGGGCCATGATGATGGTCGGGAAGCCCAGGGGACGGAACTTATCCTTGAGAGCTGCCCGGCGCATGAGGACCTGCTCCTGAAAGAGTGTTTTGAGTTCACGGCTGCCCGTGTCGATGACCAGGTCCTTGAGCCCCATGCTCGTCAGCTTTTCCGTGAGAGCAATGACGCTGTCAAGGGAACCGTCTCCCTTGACGGCCAGGGGACATGCCACCTCTTTGGCCAGCTCCCCGACGGCATCCACGGTGGCGGCCGTAGCTGCATGCAGGAGGGGTTTGCGATCCTTCAGAGCACCAGCCGCGGACTTCAGCGCATCCACATTGTCGGACTTCAAAACGAGAGCCGCACCCGTGCCGTCGGAAACCTTTTGAGCCAGGGCAGTGAACTTGCCGGCATCTCCGGACTTGTCCTCGATGACGAACATCTCGGCCCTGAGGTTGAATCCCACCCGGTCGAACTGCCCGGCCTTGAAGCGATCCATCTTGCCCTGCACCGACGTATCGTCTTCCTCCGTGGTCACCACAACGGCAAACCCAGGAGGACTCACGAAAGTTTTTTCATGGCGAAACATCACGGTCTCGCCGCCCGCCTTGACGGCATAGTCCCCCGTGCCGATGGTCAGAGGCCGAATGGGGGGCGCCGATTCGGAAGCCAGCTGATCTCGGGCTTCCTGGGAAACATGAGGGCATTTGTCCAACTCGGCCTTGCCGGAGGCCAGATTCATGGCAAATGCCAGACAAGTGGGAACACCACACTCCCCGCAATTGGTCTTGGGAAGCAATTTAAAAATCTGAATACCCGTTAAACCCATCTATTCTTCTCCTCTTCGCGGTTTACAATCCATCAAGTGAGCTTACCTCTCAATTCTCACCTCTTGTCTCTAGTTTAGCCCATTCCATTTGCTATCTCGTTACTTCTCGTTCCCAAGCTCCAGCTTGGGAACGCCCTTGCCGGGAAGCTCCAGCTTCCCCCGTGTCCATCCCGTCCACTTTGTCCATATCGTCCATCCTCACCCCGCAGCCTGATGCCCTCCCGGTCTGCTCCATGAAGTGAAGAAAGGAAGCTGGAGCTTCCGAACAAGTGTGTTCCCAAGCCGGAGCTTGGGAACAAGATAGTTGCACATCGCATAGTGTTTTAGTGCTTCCTCTTCTGCTATGCACTCCGCAATTCCCACATGAGCCCGCTTCAATGCCCTTGTATCACTCCAGCAGCGGGTCCATGGTCAGAGCCGGGTGGCCCACTTCCTCGAGAAAGGGCAAAATTTCCTCCTCGGTCGTACCGTTTTCCTCAGTGGCGATCATATCGATGAAGTTGGGAATGCCCACTTCCTCACCTCGCTTGATGAGTCGCTCGCGGATTTCCTCCTTGAACATTTTGGGCATCCACACCAGGCGCAAAAAACCTCCATCGCCGGAAATGAATTTTCTCTGAGTCACATTGTACTTGCTGTGGCCCACGAATCCGGGAGTCACATTTCCACCGCCGATGGTCCCCGCCAGGGTGGTGAACTTCATCCCGCAGGGTGTCATGCCCGTATAATCCCTGTTCACGGTCATGACGCCGTTGCACAAGGGCAAAATGGCGGCGATGCACTCACAGCAGCCGCAGGTGGTCATGGGATCATGGATGATGCTGTAAAAATTGCAGTTGGAAATGGACTGGCGCGAGGCCTTGTAAACGAAATCGTTGACCCCTTCCCAGTTTCCATACCGGGCATCCAGGGTTTTGCCCTTCTCCACGGGCTGATTGGGACCCGTGGGATTGATCTCGAAGGATGCCTTGCAATCGAGCCAGTTGTAGGCTCCGCAAAGGCCCATTCGTTCCGGGCTGATGACGCACACGTGAGTGGGCGCGAAGGACTGGCATAGAGTGCAGGAATAATACGTTTCCGTGGATTCGTCGGTCATGCCCTCGATGCGTTCGTCTCGAGCCTTGTAAGCGGCCTGGGCGATGGGAAGCAGCGCCTCCACTTTCGCCGCGTCCGTGACGATTTGCACCTCGCATTTATCGAATATGGCGCCGAAATCCTGGTGAAACTTGGCATGAAGGATCTTGCCGATGTGTTCCAGTGTGAACCCCTTGTCCACGGCCTGTTTGCCGATACGATACCAGGCGATGTCCCGCTGCCCGATGTGCATGAGCCCCTGGGCGTAGTTGACCAGGTGGTGAATCTGCCGTTCGAGGATGGGCTCGTAATCCTCCTGCATCTTGCGTCCCGCCACCTTCACCACGACGGCCAGGGGCAATCGGCTTCCGGGTTCGGTGTCTTTCATGTCCGGCCCGATCACCTCGATCTTGCCGTCCTCCACATCGTCCATGTCGGCAATCTGCACCAACTCGCAACAGGCGGTCTTCCCGCCGCCGCATTCCAGATACACATCGTCCCGGCGTACACGCTCACCTTCGAAGGCCGGTCCATAGGAAACGGGAATGGGGATTTCCGCCACCGTTACTTTGAGTCCACGCACTTCGATGGACCTGGCGGTCATCTTGTCGTGAGCTACATTGCCCACCACATGCTCGTAGGTGCAAATGC
The DNA here is from genome assembly GCA_964603955.1 of uncultured Syntrophobacteraceae bacterium. Taxonomy (GTDB): domain Bacteria; phylum Desulfobacterota; class Syntrophobacteria; order Syntrophobacterales; family Syntrophobacteraceae; genus SLCH01. The sequence goes on from CAZRWT010000071.1 coordinate 9,651, forward strand.
CCGTGGGGAGAATTTCCGGAATGTTGGTGTCCGCGATGGTGGGGAAGCCCCAGTTGATGGCCCCCGCCGCGTTGGCCGCCCATTCGGCGTTCACTTCTCCGAAAGCGTTCACGAAAGCGAAAACACGTTCCTTGTTGTACCTGAGGATATTCTTGTAATCCCCGGGCTGCATGCCTCCGAAAGCCATGGCTGCACGGTTGGCAAACCCGAGAGCGAACACCGCTGCGGAAATGTCCGGCCCGAAGGGAACCAGGCGTGTGTTCCAGCCGATCTGTACTCCGGCTTCCACCAACTGCTCGGCAAAAGTCGTTCCCGCCTGATTGGCGCAGAGGAACACATAAAGGTTCTTTTTCTGATAATCCTCGGCAATTTTCTTGGCAATCTCGGGATTGGGAGCCGCTCCCACGATGGCGGCAAATCCCGGTGCGCTGCCGTCCACGAACTCGATGCCGCGCTTTCTCATGACCGTGTCGTCGGCGGCGCCCAGCCAGATTTTACCCGCATCCAGATCGCAATCCTCGCTGTGGAGGTAGAAATCGGGATCTTCCACGTAACGAACGGCTTCCACCACTTCCTCGACCAGGATGGAAACCATCCCCGCATCGAGGGTGTGCCCCAGGTAGGGCACATGAATGGGACCCGTGAGGTGGGGCGGCAGCAACTCGCGGCAGCGTTTGAAAACCTGCTCCGCATCCCCGAGCTTTTCCACCTTGATTCCCAGGATGGAATAGATGACGGGGAGGTAATAGGCGGTATTGGGGAAGGCAAGAGGCTGATTGGGTCCGTACTTATCCATGGCCTGCTTGAACTTGCCTTCAGCCTTGGAAAATATATTATAAGCGCCCTGAATGGCGGCAAAAGAAACTAACCTAGACATGACTCACTCCTCTTTTTAAGGGCTTTTCCTTAATAAAATCAAGCTCTCCGATCTTCCATGCTGAAAAGCTTGCGCTCCCGAGCACCCGTGATGCCCAGAGCCTCCCTCTTCTTGTCGATGTGGTCGATCATGAGCCTTGCCATTTCATGGGGATCGTTCGCAAAGCCCCACTTGCCGAAACCCTGTTTTTCAAGCCCGTCAAAAAGATGGTTGTGAAACTTGGTGCCCTCGATGGTCGGGAACGTCACGCCAAAAACGGTGTAAACCCCCGAAGCCACAAAATACTGACCGATGCTGATAGCCTTTTCACTCATGTATTCGGGCGCGGCCCCCGCCACGGGAAGGTCCGCCAGGGATTCGCCCAGGCCGCCGGTGCGTACCATTTCCGCACAGGCGATGAGGATGCGGGAATTGTCCACGCAGGACCCGAGGCTCAAAACGGGAGGAATGCCCACGGTTTCACACACTTCCC
>CAZRWT010000071.1:11099-15311 GCA_964603955.1 uncultured Syntrophobacteraceae bacterium
CCTGGCGGGACGACGCCCATAGCGTTCGATGGCCATGGCCACGATTTGGTCGGTACATTCCCGAGGAGTATGCTCATGGAACTCCACATGAGTGGCGCCGTCGATACGGGCTCTCGGGTTGGTGGTGAAAAACTTCGTTCCATAGCACTCGGAAAGACTGGAAAGCGCCTGCATGATACATTGCACGTCCACGGCCATGGCGTCCACTGCCCCCGTCACGATGACCGCCTCGGTGCTCATGAAGTTTCCCGCATGGGGAATTCCGTGCCGTCCGAGCACTTCCGCTCCGGAACAGCACATGCCCAGGAGGTTGATGCCCGAAGCGCCCGCAGCTTTGGCCTTCTCCAGGAGCCCTTCTTCATTGACGGAAGCGATCATGGCTTCGAAGAGATTGGGCTCGTGCCCGTGGACAATGACATTGACCTGGTCTTCCTTAAGATACCCCATATTCACGCCGGCAACGCGGGGCTTGGGGGTTCCGAAGAGGATATCGGAAATTTCCGTGGCGACCATGGACCCCCCCCAGCCGTCGGCCAGGGCCGTACGCGAGCACTGCTTGACGATGTTTTCGTAGTCCTGATCCACCCCGATGTGAGTCCGATGCATGATTTCCATGATTTCTCTCATGGCCCCGCGTGGAACCACGCCTTGCTTGCGCCAGACTTCCAGGGTTTTCCCCGGCACACGGCGCATGAAGGGGATTTCCCCTTCCACCTGGGTGTAGGTCCTTTCCAGCTCCGCGTACAAAGCTTCCCCAACGGTACGGATGTCCTTGCCTTCCGTTTCTATGCCGATGCTTCGGGCTACTTCGATCAGCTTATTTTCATCGGTGATCTTGAAATCCTTGATTTTCCCACGGAGGACATCCCGAAACAAATCGAGCATGGTCATGCCGTGGTCCGTGTGGGCAGCTCCACCCGATGCCACCATTCGTGCAAAATTTCGAGCCGCGATGGTATCGATGGTGGCTCCGCAGACCCCCACTTTCGCGTAAGGGTCCTTGGAATTGAGGCGGCATGGCCCCATGAAGCAATGCTTACAGCAGGCGGAATCGGCACCAATGGGACAGGGCTTCATCTCCGCGGCCCGTTGAAAGGCGGTTTCCACTCCCTCCGACGATGCCTTCTGAAGCATCTGTATAGTGGATTCGCAAGTGGTCATGTCTCTGAAGTTATATTCTTTCCGTTTTTTTTCTTCCGACATACGGCACCTCGTCTCCCCTTCTTGGGGTCATTTTTTATATCCAACCGAACCTATCGAAGAAACATGCAATATCATCGAATACATTCGGAATCACAGCATTTTTTGAATATAGCCATTCACGAGCTTCACGGTTTCAGGATGCCTCAAAACCACCACGTCGGCACCCGCCAAAAGCAAGTCCACCGCCGTTATGGATTCCATCATCACGGCCCTTTGCAAAGGGTCCCCCAGGTGAGGAGCTTCCTCGGCACTCAAGTTGGCCTCCTTGGATTTCCACACTTCGTTGCCCACATTACAGATGATGGGCTGCTGAAGCTTGTCGTCTTCCTGGGTGAGAGCGGCCTGCTGGATTCTTTCCATGACCGAATAGCTGTATTCCAGGCCGTAGCCCAGCCCCCCCGTGGTGGGATCGATGAGTACATCCGAAGGGCTTATTCCCAGGTTGCCGAGTAAAATATTGAGCTGCTTGGCCAGGTTGACGTCAATGGGCGAAGAAGACACCACCACGTGCCCGTAACCCAGGCAGGCCGCGCCGATCTGCTTGTAATCGCCTTCTTCAACGGGAGAAATAGACACCCTTCGGCCGCCGCATTTTTCCGCCACGGCACGCATCACTTCCGCATCCTTGTCGTGATTGGCAACTCCCCACACCACAACGGGCACCTCGACCGCTTCCGCCACCTTCCTCACCACGTCGGAAACTTCCGAGGCCGGTCTGTCGTCCCCGTTGGGATCGGCGCTCTTGGTCTGTACCACAATCATTTCAGCCCCGTAAGCATCCACGCACTTGCGAGCCCAGGCAGCCGGGTCATGCAAAACATCCTTGAAGGGTTCCTTGGCCGCCTCACTCCACTCGGCGGAAGGGTCCTTGTCCCAAACTTCCATGGCAATTTTGGGGGGATGAGGAGCTTCACTTTCGAAGGAATGAAACGCATATCCATCACGACCGCCGACGGTAACGGCCTTTTCGCCGCTGCCCAGGACGACTTCCCTGATCTTTCCCGAATAAGTCTGCTTTGTTGGTTGATAAGTCAAAGTTGCAACCTCCTTTCATGTTTGTGCGTCTTTGTCCAAAAAACCGATCTTTCTCGCTCCATATACTTGTTATTTATAACGCTTCGCTTTTCATCCCCTCATGAAACAACCGTCCCCATACAAGGGTTCGCCCAAAACGGCATCCCCTCTAGACAGAGGCTTCAATCATTGCAACATTCCATCAGATCATAAATGTCGGGCTTCAGAAACAATCAATATCATAAGGAAACACGTTTGACATTATTGGAGCCGGAAGCCACGAACCCACGGGCCCGAGCCCCACTAAAAAATTGAAGACGGCAATTGCCGGGAAATTGGGAGACAAAACCAGATTTCAGAGGTAGATTTCATTACATTGAATCCAATTCCATCATGCCGGAAAGCCACCCTCGCCTCATAGGGCTCCGCGCTCACAGACATGGGGGTGCTCCATTTTTTCAGCATTCCAGCGGCAAACAACAAACCATAATATATTATGGTAAACCTACTGGAGTCAAGGCTCATGAGCCGACAAAGGCTCATTCGAGGCCCGGCGCTCCTTCTCGAAGCTCGCGTGGATGGGAGCTATTCAGCGCAATTTACCCTGCAATTTCAAAGAGACACACCATGGCGGAAGTTTTTGGCAAACGGGTGAGACCGTACCGGAAATTCAGTCGGTTCCACTCACTTCTTCCCACCAGATGCGCTCGAATCCCAGGCTGACCACGGCATATCCGTGGAGGCGCAAATTGTCACGGCGTTTGTGAAGGAGGCCCGCATTGGTGCGCACCTGTTCGCGGGCCTTGCTCATGGCCTCGACCATGGGCGGCATTGCCCGAAGTTCTTCCTGGCTCATTTGCCGGGCCTTTTCCCCGCTGACTCCGGCATCTTTCAAGGTCACGAACTTGAATTCGATGAGGACGTCCAGGATTTCGAAGCGGCGCATGTCCGGCCGGATGATCATGACCAAGTCGGCCCGGCCCCGCTCCACTTCCAGGTCCGAATCCATCACGTACAGGATGTCGTCGTAGAGCAGGGTCAGGAAAGCCGTTTTCACGGTCAGTTCGTTGGCCCAGCGGTAGTCGGCGTTGTGGAAAACCTTGAAATAGCGCTGCTCGACGAACTCGCATAGGGGTGCCATGTCGCCCTTCTGGTAGAGCTTTTCCGCAGCCCACCGGCCGTCGTCCCTGACCTGTGGATCGGGCAGCAGCAGCTCACCGATTTGTTCCACATACAGTTTACGGACCACCAGGTTCGGGGGGCGCAGGGACAATTTGCCCTCGCTGGTCACTCCATCCATGGACAGGACGCCGAAATAATACAGCAGGGAAGCCATGAAGGTGTTGTCCTTGCTCTGGTCCCGGAGCATGTCCCGCATTCCAAAACGTTTGGCCAGCCTGGGGACGGCCGTTCGCATTTCGTCGCGCAGCAGGTTCAGCAGCATCTGCCCGCCGCCGGGTATCTGGGCGATGTACTCGAGTTTGGCCCGATCCACGGCCAGGTTCTCGTCCAGCATTTCCCGAGGATACTTGCAGGTCTGCATGAGGGCTTTGAGAAAATACAGGACCATGGTCGGGTTATACACCTTTTGTTCCATTTCATAGGAAAAGGTGTACCCGTTGTACCAGGTTTGCATCGTCTCGACGGCCTGCTCCCGCACTGCGGCGTCCAGGCCGCACTCCACCGCCACGCCCTCCAGGACACGCTCGATCTCCCCCTGGGTGAATCCGCACAGGTCGTTGAGCCGGGGATCGAGGAAGATGTTTTCCGCAATGTTGAACCCGCTGGTGATGTCGCTCATGACCACCGGCGAAACTCCCGTGATGAATATGCGGTCGAACAGGGAATGGCTGGTGGACGACTTTACGGCCTTGAACAGAGTGCGCAGAGGGCCTTGTTCGAAAACCAGAGCTTCGTAGCGACGCCCGGCGTCCTGTTGCGCGCCCATCATCACCTCGTTGGCGAAATTGTCGTATTCGTCGATGAGCAGGTAAA
>CAZRWT010000072.1:0-15104 GCA_964603955.1 uncultured Syntrophobacteraceae bacterium
TTTGGCGGCAGGGCATGCCGTGTCAGCCTGTGGAGAAACGGCGTTAGTCGCTTCCGTGAAGCAGGAACCCCTGGAGCGGCAGCATAAGCCGTTCCAGGAATCCTCGGCCTGCAGGCCGGGGAGGATGTCAAATGTTCAGATAGTTCCCCAGCTCCCGGGGGGTTACGTGAGTGCGGTGCTCTTCCCAGGAAGCGATTTTCAGGCGGAGGTAGCGTTGAAAAATGTTTTCGCCCAGGAGGTCCTTTAGAAATTCGCTCCGTTCGGCTTCCACCAGGGCTTCGAACATGCCGCGGGGCAAAAAGCGCTCGTCCCATACACTTAAATCCCACAGGCTGCGATAAGTGCTCCCTTCATCGGGCCCCCCGCACTCCAGTTCTTCCTCGATACCCCGAACTCCCATTTGAATCAATGCGGCAATCTGAAGATAAACATTACCCGATGGGTCGGGGCTGCGCAATTCGAGGCGCATGTTTCCCTGCCCCGTGCAATAAGGCAGACGGACCATGGAGCTCCGGTTCTTGATCCCCCAGCCCACGGACATGGGGGCTTCCCGCTCGGCCACATAAGCTTTGTAGGAATTATAGGTCGAGGCCATGATGATAGAGGTCTGGCGGGCGTATTTCATAATGCCTCCAATAAAATGCCGGGCCTCGATGCTGAGATTGTGTCGGTTGTCCGGATCGTAAAAGAGGTTCTTGCCTTCCCGGTCCCACATGGAAATGTGCAGATGAAAGGCATTGCGATTTTGGTCGTCAAAGGGCTTGGGCATCAGGGTCATGTGCATGCCCTGTTCCGCAGCGACCCGCTCGGCCACATAATTGAACAAAAGGGTCCTGTCGGCAGCGTCCAGGGCTCCAGCATGCTCCAGATTGATTTCGTGTTGGGATGCCGTCACTTCGTGATGCGCTTTTTCGTGACGGATACCGCAGCGCTTCAAAGTCCGGATAATCTGATTGCGAACGGTTTCTCCCTTGTCGTGGGGGTCCGAATGAAAATAGCCGGCTTTATCCGAATGGATGTTTTTGGTGAAGTCGTCGCTTTGCAGGAGGAAAAACTCATGCTCGGGGGCAACCCTGAAATGAAAACCCAACTCCCTTTCCGCCCGTTCGAGAACCCTCTCCAGAACGGCCCGTGGATCAGACTGGGAGCGTCCCCCCAACAAATTCAAAATCTTGGCGATACAAAATCCGACCCGTTCGTTGTTGAATTCCAGGACCCGAAAGGTTTCAGGGATGGGTACAAGAAGTCGGTCGCTATCGTCCACGGTGGTGATACCGGCAATGGAACTCCCATCGAACCCCACACCCTTTTCGACGATATCGTCCATGAGTTCCGGATTGATGGACAGCGCCCGAAGCCTGCCATTGAGGTCGGTGAAAAAAATCTTGATGAACTCGACATCCGCGTAGCTGTCACCTGCTCTCATTGCATTCACTGTATTGTCTCCCTTGTTCCAGGCCGTTTAAAACGCCCTGATTCGTTTGCCCGGTTTTGAAGCGGCGTTTCGTGCATGGGATCAACGCCGTCATGCCCCGACTCGGGACTCCCATGATCGAAGCCGTTGTTCATTTCTCGCTCCGTGGGCTTCGATTGTAAAGCGCCGACTTTCTTCTCCGGTTATCTCGATGTGTATGTCCAGGCGTTCTTCGGGAAGGAAACTCCCCAGGCGCTCGGCCCATTCCACAACGGCCGCCCCATGGCCGTAAAGAGCCTCTTTCCAGGGAAGATTTTCAAGTTCGTCGGGATCACCCAGGCGGTAGAGGTCCAGGTGGTAGAGGTGGAGCCGCCCATCGTATTCGTTGATGAGAGTGAAAGTGGGGCTGGTGACGGGAATTTTCGGGTCAACCCCCAATCCTCCGGCCAGCGCCCCGGTAAAGAAGGTTTTGCCGGCCCCCAGTCCCCCCCGAAGGGTGAGTACGTCCCCAGGTTCCAAAAGAGTCCCCAGGGTAAAACCCAGCCGGCGAGTGGTTTCCTCCGATGTTGCATGGACTGTCACCTGGTACACGGTCGCCCTTTCCCTCGCTCGATCCGCCCCAAAACACGAGGAATCATGGGAAGGAGGTCCGAAGCCGTCATGCCCCGGCTTGATATCTCCGCAAAGGCCTCGTCTCCGGCCGCACCATGGACATACACTCCCAAGGACGCGGCCTCGAAGGGCTTCAGGCCCTGCCCCAACAAACCCGCGATGATTCCCGTGAGGGTGTCGCCCATGCCTCCAGAGGCCATGGCAGGATTTCCCGTGCTGTTGACGGCCAGCCTGCCGTCGGGAGATGCCACCAGGGTTCCATGCCCCTTGAGTACCAGGATGACCCCATGTTTTCCGGCAAATTCCAGAGCCGTATCGATCCGATTTTCCTGCACTTCCCTGGTGGATTTTTGAACCAGACGAGCCATTTCTCCGGGATGGGGCGTCAGCACGAGAGGTACGGAACAGCGGCGCAGAAGTTGGGGATTCTCAGCCACGATAGTGAGAGCATCCGCATCGAGCACAGCCGGACACGGCAGCTCGGGAAGCAGGGCTTTCATGAGCGCCGTTGTCCCGGGATGCAGGGAAATGCCGGGACCGGCCGCCAGGGCATCTTTACCCCGCAGAAAGTTCAGGATGGCATCCAGGGCCGAATCCGCCGGGGTCTGCTCATCCGTTTCCGCGATGGGAAGGGTCATGGGTTCCGTGAGCTTCATCTCCAAAATCGCGTTGAGGCTTTCCGGGATGAAAAGGGTTACCAGGCCGGCGCCGACGCGCACCGCCCCCTCACAGACAAGAGCCGCAGCTCCTGTCTTGCCCCGTGACCCCGCGAGTACGGCCACATGGCCTGCTCCCCCTTTGTGGATGAAAGGTGATCGGGGCTCGAGCCAGGAGGCCGCCACGTCTTCCGTCAGCCACCGGCGCCGGATGTCACTGCCGCGAACAACGGAAGGAGGAATGCCGATATCCACCAGGTGGAGCTGCCCCACGTATTCGCAACCGGGTTCCACCAGTTGGCCGATTTTGTGAAATCCGAAGGTGGCCGTAGCCGTGGCGCGAACGGCCGCACCCAAGGGCTTTCCCGTACCGGCATCCAGGCCCGAAGGGATATCCACCGCCAATACGGGAGCATCGAGGCCATTGAGAGCTTCGATGACCCGGCGGAACAATCCCTGTACTTCACTGTTGAGACCGGTTCCCAGAATGGCGTCGATGAAAACGTCGCTCTGGGAAACCCCGCTCCATTGAGCCTCGAAATCCCGGTTCTCATCCCAAAAGAAAAGAGGAACTTCAAGCTTTTCCAAAATTTGAAAGTTGGTCAGAGCATCTCCCCGGAGCTTTCCCACGGGGCTCAGGCACACCACCCGTACCTGGGCTCCCCGGCAATGAAAAAGCCTGGCCAGCACGAATCCGTCACCCGCGTTATTGCCGCTCCCCGCCAGTACGGTAATTTTGCACTGATCGAGACCCGGCACGATGCTTTCGAAAAAGACGGCGGCACCTCTCGATGCATTTTCCATGAGGACGATTCCGGGAATGCCCACCTGTTCGATGGTGTATCGGTCCAGGGCGGCCATTTCCCGTGCGGTCACCACGAACATGGGATCACCTCCATCCATATGCATTTCGAATTCATTCCAACCGCATTCATCCCTGCACCAAAGCGATCATTTCCCGCACGGCACGCTCGATCCCCACCAGGACGGCCCTTGCAATGACGGCGTGGCCGATGCTGAATTCCTCGATTTCCGGTATCTCCCGAAGCCAGGTGATGTTCTTGTAGTCCACACCGTGACCCGCATGAATGCCGAACCCCATCTCGTCGGCCAGGGCCACCGCTTCCACGATGCGGTTGAATTCCTCCTCCATGCGCCCCGGATTGGATGCCTCGGCAAAGCTTCCCGTGTGAATCTCCACGTAATCGGACTGGACAGCCTGGGATGCCCGTACCTGGTCGAGATCGGGATCGATGAAAAGGCTGACCCCAATGCCCCCGTCCTGGAGCCGGGCAACGACTTCCTTCAAATGGGGCTGTTGCCCATGGACATTCAAACCTCCCTCGGTGGTCAATTCCATGCGCTTTTCCGGCACCAGGGTCACCACATCCGGTTGAACTCGCAGAGCGATTTGCACCATTTCGTCGGTGGCGGCCATTTCCAGGTTGAGCCGGGTCTTGACCGTCTGCCGGAGGACTTCCAGGTCCCGGTCCTGAATGTGCCTGCGGTCTTCACGCAAATGGATGACAATGCCGTCAGCTCCCGCCAGTTCCGCCAGGGCGGCTGCCGTCACCGGGTCGGGCTCTCTCGCCATGCGAGCCTGCCGCACGGTGGCCACATGATCCACATTGATCGCTAGTCTTGCCATGATTCCTCCTTCATGTACCAGGAAAAGTCTTCGCGGCGGTGCCCCAGGAGTTCCAGAAGTTCCAGCGTCTTGCGCTCCATGGTTTCCGCCTCTTCTTCGCTCTTCTCATGATCGAACCCCACCAGGTGTAGAATCCCATGCGCCAGGAGAAGGTCCACAATGCCCTCGAGACTCATCCCGCGTTGATCACTCATCATGCGGGCCGTTTCCGTCGAGATGACCACATCTCCCAGCAGCTCCGGACACACATCTCCGAACTCGCCCTCCCACATGGGAAAAGAAAGCACATCCGTGGGAGCGTCCACATGGCGATATTCACGGTTGAGCCGTTGCATTTCCTCATCATTCACAATGAGGAGGCTCAACTCCACGTCAGTGTATCCCAAGGCGTTTAAGATTCGTTTGACCGATTTCTCGAACCGCGCCCGGTCTGTCCTTGTCTGTTTTGGGCTCACGCTGACTCGAATCGGAGACATCCCCTTTTCCTTTGCTGGAAGCCGTGGTGATCGATGGATACTCGATGCGCTTGTGGTGAACCGTTGCGAGTATCTGATTGAAATGCCTTGCGATCTGGTGCAGATCCTTGAGTGTCAGTTCACATTCCTCGAGTTGACCGTCACTGAAGACACTGTTGATGAGCCGGTTGACCATACCCTGGATGCGTGCGGGAGTGGGGTCCGTGAGAGACCGACAGGCGGCTTCCACCACATCGGCAAGCATGACGAGGCCGGCTTCCTTGGTCTGAGGCTTCGGGCCGGGATAACGATAGTCGTCGATATTGATGGGGGGAGGATCGGAACCTTTGGTGCTCATGGTTTTCTCGCGAGCCTCCAGGGCTTTTTTGTAAAAGAAAGAAATGAAGCTCTTGCCGTGATGCTGGGAAATGATGGCTTCGATATCCCGCCCCAACCGGTGTTTGCGAGCCAGTTCCACTCCGTCTTTCACATGGGAGATAAGGATCAGGCTGCTCATGGAAGGGGCCAGTTTCTCATGTCGATTTTCACACTCGAACTGGTTTTCGATGAAGTAGAGAGGTTTTTTGATTTTTCCGATATCGTGATAATAAGCCGCCACCTTGACCAGCAGGGAGTTGGCTCCTATGGACTTGGCGGCCGCTTCCACCATGTTTCCCACAATGATACTGTGATGGTAGGTTCCGGGGGCCTGAACCATGAGTTCCTGCATGAGCGGCTGGTCCATTGTGGCCAGCTCGAGGAGCTTGATGTCCGTGGTGTACCCAAAGACCATTTCCGCAAGAGGGGTGATACCCGTTACCATGATTCCGGCAAAAATCCCCCCCGAAAATCCGAAGAGAGCGCTCACCAAAACCTTGCTCAAACCCGGCTGCTCATTGACGGCCGCATGGAAAACGATGAGCAAAACACTCACGCAACCGACCAGCGCCCCCGCACGTATGGGAATCATGCGATTGCGGCAGGGGGAAACTCCATGAGCGGCAACGAAGCATCCGATAATGAGGTAAAGAAAAAGGCTGAAGTCCTTGCCCAGAAGCATCCCGGCAAAAAGGGTCAAAAGCAGTGAAAAAATGAGGGACACGGTCACACCGAAAAAAATGCTCGCCAGCATGGCCCCTGCCGAAAGGGGGATGGCATAGATCACGGTGCGTCCGGTGATAAGCATGTTATTGTCGCCCACAATTTCCCCGAAGGCCATGGTTGATCGAGCCAGGACCAGCAGGAAAATCATGAGTATACCGAGGAAGAGCAGGTCATGAAAATCGAGTTTCAGGTTGGGCAGATGTTTGTTGGATACATTGACCATGACCCAGATGCAAACTCCACTGAAAAAGAACATGGCGAAAAAAAAGAGGAGTTGCTTCTCGATGGAAACTTTTTCCTGGCTTGCGTTGAGCTTCAAAAGCTCTTCGGGACCGATTCTCTGTCCCTCGCGCACCAACATTTCATTTTTCTTCAACTGGATGTAAGCAGGCCGGACCATACTGTAGGCACGCTCACGAGCCATCTGGGTCTCTTCCATGTTGAAAGAAAGGTTGGGGCGCAGAAGCTGACTGGCAAGAAAGGAAAGGGTCATCATTTCCACGACGCTTTCCCCCTTGTTCAGAGCTTCCATCTTGATGACCCTGCGAGCCTCTTCCAGATCGGGAAAATGATGGGGAGGAACGGAAACGAATTCTTGGCGAGTCGCTGAATTGCGAACGAGAATACTTTCCCCCATGGCCTGGCGCAGGGAGGCCTTGCCGGCAACAATTCCCCCTTGCATGGACTTCTTCAGCAGGTCGGCGATTTTGTTCTCGATGGATCTATCGAAGTTGTCTTCCTGCAAATTTTGGAAAACATCGTCCGGTACGGCAAAGCCGATAAGGACTTCGAAATCCTTTTTGCCCGGAATCGTAGGGGGCGCCGGCACATGGTAAGGCAAATCCAAGCCGGGAAGAGATTTCAAGTCGCCGGATTCGTATGGGTCAAGGTCCTGGCCGATCAATGGAGGTAAAACAACCTCCGGTTCACCACGATAACCGCGCATGGTTTCAAAAGCGGCATGGAGACGACTGATACTCTGCTCCAACACTCCATTATCCAGATCATAAATCATGGGTGCGTGCTGCGCGGCCTCATCGCGTTTTTTTTGGGTAGCCGGTTCGTCCTCGATGAGAAGATCCTGCGTGGCTTTGATGTTCTGGTCCGCGATTTCCCCCAGATTATATTGACTGGAACCGATGTTGAACGAGGGAGTCATGAGGAAGGCTATGGCCAGGCTGAGGGCCGTGAGAAGAAGGGCTTTGTTGCAAACCTGGTCTTCGATGGAACACCATAGGGATGGAAGCCACCCGGAGGACTTACTCCGGCTTCGTTGTCTGTCCTGCTCCTTTTTTTCTTTATCCATGATGGGCTCAGCTTTCCGTGGACTTTTCGTCCTTTATGGATTCACTTCGCTCCGCACGCTCGTAGGCCTGAATGATTTCCTGCACCAGGCGATGTCGTACCACATCCCGGTTGGAGAAAAAAACAAAGAGAATGTCGTCGATCCCTTTCAGAAGTCGGATCGCTTCCACCAGGCCGGACTGTCTTGTGTTGGGAAGGTCGATTTGGGTAATATCGCCGGTGATGACGGCCTTGGAGCCAAGGCCCAGTCGCGTCAGAAACATTTTCATCTGCTCGGTGGTGGTGTTTTGAGCTTCATCCAGAATGACAAATGCGTCGTTGAGCGTACGACCTCGCATGAAAGCCAGGGGGGCAACCTCGATGGCACCCCGCTGGAGAAGGGCCGATGCTCTCTCGTAGTCCATCATGTCGTGAAGAGCATCGTAAAGGGGTCTCAGATATGGATTCACTTTTTCCGCAAGGTCTCCCGGCAGAAAACCCAGTTTTTCACCGGCTTCCACCGCCGGACGCACCAAAACAATGCGCCTCACCTGATCCTTGCTCATGGCCGCCACCGCCATGGCCATGGCGAGATACGTTTTTCCCGTTCCCGCGGGGCCGATGCCGAATACGATGTCGTGGCCGCGGATGGCCTCGATGTACTCTTTCTGCCTGACTGTCTTGGGGGTAATGACACGCTTGTTGGAAGCGATGAACACCCGGTCGAGAAAAATATCCTTGAGGCTTCGTTTCGAATTTTCGCTGAGAATACGTGCGGCGTAGATAATGTCACTGGTGAAAAGGGGGTGGCCCCCGGCAATGAGCCCGCTCAATTCCTTCAACAGTCTTTCCGCCAGCTCGACCTGCGCACGTTCTCCATGAAGGGTAAACACGTTACCCCGAAGATGCACCTGCACTTGCAGCTGCTTTTCCATGATCTTGAGGTGGCTGTTTTGCTCTCCCGCCAGTTGCTGAACCACATGGATATCTTCGAAAGAAACCCGCGCGGAGACACTTTGTACCTTATGGTGAGTTTTCGTTGTAGAAGCGACCAAAATGGGTATTTCCTTCTGAAAAAAGAAAAACGATCAGCTTTCAAACGGATCGTTTCACATTCAATGCATCAAGACTACCAGGCAAAGCTCTATGCACCGGACTTCTTTTTTTCGTGGTTTCAACTCTCATCACCTTGCCGTTTTCCTTGCCGTTTTCCTTAAAGAGAGCCGGAAAAACCTTGCCTGACGAACGGGTACTCTTATCATTTGCCGCGACCAATGACAACATGGACTTTCATCATGGCGCCGTTTAGGGTATGTGAAAGGACGCTACTTCGCAAATAAGGAGATATTTTTATGAACGGATTGGATTGGGTTCTGGCGGGCATCATCCTGTTTTGTGTGATCCGAGGAATCATGCGGGGCGCTATTTCCCAGGTCTTTGGAATTGCCGGCCTCTTGGGAGGCTTTCTCGTGGCGAGTCACCATCACCAAGGTTTGGGCGCGGCTCTCGCCGCTTCCTTTCCCGATTTGCCGTCTCCCTCGGCCGTGGGCTTCGCCCTCCTGTTTTGTCTCACCTGGTTTTGCTTCGGTGTCGTGGGATTTGTACTCTCCAACTTTTTGCGAAAAACCGGGCTGGGATTTGCGGACCGGGTCTGGGGGGGAGGCGTGGGACTGGGAAAAGCAGTAGTCCTGGCCATGGTTCTACTCTGGACCCTGACATTTTTCCTCTCACCCCAAAGCGATCTGCTGCGCCGGTCCAAAACGGCGCCCTACGTACAACAAGCCGCGGTGCTGCTGGTGAGCATCACCCCCACTTCCGTGCAAAAACTCTTTCATGAAAAAAGGGAACAACTTGAAAGCTACTGGTCTCAACGTCATCAACGTCAAACAAACACTCCTTCGTTCTTGCAAAGAGAGGCTTGCTTACGCCCATGAAAATGAATGAAACAGATCATCGGAATCCGAAAGTTAAAAGCCCAAGCTCACAGGCCGCGAAGTGGCAGGATATCGGGCACATATGGAAAATCATCGACCGCTTGAGGGGAGAAGGGGGCTGCCCCTGGGACCAAAAACAAACTCCCGAGACCCTCCAGACCTACCTTTTGGAAGAGTCCCATGAAACGGCGGCGGCCATTCGTTCCGGAGACCATGGGGAAGTCTGCGGAGAACTGGGCGACCTCCTGTTCATGATCCTTTTTCTCATTTACCTGTACGAGGAAAAAGCGTGTTTCGAACTGAAAGATGTCTGTGATCACATCTGTGAGAAAATGATCCGTCGCCACCCCCATGTTTTCGGAGATGTGTCCGTAAATTCGGCAGAGGAAGTCAAGGACAATTGGGAGAAGATCAAGGCGGGTGAGAAGAAATCCGGGGAAAAAGCTTCAGGGGGCATTCCGGCATCCCTGCCCGCCCTGGTGAGGGCTCACCGCATGGCTTCCAGATATAAGGGAGAACCTGAAAGTCTCTGGGACGATATACCGGCAAAAGCGCTCGAATTCGTGTCCAGAAGCGAGGAACTGGCCCGACACCTTTGCAACGGCAGGGAGCCGCGCCCCGAACTCCTGGGCGACATGCTCCTGGACCTGACGAACATGGCCCGAGTGACGGGGCTCCGTGCCGAGGATTGCCTCCATGAACGGCTCACACGATGGGAAAAATCAAGGAGTGACAAGGGCCGTGAATGATTCGGGAACCAAGGAGCGCATTCGCCGGGCCGGAGATATCTTCACGGTTCATGGGACAGCCATGTTGGAAGATGCTTCCGTAGCTTCAACTCTGGCACGTTACGAAAACCTGATCGATCGAACTCAAGAGAGCATGCGCCGGATGGGAGTAGGGGCTCAATGCAGTGCGTGCGCACGGGAAAGCCACGGTAGCTGTTGCTTCGAGGGCATCGAAGAAGGATACGGTGTGCCCTTGCTGCTGCTGAACCTGCTCATGGGATGTGAACTTCCCGAGGAAAGGACCACTCCCGGAAACTGCCTTTTCGTGGGAGAACACGGATGCCGCCTGAGAGCCCGCTATTACTTTTGCCTGCACTATCTTTGTCCCCGCCTGCAAGAAATGCTGGGCAAGGAAAAATCGAGGGAACTCCTGCAAACCCTCGGGGAAGAGCTGCAAGCAGGGTGGGAAACCGAATTGACTCTCACGGCATGGCTGAAGAACCGGGCCCCCCACTTGCGGATACTTTGATGCGCGCCGGCCGGAGGGACGGCAATGGAACCATCGAAAACTTGCACATGGCGTAGAATATTGCGAAAGGTAGCGTGCCTCGCTCTCGCGTTTTTTTTATGCGTTTCGACAATTTTGGTGGTTTTTACCCGTTTTGTGCCGCCTCCCGCCAGTGCTTTCATGATCAAGAGACAGCTGGATGGTTTGCTTCAACAAGACAAGTCTCGCCAAATTCATTATCGCTGGGTCAACTGGGATGATATTTCTTCCCACATGCCTCTTGCCGTTGTGGCATCGGAAGATCAAAAGTTTCCCCACCACCGGGGATTTGATTTTCAAGCCATAACGGAGGCGATAGAGGAGAGACGAACACGGGGGCGTATTCGAGGGGCCAGTACCATAACCCAGCAAACGGCCAAAAACCTTTATTTATGGGAAGGCAAGAGTTTCTTGCGCAAAGGGATCGAGGCCTGGTTTGCTTTGTTGATGGAATGTTTTTTGCCCAAACAGAGGATTCTCGAAATTTATCTCAATGTTGTTGAATTCGGAGACGGTGTGTATGGGGTGCATGCGGCGGCAAGCCTTTTCCTGAACAAGGAGCCGTCACGATTGACCCGAAGGGAAGCCGCTCTCCTGGCCGCGGTGCTTCCCAGTCCCAAAAAGTACAGCGTCACGGCCCCCTCCGCCTACATTCACACGAGGGTCAAGCAAATCGAGCGGCAAATGACCAACCTCGGTCCCGCCTATTTGAAAAACCTTTAGCCTGCGGTCATGGCCAGGCCAAAGCCGCCCGGATGCGTTGTTTTTTCAGGACGACTTCAAGGATTTTCTCTCGGCTCTCGTTATTTCTTTGTAACCTTGGACCATTTGAATTATTTTACTCTTTTTTTCACAATGAACGTCGAAGGTGAAGGAAAAATGGATGAAATGGGCAATGATATAAAAAAACTTCACTGAAAAAAGGTAGCGACATGGGTGGCTTGTTTGGTGTGGTGTCAAAGGATGACTGTGTTTTCGATGTATTTTACGGAACGGACTATCTTTCCCACCTGGGAACCCGGCGGGGCGGCATGGCCGTTCAGAATTCACGGGGCATCCAGCGCTCCATCCACAATATCGAAAACAATTATTTTAGGACCAAATTCGAATGTGAACTGACGAATTTTCATGGCAACAGGGGAATCGGCGTCATCAGCGACACCGACCCTCAGCCCTTGATTTTCGGGTCTCGGCTCGGCACCTTCGGCCTGGTCACCGTGGGCAAGATCAACAACATGGAGCAGCTGATCCGGGAAGGATTTCAGCGGGGCCATTATTTTTCCGACACCACCGGGGGAGCCATCAACCCCACGGAAGTGGCGGCCATGCTGATCTGCCGGGAAGAGAATTACGAAGACGGAATTCGCAAAGCACAGACCTCCATCGAAGGCTCGTGCTCCATGCTCCTGCTCACCGATAAAGGGATTTATGCCGCTCGAGACCGCCTGGGCAGAACCCCCCTCGTCCTCGGAAGCCGGGACGGAGCCATGGCGGTAAGTTCGGAATCCTGTGCCTTTCCCAATCTGGGGTATGGAATCGAGCATTTCCTGGGTCCGGGAGAAGTGGTTTTCATGAACGCCGACGGCTGGGAACAGCGCCTGAAACCGGGACAGCGGATGCAGGTCTGTGCCTTTCTCTGGGTTTATTACGGCTTTCCCGCTTCCGAGTACGAGGGAATCAATGTTGAGTGGGCCCGTAATGCCTGCGGGGCGGCCCTGGCGCGCCACGACGATGTTTCCGTCGATTTAGTGGCGGGCATTCCAGACTCGGGAATCGGGCATGCCATCGGATATGCCAACGAGAAAAAAATTTCTTACCGCCGTCCCTTCGTCAAGTACACCCCGACATGGCCTCGGAGCTTCATGCCTCAGAGCCGGAAGCTCAGGGAGCTGGTGGCACGCATGAAACTCATTCCCGTGAGGCAGCTCATTGAAAACAAACGCCTGCTCTTCTGCGAGGACTCCATCGTCCGGGGCACTCAGCTCAAGGACAATGTGCAGATCCTCTACCAGTACGGCGTCAAGGAAGTGCATATGCGCGCGGCATGCCCTCCCCTGCTCTATCCCTGCAAGTTTCTCAACTTTTCCACTTCGAGGTCCACTCTCGATCTCATCGGTCGCAAAGTGATTCAAAGCCTGGGAGGACATGAAAATGGAGACGTGAGCGCCTATGCACGGGAAGACTCGCCCGAGAACCTTGCCATGACCGATGAGATCCGGCGTCGTCTACACCTGACGACGCTCAAATATCAGCGTCTGGAGGATCTGGTGGCATCCATCGGATTGCCCAAGGAAAAATTATGTACCCACTGCTGGGACAGTTCCAGTTATTTTTGAACGGCCGACTTTCAGGTCAAATGACAACCGTAAAAGTGAGAAAAGCATCCATGCACGAACGATTGAAACAAATGATCCTGGAGCTTGCTTTCAAGTACTCGGAAACCCCCTCTTTCAAACTGGTTTCGGGGGGGATGAGCCGGTTCTACTTCAATTGCAAAACCGTTACCCTGGACCCCGAGGGACAGTTTCTCATAGGCAACCTGATCTTCGATGCCGTGTCGCACCTGGGGATCAAGGCCATTGGGGGGCTCACCCTGGGGGCCGATCCCATGGCCAACGCGGCGGCCTACACTTCCTGGGTCCGCAAGCAGCCCATACAGTCCTTCGTGGTGCGCAAGCAGACCAAGGAGCACGGCACCAGGAGCCTCATCGAGGGGAAGGTGAAGCCGGGAGACGCCGTGGTGGTCCTGGACGACGTCATCACCACGGGAGGCTCGACCCTCAAAGCCATCGCCGCATGCCGCGAGGCGGGCCTCGAGGTGGTCAAGGTGATCGTCCTGGTGGACCGGCAGGAAATGAACGGGCGCCAAAACATCGAAAAAGAAGTGGAGGACGTGCAGGCCCTGGTGACCTGCCACGACATCATGGACCTTTACCAACGGACGCTCACCGCCCATGCCTGACCCGTCGCCGTGATGGAATGGGGGATGGGTAGGGAGCAAAAGGCGCGCAAGGAGGCAATGTACCCATGAAAAACAAGGAAGAAAAAGCAGAGCAGGCTTATTGCCTGGCCTGTGAGAAAAGCGGCCTCAAGGTGTCCTCCTGGGAGGACTTTTCCGCCTGGAGCAGCTTCGTGGATGGAGCCATCACCGAGCAGGAGCTGGTGGAGCAGGTCCGGGAGGAGATGGACCATTTCACCGCCAAATTCGGCAAATACCTGGTCATCAAAAAGGAGGAACCTCCCCGGGAAGACGAGGAAAAGAAGGAGCGGATCAAGCGCGCCAACAGAATCTACAAGGACGTGTGTGCCCAGGAAGGTGTCAGTTTATGTTTTTTCTCCAATTTTTCCGTATGGAAAGACTTTGTGGAAGGGAAAATAAGCGAGGAGGAACTCGAGAAAGAAGCCCTGATGGAACTGCGAAACACCATGTTTTGAAAAGGAGCAGGGTCTAGGGGCGAGCATGAAGCTTCTGCGGCCGATGGAAGGAGAGCGTTGAAAGTGGAAGATTACCCAAAGTTGAGACATGGCCTCGAGGCCATGCCCATCCAATACGAAGGAAAGCCCATGATTCTCGTGCGGGATCAACTGGGCTTCACCGACAAAACGCCGCTTTTTTCTCCCCAGGCGGCACAGCTCCTGGGCCGGATGAATGGGAATCATTCCCTGCGGGATATCCAGGCCGCCTACACCCGGCTCACGGGCACCCTGATCCACATGGAACAAATCGAGGACCTGGTACGCCACCTGGATGGGCTTCTTTTTCTGGAAAACGACCGTTTCATTCGAGCGTCCATCGAGCAGGCGGCGCGGTTCGAGCACGACCCCGTGCGGCGCATGGCCCACGCAGGCAAAGCCTATCCCCAAGACCCTCTCGAGCTGGGGAACCTGCTGGACGGCTTTTTCCTGCCGGAAAACCAGGGTCCCGGCCTCCCTTCTCCACCGACGGACACGCCTCTGCTGGGCATCGCCGCTCCTCACATCGATATCAACGCGGGGAGGGTTTGCTATGCCCACACTTACAAGGCCGTTCTTGAAGCTCGAGGTCCCAGCACCTGGGTGGTCCTGGGCACGGCCCATGAGCACGTGGACAACTGCCTGGCCTTGACCCTCAAGGATTACGAAACACCCTTCGGAGTCGTTCCCTGCGACCGCGACTATGGGGAAAAGCTCCTGAAAAGAGCACCTCGGGATTTACTGGCTTCCGAGCACAGTCATCGCCGTGAGCACACCATCGAATTTCAGGCACTTTTTCTTGCCAGGTACCTGCCCAAGACGTGCATGGTCCCCATCCTCTGCTCCTTTTCCCTGAGAGATTGGGAAAAAGACCGCACTTACCTGGACCAGGCGGCAGAGCTGCTTTGGGAGCTGTCACGGGACCATTCCGTTCCCGTGGGACTCATGGCCAGCGTGGACCTGGCTCACATCGGTCCCAGGTATGGAGATGATTTTCACCCTCACGACGGGCACATCGCACGGCACCGGATTTCCGACCTCGAGTTGCTCAGAACCCTCGAGGAGGGCAATTCGGAAGGATTCATGGAAATGCTCCGAAAAGAGAAAAACGAGCGCAGGGTATGCGGCATGGCGCCCCTCTACATCCTGTCCAGGGCGCTGGAAGGCCGTGCCCGGGGGAAGCTCCTGCACCACGGACACGCGGTAGTGGACGATAAGGGCTCTTTCGTCACCTTCGCCGGAATGGCCTTCTACCCAAAATCTTGAGGA
>CAZRWT010000073.1:0-14635 GCA_964603955.1 uncultured Syntrophobacteraceae bacterium
TCAGCTCCAATATCTACATATGAGTAGATTTGGGTAGGTCTGGCAGAACGGCACACAGCACGAAACCCCTTTTTCATACCTTATGAACGGAAGGAGCGGTATGTCCGAAAAAAAACAGCCCTGCATCGGTTCGACAGGCAAAGCTGAAGTCAAAGTACACGAGGGCAACACGGCCATCAACATGGGCAGCGGAGAAGTCGAAGTATTCGCCACGCCGGCCATGGTGGCGCTCATGGAGCAAGCAGCGGTTCGGTGCGTGAAAAACCAACTCGACTCGGACGAAACCTCGGTGGGGATCAAGATGGATGTTTCCCATACCGCGGCCACCCCCATGGGCATGATCGTCAGGGCCGAAGCAGTGCTCAAGGAGATGGAAGGACGCAGGCTGACTTTTCATGTAATCGCCTTCGACGAACGGGAAAAGATAGGCGAAGGCCGACATGAGCGCTTCGTGGTAAAAAGGGAGCGATTCGTCGGCAAAGTTCGGGAGAAAGCCGAGGTGCCGTCATGACTCCTGCACCGCGTCACGCTCACGTGGAACGGAAAACCAATGAAACGCACATAGAAATCGAACTGAACGTGGATGGTTCCGGCCAGGGCAACCTGGATTCGGGCGTTCCCTTCCTGGACCACATGCTCAATCTCTTCGCCGTGCATGGTTTTTTCGATTTAAAGCTCCATGCCCGAGGGGATCTGGAAATCGACGCCCACCACACGGTGGAAGACGTGGGCATATCCCTGGGCATGGCTTTCAAATCCGCCTTGGGAGACAAAAAAGGAATTCGAAGGTACGGCCATGCAGTGGTACCCATGGACGAGGCCTGCGCCACGGTTACCCTGGATATCTCCAACCGTCCGTTCCTGGTGTGCCGGACCCCCAGGCTGGCGGAGCGCGTGGGACAATTCGAGACGGAGTTGGCACCCGAATTTTTCCGGGCCTTTTGTCTGCATGCCGGGGTGACCCTTCACATCCAGGTGGGGTGCGGCACCAATACACATCACATTCTGGAAGCCGTTTTCAAGGCATGGGGTCGGGCCATGGACGAAGCGGTCCGTTACGATGAAAGGCGGACGGATATTCCCTCGTCCAAAGGTTCTTTATAGAATGGAATTCCGTTGAAAAACCTCCTGTCGTGTTCCCATACCGTGAAAAACTTTGCGGAGCCTGTTGACAATTCCAATACAAAGGAGTACAGTCCTTTTTGTTTGGCGCGGGGTGGAGCAGTTCGGTAGCTCGTCGGGCTCATAACCCGAAGGTCAGAGGTTCGAATCCTCTCCCCGCTACCAGAAAGAGACAAGGACCTGGAAGTCATTCCAGGTCCTTTTTTTTGTTTTTCCCTATGTTTTTCCATCGACGACAAAGCCTATCCCGATCCCCTTCCTTCCAAATTCGGAACCGGAGCAATACAGTCGGGGTCATTGTTTCGCGGGCTGTTGACCCTGGTGCCGACGGGATAGATGTCGGTTCGCGCGGCTGGAAAAGGTTTCAGGAGGGAAACGATATGCCCCTGGGGGCTTTTGGGTGCGAGCCACAGGGGATAGTTTTGAGGCTCGATGATCACCGGCATGCGATTGTGGATGGCCGCCACTTTTTCGTTGGCCGCCGTGGTAAGAATGGCGCAGGAATTCACCGCTTCCCCCGTTTCCGGATGGGTCCACGATTCCCAAATCCCAGCCATGGAAAACAGCTCCATGTGTTCCAGGCGGATCATATAGGGCTGCTTTTTGGTTCCGACCTTCGCCCATTCAAAAAATCCATTGGCCGGCACGAGACACCGCCTGGCCCTGATGGCCGCACGAAAAGAAGGCATGGTCCAAACCGTCTCGGACCTGGCATTGATGCTTCGGGGCAATTTTACACCAGCCTCGGCCCAGGATGGAATGAGACCCCACTGCAACCTTACCAGGCTCGGCCCGGCAGCGGCTTGTACCACGGCAGCCACATCCCCCCCCGGAGCGATGTTGTACCCCGCCGGTATGTGGCCTTCGAGAGGAGCGATACCGTAGTGCTCGGCAATATGGGCCGTGTTCCAGAGCGCAAAACGTCCACACATTTTTTGTCCATCCCTGTTCACTTCACGTTTTTCGCATGAAAAATTTGCTCGGAAGAAATTCGAGTGTGCTATACCCGTCGGAAAACCAAAGGAAATGTACACCATATGGATTCAATGCGCCACCAAACATGTATTGAATTCTAGTCGGTAGCTCAATCTAAACCTTTCTCCAGTTCTGGAAAGGGCAATCCATGAATGTCTTTTATGTTTTCTACACGGCACTAAGCCACCTTTTAATCCTCCCGTTGCTCCCGTTCATGCTCCTTTATGTATGGATCACCGGAAAGTACCGAGATCACCTGGGCGAGCGCTTCGGGCGGGTTCCCCAGGAAGCCGTCCAAAAGGTGAGGGGAAAGCCCTGCGTCTGGGTCCATGCCGTTTCCCTGGGGGAGGTGAAGGTGACCCGTGCCGTCATCACATCCCTGAAGCAACGCCTTCCCGAACACGCCATTGTGCTGTCCACCACTACAAAGCACGGTCGGGAGTCGGCACTGGAACTGTTTCAGCATGAGGACATTCCCGTGCTGTATGCCCCGCTGGACCTGGCGGTTTTCGTCCGCAAGGCGCTGTCATCCATACGCCCACGGGCCCTGGTGTTCATCGAAACGGAAATCTGGCCCGCCTGGATCCTGGAAGCCCGAAGGATGGGCATCGCCGTGGCAATGGCCAACGGTCGCATCTCCCCCAGGTCCTTTCCTTCCTACATGCGCCTGCGCTTTTTTTTCAAAGAAATCCTCGCCAGGTTCGATGTTTTCAGCATGATCCATCCCCGAGACAGGGAGCGCATCGTGGCCATGGGCGCACCGGCGGATCGAGTGGTGGTCGGCGGGAATGCCAAGTATGACCACATCGGGGAAGGGATCAGGCCGGAAACGGAAGCTCGAATGCGTGCCGCATTGGGCATCCCCCCCGGCTCCCTGGTGCTGCTCGCCGGGAGCACCCGCGAGGGCGAGGAAGAGCAAATCCTGGACGCTTATGAAAAAATCCGTCACGTTTTCCCCCATGCCCTTCTGATCATCGCTCCCCGACATATCGAGAGGGCCGGGGGCATCGCCGCCCTGGTGGCCCAACGGGGGCTTTCTTGTCGGCTGCGCACGGAGATGCAAGGGGAGATGCAAACGGAGGGGGGCGGGTCCGCACCCGTTATGATCTTGAACACTTTTGGAGAGCTTTTTCATGCTTACAGCCTGGCCACGGTGGTTTTTTGCGGAGCCAGCCTGGTGCCCCTGGGAGGCCAGAATCCCCTCGAACCCGCAGCATGGAACAAACCGGTCCTCTATGGTCCATCCATGGAAGACTTCCCGGACGCTCGAGAGATGCTCGAACGGGCAGGCGGGGGCATGACCGTGGCCGACGCGCAGGCCCTGGCCCACGAGGTGGTCCGCCTTTTTCATGACGAGAACCGGCGGCAAACCATGGGGGAAAAGGCCGGGAAGGCCATGGGCGAACACCAGGGCGCGGCGGAAAAGCATGCCCGGTGGATCGAGAAGTTGTTGTCGGCTTGATGCTGCGACGGCCATTGTGCTGGAGGCAGCCTGAAAACTTCTCGTTCCCAAGCTGGAGCTTGGGAACGAGGAGAACACTCCTCTTGATTTGAGAAAGGACGGGAAAAAACATGAAGGTGGATCGTGAGGTGATTGGACGAATGGAGGAGGGGCTTTCCCCTCAGGCAAGGGCTCGGGTCAAGGAGGCTGTGAGCCTGCTCGTCAAGACGAAGGAACGGGGAGGCCGGGTGGTGGCCGTGCTGGGAAGCGGTCCCAACATTCACGAAGGAGTCACGACCCTGGTGGCCGAAATGATGCACAAGGGCCTGGTGGACGGGGTTTCCACCAGCTCCGCAGTCATCAACCATGAAATGGGCGGCACTCTGGAGCGGGTCAAGCGAGTGGACGGAAAATCCTTGGGTTTTCCCCAAGACAAATTGCCCGCCGACGGATTCATGGAAGCGAGCCTCCTTTCTCCGGAACAATGGAGCCTGTACCGGGAGGAAATGCCCCTGGACCGGGAGTTGTACGAACGCATGATCGAGTCCGACGGGCCTGTCATCATCAAGGTGGCCGGGAACATGGCCTACCCTTCGGGCCTGCGCGCGGAGCGGCTGGCGAGGGAGATTCTCGCCCTGTGCCTGCGCCTGGGCAGGCCCTTCGAAGAAATCGCGGGGCTGGGAGCGCATCCCCATACTCTCCTGGGAGCCGGAGCGTCACGGGGGATTCCCGTTGTCGTGACCGTGCCCCAGCTGGTGGGCGGGGGCGAAGTGGGATTGGCCATCGGGGATTCCATTCCCCTCTCCGAGCGGTCGCTGCGACTGGCCCGGGTCCTGGACGACGCGGACGTCATCATCGAATCCGCCGTGGCCCTGTGCCAGGAAATCCATGACGGCCCCTTCGAACGATACACGGGCCACGGCATATGGGCCGATTGGCAGGGAGAGTGGACCTATTCCCTGGCGGAAAAAAAGATCGTCCGCATCGACCTGGACCCCAACCTGGAGCGGGCATGGCAGCAGGAGAGAGAAACGGGTAAAGTTTCGACCGCCGTACACCAGGGACTCCCCAAGACCAAGCTCACGGGCATTCCCTTTCGCATGGAAATGTCGGGATTCGCGCGACTCCCGGGCAGTCTGCCCGTCGTGGGGGACGTAGGGGAAGTCTGGCCCGTCATGGCCTTCCACATGGCCGAAGCCCTGGGCGTCACCCTGGACCTCATGAGCTACAAGCAATCCCTGCCCGAAGGCCGCCGATTCCGGGAATGGATCGTGGACAACGTCACTCCCATCGACCGGCAACTGCTCATCCAAAAGGCCAAAGCCCTCGTCGGTGGGCAAAAATAAAGGAAACAAACCACAAAAAGGAGTCAGGGCGCCGCCATGAAAACAATGATTTCCATTCTACTCGCATTGTTGCCGTTGCTGATCGGCCCGGCCTGGGCATCCAACCCTTCCCGCCCCCCCTTGTCCCCGGGACCTGAAACCACCCTCGATGCCGCAGCCCTCTACCTGGACGGCATTTTCCACCACACACTCACCTCACTGGAACTGATCGCATTCACTCCGGAAGCCCAAAACGGCGACTGGCAAGGCATCAAGAAGTACCTGAGTCCACTGGCATCGAACCTGCCGGGAGTCTATTTTTTCGTCCTGCCCGACGGAAATTATTACAACCTCGAACTCGACTACACCAACCTCAACCTCTATGACCGGCCCTATTTCGAGTCCCTGTTTGCAGGCAACCAGGTGAAGGGATTTCCCATCAGTGGCCGTTGGTCGGGGAAAAAATCGGCCCTCATGGCCACTCCCATCGTTGTGAACGGAAAGGTGACCGGGGCCCTTGGCGCCTCCATTTTTCTAGACGATCTGAGTATCGAGCTGAACCGAAAGCTGGCCCTGGCGAACGATCACACCTGGTTTGTCCTGAATTCCGAGGGGAACACCCTGCTTGACAGGGACAGGGACTACCTTTTCATGAATGCTCTGACCCAGGGGAGCGATTCCTTGCGGGAAGCCGTGTCCACAGCTTTGCAAAACGAAGCGGGCACCATGCTCTACGAACTCGACGGCATCCCCCGGCACGCCCACTATCGAAAGCTGGCCCACATGGACTGGTGGATGGTCCTGGCAAAACTCGAAGGGGATGAAGTTACGATACCGCCATCATTGAAGATTTCCCTCGATCTCCTTATCCCCGAGCTGCAACACCAGCTCGGCAGGATTGATGCTTCCTTGAACAAATGGGTGGGAGGGCACCCCCTGGATGTGGGAAATGAAGAGGAGATCAGAAAACTCCTCACTTCCATCCTCCGTGAGAATT
This sequence comes from uncultured Syntrophobacteraceae bacterium, assembly GCA_964603955.1. GTDB lineage: Bacteria > Desulfobacterota > Syntrophobacteria > Syntrophobacterales > Syntrophobacteraceae > SLCH01. Next base: position 5,861 of record CAZRWT010000073.1, read on the forward strand.
CCAAGGTGGTCAATGCGACTTTCATCGATCGAGAGGGGGTCATGCGTTACATCGAACCCACCAGGTACAGGAAGTTCGAGAATACGGACACCCGCTCCCAAGAGCATGTGGCGGCCATGCTCAAGAATCCCGCACCCACGTTGAGCAACGGCTTCACCGCAGTGGAGGGTTCGTTTGCGGTGAGCATCGCACACCCCGCTTATGACGACAAAAAGGCATTTGCGGGTTCCATCAGCCTGCTGGTAAGCACTGATTTGCTCATGGATTCTCTCGTGGATTTGCTCATGGAGCATCTCATGACATCAGCCGGTATTTCCCCCAATCATGAGTTTTGGGTCATGCAGCCCGACGGAATGATCCTCTACGACCTGAACAGGAAAGAAATCGGCAGGATGCTCTTCAGCGATCCCCTGTATGCGAAGCATGAAAGTTTGCTCGAACTGGGAAAAAAGATCGCCTCTTCTCCATCGGGCAAAGGCCGGTACATTTTTTTCGATACCACGTTCAATAAAAAAACCATCAAGCATGCCGCATGGGGAACTGTGGGACTCCATGACCGGGAATGGAGGGTCATCGTGACCTACAGGTCCGACGGGAAGCGGTAGGCACCTGTTTTCAAGATGGCCGGCCGGCGGTGGTCAGGCTTCCACACCCACAAAAATCCGCTTCAGTTCCATCACCAGTCCGTCCAGGACGGCAACCGGAACATGGTGCTCCTCGGCATGGACTTCGGGACGGGCATAACGCCCGTCCGAATCCAGGCGATAAACCATCACCACCCGGTCCAGGGGCTGGACGATCCAGTATTCCTTGACACCGTAGCGTTCGTACAGGTCCCGCTTGAGGATGTGGTCCCGGGATGCCGTTGCGGGAGACGTGATTTCGATGACCCAGTCGGGAGCCCCTTTACAGCCGCGCTCATCTAGTTTTTGAGGATCACACACGACCAGGATGTCCGGCTGCACCACGTTCATGACGGCATCGTCCCGTTGTGGAGAGTCGGACAGCCGCACATCGAAGGGTGCCGTAAACATCTCGCATGGCCTGTTCTCCAAAAACGCCTCGATCTGGAAGGCGATCCTTCTGCTGACGGTCTGGTGAGCCCTTCCCGGCGCGGGAGACATGCTGTGAGCCACCCCGCCCACGATTTCCCATCGCTCCTCGCCGGACCATGCGAGGTAGTCGGAATAGGTGTGAAACCTGTTTCTCTCTTCCTGTTCCATGGACATGGCCGCCTCCGACAAATGTTCGTCAGGATTGATTTTTGTTCCTCGCAAAAAGAACACCTTGAATTGCCCGTTCCAACGATTGTAACCGTATTCCGTGGGCCGTTGTCAACACCGCTCAAGCATAAGCCCGGCGCATGTGCCGCTCCACCCGGCGGGCAATGGCGGAAAAGCTCAGGGTCAGCACCAGGTAGAGCACCGTGATGGTGATCATGATCTCAAAAGTCATGTAGGTGGATGCCATGAGTTCCAGCCCCTGGAATGTCAATTCCTGCACGCTGATCACCGATACGATGGCCGTGTCTTTGATCGTCGCGATGAACTGCCCCGCCAGGGGCGGCACGATGCGCGACAGAGCCTGGGGAAAAATCACGTGACGCATCTGCTGCCGGGACGAAAGCCCCAGGGCGTAAGCCGCCTCGTGTTGGCCCCGCTCGACGGACTGAACTCCGGAGCGCACATGCTCGGCAATGTAGGCCCCTTCGTACACTCCCAGGGTGATGAGCGCCGCCAGGAAATTGGGCATGCGGTCAATAGGCGCAGCCGCCCAGCCCAGGATACTCTGCGCCCACGGAGGCAGGCCGCGCAGGAAGGCGTCCACTCCCAGGACGGTCATGAGCTGATCCGCCAGGAAAAAATAGAAGATGAAGATCATCACCAGGGGCGGGACGTTGCGCACCAGTTCCACGTAAGTCCGGGCCGCCATGCGGGGGAACAGGGCTTTGCCGCACCGGGCCAACCCCATGAGGGTCCCCACGACCGTGGCCAGGATCATGGTCCAGAAGCTCAGGCGAATGGTGGTCAAAAGGCCCTGGGTGACCAATCCCGGCACCCAACGCTCCACCCCTTCGTCCCAGCGCACCAGATACCCCCCCAACAGGTGCCAGCGCCACTGGTAGTCCAGCACGGCATGGACGCGCCAGGCGAAAAAGGCAACGGCCCCCAGGATCGCCAGAATCAGCACTGCGTCCAGCAAAGTGAAGCGAATGCGTCCCGATGGACTCATGAATCAACCCTCTCCCCCATGTCCATTTCATCCACATCATCTACATCGTCCATTGCGTCCACATCGTCCATCACGTCCACCCCTCTGGACACAACAAAAAAAATCCAGGAATGCACACCAACGGATCACTCCACCTGGTCCTTCCAGTCCATGGTCCGGAACCAAAAGTCGTAGCGCTCCTGAATCCACCCCTCGCCCGTGACCTGAAAAATCCAGCTGTTGACGTAGTTGAGCAGGTCCGGATCGCCCTTGCGCATGGCAATGCCCACGGGCTCGAGGGTCAGGTTTTCCGTGAAGGGCATGAAGAGCCTGTCCGGGTTCTTGATGGCTTCCTGCGCCGGCAGGGGGGCGTTGCCGACGAGAGCGTGCGCTCGCCCCATGAGGAGTTCCTGGACGGCCTGGGGTTCCTTGTCGAAGTATTTTCTTTGGGCGTTGGGGAAGAAGGTTTCCGCAGCCCGTTGAGCCGTGGTTCCCGTGCGGGCCACGATGGTCACTTCAGGCGCGTTGAAGTCTTCCATTGTGGTGAAGCCTGCGGCATTTTCCCTGTGAGCCACCAGGGATTGCCCCGTGAAGTAGTAGGGAACGCTGAAATAGACCTGCTGAGCCCGATCCGCCCGGATGCTCATGCCCCCGATGAGCAGGTCGAACTTGCCCGTGAGAAGGGCCGGGATGATTCCCCGCCATGCCGTGGGCACCAGCTCGAGCTTCACCCCCAGGTCCTGAGCGAACCGCTCGGCCACGTCGATTTCGAAGCCGATGAAACGGCCCGTCTTGTCCTGCATGGCCCAGGGCACGAAGGTGTCGAAGCCCACTCGGAGCACCCCGCGTTCCATGATGCCCGTCAGTGCGCTTTCTTTGGTGAGCCGTCCGGCCACATCGCCCGCCGACTGCCCTCCCTTTTCACCGCACCCCGACAGGGCCAGGACCGCCAGGATGAGCAAAATCGCTCCTCCATACAGTTTCAGTGATCGTATTCCTTTCGTTTTCATCGTTCATCCTCCTTGTTCTTTCCGACTGTGGGTTGAAAAATACGGCACGTCAGCACAATATCCGAGCGAGAAAGGCCCGGGTGCGTTCTTCCTTGGGTTCGAGGAAAAAGCGCTCCACGGGGGCTTCTTCCAGGATGCGTCCGCCGTCCATGAACATCACCCGGTCTCCGGCTTCTCGGGCAAAGCCCATTTCGTGAGTGACCACCACCATGGTCATGCCCTCGAAGGCCAGCCCTTTCATGACATGGAGCACCTCGCCCACCGTTTCCGGATCAAGGGCGCTGGTGGCTTCGTCAAAGAGCATGACTTTCGGGTGCATGGCCAGGGCTCGAGCGATGGCCACGCGCTGCTGCTGACCTCCCGAAAGGCGCGCCGGATAGACATCGGCCTTGTCCGTGAGGCCGACCCTTTCCAGCAAGGCCATGGTGGCTTCATCGGCTTCCACACGAGATTTGCCCCGCACCAGCTCCTGGGCCAGGTTTACGTTTTGCCGCACGGTCATGTGGGGAAAAAGATTGAAGGACTGGAAGACCATGCCCACCTCGGTACGAATAGCCAGCCGATTTTTCGGGTTGTGGTCCAGGGGAATGCCATGGATGACGATTTCTCCCCGATCAATCTCCTCGATGCCGTTGAGGCAGCGCAGGAGGGTGGACTTGCCCGAACCCGACGGGCCGACAACCACCACCACCTCCCCCTGGCGCACGGCCATGGACACCCCATCCAGTGCCTTCAGCCCACCGGAGTAGATTTTGACCACATCCCGCACGACGACGACTTCCTCGCCGATAGCCTTTTTGTTCCTGGGTGGGGCCTGAACGTTCATGTTCATGTTCGTCAATCCTCCACGCCCCCCATGCGTCTGCCCAGGTGTTCCGTGAGCAGGGACAGGGGCAGGGTCACGGCCAGGTAAACAGCCGCCACGGTGAACCAGACTTCGAACACCATGAAGGTGTCCGAAGCCACGATGTTCCCCTGCTGAGTGAGTTCATAAATGGCGATGGTGCCCGCCAGGGACGAATCCTTGATCAGGGTCACTCCCACCCCCGTGAGGGGCGGCAGAATGCGCCGCACGGCCTGAGGAATGATGACCTTGCTGTAGGTGTGCGAGGCGGACAGTCCCAGACTGTGGCAGGCTTCCCACTGTCCTCGATGAATGGAGACGATGCCCGCCCGAAAAATTTCCGATGCGTAGGCTCCCTCGAAGAGCGCCAGGGCCAGCACGGCCGAAGCGAAGGCGCTCATGCCCAGGATGGGAGCCATGACGTAGTACATGAAAAAAATCTGGGTCAGCAGAGGAGTGTTGCGGATGAATTCCACGTAAGCGCCGGCCAGGACTCGAGCCGTCCAGGAACGGGACAGGCGGAAAATGGCGGCGGTGAGCCCGAAGACCAGGGCAAGCAGCAGGCTGAGGGCGGAAATCTGGAAAGTGACGATCAGCCCCTTGAGAAGAGGGCCAAGAATCCACCCGTCCTCGGTGAACCGGACCAGGTAGGGCGGCATACGGTACCATTTCCAGTGATAGCCGAGCCCCTGTTCTCCCACGGCGATGAGCCAGGCCACGACACCCAGGAAGACGGCGTAGAGCAGGAAGTCCCGGTAGTGGACGGAGACGATCCGGAATACCGGGTGCCTTGGAGGCAGGGCTTTCATGGCCCTCTCCACAGGCACCGATGGGGATGCTCATGGCCAACCGCAGATATGGAATATCCGGGATCGGTATGGGATTGTTGGGAAACTCGTAAAAAAGAAGAAAAGTACCCGAAGCGGGGAAGGAAAGCACAAGAAGCGAACTGGGGCAGAATCCGGCAACGGCGGCAGGATGCCCCTAAGCGCGAACATCCTCCGGGGCCGAAAAATACCAGAGATGACTCATGCAGGGCCGTGAGCCTGTGGCCGGCAGCTGCGCCGCTCGGGCAAATGCCTCGAAATCCGCAAAAAAACTCCCCGCCAGGGAACTTTCCCGACACTATTCCTGCTTTCACTTGGTGTCTTGTAAAAGACCGTTGACTAAATCCATATCGAATTCTTCGGGATCGAAGTCCTCTTCCACCCATTCCATCATGTCCTCATACTCTTCATGCTCCGGGTCCTTGATGACCTTCAGGAGATTTGCGTAACCCCACACGCCTCCCACGTCTTCCGGAGGGCAGGCTCGCTTTCCTTTTATGCAGACAGGGGACACCATTTTCGGGTCGGGAGGCAAAATTTTTTCCACAAGAATTTCGTGCATCCAGCTGTCGCCGAAGTCGTATTCATACATAAACTTGGATTTCTCCGACATGCCCAACTTATCCAGACGGTAGCGGCGCGAGTCCTCCACAGGCTCCCCCCAATCCTCCTCGAAGGGAATGCTGTAAAAGCTATCGTTGATGATGAAATGATGGAGATGGCAGTTTTTCCAACCCATGGCATCCTGAATGGTGTCGTGCAGGCGGTCGAGGGTCAAGGACCCGGGTACCAGGAGACGCCGCCAGATGGGAGGACGGATGCCCCTCAACGTGACCTTGATCTGATAAATTTCACTTTCATTGGATTTTTTGGTTTTTCTAGCCATATTCTTTACCTCCCTTCCCTGTGTGTTTCGCTGATAAAGTCTTCAACGATTTTGAACACCTCTTCGCGCCGATCGTTTTTGATCAGCACATGGCTGCCCTGTTCGAAACGGACCATGGTTTTGTCCCGGGACCCGATGGTCGAAAAAATGTAGTCGGCACTTTCGGGCTTGATGGTCTCGTCCTCGAGGCTCTGCAGGATCAGTATGGACTGATCGATATGAGGCAACATGCCTTTGAGCCGACGGACCATCTCATAGAGTTGAGCAACGGCGGCCGTCGGCCTTTTTTCGTAATAGTAGGGAAATGCCTCTTGGGACAGAGGCCTTGTGGTATGAGGAATCAACATTTTGAAAAGCCATGCGAATCTTGCTCTCCAATTCTGAAAATAAATGGGCGTCCCAATGGAAACGATGCCGCACACTTTTTCCCGGTGATCCCGGGCCAGCATGAGAGCCAGGGCCGAACCCGTGGACATGCCCCCAACAAAAACGCACCCTTTTCCATTATCTCCCGCATCTCCGAGGCTTTCATACAGGAGGTCGAAGCTTTCGCTCGCGGTGCCGTACCAGTCCTGTCGGGAAGTGTCTTTCAGGTCTTCCCAGGAAGTGCCGTGTCCCGCCAGCAGGGGTACAAAGACGGAAACGCCCCCTTTGTGGAGGTACTCGGCCATCTCTCTCGCTTCCCAAGGAGATGCGGTGAAGCCGTGCATGAAAAGGAGCTTCGCCTTTTCAGGGTGGGCTTCGAGAAAGAAAGGCTCATTTCCGGGTCTCAGTTGAGGATTCGAAGCCACTGCGGCAACGTATCCCCTTACCTTCTCATTGCTGTCGGCAAGAGCCGGGCTCTGCCCCATGAGCAACAAAGCCGTCATGAGCCAAAACATGAGAACCTTCATTTGCAATCTTTCCCACAGTGAAAGTGAAGAGGAAGAATACGCCATGTGCAACTTTCTTGTTCCCAAGCTCCAGATTGGGAACGAGAAGAAACGAAAAGTTGCACATGGCGGAAGAATGGCTTGAAGAGAGAAGCGATGCGGAAGACCGGCGTGAGGTCATTGCTCATTCCACCGTTCCGGCACTAAAAATGCCGTCTCAGTCCCAACATGAAGCCATGACTGCGCAATTTGGCTTCGGTGGCTTCCACGGGTATTTGGGCTACCGAAACCCCGCCGCGCACCACATCGATGGCCCCGGCGGATGTTCGCACCCGACCATAATCGGAGTAAGTCCATGCCATATCTATGAAAGTTTTGGGAGTGATGCGAATGGCCGTGCCCACGAGGGTTATCCACATCATGGAGGTGTGTGAGCCTCCCGGAACGGTGGTCAGGGCCGGCTGTTTGGCCAGTTCGGGAAACTCGTAGGTCATGGTCTTGATTTTGTTCCAGGCCACGCCGATACCGGCCCCCACGAATGGCTCGAAAACTCCGAGGTCCACCTTCAGCAGGGGTGCAATGTCGAGATAGCCCCGCACGTTGAAGCGGTTCTGACTCACATCCCCGCGCACGGGTTCCAGCGAACCGGCCTTAAGGAAATTGGCGTTGCCCTGAAATTCGAGACTCCCCTGATGGGCAAAGGCGGCCTCCACGCGCAAGACTGGGTGCAAACGCAACCCCAGGGCAACCTCACCCCCGAATCCGCCGCCAAAATCCCCGTAGGCTCCGATGGGACGGCCGTCGTTCCCGTCCACACACCCAAAATAGGGCACCAGGCCCGAAGCCGGGTTGCATCGGCGGTCGGAAAAACGTGCATCGAGGGTCTGCTCGTACATGAGAGACAGACGAAAGTACGGGTCCGGCTTTCGGCTTTCCTGCCCCAGGGCTACCCCGCCCGATACCGTCATGAAAAGAAACAGCCCCAGACCGGCAAGTATTGTCGGCTTGATCCTCTTGCTCATGAACACACTCCCCCTTAAACATTGTGAAAAAAGCTCGATCCCGGCTAAAAAATCCGCTCCGTATGATAGGGGAAGAGCGCCATAAGGCAAGCCATTTTTCATGGCGGCTACCGGAAACGGGCCATATGCTGAGCCGGGAGTGGTGAGCACAATGAAACGTCGTGCCCACCCTACTGAAACCCGGACAAACGAATCAGGACATTTTAGACGGCCTACGCCTGATATTCGTTTGCCCGCTCCCAGAAAACCGGATACGCAACCCGGCACAAGACCATTCCCTACAGCCGACCACCATTTCCTTTACTCTTTTCGCCTTGATCCGGTTATTCCTCCCGACCCAAAAATTCAGGGGGAAGTACTCCGGTGATTACCGCAATTCCATCCGGAGCTTCAACCCGCTCCGGGATTAAGGTGTCTTGGCGCTCCCCGGTATCTTCCACTCTCATTGCACCCACGCTCAGGGTGTCCGCAAGCCTTGGATCCGCACGCAACTGATCCAAAGCAATGGAAAAGAGTTCCTCTCGCGTTTCCTTACGCGCCCGTTCCAGCAGAGCCAGCAAAGCCACCCGCATCTGCCCGGTTACACCCTGCTCCATGAGCGCCTGGCGCAAGACAGCCTGTTTCACCTCCACCCCCTCCTGCACCTGCCGGCGGATGGCCTGGGCCGTTGTCTTTGCCTCGGGACGATCACTGCGATCCAGAGCACCCAGTATTGCTGTGCTGTCCAACCCCCTTACAAGTGCCTGGACGTCGCCGGCCCTGAAGCCTGGAGAACCGGCAAGCACATCTATAGCCTCCACAAGGCCCACCTGCTCCATGACATTACGGGCTTCCCGGATGCGATCATCAGGCCGTAAATCAGATTCCACCCCCAGACGATCAGTCCGGTCAGGTTCATCCCCAACGGACACATCGACCAAAACTTCATCCTCGAAAACCACCTCCACCTCGGCGTGATCATCCTTTTTCAAATCTACGTCTCGCGCCTCCTGCTCTTGCTCGATGGCCACAGTCTGCGACTCATGGTGTTGAGCCTTCTCTTTCTCTTCAGGGGCAGGAGTCGGCTCGGGTGTGGGTTCGGGAGTCGGCTCGGGTGTGGGTTC
>CAZRWT010000074.1:0-14582 GCA_964603955.1 uncultured Syntrophobacteraceae bacterium
CTCTTGAGGCTATTTCCGAAAATAAACATCTCAGGAAAAATCCCCTCCCCGGGAATGCCCCTTGGGAAGGCTTTCTCCCCGGGAACGCCGATCCCCAGCTCGGCAAGGGGTACGGGAGTGGAAAACAGTTGCAGGTCTGGTAAAATGCTTGTACAGCCAAAGGCAGCCGAGCTGGGGCTCGGCGTTCCCGGGTGGGGCAAAGGCAGCCGAGCTGGGGCTCGGCGTTCCCAGGGGGGGAATACTTGCCGAACTGGGGCTTCTGGGGGGGGCGAAGTTGTTTTGGGTGGGGGGTGGTGTTCGGTTTGCTTGGGGAGGGTGATGTGCGTGTTGGCTTGCCTCATTTTGATGTTGTTGGTGCCGCTCAGTCGATTACTTTTCGATTGGCCGATTCTTTGCCCAAGGAACTGCTTTTGCGGCTGGAGCGGGAGTTGGAGCTGATGCCTGTATCAGAAAGGGATCTGGAGCGCCGCAAGAAGATTGACCAGTGGCTGGATGCAGGGATGGGATGCTGTGCCTTGAGGCATCCTGTCGTGGCGAAAGTCATGCAGGAGACTCTGTTCAAATTTCATGGAGAACGTTATGAACTTATGGCTTGGTGTATCATGCCCAACCATGTGCATGTGGTGATCGAGACGAAGAGTTCGTTGTCGAAGATCGTGCAATCGTGGAAGTCTTTTACGGGGCGGTGGGTATTGGCAAAGGCTGCCGAGCTGGGGCTCGGCGTTCCCAGGGCGGGGAGTGCTTCCGGGAGGGGGAATGTTTCCGAGGTTGAGAAGTATTTCTGGATGCGGGATTATTGGGATCGCTATATCCGTGATGACAAGCACCTTGAAAGCGTCGTCGATTATATTCACTACAATCCTGTCAAGGCCGGGCTTTGCCGTAACCCTCAAGACTGGCCCTGGTCCGGCCTGTATCCCGAAAACGTATTGTACATGAAGCGCCAATCCGAAAGATGATGTGCCTCCCGGAAGCACTCCTGGGAAGCCGGCCTCCTTGGGAACGTGCTCCCTGGGAACGTGCTCCCTGGGAACGTGCTCCCTGGGAACGCCGAGCCCCAGCTCGGCAAGGCGTTGCTTGTGCATCCATTTTGCGGGTTGTCGGCATGCTTCTCCCTTCAGCATCCTGCCGAGCCGGGGTTCGGCGTTCCCGGGGAGTCAACCAGTATCGTCATTTTCGGGTCTGTTTCGTTGCCTGTGAGTTTATGTCATACTGAATTTTGATATTGTAATGAGAGCTTTCTCGCGTTTTCAGGCTCCGGCTTGAGAACGCTCTTGTTAAGGAAAATATACGGGAAAGGACAGGTCGGTGAGCGGTAAAAAGCGTTCCAAGGCTTCAAAGAAGGGAAAAGCGGGCGGGACTGTGGGAACTCCTGGTGGGGGGACTCATCTTCAGCGGGCCCTCGATTTACGCCGCTCGGGGGATCTGCAAGGGGCCGTGAGTGTTTTGCTGCGTGCAGTGGATGCCGAGCCGCGAAATCCCCAGGTGCATAACGAACTGGCACTGGCCCTTTGGGACCTGGGGGACCTGCGAGGCGCTCGATCCGCCTACTTGAAAGCTCTGGAAATCGATGATTCCATTTTTGCGGTTCTCAACAACCTGGGACACCTCTGCTGGGTGATGGGGGAGCACCACGAAGCCGTGCGTCATCTGCGCAAGGCTCTCCAGGTGAGTCCCGGGGACGCCAGGGTGCTGTTGAACCTGGGCAATGCGTGCGCCGCCGCCGGCCTCGAGGCGGAGGCGGAAAAGCATTACCTCGAGGCCATCCGCGTCGATCCCCGGTTTGCCGAACCCTACAACAGCCTGGCCGGTTTGCTCAATGCTCGTGGCGAGTTGAGCCGTGCCATCGACATGTGCCGCAAGGCCGTGGCCATCGATCCCGATCACCTGTCCGCTTACGGCAACATGGCCGGTCCCCTGGTGGGAACCGGGCGGTTCGAAGAAGGGTTGCAATTGATGCGGGAGTTGTTCCGGACAAAAGGCCCCATTCCCTTCGTGGTTTCCAACTACCTCTTCATGCTCCATTACGATCCCTCGCAGTCTCCCCGAAACATCTGGAAGGAGCATCGGAACCTGGGACTCGAGCGTGAGACTCTTATCCGCCGGGAACCCGATGAAAGGCCCTTCGTGCGCCCGAAAAAAAAGGACGGTTCGCGCTTGCGTGTCGGCTATGTTTCCCCCGATTTCAAGTGTCATTCGGTGGCTTATTTTGCCGATCCCCTCCTGGAGGGGCACGATCGGCAACGCTTCGAGGTGGTGTGCTATTCCGATACGAAGCGGGAAGACGAATGGACGAAAAAGTTTCAGGGCCACGCGGACGAATGGTACAAGGCGGTGGGGATGGGCGATAGGGAGTTGACGCAAAAGATAAGAGAAGACCGCATCGACATCCTGGTGGACCTGGCGGGCCACACGGGAGAAAACCGCATGGGGGTTTTCGCTCGAAGGGCCGCTCCCGTGCAGGTGACTTACCTGGGCTACCCCGATACCACGGGCTTGGAAACCATGGATTATCGCCTGACGGACCCCTGGGCGGACCCCGAAGGGATGACGGATCACCTGCACACGGAGAAGCTGGTTCGCCTGCCTCGAGGCTTTCTTTGCTATCGGCCCCCTTCCGGTTGTCCCTCCGTGCAGCCTCCCCCCTGCCTGGACCGTGGCCACGTCACTTTCGGCTCATTCAACAACCGCTCCAAAATCAACGACAAAGTGGTGGACACCTGGACGACGATTCTCGAAAGGTCCCCGCACTCGAGGATGCTCATCAAGTGCCAGGCCCTGGCCGACGGGGAAACGAGGGACGTTCTCGCCCGCATGTTCATGGATCGGGGTATTGGAGAAGACCGGGTGCGTCTCGTGGGGAAAATCCCTTCCGTACTGGAACACCTGGCTTTCTACGGCGAGGTGGACATCGCCCTGGACACCTTCCCCTATCACGGGACGACCACCACTTGCGAGGCGCTCTGGATGGGAGTGCCCGTGATCACGTTGGTGGGAGATGCGCATGTTTCGCGAGTGGGGTTGAGCCTGTTGTCCCGGGTCGGGTTGGAAGATCTGGCGGTGAATTCCCTGGACGAATATGTGGCCCGAGCCCTGGTCCTGGCCCGTGATACGGATCGTTTGCGGGCATGGAGGATGGAGGCGCGGGAAAAGATGAGCCGTTCGCCCCTCATGGACGTCGCCAGCTTTGTGGGAGATGTGGAGACCGCTTTTTCCCGGATGTGGAATGAGTGCTGCGGGAAGCGCGATGACGTGATGCCTCGAGGGGAAAAGCCCCATGGCGTTGCGGACGCCCGCGAAGACGAACGAGAGATGGCGAGAAAAATTTTGGACGGTATCTCACACGAGCTTTGCACCCGGATGCTCATCGAGGGAGAGGAACATTTTTCGCAAGGCCGAATGGCGGAGGCATCGAGGTGCTTTGCCCGTGTGACGCGGCAAACCGGTGACCAGGCACTGCTCTGCCGGGCCTACAACAACATGGGAGTGGTGGCCCACGGCATGGGCGAAACGGAAAAAGCCGAAAAGATGTTCATGACGGCCCTGGAAAACGATCCCCTCGATGCCCATGCCTTTTCGAACCTCTCCGAGATTCGCGGGGCCGGGGAAAGGGAAATTTTGCGCGTGGAGGAACCGGGAGGAAAAACCATTGGGCGCTAAAAAGCATTCCAAAGTTTCGAAGAAAAAATCCGGGGGAAGGGTGGATGCCCCCGAGCCGAAGCCTTTTCCCACGCATGAGGGCGGTTCAAACAAACCCTCCGCGTCTCCCATTTTTCATTACGACATGGGAAAGATGCAGGAGTCCATGGGAAACCTGGAAAAGGCCGTGGGGTATTACCGGGAGGCCCTGCTCGCGGACCCCCATCACCTGGAGGCTCTCAGAAATCTCGCCGATGTGCTGGGCCGCATGGGAAACTTGCAGGAAGCCGTGGACATCCTGCGTCGGGCGGTGACCGTGGCTCCATGGAGCGCTTCCGCTCACAACGATCTGGGATTGGCCCTCGCCAACACGGGCGACATGGAGGGAGCGGAGGCCGCTTACCTCAAGGCCATCGAACTGGACGGTTCTCTCTTTCAAATTTTCAACAACCTGGGGAACCTCTACGCCCGGATGGGCAAAATCCATGAAGCCATTGCTCATCTTGGCAAGGCTCTGGCTCTCGGGCCGCCCAACGCCAGGGCCAGGATTTCGTTCAATCTGGGCAATGCCTGCGTCGAGGCGGGTCTCGAGGGAGAAGCCAGGGATCATTTTGTCGAGGCCATTCGCATGGACCCCGGACTCCCCACCCCTTACAACAGTCTCGGCACTCTGCTGACCTCGCAAGCCGAACTGGACAACGCCGCCGCCATGTTTCGCAAAGCCGTCGCCCTCCAACCGGATTTTGTAGCCGCGCACATCAACCTGGCCGATGTCCTGCTCAAGTCGGGGCGTTGCGGAGAAGCGGTGCAACTGGTGAGGGACCAGCTTCACAAGGAAGGGCATGAATCCCTGGTGTTTCCCTGCTACCTTTTGATGCTGCACTATGACATCTCCCAGTCGCCTCAAACCATCTGGGAAGAGCATCGGAACCTGGGCCTCAGGCTCATGGCCACCCTTCCCGACAAACCGGGTTCCGAGCCTTTTTTTTCCCGTATGGAAAGGAGCGGGTCCCCTTTGCGCATCGGTTACGTTTCTCCCGATTTCAGATCCCATTCCGTGGCCTTTTTCGTCGCTCCCCTTTTGAAAGGGCACGACCGGGAAAAATTCCGGGTGGTTTGTTATTCCAACGGGAAAAAGGAAGATGAGTGGACGGAAAGAATGCGTGCTCTCGCCGACGAGTGGCACAACGTGGAGAAGATGAGCGATGAAGCCTTGACGGAAAAGATACGCGGAGACGGCATCGACATCCTGGTGGACCTAGCGGGACACACAAACGGGGGCCGCATGGGTGTTTTCGCTCGAAGGGCCGCCCCCGTGCAGGTGACCTACCTGGGCTATCCCGACACCACGGGACTCGAGTCCATGGATTATCGCCTCACGGACAACCTGGCCGACCCCGAAGGCATGACCGACCACCGACATACGGAAAAGCTCGTGCGGTTGCATCGAGGATTCCTCTGCTATGATCCGCCCCCCGATTCTCCCCATGTGCAGCCCCCGCCTTGCTTGAGCCGGGGGTACGTGACCTTCGGGTCTTTCAACAATCGCTCGAAGATCAACGAGATGGTGTTGGATGCCTGGGCTGCGGTTCTCAAAGGAACTCCCCGCTCGAGGATGCTCATCAAGTCTCCGGCTCTCGGGGACGAGAGCACGAGAGCGGCTCTGCTTGCCCAATTGGCGGAACGGGGCGTTTCGGAAGAACGAATTCAACTGGTGAACTGGGTTCCGACCGTCCGGGAGCACCTGGCTTTCTACGGCCAGGTGGACATCGCTCTAGACACCTTTCCCTACCACGGCACGACGACGACCTGCGAGGCCTTGTGGATGGGAGTGCCTGTGATCACGCTGGTGGGAACCGCTCATGTTGCGCGGGTGGGGTTGAGCCTGCTGTCTCGGGTGGGCCTGGAGGATCTGGCCGTGGATTCCCCTGACGAGTACGTGGCCAAAGCCCTGGAACTGGCCGGGGACCACGAACGTTTACGGGTGTTGAGAAGCGAAGCCAGGGAGAGAATGAGCCGCTCCTCCCTGCTGGATGCCCCAGGGTTTGCGAGGGATGTGGAGGCCGCTTTTTCGAAGATGTGGGACGAGCGGCGTGACGCGCGGAACGTTGCGGGATACATCCATAAACCCCGGAATACGTCGTCTTCTTCCGTTTTTTATTATAACCGGGGAAACGAGCAACAATCCCGGGGAGATGCAAAAGGCGCCGAAGCCTCCTACCGGAAGGCATTGGAGCTTGATCCGTCGTTTTTCGAGGCTCTGAACAATTTGGGCAACCTGTGCCTGAGAATGGGGCAAGCGCGTGAAGCCCTCCTCCATCTAGGCAGGGCGCTGGAATTGCGCCCGGGCGATGCCCGCGTGTTGCTCAACCTGGGCAATGCGTGTGCCGCATTGAACCTGGACGACGAGGCGGAAAAACATTACCTCGAGGCCATCCGCAAGGATTCGCGCTTTCCCGAACCTTACAACAGCCTTGCCGCTTTGCTCGCTTCCCGAGGCCGACTGGCTCGGGCTGAGGACTTGTGTCGAAAGGCCGTCGAACTCCAACCCGGTGCAGTGTCTCCTCGTATCAACCTGGCCGAGGTGCTGTTGCGGGCCGGGAATGGCGAGGAAGCGGTGCGGCGGATGCGGGAACTGGTTCATGAACCGGCTCATGAAAAGGGTGAGCATGGAGCCGTCGTGGTTTCCAACTATCTCTTCATGCTGCACTACGACATATTCCAGTCGCCCCGGAGCATTTGGGAAGAGCACTCGAAGCTGGGGCGGAAATTTTTGACGCTGCTTGGGCAGGATTCCCATGAAAAGCCTTTTGTCCGCCGTTTAAAGAAGGGAGCCGCACGCCTGCGTATCGGCTATGTGTCTCCTGATTTCCGGTGCCACTCGGTGGCTTTTTTTGCCGGGCCTCTCTTGGAAGCACATGATCGGCGGAAATTCGAGGTGGTGTGCTATTCCGACACGAAACAGGAAGATGCATGGACGGAAAAGTTTCGTGCCCGTGCGGACGGGTGGTTCAAAGTGGTGGGCATGAGCGACGGAGAATTGACGGAAAAGATACGCCGGGACGGCATTGACATCCTGGTGGACCTGGCGGGGCACACGGCGGGAAATCGCATGGGCGTTTTCGCTCGAAGAGCCGCTCCCGTCCAGGTGACCTGGCTGGGCTATCCCGACACCACGGGACTCGAGTCCATGGACTACCGCCTTACGGATCACCGGGCCGACCCCGAGGGCATGACGGAACAATGGCACTCCGAGACGCTGATTCGCCTGCCCCGGTGTTTCCTTTGCTATAGTCCTCCGCCAGATTCTCCGTCGGTTTCGCCTCCACCCTGCCTGGAGCGAGGGGGTGTGACTTTCGGGTCCTTCAACGACAGATCGAAGATCAATGACCGGGTGGTGGAGACCTGGGCGACGATCCTTGGGGAAGTTCCCCACTCCAGGATGCTCATCAAGGCTCTGGCCCTGGGGGATGAGGACACCCGGACGGCTCTCCTTGGCAAGTTCATGGATCGGGGCATCGAGGAAGACCGGGTTCGCCTCGTGGGACATATTCCTTCGATACGGGAACACCTGGCTCTTTACGGACAGGTGGACATCGCTCTCGATACCTTCCCCTATCACGGAACGACCACGACCTGCGAAGCCCTCTGGATGGGGGTGCCCGTGGTGACCCTGGCGGGAGAAAGCCACGTGTCCCGTGTGGGAGCAAGCCTGCTGTCCCAGGTGGGACTCGATGACCTCGTTGCCCATACGGAAGAAGACTATGTGCGCAAGGCTGTTTCCCTGGCCGGAAATGTGGGCGAGTTGCAGCGACGGCGCGCGGCCCTGAGGGGTGTTTTGCAGGCATCTTCTCTCATGGACGCCCGGGGTTTCGCACGATCCGTCGAGGCGGCTTATCGGCAGATGTGGGAAAATTTCGAAAAAGGTATCGAGTCTGAAAACGATTCCCCGAAGCCCATGGGGGCGGTGGTGCCGGTGGTTGACGTGCGGGACGAGAGCGGTGAGGAAACCTTGCCGGCAGGCGTCCGACGCTCGGGAACCCAAAAAGCCAAAGTGATGAAGCTTCTCGGAAAAGCCGATGGATTCCATGGCGAGGGAAAACTCAAGAAGGCCGAGGAAATTTACCGCCAGGCCCGTTCCCTGGACCCTGGCAATCCCCATGCCGCTTATTCCCTGGGAGCGCTTGCCTATCGCAAGGAAAATTGGGGAAAAGCGGTGGGGCTGTTTCAAGAGGCCGTTCAGTTCGCGGATCAAGCACCCGTGTCGTCCACTCAGTTGAGTGAATATTATAAATGGCTTGGAATGGCCTGGTTGAACAGTAACGAAAAAGAAAAAGGCTTGTTTGCCCTGGAAAAGGCCATAGAACTCAATCCTGAAAATCAAGAAGCATTGCTCAATGCGGCAACAGTTCATTTTAATTTAGAAAATAACGAAGTATCCTTGAATTTATTTCTTAGATTTTTAAATTTAAATGACAAAAATTGGGCTGCTTATTGTAATGTTGGTGTATTGTTCCTTAGGAAAGGAATGTACGAAGATGCTATAAGATATACTCTTAAAGCAATTGATTTAAAAAATGATTTTGTTGAAGGATATAGCAATATTGGTAATATGTATAACCAAATTTCAATGTACGAAAAAGGTTTAGAATATCTAAAAAGAGCACTAGATCTGGATGAAAATTCTTTTCTAGCTCATGCTAACATTGCAATAACATATAGATATATTGGCTTGATTGAGAAATCAATTTATCATTCCAATAGATCTATTGAATTGAATAAGTCTGCCTATCAGGCATATAATAACCTTGGAATCGTTTTTTGTATTTCTGGAAGGATAAATGAATCCATTCATGCTTATCGAAAATCCCTTGAAATAAATCCTGATTTTTTTGAATGTCACTCAAACCTCTTGTTCACTTTGCAATCCATTGATATGGAACCAGAAAAAATTCATGAAGAGCACAAGTCTTGGTGGAGGCTGCATGGAGCCGGATTGCAAAAGGTGTCTCATGCCGTTCCCATTCCCGGTACTCGCTCTTCTCGTTTACGTGTGGCCTATGTGTCGCCTGATTTGAAGCTCCATTCCGTCACCTATTTTTTCGAGTCGCTCCTGGCGCGTCATGACAGGGGCAGGTTTGAAATCGTGTGCTATTCGGACGTGCCCAGTGAAGACAAAGTGACGGAAAGGCTCCGCTCCTACGGAGACGAGTTTTACCGGGTGATGGGCATGAGCGATGAAGAACTGGTCCAAAAAATTCGACAAGATCGCATTGACATCTTGGTGGATTTGGCGGGGCATACGAGGCGAAACCGTATGAGGGTTTTTGCCCGGAAGCCGGCACCCATTCAAGTGACGTGGCTGGGCTACCCCAATACGACGGGCCTCGAAACCATGGATTATCGCCTGACGGATGCCTGGGCCGATCCCCAAGGCATGACGGAGCATTTGCATTCGGAGACTCTCGTGCGATTGCCCCATGGTTTTTTGTGCTACCGGCCTCCCGAATCTTCCCCGGCGGTAGGGTCTTCTCCATGTCTTGTAAAGGGTTGCGTGACTTTCGGGTCCTTCAACAATCGGTCTAAAATCACCCAGGAGGTGATCGATGCCTGGGCCATTTTATTAAAAAGAGTTCCCGATTCTCGATTGATCGTCAAAAACCTGCCCATGGCGGAAGATGATTTGAGGAAGGCTCTTCAGGACGATTTTGTAAAAAGGGGTATCACTCCTTCTCGCCTCCAGTTGACTGGCATGCAAATTTCCCTGGAAGAGCACCTGGGACTTTACAACCAGGTGGACATCGCCCTCGACACCTTTCCCTACAACGGTACGACCACCACCTGCGAAGCTTTGTGGATGGGGGTGCCCGTGATCACCCTGGCCGGCAAAACCCATGTGTCGCGTGTGGGATTGAGCCTTCTGTCCCAATTGGGCATGGAAGACCTGGCGGCTCACTCCATCCAAGAGTATGTGGCCAAAGCCTCGGACCTGGCCGGTGACCGGGACCGCTTGCAAAACCTGAGAAGCACTTCGCGTGAAAGGATACGCCGTTCGTCTCTCATGGATGCCCAAGGTTTTGCGCGGGATGTGGAAACAGCTTACCTGGAAATGTGGGAAAACTTCGAGAAAGGCATCGCCCCGAAACGCCTGAGTCATACGATGGAGAAAGGTGTGGGAACACGGTCCATGGTCGTGGATGTAAAACCACGGGACGACGAGCGTCGCCATGAAGCCCAAAATTCCAGGACGGCGAAACGCCATGTGCAACTTTCTTGTTCCCAAGCTCCAGCTTGGGAACACACTTGCCCGGAAGCTCCAGCTTCCCGTTTTGAAGTGGACGGAAGCTGGAGCTTCCACAACGATAAAGGCGTTCCCAAGCTGGAGCTTGGGAACGAGAGGGCTTGTCAAAGGGAGCATCAAAAAGTTGCACATGGCGCGGCGAAGCTCTTGAGACAGGCTGACGGATTGTACCAAAAAGGGAAATTGAGCAAAGCCGAGGAACTTTATCGCCAGGTTTGCTCCCTGGCCCCCTCCAACCCGCACGCCTTGTACTCCTTGGGGCTGATTGCCTTCAAAAGGGAAGACTGGAGCAGGGCGGAGGAGATGTTTCGGAAGGCCATTCATTTTGCCGAGCAGGAATCTTTTTCATCCAAAAAATTGAGTGAATTTCATGATTCCCTTGGACTGGCATGTTTCAATTCCGGTGAGCGTGAAAAAGCCCTGGCGGCTTTTGAAAAGAGTGTCGAACTTGATTCTGAAAACAAAGACGCTCTCTTCCATGCGGGAACACAAAACCTGGACATGGAAAACAATGACAGAGCATTGGAATTTTTTTTGAAATTGATCCAGTTGGATGGCAGGCATTGGCCTGCCCATGTGAACATAGGGGTGTTGTATCTAAGAAAATGCAAGTTCCACGATGCCATAAAGCATTCATTGAAAGCCATTGAAATCAACAAATCCTATGTGGAAGCATATAGCAATGTGGGCTGTGCTTACGGCAAGCTTGAAGAGTTTGAAAAAAGCATTGAATTCCTCCATAAAGCTCTTTCCATGAATCCGAACTTGTACAAAGCGCATAGCAACATGGCAATAGCTTATAGATATACCGGCGACATCGACAAATCCATCCACCATTCCAGGAAATCCATTGAATTGAATCCTGACGATTTCGAATCCTACAATGTGCTTGCGGGTACCTTGATGCTTTCAGGAAGCATAACGGAAGCCATCGCCGCTTATCAGCGAGCCATGGAACTTGCTCCGAAAATTTCCACCACCCATTCAAATTATTTACTCGCTTTACATTCCATTCACATGGATCCGGAAAAGGTTTACGAAGAGCACAGGCGCTGGTGGACATTGCATGGAGCGGGCCTGCCCCGAATAGCCTCTAGCGCTTGCGGCTCGTTCACCCGGCCCTCCCGCTTGCGCGTGGCTTATGTGTCACCCGATTTCAAATCCCATTCCGTTGCCTGTTTCGCGGAATCCTTGATTGCCCATCACGACAAGGACAGGTTCGAAATCGTTTGCTACTCGGATGTGGCTCGTGAGGACCAGGTGACGGCGCGAATTCAATCTTACGGGAATGAATTTTACCGGGTCGTGGGAATGGAAGATGAAGAACTGGCCCATAAAATTCGACAGGATCGCATTGACATCCTTGTGGACCTGGCGGGGCATACGAGGGGCAACCGCATGCCGGTTTTCGCCCGCAAGCCCGCGCCCATTCAGGTGACCTGGCTGGGTTATCCCGACACGACGGGCCTGGAGACCATGGACTATCGCCTGACGGACGCCTGGGCCGATCCCGAAGGCATGACGGAGCATCTGCATTCGGAGGCTCTCGTGCGTCTGCCCCGTGGCTTTCTATGCTATCGCCCTCCGGATTCTTCTCCGGCGGTGGAGCCCCCTCCATGCCTGGCCCAGGGGCATGTGACCTTCGGTTCTTTCAACAACCGCTCGAAAATCACCGATGAGGTCATCGCTGCCTGGGCCGCTCTGCTCACCAAAATTCCCCATTCCCGGTTGATTGTCAAAAATCTGGCAATGGCCGGAGTCCATGTGCGGGAGGCGCTTCAAAACGCCTTCGCACAGAAAGGTGTCGATCCGTCCCGCCTCCGGTTGACGGAATTCGTGCCGTCCGTGAGGGGGCACCTGGGACTTTACAACCAGGTGGACATCGCCCTCGACACCTTTCCCTACAACGGCACGACCACCACTTGCGAAGCCCTCTGGATGGGAGTGCCCGTGATCACCCTGGCCGGCAAGACTCATGTGTCGCGTGTGGGCTTGAGCCTCCTGTCCCGGGTGGGGTTGGAAGACCTGCCGGCCCGTTCTCTCGATGAATACGTGGCCCTGGCCCTGGCCCTGGCCGGTGACCGGGACCGGCTGCGGATGTTACGGGAAGAGACACGGGAACGGATGATTCGTTCGCCCCTCTTGGATGCCCCCGGGTTTGCGAGGGATGTGGAAGCGGCTTACATGGAGATGTGGGAAAGGCTCGAGAAAGGCATTGCCCCCGAAACTCCCCAATGCGCCAGGGCCGGGAGCGAGGAGCGACGGCCGGAAACCGTCCGCGAAGGGAAGGTCGAGGACAGGCACCCCCCTGTGCCTCAAAATCCCAGGGTGAAGAAGCTTTTGAGACAGGCCGAGGAGCTGTACCGGAAAGGAAAGTCGAGCAAGGCCGAGGAGCTTTATCGCCAGGTCCACCGCCTGGCTCCATCCAACTCGCAAGCTGCTTACTTTTTGGGGCTGATCGCTACGAAAAGGCAGGATTGGGAGGTGGCCGACAAAATGCTGCAAAAAGCTGTCGAGTCTGGGGAGAAGGAGTCCATGGCCCCTCGAGAACTGAGCGGCTTTTATGACTTGTGGGGCTTCGTTTTGGTGGCGCTGAAAAATTTCAACAAAGCCCTGGCCGCTTATGAGAAAGCTTCGGAACTCGACCCCGGCAATCACCAGTTTCTGTACAATGTGGGCAACATGCACATGGAGCTTCAAAATTACCAGGAAGCCGCCGATTTTTTTCAAAAAGCCGTCGCTGTCCGCGAAGATGACGTTTTGGCGCATGAAAACCTGGCGGTGGCCCTGTTGAAGCTGCTGCGTTTTTCCGAAGCCCTGGAGCGATGTTCCAAGGCCATCGAGAAAAACCCGAACTCTTTCAACGCATACCACAACCGTGGTCTCATTTTCATGGCACAGTTCCAATATGGCAAGGCCATCGAGGATTTTACCCGTGCCCTCGAACTCGACCCGTCATCCTGTAAAACCCACTACCACTTGGGCATCTGTCTTATGCATATGGGCGAGATAACCCGGGCTCTGAAACATTTGCAAGAAACTGTGCGGCTCGATCCCGCCCACTCCGGTGGCGTTGGAGTTCAGGGAGCCGCCCTTGCCGTTGCGGGAAGAATTTCCGAGGCCATCGAGTATGGCCGAAAGGCGCTGGAAATCGCCCCTTCCGATAAGCAAGCCCACTCTTATTTGCTCATGACCTTGCAGTCCGCTTCCATGGAGCCCGAAGAAATTTTCCGGGAACACCTGCGCTGGTGGGAAGCTCATGGGGCCGCCCTCGAGTCCCGAACGTCTTTCAGCCCCGTGCCTGCCGGACAACCGGATTTTTCCGGACGGCTGCGCGTGGGATACGTGTCGCCCGATTTCAGAAATCATTCCGTGGCCTATTTCCTGGAACCCTTGCTGGCTGCCCATGACAGGGAAAAGTTCGAGGTGGTGTGTTATTCCGATGTGGCCCAGGAGGACGAAGTGACCGCAAGGTTGCGTTCCCACGTGGATGTGTGGAACCAGGTGGTGAACATGCCCGACGCTGCGGTGGCCCGGAAGATCAGAGATGACGGAATTCATATCCTTGTGGATCTGGCAGGACATACAGCGAAAAATCGCATGGGGGTTTTCGCCGTCAAACCGGCCCCCGTCCAGGTAAGCTATTTGGGCTATCCCTGCACTACCGGGCTGAAAACCATGGACTATCGCCTCACGGATTCGTGGGCCGATCCCCAAGGCCGGACGGAACACCTGCACACGGAAGCGCTCGTGCGTTTGCCGCGAGGCTTCCTCTGCTATGGACCGCCCCGGAATGCTCCCCGTGTGATGCCTCCCCCTTATCTCACCAGGGGGTACATAACCTTCGGGTCGTTCAACAATCGCTCCAAGATCAGCGAAGAGACAGTGGATGCCTGGTCCCGAATTCTTGAAAGAGTACCCCGTTCAAGGCTCTTCATCAAAGCCCTGGTCCTCAAGGACGATGAAATTCGGCGCTCACTCCTGCTCATGTTCGCTCGAAGGGGCATCGACCAAAGCCGTATTGACGCCGTGGGCTGGCTGCCCAAGGTCGAAAATCATCTGGCCCTGTACCACCAGGTGGACATTGCTCTCGACACCTTTCCCTACAACGGCACGACCACCACCTGTGAAGCCTTTTGGATGGGAGTGCCCGTCATTACCCTGGCCGGCAAGAGCCATGTTTCGAGAGTCGGGCTGAGCATCCTTTCACAACTGAACCTCGGGGACCTGGCGGCTTGCTCCGTCGAGGAATACGTAGAAAAGGCCGTGGCCCTGGCAGGCAATGATGTGCGTTTACTGGCCATGAGGCAAAATGCACGGGACATGGTGCGCTATTCGCCCCTCATGGATGCCGCCGGTTTCGCCCGAGACGTGGAAGCGGCATACCTGAAAATGTGGAATACATATGGCGGGGTGCCGGAAGATACGGAGCTGCATCGGTCCGAGCTGGCGGAGCAGTATCAGACAGAGCAACCGGGACAGCACCGGGCAGTGCCGGCGGAGCGGCATCCGTCCGAGCAACAGGAGCAGCACCCGGCGCAGGGGCGGCAGGAGGCCCAGGCCGGTGAGGACGAGCGGGACGCGGTACAAAAAATCCTGGACGACGTTGCCCGAGAAGGCTTTTCCCGGATGCTCGTCCAGG
>CAZRWT010000075.1:0-13619 GCA_964603955.1 uncultured Syntrophobacteraceae bacterium
GGAACGGTGCAGATGAGAAGGTCGAAAGAAGAGAGCACGACGCCCGACGGGCTCGAAGAATGCCCTTCGTAGCGGGTGAGGCGTCCGTTGCCCTCCAAACGCGCCACCGAGGTGACGACGGGTTCCGAGAGGCCGTTCCGGGGATGGAACGCGATGGTCTTGATTTTTCCCAGGAAGTGATCCTGGAAACCGGTCGCTTCCAGCCGGTTCATGAGCGCGCCGGTCTGGGCGGCAAGTTCCATGAGGAAAGCCTCTTCCCCCATGGCGTCCAGGAGTGGGCGTCTCGATTTCGGATCGCATTCCGCCGTCAGCCGGATGCCGGGTTGATGGCTCAAAATCGTGTCCAGGAGGCGAAAAGCTCCGAATGTGGTCACGGATTCGCCCTCCTCACGATCAAGGCCCCGTTTTGCCCTCCGAAACCGAAGGAATTGCACAGGATGGTCTCGATGGGCATGAAACGGGAAGTCGTCACGAGGTCGATCGCGTATTCGATGGGGCGACCGGCGGTGTTCGCGGTGGGGGTGGCGCGCCGGGTTTCGAGCATGCGGACGCACGCCGCGAGTTCCACCGCTCCGCACGCCCCCGACAGGTGCCCCACCTGGGCCTTGTTGGAAGTGACGGCCGGAAAATGCGGGAAGAGCCGCTGAATGGCGGCCGCTTCCGCTTCGTCGTTCTTGAGGGTTCCCGTTCCGTGGGCGTTGACGAGGTCCACGGCTTCGGGCGGAATGTCCGCCGACTTCAAAGCCCGGACCATGGCGCGTTCCATGCCCCGACCTTCCGGGTCCGGGTCCGTCAACCGGTAGCCGTCGGAACTCGCCCCGTAGCCGATCAGCTCCGCGAGGACGGGCAGCCCCTTCGATACGGCCAGCCGGTGGTCCATGAGCAAAAAGGCGGCGGCGCCTTCTCCGGGAACGAACCCGCTCCGTCCTTCACAGAAGGGAAGGACTTTGGGAGCCTCCCCGGGAGCTTCCCCTCGGGCCAGGGCTCCCAGCATGGCATAGGCCGAAATGCCTCCCGGATGGAGCCTGCTGTCGCTCCCGCCGCAAAGAGCCAGGTCCAGGTCGCCGTTGCGGATTTTCAGAAACGCTTCCCCGACGGCATGGGATGAGGCGGCGCAGGCCGTCACGTAGGTCAGGGCTTCCCCACGAGCTTCCACCGCGCAGGAAATGGCGGAGGCGCTCAAGTTGGGCAGGTAGTGGAGCATCCAGGCCGCCGCACGGCCGGAACCCGGTGGTTCCGCATCGAGGTTTCCATCCCCTTCCACGAGATAGCCATCTCCTTCCACGGCCGGGCGGCTTCCATGGAGATGCGCGGGATACCGGGCCATGTCCAGGTTGGGACCGGTTCCCCAAAAAATGGAAAGTTCCCGCAAGGGAATGCTCCCCTCGGGACACTTTTCCAGGCATTCCAGGGAAGCCGCCACCGCCAGTTCGACCGCCCGATTGTAGTAGCGCCGGTACTTGAACCGCCCCCGCCGTTTCCGGAAAAAATCCTCGATAACGCATCGAGGGACAGCCCCGCCGCAAGGGTAGCCACATCGAGGATCGAGAGGCGTGAACCAGTCCTTTTCCAGGAAAATTCGCTCACCGAACTCTTCCCAATTGCAACCGGCGGGCGATACGACGCCCACGGAAACGATCACCACGCGCCGTCGCATGGGTCACGCCGCCCGGCTGCCGTTTTTTGCGTGATGCAGAATGTAGCGCACCAGGTGCTCGACCCGGAGCACGTTGCCCCCCGGAGCATCCCGCAGCATCTCTTCCAACTGATGCGGCGGCAGATGGGGATAGGCGCGGCGCAGCTTCTCCAGGGCTTCGTCAGGGGTCGCCCCATGAATGAGGGGGCGGAAGTCGGCCAGGAAAAGCGCCTTTTCATCCACTTCCATCCGGTAGATGTGCCCGATGGTGAAGCCCAGTTCCAAAAAGTCGATGGATTCGAATCCGAGGTCCTCGACGAGGTTCGTCCGTGGTGCGACTTCTTCGGGTTGACAGTTGATCAGCTCCGAGATGACGCCCTGGAGCCGGTCGAGTATTTTTGAATCCATGGTCTTATCCATGGTCGTATCCATGATCCGGTTTCCTTTCCGATTTCATTTGATCGCGAGAGACAACCCGCCGTCCACCGTGAGAGTGGTTCCGGTCACATAGTCGCTGTGCCCGCCGAGGAAGAACAGAACGGCTTCGGCCGCTTCCCGCGCGCTGCCCGTGCGGCCCACGGGAACGATGCGCGTCAGGTCTTTCCTCGCCTCGTGATGGGCGGAAAATTCCGTGGCCGTGTAGCCCGGCGCCACGCTGTTGCAGGTGATGCCCTTGCGGGCGAATTCCATGGCGCAGCATCGCAGGAAGGCTTCGAGACCGGCCTTGGAAGCCGCGTAAAGGGATTGCCCCGGCGCCGGATGCCGTGCCGCGGTGGAGGACACGCCCACGATGCGGCCGAAGCGGCGGAGCATCATGTGCGGGACGATCCGGCGGATCAGTTCCACGTGAGCCGTGAAATTGACATTCAGTTGATGGGTGATGGAACGGGCGTCCTGCCTGGGAATCAAGGCTTCCGCAATGGCGCCCGCACAGCAGACGAGAGTGTCGGGGAACACGCCGCTTTCCTGGAAAACGGCGCAAATTTCCGCTCCACAGTCCGTTCCCGAGGCGAGGTCCGCCGGGATGTGATGAAAATTTTCGTGGAAATGGGCGGAAGGGGTTCTCGATACGTAAAAAACGCGGCAACCGGCTTGCAACAAAGGCAAGGCCACTTGCAGCCCGATTCCCCTGCTGCCGCCCGTGATGAGCACCTGTTTCACTTTCTCATGAAGATCGATCACGACGACGGTCCGTACCTCGATGCGTACCTCAAGCGGGCGTGAGCCAGCGGCTTCTCGTTTTGAAAAGCGGAAAAGTCCAGAAGAACATCGTCACCGTGTCGAGCAAAACCGTGCATCCGCACCTCGATACGGCCCGGTTCGCCGAAAGCGACGAACCGGGTGTTGATGACCTCGCGCAAAGCCCAGGTGGAAGAAAAATCGGTGTCGATGAGCCGGCGACCTGCCGTTTTGTGAAAGCAACTCACCAGGATGGAACCCGGAATCACGGGTTTGCCGGGAAAATGGTCTTGAAAAAGAGGGTCCGCCCGGTGGAAGTCATACGCCTCCACGATGGGAATCGAGGCATCGAGGCTCTGAAGCGTTGAAATGCTCAAGGTCCCAGGACCTCCATGATGGAACGATGGGCGATGTCCGCCAGGAGATCCATTTCTTCCTCCGTGATGGTCAGCGGGGGGAAAAAATAAATGACGTTTCCCAGGGGCCGCAAAAGCGCTCCGTGCTCCAGGCTTCGCTTGAAAATTTGGAATCCCACCCGTTCTTCCCAGGGGAATTCTTCGCGCGTTTCCCTGTCCTTGACCAGCTCCACGGCGGCGATCATTCCCAGCCGGCGAAATTCACCCACCGGGGGCAGTGCTTCGAATCTTTCCTTGTAGGAAGCCAGACGCGCCATTTTGGGCACAAGGCTTTCGAGGATTTTTTCCTCTTCGAAAATATCGAGCACCTCGACCGCCACGGCGCAGGCCAGGGGATTTCCCGTGTAGCTGTGAGAATGCAGGAATGCCTTGAGGGTGGAGTAATCGTCGTAGAAAGCGTCGTAGATGGAATCCGTGGTCACGACCACCGCGAGCGGCAGATACCCCCCGGTGATGCCCTTGGAAAGACAGAGAAGGTCCGGGGCGACCCGGGCGTGCTCATTGGCGAACATCCTTCCCGTGCGGCCGAATCCCACGGCGATTTCATCGGCGATGTAGTGAATGTTCCACGTGTCGCACAGTTCCCGCAGCTTCCGGAGGTAAACCGGGGGGTGGATTCTCATGCCGGCGGCGCATTGCACCATGGGTTCCACGATGATTCCCGAAATGTCTTCGTGATGACGGAGCACGATTTCTTCCACGTGCCGGAAGCATTCCGCATGGCAGGTGTCCCGGTGTCGCGCTTCGGGGCAACGGTAGCAATCGGGGCCTTGAGCCTGGTAGCCCTCCAGGAGAATGGGCCGGTATATCCGGCGGTAGAGATCGCACCCGCCCACGCTGAGCGCCCCGATGGTTTCTCCGTGATAAGCGCCCGTGAGCGACAGGAACCGGGTCTTGCGCGGATGTCCCGATTGCTGCCAATACTGAAAGGACATTTTCAGGGCCGCTTCCACCGCCGAGGAACCGTTGTCGGTGAAAAAAACCCGCGACAGATCGCCCGGAGTGATTTCCGCGAGCTTCGCCGCCAGGAGGACTCCCGGTTCATGGGTCATGTTGGCGAAAATGTGATGGGCCACTTTGTCGAGCTGCCGGGTGAGCGCCCCGTTGAGGCGTGGATGGTTGTGGCCCAAGAGGTTCACCCACCAGGAAGAAACACCGTCCAGGTAACGCCGTCCGAAAGCGTCCACCAGGGTGACGCCTTCCGCCCGTTCGATGGGAATGGGGGGCAGGTCCTCGTGATCCTTCATCTGGGTGCAGGGATGCCACACATGCCTTGCGTCCAGTTTCATGATTTTTTCTATATCCATCGCTCCGATCTTCTCCTTCTCTTCGATGATCGGAAACAAGGGGTAGCATGGGGGGACAATCTCGTCAACTTTATTTTTCGAGCCAAGTTAACGAACTATTGAGATGCGCCCCGGCTCTCGGGCAAGTTCCGAATTTTTCAGACAAAAACTTTTTACAAAAACGAGGAGTTCATGAAGAAGACATGAAACCTGGAATTTTCATCACGGGAACGGACACGGGGGTGATCCTCGCCGTCGCGTGCATTCGCTTCGTTCGACATTCAAGCTTTCCCCAGGGCTTTGAAGAATGTGTAGCAAAATGTGCCGTCCGGCTCGGTCGTTCGATACAGGTCTTCGATTCCCTTATCGAACGTAACGGGATCGAGGATATCCTCCTCGATTGCCGACCGACGTACCCCCTCGATCATCGCCGTGAATGTCTTTCTCGTGAATCCATCGACCAGTTCCGGCTTGCTGGAATCGACATACACCATTCGCGGGGATACCCGGACTTCGCTATAGCCCGCAGTAACCAGCAGGGGATACAGCGACCTTCCAATCAGCGCGTTTCCACCCGCGCGGGACTGCAATTCGACCTGGCACTGAATCGCGGCATGCGCTTCGGCGCTGTCAGGATGAAAGTAGGCGGAACCATGGTCGCCTTCAATGACCGTGATTGTTCCGCCCGGTCGCAGATACGCTTTCAGCTTCTGCAGGGCAACACTCGGTTCTTTCAAGTGTTCCAAAAGAAAGCAAACAAAGACATGATCGAACGAGTGCGGGGCAAAGGGCAAATGGAAGATGTCCCCCTGCTGGAACCGGACATTGGTCAACCCTGCCGCTCGGACCTTCCGTTCCGCCTGCGCGACCGAATTTTCCGAGATGTCAAGGGATAAAATCGAGGCTCCGGGGCTGTTCCTCGCCAGCGTCACCGTTTGTGCGCCGACTCCGCAACCGGCTTCCAAGACGTGGCTCCCCGCCGGATAGGCTGTATCGGAATGCAGCAGGTCGGCCAAGGTCATGGCCTGATCCTGCAAGCGAATGTTTTCTCGCGAATCGTACCCGTGAACATATGCTTTTGTCATGGTTTCGTTTTCCCCGTCGAACGCCGACGATAAACGGCGGTGGCTACGTGCTTCGAGTGAATAGTATGGGTGTTGCCATTGTCCGGCTCATTGCGATGTTATACAGCTGATTTGCTTTGCTTTTTCTTGATAGCCTCTTGATGCTGCCGAAGATGTTGCGAGCGTTCCTTCCAAAACCTGATTTCCTCTTCTTTTGTCATACCGGCTATACCAGCAATGCATCATGTGATGTTTACCACCCCTCTGCACTGAGGGAACTTTGAACAGCCCCAGAATTGCTTACCAGCGTTGTGGCCCTTCTTCGACTCTCGCATTACCATAGGGCTACCGCACTCAGGACAGGTAACACCTTTCTCTTTCTCTTTCACGATCTCCCGAACATGCTTTACATGCTCTCTATGGGTTTTGAACGACGGGCTGAGCCTTCCAGTCTTGATTTTATTTATGATTTCTTCAACTTCGGCAGGAGATAAAACGCGACGCACCTTTGACTTCACATATCGAATGTAACCCAATCCATGGGTTACATTTTCCGGCATTTCCGTTTTGAAGGTGCTGTCGCCCACGAATACGATCAAAGAATGAATTTGCTCGTCTTTTAACCCGAGGGTTTCTTCCAAGGCTTTTACATGCTTGTAATTCTGACGTAGTGGGTTTTGGAATTCATTGGAATGCTTATATATTTTTTGAGTCCACGTCGGCTGATTTTGGCTCCCGAAAATCCACCCCTTCATGTTCTTCGTTTCGACTACGAATACGCCATAGACCGAAGCAATGATATGGTCAATCTGCGTGGTCCCATTTTCTGTCGGCAACGTGACGTTCTTGATAAGGTGGTATTCGTTCTTGTCGAGCATCAATTTCGCCGACACATTTACAATGAACTCACCGATCACGCCCTTGAACCAAGGGGATTTGAGCACAGCAATCAGGACCAGAAACGGGATCAGAAGCCAAAACATGCGCATCATCTGATTTATTGCAGGTGAAAGGTCCATACTAAAGCCTAACTTTCCTCACGTTTGTGTTCAGTCGAGTAAATGCGAGATAACGCCAAGCATCACCGGACCCCCGCCGCGCCACAACTGTACTCTCCGTCACCGCAGAGCCCTCCGCGCGGAGAAGGGTCCGGTGGAAGCGCACGTTAGCCTATATCTTCAAGTTTTCAGGCCAAAGGAAGTACGGGCCGAACTTTGGACTCTTACGAAACTCACCACCTGCCTCCTTACCTTTGGCGGTGATGTAGTGCTTTGAATCTCGTGATTCCAGAAAACCACTACTAACAAGTTTCTCCAATAGCTGTCCCGTTTTCATCCCTAGACGCTGTGCTAGCTTTGATGTTGTGAGCTTTTCATCTGGAGAACCATCTTGAGCTGAGTGGCTGTCTCCGTTTTCATGATCTTCCGTTTCTGTTGGCACTCTTTCTAAAGTGATTCGAACTTCATCACTGATTCGAATGATGCGGAGAGCCTCTTCATAAGTGTCTTTATACAATTCACTATCTTCATTTCGATTTATCAGGACTCCCATTTCATTATTATTCACTTGGCTGAACTCATATAGATTCAGACTGGTAATAATGGCCAACTCCTCATTTACATAGCATTTGGCATGTAAATTCTTGCAGAAGCTTGTTCTGACATAACTAAGCTCTCTTAGCCAAGTTATCTCTTCAGGCTGAAGTTCGCTTTTTCCATAAACAATTCGAACATCAATCTTCAGTCGATCCTTGTCTGCCAATAGTTCCTTAATTCTATCGTTTAGTTTGAGGAACGGACTAATTAATATTACACGTTCCTTCGCTTTCTTTATCAGTTCTTCAAGATGATAGTTCGTTGCACTTGTATTCAGAAATTTGGCCATAAACTCTCTCTTACTTTCGTGTTTAACTGATCGCTGGTCGCGTGGAGACTCGCGGATTTTCGACATTCCCCGCAGCCCGTCCTTTCCCGGTGCGCCATTTTGTACCCGCTTCGATGACAAGCGCTTTTTCAGGATATGAGAATACCCGCCATCCTTTTCATGATCAATCAAATTCATGGTCATCAAAAACGGAGCGGAAACCGGGGGCAATCACACGCATTTGATCTGTCAGGGCCGTTCCGGCTTGCCCCCCCGGGCTGCCCAGGGCCTTTCCGATTGCAAGGCTTCTCGTGATCGATTTTCATGACCACCTCATACTCTCAGTACGGCTCCAAATCCAACAAAACCAAGGACATCCTCGATTCGAATCCCTCCGGCACCGTTGTCGTCGCGGTCCATGATCACACCGCATGAACATCTTGTTCCTTCGCTTCGATGATCGGAAACAAGGGGCAGCATGGGGAAGGGACAATCTTGTCAACTTTATTTTTTGAGCTCAGTTAACGAACTGTTGACATGCGTCCCGACTCTCGGGTAAGTTCCAAATTTTTCAGACAAAAAACTTTTTACAAAAATGAGGAGTTCATGAAAAAGACATGAAACCTGGAATTTTCATCACGGGAACGGACACGGGCGTCGGGAAAACGCATGTGGCCTGCTTGTCGGCAAAAGAGCTGCGCCGAAAGTTTCGGGTCGGAGTGATGAAACCGGCCGAAAGTGGGTGTGCATCGGTTGAAGGGAAGGCTTTTCCGAGCGATGCCGCACAGCTCAAGGAGGCGTCCGGCTGCCGTTGGCCCCTTGAACGCATCTGCCCCTACGCATTTTTCGGTGCCCTGGCTCCCGCGGAAGCGGCCGGGCGTGAGGGGCGTTCCATGGACCTTGCACACATCCTGCACACCTTCGATGACCTTCAGGCCGAACACGACGTGGTCTTGGTGGAAGGCGCCGGGGGGTTACTGACGCCTCTTCATGGAACCCTTACCTGTGCCGACCTGGCAAAGGACCTGGGACTGCCCCTGCTCATCGTGGCGCGGGCGGGGCTGGGAACCCTCAACCATTCCCTGCTGACCCTCGAGGCCGCCCTTTCGAGAGACATTCCCGTCATAGCGCTGGTGCTCAACGAAAACCAGAGGGTGGAAGGGGATGAGAGTGTGGAATCCAATGCACGGATTCTCCGTGAGCATACGAACGTGCCAGTTCTGGGCCCTCTCCCCCACGATGCTCGCGCGGGAGCGCCCCTTGCGGAAAGCTCCCATGAAATCGTGGATCGACTGGCGAAAATGATCCTTTCTCATGAACATCGCATATAACATTCCATATAAGGAAACGATTCCGATGCGACACGCGCAACGGCAAGACATGCGAAATGCGGCTCGGGAAGGGCGATCGGTTTCACCCGAGACGGCCCTGGAAATTTTGCGGTGCGAACCGCATGAAATCCCGGAAGTTCTTTCATGTGCAACGGAAATGAGGAGGCGGAGCTTTGGAGACCGCCTGAGTTTTTGCTCCATCATGAACGCCAAGAGCGGAGCCTGTTCCGAAGATTGTTCCTTTTGCGCCCAGTCCGTCCATCATCACACGGAAGCGCGGGTCGCGGGCCTGGCCTCCATCGAGGAAATGATCGCATCCTATGATGCCTCTTCCGAGTATCCCATCGACCATTTCGGGCTCGTGACCAGCGGAAAGGCGCTCGGCCAAAAGGATTTGGACACCTTGTGCAAAATTCCGGGAATGCACTCCAACGGCCGGGTGGGCTGGTGCGCTTCCCTGGGATGCCTCGACCTGGAAGCTCTCAAAGCCCTGAAAGACTCGGGCTTCAAGAGATTTCATCACAATCTCGAAACGGCGCGAAGTTTTTTTCCTCGGGTCTGCACCACTCACGGCTACGATCAGAGGATCGAAACGATACGCCTGGCTGCGGAAGCCGGTCTCGAGGTTTGCTGCGGAGGGATTCTCGGCCTGGGGGAAACGGAGGAACAGCGGGTGGAGTTCGCGGCCCTCCTGGCCCGGGAAAAGGTGACCGCGATTCCCCTCAATTTTTTGATTCCCGTGGAAGGGACACGGCAGGAAGCCACGCCCGTGATGAACCCCCTGGACATGATCCGAAGCATCGCCATGTTCCGCATGATGAATCCCCCGGCGGAAATCAAGGTCTGCGCCGGCCGCGTCAATCTCCGGGATCTGCAATCCATGCTTTTCTACGCGGGGGCCACGGGCATGATGATCGGCCCCCTGCTCACGGTGGCGGGCAGAGAGGTGGAACGGGACCTCCGGATGCTGAAAGACCTGGAGGTGTTCGACGGCGTCTCATGAGCGACCAGTGCCAGTGGAATATTCCACCAGAATGGTCCGTCCCTATGAAAAACGTGTGGGATATCTGTCTCCCCGATACCTTGATCACATTTCCGGAACCATCTCCCGGAGCTGGGCGCAGGTAAAAACCGGGCCGTCCAGGCAGACGTATTTGGAACCCATGTTGCACCGACCGCAAATACCGATGCCGCACTTCATGCGCTTTTCCAGGGTCGAAACGATCTGCTCGTCCTCGAAGCCCAGTTCCTTCAAGCCGAAGAGGACGAACTTGATCATGATGGGAGGGCCACACACGATGGCGATGCGATTGGCTGGGCCGGGGGCCTCTTCCTTGAGCACCGTGGGCACGAAGCCCACCCTCTCCTGCCATCCCGGATGATCCGTGTCCACGGTGAGCACCAGGTTGGCTCCGCCCGCCCGCCACTGGTCGAATTCGTAGCTGTAGCAAAGATCCTGGGGAGATCGGGCTCCATAAATGGCCGTGATGTCCCCGTAGTCGTCCCGATTGTCGAGCATGAACAGCAGGAGGGTCCTCAAAGGGGCCATGCCGATGCCGCCTCCCACGAACAGGATGTCCTTGCCTTTCATGTCCTCGAAGGGAAAGCCGTTTCCCAGGGGCGCACGCACGCCGATCTGATCTCCCACATTGAGTTGATGAATGCGCTGGGTAACTTCCCCCACCCTCATGACGCTGAACTGGAGGTAATCCATGCGCGTGGGGGGCGAGTTGATTACGAAGGTGGATTCCCCGACGCCGAAGATGGACAACTGACCCACCTGGCCGGGAATGAATCGAAAGGCCTTCATCTTTTCCGGGTCATCGAACACGACCCTGAGGGTACAAATGTTGTGCGTCTCCCGAATGACTTCCTGAACGGTGGCCAGTTCGGGCAGGTATGGATTATGGCTGTGCATGGGCCTTCTTCTCCTTCAAGTTCTCGACCACTTTGCGGATGTCGATGGACACGGGACAGCTCCGGATACATCGTCCGCAGCCGCAGCAGGCGATCATGCCGTCGTATTTTTCGGGAAAATAGCTGAACTTGTGCCCCACCCGGTTCCGGTAACGCTCAAACTTGCTCGGCCGGGGATTGTGGCCGCTGGCCTCGAGGGTATACCCCGCAAACATGCAGGAATCCCAGGAACGCATGCGTTCGCCCTTGAGTCTGCGCATTTCGTCGGTGATGGTGAAGCAGTAGCAGGTGGGGCACACATATGTACAAATTCCACACCCCAGACACCGGGCCACCATGGATTTCCAGTACTCCCTGTCATCGAAGCGGTCCTTGTGGCCCTGCACGGCGCCTTCCGGATCGAGAGTACCCACGCGCTCCCCGGCCGTCTCGCGCTGCACCTCGAAGGCGGCGGCTTCCTGCGCTTCCGTGACGGATTCCCCCAAAAGGGGCAGGTATTCGGCCCCCCTCTCGTTGAGTTCTTCCACCACCCAGCCGTCTTCCACGGGGGTGATCCACAGGTCGGCCCCTTCGTTATCCGCAGGCCCTCCGCCCACGGAAGAGCAAAAACAGGCATCGTCCCCATCCCGGCAGACGAGCACGGCAAAGAGTGTTTTCTGACGTTGTTGCGTATAGTAATTGTCCACGTAGGGACCCTGGGCAAACACGCGATCAAAGGTGAAAAAACCGCGCACGTCACAGGGGCGGGCACCGAAGACCATGACAGGATCGCCCTCGGGGGGCTCTTCCAGCTTCACCTGGACTTTTGCCGGATCATCGGGCGATTTGACATATTCGAAGGTCATCAAGGTCTGAGCCTGAGGAAAAATGACTTCCTTGGGCGCGACAATGCTCTGGCGGTCCATGACGGGCACCATGCCCTGGGAAAAGGGCCTGAAATCCACCCCCATCCGGTCCGCCCCCTGGGAAACCGGCGCCCACACCGAGATCTTTCGGCTCAGCCGCTCCAAAGCTTCCGGCAGTTTGTCTCGAGGGATAAATACCTTCCCACTCATCGGTTCATCCTCATAATTGTTCACCACGGGGCTTTTACAAGCCCACCCCTTTCAAGGGGCGGGTTCCCGACTCACGTCACGATTTCAGCCCGGCGGGTCAAGAAGCACTTCGACAACCTCTCACCCCGTCCGGACCGTTGTGTATCTCACCGGCAGCGCACACGCGCTGCATCACATAGCATGCTCACCGGGATCAAAAGTGAGCAACGGCGGCACGGCTTCGGGGTCGATGCCCGCTTCGTAGGCAAGCAGTTCTTTGGTGATTTGGTTGAGCTTTTCCTTCATGAGGGTCACGGGAATTTCCATGGGACACACCCGCTCACATTCACCGCACTCGGTGCAACGCCCCGCCAGGTGCAGGCTGTGGATCATATGGAACATGAACTTTTCACTGGTGCCCATCCTCTGGGTGAGCCATTTGGGTTCTCGCGTCTCCACGATACAGCGATCCTGGCAGACACACAGGGGACACGCATTGCGGCAGGCATAGCAGCGGATACAGCGGTCCAGGGTTTTACGCCAAAAGCTCAGGCGGTCTTCCAGGGATTCGGCATCCATTTCCTTCACAAGCCCATAAGCAGCATCGCCCTGCACGCTGGGTTCGACGGGGGAGCCCACCAACACATCGTGAACCAGGGGATTGGGGTAAGCACACCGGAGGCAGCGCCGAGCCAGGGCTTCCTCCCAAGGGAGGCTGTGGGAGCCTCGGGAATCCTCGACCTTGAGTTCTCTTCCTTCCCTGCGGACGGAAACGACCCCCTTGAGAGCCGGCAGCTTCTTCATGACATTGCGCCAGTTCACCGTGCCCTCACAGGGAAAGCCAAGGATATAAAGCCTATCCCGGTCGATGAATTTTTCCTGCTGGAGGGCTACCAGGGAGCGGCTATCGCAACCTTTCACGCAAATGCCCACCTTTTTGGCATCTTTGCCGTCACCCCTGGGCATGAGGGGCGGATTCTTCACCAGGTAGCCACTGAGATTGTGAACGCACAGGGGACTCCACATGAGCCGATGAATGTCCTCCGGCTTGTCCACAAAAACAGGCACGGCATGGAGCCCGTCATGCCCAGGTTCCCATCCCAGGACACCGTCCAGTTCCGGAAAAACGGCATCCAACAGCTCGTGTAGTCGTTTCGTTTCAGTTTCAAACACGTTCAACCCAACCTTTCAAGCAATGGCTCCATTTTCCATTACTTTTTTCCTCATGCCGAGAATGCGAAGGGGAAGGAGGAAAAGTTCACTATTTATTATTCACCCCCGGATTCGGCCCCAGGCGATGAATCTGTTCGGAAAAATCCGAGACCGTTTTCTGCCATAGCTGTCCTTCAGAGGCCGATACCCAGGTATAATGGAAGCGCCGGGCATCAATACCCATGAAGGGAAGAAAGTTTTTGAGAACTTCCAGCCTCCTCCTGGCATAAAGATTCCCCACCGCGTAATGACAATCCTTTGGATGACATCCGGACACCAAAACCCCATCGATACCATAGATGAGGGAGCGGGCGACAAACAGGGGGTCCATGCGCCCGGTACAGGGAATGCGCACGACGCGCAGGTCCGTGGGCTGCCTGAAGCGGCACACGCCTGCCGTGTCGGCGCCACCGTAGGAACACCAGTTGCACAGAAAGCCAATGATTTTTATTTCGTGTGCCTGAGCCGGCACGGACATCGTTTCAACCATCAACCCTAAAACCTCCCGGCACCTCCGAGGTGCCCCTTCGCTCGAAACTCAACGCAACCAAGAACCGACACCGCAAACACTTCCCACCGCGTCCCCCATTACCCACAACCACAAACAACTTCAATGGTTAGGAGATTTTCTTGTTCCCAAGCTCCGGCTTGGGAACACACTTGCCCGGAAGCTCCAGCTTC
>CAZRWT010000076.1:0-12552 GCA_964603955.1 uncultured Syntrophobacteraceae bacterium
GACACAGAAAAAAGCTCAAAAAATCGTTGGCCGTGATAATGGTACGCGATGTGCGACATTCTCGTTTCCAAGCTCCAGCTTGGGAACGCCTTTATGTGGAAGTTTCGGCTTCCACCCAGCCACAAAAAGCTCTGAAACGGGAAGCTGGAGCTTCCCGGACAAGTATGTTCCCAAGCCGGAGCTTGGGAACAAGGAAATTGCACATTGCCTGTTCCTGTGAAAACGTTGTCCAGCCCCATTCTAACACAAGGAAAACGAAAAACTCAGAAAACGGTCCGGTTTCAGTTGACAGAACTCATATGAACACAATAGGAAAAGGGTCGATGATCGGTTTGCTTCGAGTTGCAACGGCTCGGCACATCCTTTCCGTGAACCTGTCAGATTTTTTGATCCAAATCAGCGCCTCCAGTGTACCGACGGGCGGGCTCGATCAGGCTTGCCCCTCACTTTTCCCGCACTGGGGACGCTGCATGGCGGCGTGTAAAACCGGTGGGTGCAAGGAACTTTGCAGCCGGGAAAAACTTTTGCTCCCACCACGGCAAAAACGGGAAGCTTCCTTCGTGGAGGAGAGTTCCCATTTTCCCATCCAATGTTCGCGCAGTGTTTGGCGCAGGTTCGGAAAGGAGGCATCGAGTCGCATGGATCCCATTGATCGCGTCGGTCCCGTCAAAAGGAAGCTCGTCCCGTGGGGACACATTCCCGACAACCCTCGAAAGGTCCGTTTTTCACCACATGAGGCCAAAGCAAAAGGGCTTTCCCGCCTCCCGGGGGAACGCATTTACACGGAAGCTTTTCCCGAAAGAACAGGGCATCCTCGCCCCCGGGAAGCCTCTCACCCTCCGGGGCGGAGCATGCCCACCCTATCGAGATTCCTGGCCGTTTTCTTTTTGTGCTGCGCCATGGCTTTGAGCCTCTTTCCCGGTGAGGCCCGCTCCTTTGAACCGAGAACCCTCCCCACCCAGCAAGTCTTTCCCCCCTACGAACCCCTTCCCCTTCCGGAATATCTGCCGGAAGCTCCCGACGAGCACCTCACCCTGCCCCCGGTCACTCCACACATCACCCCCACCCCTCCGGTGGGACCCTCTTTCATACTTACGGACATCGTCCTCCAGGGCAACACGGTCTTTTCCGATGCCGAACTCAAGGAAGTGGCCCGGCCCTTCCTGGGGACTTCCGTCACTTTGGCGGACCTCGAGGAAATCCGCTACCGCCTCACCCTCTTTTACGTGGACCGTGGCTACGTCAATTCGGGCGCCCTCATCGAGCCGGGCCAACAGGTGACCGACGGCTCCGTGGCCTACCTCATCGTGGAAGGCACCCTCGACGACATGGTCATCACCGGCAACGGCAGGCTGCGGGCCGCCTACATCCGCGACCGCATGTGGCCCGATCCGAAGACGCCCTTCAACACGGAGCGGCTCCAGGAATTCTTCCAGATGCTGCTCCAGGACCCCCTCATCGAACGCATGGACGGGCGCATCCTCCCCGGCCCCAAACCGGGAACGGCCGTCCTCGAACTGGATGTGACCCGTGCGGCTCCCTACGAAGCTCGTATAGGAGCTCACAACCATTCGTCCCCCAACCTGGGAGCGGAAACGGCTACCTTCGACGGCACTCTGCGCAACCTCACGGGGTGGGGAGATGCCCTGGGCATCTCGCTCGGCTATTCGGAAGGGATGAAGGAACTCGAGGCCGGCTTCAACATCCCCATCACTTCCCGGGACACTTCGCTCTTTGCCAGGTACAACATCAGCGAGAGCAAGGTGATCGACTCGTCCCTCAAGCCCCTGGACATCCGCAGCGAATTCTACAGCATCGAAGTGGGTTTCCTCCACCCCCTGTACCGCACCCCCAACCGCACCTTCAGCCTGGGCGCCTCCCTCAAGCAGGGGGAAAGCCGCACCTACATTTTCAAGGACATGCCCTTTTCCTTTTCCGACGGAGCCGTTGACGGCAAGAGCCGCACCACGGTGCTG
This sequence comes from uncultured Syntrophobacteraceae bacterium, assembly GCA_964603955.1. Classification (GTDB taxonomy): domain Bacteria; phylum Desulfobacterota; class Syntrophobacteria; order Syntrophobacterales; family Syntrophobacteraceae; genus SLCH01. Next base: position 1,977 of record CAZRWT010000076.1, read on the forward strand.
CGCCTGGTCCAATCCTACCAGGACCGCACCATGGACCGGGTGCTGGCCTTCCGTTCGACCTTCAGCATAGGACTCGATCTTTTCAACCCCACCCTCCACTCGACCTCCCTGCCCGACGGCGAATTCTTCGCCTGGTTGGGACAGGTGCAGTACGGCAGGCGCCTGGGTCCCAAAGCGGGGCAGGTCATTTTCAGTGGAGACCTGCAACTGGCGGCCAATCGGCTGCTCACCATGGAACAATTTTCCATCGGGGGAGCGGGCAGCGTCCGAGGCTACCGCAAAAACACTCACATCGGGGACAACGGCTGCCGCCTCTCCCTGGAATGGCGCGTGCCCGTGTGGGAAGGTCAAAGAACGGGCGCTCACCAGCCGCCCCTGCTCCAGGTCGTGCCCTTCCTAGATTACGGGACCACCTGGGACAAGAAACATCCCCAAAGGAAAGGGACCGCCGGGGACAACAACCTGGTTTCCCTGGGCACAGGTCTCATGTGGTCGTCCCGGTGGCTCGATGCGGAGCTTTTCTACGGCCATGCCCTCAAGTCCGTGGACAGAAAAGAGGATTACAACCTCCAGGACGACGGCATCCTTTTCAAGGTGACCGCGCGTTTTCCGTGATGCTTGCGTAACCGGAGGCAACACACCGTGTCGCGACACCGCATTTTGCATCCAAACTGTGGAGGATACATTCATGTCCAAGTTTTCATTGCTCTTTAGAGATGGAAAATCCGCGAGGCGCACCCTGCACCGGGTGTTTGCCGTTCTCCTGTCCCTTTCCTTGCTCATGCCGGGAGCGCTCCAGGCCCAGATGATCGTCACCGACGGCACCATGGGACCGGCCATGAGCCTTCCCGGTCCCGAGGTGGTCATTCCCCAGGACCTGGGCACCACGCGCGGGCAGAACCTGTTCCACAGCTTCCAAAAATTCGGCATCCCGATGGGTGAAAGCGCCACCTTTACGGGAGCGGACAGCATCGCCAACGTCATTTCACGGGTCACGGGCGGGGAAGCGTCTCACATCGACGGTTTGCTACGCTCCCAGGTGGGAACGGCCGACTTTTTCTTCATCAATCCTTCGGGGATGGTCTTCGGCCCCGCCGCACAGGTCAACGTGCCTGCGGCCTTTTATGTGAGTACGGCCGACGAGTTGCGCTTTCAAGACGGCAGTGTTTTCAGTGCCGTGTCCCCCGGATCGAGCACCCTGACCCAGGCGCATCCGGCAGCCTTCGGGTTTTTGGGGCAGCAGGCGGCAGACATTGAGATTTACAGTTGGTTGAATGAGTTCGAGCCGGGAAGCACCGTTAGTATCAGTGCCGGTAATATCGATATCATCAGAGATGGAAACTATGAAACCATTGTTCAGATTGAAGGGGGCAACATTCACCTCACAGCCGTGGGCGACGTCCCCATGGAGGTCAGCCTTGACGGCACACCGTCCTCCAATGCCGCAGGAAGTCTGTTCATGGATTACGGCCGGGTTGACGTCAGCGGAGGCGGAGGCGGCAGGGTTTCCGTGCATGCAGGATCGGCCACCTTGCAGGAGCGATCAAGTATCAGGTCGGACAATACGGGCGACAGGCATGCGGAAGGCAATGTCGTGATCAACATAAACGGCGATCTTGAAGTCAAACAAAATAGCGAGATTCGAAGCAATGTAAAAAAAGGGGGCCATGCAGGAAACATCGAGATCACAGCAGCCGGTGATTTAAAGATAGAGGGTAATGCTCAACAAGATTTGTCCGATGTTAGCAGGATTTCAAGCTGGGCGGAGCCTGGATCGGGAGGTAACACCGGAACGGTGAAGGTCAAGGTAAGTGGCCTGCTGGAGATTCTGGAAGCTGCTCAAGTTGGAAGTATGACATATGGGACAGGAAACGCAGGGGATGTGAGCATTGAAGCCGGTGAATTGATCATGGATGGGCGAGGTCTCTATTCCGATGCCATAGGGATCAGAAGCGATGCAGTAATTTTCTCACGGGGCAACGCCGGCAACATCGAGATCGATGTGAATGGTCTGATGGAAGTTCTAAACGGGGGGCAGGTTGTAAGCTCTGCCATGTTTTTTACACAAGGAAAAGCCGGCAATGTGGTGGTGACGGCTCATGACTTGACCATCAACGCGGGAAGCAGCGCCTTGCATGGTCAGCCGGGTATGAGAGGAATTACCAGCGAGGCCAACTCGGTGGGCGATGCCGGCTCAATTCGAATTGAAGTGCCTGGAACTCTAAAAATCCTCGATGGAGGTCATATTTCAAGCTCTGCAACATCTTTTTCACAAGGAGGAAATGCAGGAGATGTGACCGTCACGGCCGGCGAGTTGATCATGGATGGAAAAGGCCGACCGGCTCTCACTGAGATTGCGAGTAAGGCAGAGGGTTCGACAGGCAAAGGAGGTACCGTCCGTATCGAGGTGGATAGAGCGATGCAACTTTTTGATGGTGCTTCCATTTCAAGTGGGACCAACAGTGCGGGAAATGCGGGTGATGTGATTGTATCCGCCAACCGCCTGACCCTGGATGGACAGGGGAACAGCGCGCTTCATACTCGAATTGGAAGCGAGGTGGGTGTTTTCTCCCAGGGTGCCGATGCCGGAACTGTACAGATCATTGTGCATGATCATCTCCAGCTTTTACGGGGCGGTCAAATTTCAAGTTCGACATGGTCCGATGGTAATGCCGGCAGTGTAAACATCCAGGCTGGTAAACTGACCATAAATCGCCATGACAGTGATAAAGTCACAGGGATTTTCAGTGATACCTTTACCGAAGGTAAAGCCGGAGTCGTCGATGTCAGCGTGTCCGGCCTGCTCGAAATTCTAAGCGGTGGCCGAATATCGAGCAAGGCGTCCGCACGGGGAGATGCGGGCAGTGTCAAAATCAAAGCGGGTGAATTGATCGTTGATGGGCAAGACAGCCAGTACCAAACTCTCATTACAAGCCTGGCAGAGGGCCTGGATGCCGAAGCCGGTGCCGGGGCGATCGAGATCGAGGTGAGCCGCTCCATGCAGCTTCTAAACGGAGGAGGAGTTTCATCCTCGACATTTGGAAAAGGAAATGCCGGAGGGATTGAAGTCCGTGCCGAGGAACTGATCATCAACGGTGGAGAAAAACGATCATTCATTACAAGTGATGCAAGGGAGTCCCAGGGCAATGCCGGAAGAATCGATATTTCCGTGGACCGGTCGATACGGCTTTTAAATGGTGTTCAAATTTCAACATCGACATTTTCCCACGGAAATGCAGGCAATGTTGTGGTCAAAGCCGGTGAGTTGAACATGGATGGGCAAGGCGGCCCCTTTGAAACAGTTATTGGAAGCACCGCCCAGCCCGGTTCCACAGGTGATGCGGGAACCGTCCATGTATCCGCGACCGGGGCAATGCGGATTCTCAATGGCGCCACGGTCGAAGCCTCGACACACTCAACAGGAAAAGCGGGCAATGTCAAAGTCCATGCACAAGAATTGATCGTGGATCGTCAGGGGAATCCATATTTAACCGGTATCTTCAGCAGGGCGAATGCAGGCTCTCAGGGCAATGCGGGAACCGTGGAGGTTGACGCAACAGACTCCATACATCTTTTCAACAATGCGCAGCTTAGTACGGCCACACTGGCCGGCGGCGATGCAGGCGACGTGACCGTAAACGCCTCCACCCTCATCCTCGATGCCGCCGGCATCACAAGCGACGCCACATCCACATCCACTGGCCAGGTGGGCAACGTCACGGTGAATGCGGGTTCCATCCATCTTCGCAACAACAGCACCATCTCCATCGAGGCACACCAGACGCTGCCTCCCGAGCGGCTGAACGAGCCGAAGCGAACCCTCACCGTCAACGCCTGGAACGCGAACACCCTGAGCCTCGACGGCGGTTCAAAAATCAGCACGGAAAGCACGGGCAACTCCCCGGCAGGGGACATCGTGGTCCGCTCCCCGAGAATCGACATCCGGGGCGACAGCAGCGTGAGTACCCTGGCTCAAAACGCCGACGGCGGCGCCGTCACCCTCCAGGCAAGGACGATTTTCCTCGATGACGGGCTGATCACCACGTCCGTCGAGGGACTCACGGGAGATGGAGGCGACATCCTCATAAGCGGAATGCAAGACGGTGAGCCCGCCGATTTTCTCATCATGCGACACGGCTTCATCCAGGCCAACACGGCAGCTCCCGGTGCTGCTGGTGGGGATATCGGCCTCCGCGTGCGCCGTATCATCGACGACAGAAGCGGCGGTGCCCTGGTGGTGGATGCCCTCGATCGCATGGACTACCACGCAGATGCGCCCCGGAGCGTCATCCAGGCGGCAGCCCCCGGCGGCACCAAGGGGGAAATCAACGTGAGCGACGCCTCTCTGCTGGACATCAGCGGGTCCATCATCCCCATGCGATCCCAGCCGGCCCAGCCCATCGCTCTTTCCACCGATCCGTGCGACATCGATCCCGCACGACAAAAGGCCGGCTCTCTTGTGCTCGAAGGTTCCACCGCCATTCCTGAAGGAACGAAATCCCCCCTGGTAATCCCCATGGATGGAACGCGGCTCGACGGCCTGATGGAACCGACCTTATAGAAAGGACTCGACCATGACGCAACCCATACACTCAACCGAAAGAGGACGAAACAGATGAACAGCCATTTTTTATCGTCATTTCAAATGTTTCGATTTGCCTTGATGTGCCTGGCCTTTGTTTCCACGGCTTTTTTCTCCATGCCGGAAAGGGCCCTGGCGGGATTCCCCCATGCACCTGTGTGCGACCCGGGGCAACTCCAGAAATGTCCCCCCAACGTCTTTCACGGCACAACCATGAGCCCCGAAGCCGCAGAAGCGGGCCGGTTATCCCGGCTGCTCGCCGAAAACACCGACCCTTCCCGGCGTGTCCGGCTGCTCATCGAACGCGGTGAGTCCTACCGGATACAGGGACGGCTTTGGGAAGCTCGGGAGGACTTTTCCCTCGCCCTGGACGAAGCCGCTTCTCTCCATGCTCCCGTGCCGGAAATCATCGCCATGCACTCCCTGGGATACGTGTTGTTCCTGCAGCAGGAACACCGGGAAGCCGTGCAGCTGTTACGCCGGGCGCTGGAAAGGGCTGAGTCCCTCGATCCGTCCGCCCCTCTTCCGGCTGCGTCGTGCGCCAATCGCCTGGGGAACATGCTCCTTCATTTCGAGCGAAAGGATGAGGCCGCGATGCTCTACTCGAGGGCCCTCGAACACCTGGGAAAAGCTCAGTCACCCGGGGACCCGGCCATGGAAGCCGCCATTCATCGCAACCTGGCTCGAACGGCACCGGACAACGCTCAAGCCTTCGCTCACCTCACCAAAGCCTTGCAGTGCATGGACCGCATTGTCTCGCCCCGCGAGCGGGTCCAACTCCTGCTGGCCATCGAGGCCGAAGCTCACAGCTGGGACCCGGAGCCCTCGGGGGATGCTTTCAGGCATCAGGCTTTGCAGCAGGCCATGAGCACGGCCCAGGCACTGGAACCGCCCCACCCCCGCCTCCTTTCCCTGGCTTACGGAAAAATGGGAGCCCTTTACGAAAGCCGTGGGCGCATGGATGAAGCCAGAACCCTCACGGAACAGGCTATTGCCGTCTCGGGAACGGAATCTTTCCAGGGCAATGGCCTGCTTCTCCAGTGGGAAGGGCAACTGGCCCGTATTTTCAAGGAGTTGAACGACCGACCGCGAGCCATGGCCGCTTATGGGAGGGCGCTCTTCCATGCGGATGCCGTTCGCCGTGACATTCCCCATGGTTTCGAGGGAGAAGCCGGTACCATATCGGCCATGGGCCTGGCAGCCATTTACCGGGGCCTGGCGGACCTGCTCCTGGAGCAGTCGGGTTTCGAGCAGGACGAAGGAGAGCGCCGGAAGCTGCTCGAAGCGGCCCGGCAAGCCGTGGAAAGCGGCAAACAATCGGAACTGCGGGATTATTTCCGTGATCCGTGCATAGCGGCCCGAACCCGTGAAATCAAGGAACTGTCCCCCACCACGGCCGTCATCTACCCTGTGGTCCTCGATGATCGCCTCGAGGTGCTGGCAGAAATGGGAGGAGTGTTGCATCGGCGAACATTGCCCATCCCCAGGGCTACCGTCGAGGCTGTGCTGGGGCGATTGGCCGTGGGCTTGAGAAATATCGGCTCCTATGAAGCCCAGGCCCGTGAAGTCTACTCATGGCTGATAGAACCCCTGGAAGCCCTCCTCGATGAAAATGCCGTCGACACCCTCATTTTCGTGCCCGACGGCGCTTTCAGAACCATCCCCATGGCGGCTCTCTGGGACGGCAACAATTTTCTTATCACACACTACGCAGTAGTGACCCAACCGGGCCTGACCCTTTTCGATCCGGGGCCGTTGCCTCGAGGGAATCTCACCGCCCTCATGGCCGGCATGAGCGAACCCGGCCCGGTGGTCATGCACCTGCCCAAATCATTGTGGGACTCCCTGGTGCGCATCGATTTGGCCCAATATACTCGATCCATCCGGGGGCATTCCATCACCGTGGATGCCCTCAGGCACCTGGACGACTTATGGGAAGTGGAAGCCAGGGGCAGCACTCCGGGCGACCGTTCTCAAGCGGGAGCGCCCACTCCGGACCAGGACGAACAGCTACGCGCCATGCAAAGGCATGCCGATCATGTGAAGGAAGTGCTCAAGCTTCCCGGAGTGGAGCAGGAAATGGAACAGGTTTCCGCCAACCTGAAAGGCGAGCTGTTGATGAACGACCGGTTTCTGCTGGATACCTTTGCCGGGAGGCTCCAGGGCGGGGATTACAGAGTGGTGCATATAGCTTCCCACGGCTTTTTCGGGGGCAGCTCGGAAGAAAACTTCATCATGGCCTACGACAACATCCTGGGTATCGACCAGATGGAAGACCTGATCCGCACCAAGCAATTCGCCGCTCGCCCGGTGGAACTCATCGCCCTGAGCGCCTGCCAGACGGCGGAAGGGGACGACCGCACGCCCTTGGGCATCGCAGGCGTGGCTCTCAAATCGGGAGCACGGAGCGTCCTGGGTTCCCTGTGGCCCGTGTCCGACAGCGCCACCCAGGAATTATTCACGAACTTTTACAACTACTTGCGCGATGAAACCTTCAGCAAGGCCCAGGCCCTCCAGCAGGCCCAGGCGGCCCTGATCCGGGACCCGGAACATCGTCACCCTTTCTTCTGGGCAGCCTTCATCATCGTGGGCAACTGGCTGTGATCCAGACGGGATTTGCAGGAGTTGTTTTATCCGTAAATCCCATCACCTCGGTAGTGTGTTCCGAAACCTCGTTCCCACGCAGGAGCGTGGGAACGAGAAACTACATGAGCCCTAATTTTCTTCCCGCCGGATCTGCGGCCTATTCCCTTACAAGGCGGCATTCGATGCAGGTCTGAAGTTCCTTGGGGAGGCGGGTCGCTTTACCCTCGAAGGTAACACACACAAGATTCAATCCAAGCCGGGTGCAAAGCACCTGATCCCCAGACTCGATGGGCCGCGTGATTTTCTGGTCGAGACCCAAACTACGGGTTTTCACCCACACAGGCCAGGTATGCACCAAAATGGCCTCGTCGTAGTGAAGGGGTTTTCGGTATTCGCACCGGGCTTCCACAATGGTGAGATGGAGTCCCAAGCTCATGATTTGCCTGTAGGAAAATCCCATATCCCGCAAAAACTCGTCCCGGGCAATCTGAAAGAGATGGTAATAATTGCCGTGATAAACGGCCATGCCCAGGTCCACTTCGTGTAAAGGAACTCGCATGGGCGTGATGTGCCGTCCCGATGGGTCAAAATAAGTGCTCATTCAAGCGCCTTTCTTGTTATAGGATCATCTTTAAACAACCAACATCCGAAAGCTGGCGGATTTAAAATAATCCTCTGTCGCGCCCACCGTTCCGTATTCTCATTGGGTGGTATATGCGGGTGGAATTTGGAAATGGTCCGACGGTATCGACATTTGTTTTACTTCGAGCAGTTCCTCGGTGTTTTTCACTTTGGCGCCCATGATATCGGAGGTGGAAATGGTGAGAACGTGTACCCCTTTGACTTTTTCCATTTCCTTGATGACTTCATTCATGCCCTTGTCATTGGCCATGAGCGATCTTGAAAGGGCATGGTACACTTCCGCATCGACTTTGATGTCCTCGGTAGCCCAAACTTCCGCTTCTGAAGACGATGCCGTTCCCATACTGGTATTCACAAGATACCGGGTCGCATTCCAATTCCCGATTTTCTTTTTCTCCCCTGTTTCTTTCACGGTTATCTTGAGGGAATGCACCATGCCTTCAGTCATTTCTTTGAACATCTCCATGGCCATGTGGGCTTCTTCCGTTTGACCCTGGATTCCCATGGCCTCTTGCATGGAACCCATCAGGTCGTCCTGCTTCAAAACCATGTAAGTCTTCTCCGCATGATCGACGAGGGTCATGGTTCCATTTTTCATATCCAAAATGGTGGACTGCTCCTCCTCGTCTACTCTGATCATATTGCCGGCAATCCAAATTTCGCGGATCGATTTCTCAGCGGGTTGCTGATTCCCCATGACCCGATACGCATCGGTTCGGCTTTCATATTTCATGTAAAGCTCGGCATGTACTGGAACCGACAATGTAAACAGCACAACGGAAATCATGGCACTCAACAGCTTCATGGAAACATTTTTCATAAGCGATCTCCTCACACAAATTGAACTGAAAAATTCAAAAGGCTTTCACCGGCAGAAAAACGTTATCTCCACCCAGTTTAAACCATCTATAAAGGAGAATCTCCCAAATTGAAACAAAGAATCCCCTTGCCTTTCTTCTCCATGGGCTTATAATAGGTGCTGTTTTGGTTGAGACGCCGGTAAGGATGGCTTTGCAAATGTTTTTCTCTGCACCCTCCATCGAGTTCCATCGATCACTGACCCCCCAACGCCTCCAGCTTTTTTTTTCTCGGCTGCGGCTGGCTGCACACCCGGTTGGCGACGATGTTCCAGCGCCAGTCGTCTTACGCGTGCAGGGTTCGCCGCTCTTCATCAAGGCGGGCTGTTCCCGCGATTTTTACAACTTTTTATAAGTGTTTCCTTTTTGATCGGTCTCGTGCCCCGGCTTACAAAAGGCATTCCCGCGCGCCGACAGTGCGCCGTCGTGCCATGTTGCCCCTACACGGCATGATCTTTAGATGGAAACACCAAGGATTTTTTCATTCATGACATTTGAAGACCTGAAACTTGCTGCACCCATTCTCAAAGCCATTGCCCAATGCGGGCACACTCACCCGACCCCCATCCAGGAAAGAGCCATCCCCTGCGTTTGCGCAGGACGAGACCTCATCGCCTCGGCACAAACGGGCACAGGCAAGACCGCCGCGTTTGTCCTCCCCGCCCTGCACCAACTGGCCACGAATCCGGTCAGGCGCGGTGGTCCCAAAGTCCTCGTGCTGACCCCTACTCGAGAACTTGCGGATCAGATTTCCCAGGCCACACGCCTTTACGGAAAATTTCTGCGCATCAAAAGTACATCTATTTTTGGAGGCATGCCTTTTGCCGGACAGATCAGGGCTCTGTCCCAATCCCCCGAAATCATCATCGCCACTCCCGGCAGGATGCTCGACCACATGGACCGGGGCCGCATCGATCTTTCCCAGCTGCAAATGTTCATCCTGGATGAAGCGGACCGCATGCTCGACATGGGCTTTTCCGAAGACGTGGAGCGCATCTCCAACGCGGTACCCTCAAACTGCCAGACCTTACTTTTTGCCGCCACCCTGGGCAACACCACCACAAAACTGGCTCTCAAGCTTTTGAAAGACCCCGAGCGCGTGGAAATTCAACCGGGCCGGATCACTCATGACAAAATCGAGCAGCGCCTGCATGTGGCCGACAACCTGCAGCACAAAAACCGCCTCCTCAAACACCTTTGTGAAGACTCGACCGTAACCCGGGCCATCATCTTTTCCGCCACCAAACGGGATGCTGATCATCTGGCCGTGGCTCTCAAGGATCTGGGCTACCCGGCGGCGGCTCTTCACGGGGACATGAGCCAGAGCGCCAGAAACCGCACCATGCTGAACATGCGCCACGGACGAATCCGGCTGCTGGTAGCCACCGACGTGGCGGCACGGGGCATCGACGTGACCGGTATCAGTCATGTCATCAATTTCGATCTGCCCAAGTACGCCGAGGATTACGTCCATCGCATCGGGCGGACCGGACGGGCGGGAGATTCGGGCATCGCCATCTCTTTTGCTTCCCGCAGCGATCTGCCCTACCTCACCCGTATCGAACGCTATCTCGGGAAGGCTCTTCCAATCCATACCATTCCCGGGCTCGAACCAACCCACTCCCTGCGCGTCTCCGCAGGAGGCCGCAGGCCGATAAACAGCGGTGGGAAAAAAACGGGCGGACCGTACAACAAAAACAGTGGACCGCCGAGCCGCTCGTACAAACACACGAAAACCGATGGACGCGCAAGTTTCCCCGGCTTCAAAAACAGTCAGGCCTCCAAAGGCCCCTGGTCTGAAAATCGAAAAGCAAGCAGGTAAAAAAAGTGGGTGGGCACATACATGTCCACCCACAGGGTTCGGAGCAGTTCAATAGATGTCTATTCATAAATACCTAAAAGTTATCAT
>CAZRWT010000077.1:0-12469 GCA_964603955.1 uncultured Syntrophobacteraceae bacterium
TTCGGTGAAGCGTTTGTCCATGTCGCTTCGCGCTTCGGTGAAGCGTTTGTCCATGTCGAGCTTGAGATTTTCATGGGACCTGGCCAGTTGGTCGAATTTATCGGTGAGAACTTCGAACTTGTAATCGAATTTTTGCTCCAGATTGTTGAATCGCTCTTCGAAATACTGTGAAGTGGGGATCAAACGCACAATGAGAGCCTCGATGGTCCTCTCATTGATGATGATTTCTCCCGGCCGGTCTCCCGTTTTGGTTTCTTCACTCATATGGGTATCCTCCCTTCTATTTCCATGCCTTCAGTGCCCCACTTCCTCCCGCAGACCTCGTCAGAGCAGACCGTACTTGCGCAGGGAGGATGCCAGGTCGGGGTGGTTGGACGCCGCTTCCCGCAGGGCCATGATCAGATCCTTGAGACGGCCTTCCTTTTCAATGGCCGTCATGGCTTCGTCTCGTGCTTTTCGAATGTGGGTGCGGCGATCCCAGTAGCCGAACCCGATGACGGCCACGGTCATGGCCGTGAAAATCCCAACGATCATCCACAAGAAGGTCATGAGCTGCTCGAAGCGCCTGTCCACCTGCTCGAAGCGATTGCTGGTGTCCTCCCGCAATTCCTGGAACCGTTTGTTGGTGTCCTCCCGCAGTTCGTCTATACGTTTGTCCACCTGCTCCATACGCTTGTCCACCTGCTCCAATCGTTTGTCCACCTGGTGCATGAAGGTTTCGAGAATGGCTTCCAGGCGGACCAGGCGTTCGCGGTCCCCCTGGGTGAATCCGAGTTCCTGCGCCCAAAGGGCGGGGGCGATCAGAAGCAGCGCCCCCAGGATGCCGAGTAAAACAATGGAGTAGCCGGTTCGTTTCATTTTCATCTCCTGGTTGTCTTCGGAGGTCCCACCCTATACGCCGAAAATGAGATATGGGAATCTGTTTCAGGTTTGGGACGCCTCCCGTTCATTTCCACATTTCACACCGAGGGTTTGCAAGAAAACCGGCAGACGCGGGTCGCCCACGGCAACGGCTCCGGTTCGCTCGATCACCCCGGGAGGAGGCGGGTCCATGTTCACATGGTGGGCCTGAATGGCGGCGCAGTGTTCCTCGATGGCACGGCTTTGCGGGTTTAGGCCGGCGATGAGAAGCAGTCCCGAGGGTTCCACATCGAGGGCCAGGAGGCGCAGGTCGGGCCGGTGGGCTTCGAGGATCGCCGGGAGCTTCCACACGTCGCCCGTCCAGTGAGGGCCCGTGCGGCGCCGCGTGGCGTGCTCCGGGTTTCGAGGGTGGATGCCGGGCACCACCACCAGGGTGTGCGGAGCCGCCAGCCGCTCCACGTGGGCCAGGTCCCTCAGGGTGTAATCCACCAGGGGCATGCCGTCCAGCAGCACCAGGTCGGGAGGTGAAGAGATGATTTCCCGTGCCATGCTCGAAAAAAATTCGTCGCTGGTGGCGACGATCACACGGGCTTTTTCCCCCGGTGCCGCCAGGTCCCGGGGCACGGGATCGACCCCCACGGCATCGCAACGGGCCAGGGCCAGGCTCTGCCCTTCCCCGACGCCGATTTCCAGGTAGAACGCCGGTTGCAGGACATCGTGGATGAAGGCGAGCACGGCGTATTTGTCGTTCATGGGTGCATGGGATTGCCCGCCGGAGCGGCAGGATGCCGCATACTCGTAATGCTTGCGAGCGCGCGCGTCCTGATCGAGGAGTGCGGCGGCTCGCCCCAGGCTGTCGTAAACCCCCGCGATGAGCACTCGAGCCATGAGGTTCCGACGGCAGCCCCAATCCCGAGCCAGGGAAACGAAACGCCGGGCCGGGTCCATACTGCCCAGTTGAGCATGCCCCGCCGCCGTCAGCAGGGCCAGCTCGGCACGTTCCGGATGGTTCTCGATGGCCTGCCACGGAATCCGGATCAGGCCTTGTCGGTCGCCCAAAAGCCATTGAGTGCGGGCGCGATCGAGAAGGGTCTCGTCGTGGGCGGCAACGTCTTGTCGTTCGATGCTTTTGATCATGAGGCTCATATTTTCATGTCAGGTGTATGCCGTTTCATGCCCCGGATACAGCTCCGCCAACTCGGTTACATGGCCATGATTCCACCAAGAAAACGATGAATGACGATTCCTCATGGAATGGGAACGGAATCCGAATACATGCTCCTATCAATTGGGATTTTGTGCCACATGGCGAAGGAATGATCAAGCTTTTTGTGCGGCAAAAGCCAATGCTCGCCGTCCTTGACAACAGGTGCGTTTGATGGTTTTTTACACAGGCGTATGGGCAGGATCTTTCCTAATCATTTTCTTGAGGACGGCGGGGCTTTGGCATGAATGAAGATCGAAGGAGTGATGATTCGAGTTGGGTGCTGGGTTGGGACAATGACTGGCAGTATCCGGCCATTACGGAAAAGCATGCGTTCCACATGCTCAAACGCCTTCCCCTGAAGCCGCACAATGTCACTTACCTGGGCTTTCCATGGGCTACGTACGTGGATCAAAAAATCCAGACACCCGGGGCCGAGGAACGACTCCTGAGCATTTTGAGGGACCTGGTCGCCGGTGTGCCTTCACGCAATCATGTCGTCACCGTGTGTCAGCACATAGCCATGGACCGGATCGTGGACGAAATGATCGAAGCGGGTGTGACCCATGTCTTTTGGACTCATCACGTGAAGCCTCCCCACGACAGGCTTGCCAATGACAAAATCACCATACTCCCCTTCCCTCTCTACCCGGTGCAGGTGCTCGACGAGCCGGCTCCCGTCGCTTTCCCCCAGGCGGAGACCGAACGGCGCTACCTTTTTTCATTTGTGGGCGCCCATGCCGCTCATTATTATCTTACTCAATCCCGAAACCACATCATCGAACACCTTGGGGCACACCCCAAAGGGCACATTGTAGATCGAAAACGGTGGCACTATCACAAAATAGTCTATGAATACCAAATCTGGAAAAAAGCACCCCATGACCAGGGCCTTGTGAACGAAGACCAAACTCGGGAATTCAGGGAATCCCTCTTCCAGAGTACCTTCTCCCTTTGCCCTTCGGGTTCGGGCCCCAACTCCATTCGCCTGTGGGAATCCATCGGTGCCGGGGCCATTCCCGTGATCCTGGCGGACACCTACCTTCCTCCCGGAGACCCCGAACTGTGGCAAGCTGCGGCGGTGTTTTGCCGGGAAACTCCCGAAGCGATCCGAACCCTCCCCTACAGGCTGGAAACCCTCGCCGCCGACCCTCGCCGCCTCGCCGCCATGCGCCGTGCCATGCGCCTGCTTTGGCTCCTCTACGGCCCTCGATCCTTCGTACACGACATCCAGAAACTGGTGATCGAACTGTCCGGGCGCCCCCCCGGGCAAGCCCAAACCGTTCCAAACGACCCGCTCAAGCGGCTCACAGACTTGCTTTCCGAAAAAGAAGCCCTGTCGGAGCACGACTCCCTGACCCTGCTCCGGGCCTGCGCCTGCCAACTCCTGGTGAGCAAATCCAATCCGACCCGTGAGATGTGCGGCAACACGCCCCTGGGAGGACTTGTCGCACGGGCCCGAGAAGCACTCCCGCCGGATCATCCCACGGTGCGGCATTTCGAGGAAGTTTTGCAAAAGACCCGGTCGGAGTCGAGCGGTTCCATGGGCAAGGGCAAGGCCGGGAGCAGGTCCCTCGAGGTGTACTTGCTGGAGGGAACCCGCCGCACTCCCTTCCATCGCACTCCCTTCCGAGAGCTTTTCTCGAGACGGGTGCGGTTTGTGGAAGCTCCTCACCAGGCCCATGTGCTGGTAGCGGGTTCCGAACAGGACTTGCGGGAACATGCCGGAATGCTGGGGAAGCTTATGAAAGAGCGTCCCGACACCCGGGTGGTGGTCGTTTCGGAAGTCCCAGCCGTGCATACGAATCCAACGGGAAACACGGGGCAAAAGGGCGATCTTTCCCTGAAGGAACGCAGGTTCACTCATCCTGACGTTTCATTCACCTACCGGCTGTTGGATCACGAAACGTCCCGCATTTTCCATTTTGATAACATTCCCTACGAATTGCTCACCAACGAGGACCTGCTGCCTCTCTATCAGAGACACCTGACGCGATGGACGGGGATGAAGGCCGGGGAACTGCTGGAACACTGGAAACCGGCTCCGGTGAGCGTGGCGTTTTTTGCGGACCGGTTGGTAACCGAGGACAAAGATGAAAATGATGGTGATGGTGATGGAGGGGGCCGAGGAAACGGTTCCTATCGTACCCGTGTGGCGGAAAACGTGGTGGGAGAAAGGGTGCTGAAGGTCGGCAAGGGATGGGACGATGAACCGGAACCTTGGAGTGCCGCCCATGAACACCTGGGCAAGCTCGTCACCCTGGATGGCCGGGTGCGCTTGCTTTCGAGCTATGAAAGCACACACCACATGCACCATGTTTCCAAAAATGTGTTCGATGCCCTGGCAGTGGGAGCCATTCCCATTTATTTTGCAGGCCCAGGGCACCGGGTGTTTGAAATCATAGCCCCCGAATGCCTGCTCAACACCTTCGGCCTGTCCCCGGAAGATGCCGCCCGGAAGATCCGTGCCTTCGAACCCGACCTTGCATGCGCCGAGGCATGGCTGGAAACCGCCGCCCGCCTGTGCCGAACCTTGAACAACATTCCGGTTGTGATCGGAGAGCGGCGGCGCGTGGTGGACACCTGCGTGGAGGAGCTCGATGCGCTGTTTTGATGGCGATCCAACCGGAATGTGAAGCGCTTTCGTTCAAAACCTGATTCTCATGATTTCAATGCTTATGTCGGATATGGATATTTTGTCTTGACTCGATCCTATTTGTATCCGTATGCCGTGATGCACACGTTTGAATTTATGGGCGATCAGCAGTTCATGACGCCCTCTTTTCAATGTCGGTTTTTTTTCGCTTGACTCAAAATCGGCACTGCCATGACAGCAGAGCATGATATGCAAAACACCGTCATCGTGCAATGTGAGATCGATCTTGCCGAGAATTCGATCATCAGGTTGTGTCGTGCCGTTATGGACGAATGCCAGCCAGTTGTTGTCCGCCGGAGGGAAAAGGGTGTAACTGTCTTTTTCTCGAATTACATGGCCGCTGAAAACGATCTCATGGAATGAAAACCCATCCTGTGGAGGGGAAGAGGTAAAAAGATTGGAGGGGCTGCCAGGTATTTGATTCGAGGGTTTGTCCACCTTCTCCGACCCTGAATGGATCATTTCCCGCCATATTTCCCCGTAGCCGGGATCGTTCCGACGATCCTTCAACAATTCCTGTGTTTTCGAATCTCCATTATATTCCACGAGGAGTTCCCGGTAGCGTCGTTCCAGCCGATCTTTTGAAGCAATGCCGGAATTCTTGCCGTGCGCGAGAACGCCGTCATGGCCCTCGACTTCAAACTCGGCATAGCGCTTCAACCACATGGGGTGAACATATCCGAAATGCTCCTTTGTCATACGGCAAACTTCCCGGTAGCTTTTCCCTCTCTGCCCGTAGGTTTTGTTGCCGAGATGATAGCGAGCCAGGGCAAACGTCGCATCGCTGAAAGCGAACCGGATACCTGCCTTGACACAGCGTATCCAGTATTCGTAGTCCATGGAAAAGTGCAAATCTTCCCTCAGGGGGCCGACACGCTCGAAAACCGAACGACGCATGAACAAGGCAGGCTGCATGATGCCGCATTCCTGGGCCAGGCGCCAAGGCAGGGAGTCGGGCTTGTCGTTGATGTAGGCATCACGGAGCTTCGATCCTTTTTCATCGATGTAGATGCCCTTGCCGTAAACGATATCCGGCGCATCGTCCTGCAAGAAGCGTTCGACGATCCGGGCAAGCACGTTCTGATCGGCGAGCTGATCGTCCGAGTTGAGCCAGCAAATGATGTCACCCCGGGCTCGAGCAAAACCTTTGTTCAGCGCATCGGATTGCCCGCTATCGGGCTCCGTGACCAGGGTGACATGGGCAAAGCTCGACGCAACGGCACGGCTCTCATCCGTGGAACCCGGATCGAACACCAGGTGCTCGAGGGGGGGATAGGTTTGGTCTCGTATGGAGCGAAGACAATCGGGAAGAAATTCCGCCTGGTTCAGGCTGGTTGTGATCACCGATACGGTCAACTTTTTATCTTTTTGATCCCCGGATATCGATACATCCGCACCGTGACGGCTCAGTACCGGTGCAATGCGTTCCCGCTGCACGGAGGTGAGCGGAAGAGCCTTGAAGAACCTCGCCGTGTTTGCCCAATCCTCGCTGCCGGCTTTCCTTTTCAGTTTGCTTGAAAGTCGATCGTTCAGACACACACAATCGACGAGAAAATCGATCAAAAGACCATCGATCACCGTGTTTTCAGGAATGCGGGAGATGTCTTCGACACGGAAAGCCCCATGAGAAACCAGGTCGTCCATCATGGCGACTAAAGGGTGACTGAAGTATGTGGCGTTGCGAATGTGCATGTCGGACATGAAGTCCGATTCGGACGCTTTTTGCCCAAGCTCACGCCGTTTTTCCTCGGCAGTCTGTGTACGATGGCAGACGATGGGCTCACCAAGCAGCAACACCGGACGATTGTGAAACGCCCTGAACATGGCTCCAAGCTGTGGATACATGGTGCCCATGTATTTTTCCGTTTCCATGCGCTGAAAAAGGCGACGTCGAAAGATATTGACCGAAATAAATCCGATAACGCTCATGAACCCGAATTCCAGGCAAAATTCCCTCAAACCGGAATATTCCTTTTGCAATGCTGGATCAAGATTCATCCAGTTGGGGGAAACCAGGACGGACAGATCGGCGCTGCGCCGGGTGCGGTTCAATACCAGAACGTCGTGACAACCCTTGCGCAAAAAAGTGAGAATCTTATCCAGGGCATCCCCGGTTTCCAGGTAATCGTCATCTCCGAAAATCCACAGGTATTCTCCCCCGCACATGTCCGCACAGGTCGTCAAGTTGCGTTCGAGGCCAATGTTTGTTTCGTAGCGGCGGTAGTGTATGAAAGGATACCGGCTCACCCACTCGCGCACCGATTCGAGGCTGTCGTCGGGTGAACAATCATCGCTGATGATGATCTCGATATCTTCTTCGTATTTCCCCTCGATCTGCTCTGTGAAGCGTTCCAGGGCGTGAAGCAAGGGACCGGGACGATTGTAGGCGGGAATGGCGATGCTCAACAAAGGCCGTTTGCGCTTCAATGGTTCGGTTGCTCGGGCTCGATGCAAGGACGAGGGAGGAAAAAGACTGTCGAAGGAAACCCTCGGGAACACCTCGAGGCGCCCCCCCACGGTTGCATTGAATATTCGGGTGCCGGTACGGCGCACGGCGAGTTGAGCCCATCGGTAATGGTCGATCATCTTGTTGACTTGAGGATTGTGCCATTCTCGTCCCTTGCCGAAATAGCGAGGATCGAAATGGTTGCAATCATCGTCACAAGTCGAGGTGAGCATCAGTCCCACGCCGTCGATTTTATGGCCTTCCTGCCTGACCGATTCCTGGACCTTGTAGTTGGTGTCGCAGCCGATGAGATAGATTTCCGAAAATCCCATGAAAAAAGCGAGTTGCAACATGGTGACGGCTACCGTGTAGGGCTGAACCACGTAATCGTCGGCATCCAGCGAGAACATGGTTTCCACGTGGTGAGACTCTCGATTGCCCACCTCGTTGAAATAATACCGGTTGGGACCGGGCGGAATGATGTCTCGCCCTCGGAACTCGGCCCGACTGCCGTCATGCAAACGTATCACCGCAGGAAAGAAGGCGGTGATCGCCGGATGCTCATCGAGCATGAACCGGATATCCCGGGCTCGATCACGTAACACCCGTGTATCCACGCAGGTATGGTAAGTGGGGCGCCATGAAATACGATCAAAAAGCAGGAAGGACGCATTGCAGGCAAAAACGAATTCCCCGGCCAACTTTTCGAGGTCCATCTTGTTCAATGAAGGGCCGTTGCCCATGACGAAACAACGATGGCCGAGATGACGATTTCTAAATGCGGTCAGGGACGACGCATGTTCACGATAACGGGTCGCCGTGCTCTTTACATACGCGGGCTTCGTGCGTGGGTGCCGTTCGAGCCGTAATTCTCCATCAGCATGCAACAACTGGTGGGTGTGCGTCGAGGAAGAAACGGTTCGCCCCTTTGAAAGGCGTGGCGCGGTGGTCACGGACACATGCCCCACGGCTCCCACCCAAAAGCACCGGGCGTTACCCCCTCCCAGCACCACGAAGGGAGCCTGCATTACCTGGGGGCCCTTCGTGGATTCGACGGCCAGGGTGCGACCGTCCAGAAAAAGGGCGTAACGATCGGCATCGAGCAACAGCTTGATGCGATGATTGCGCCCTGCTTCCCCAATGGGCAGGTCGTGGCCGCGAACGCCGTCACGGAAGTGTATTTGCAACCTCATTTTTCCCCGGCCCAGGTCCGTCAAGACCAGGGGACCCACAAGAGCGACCGTGACGAAAGGTGCGCCGTTGGGCTCCTGGGGTAAAAAAATGTCCGGGGCGAAAGGAGTGAGTTCCATTTCCAGGGCGCGCAGGTCGTGTTCCACAAAATTGGGACCGTTGGACCAGGCGGCACGGTCCAGACCGTCGAAAACCAGGTCTTCCCGTGTTTTTTGATTGGGTTGAAAGGCAAGAGGGATACACGGGTCGGTTGATGAAGGTTCCATGAGCAAACGACCGGTTGCGGGATTGCTAAAAATCAGCGGCGGATCGACGGCCCTCACCTCCCCGGGCAACAAATCCGGCCTGATGCGGCGCGAGCGCAGCTGGTTTTCGGGCATCGTGTGAAAAAAACGACTCAATAGAGCCGCCGGAATGGAAGCGATGAAAGCTTCGAACGCTTCCTCGCATTCCCGCTCGTAATCGGCTGCCTGCGAAATGGAACGCTGTCCGCTCCGAGAACGAAAACACCCAAGAGTCGCATCGATGGTATAAAGGGGGGCGTTCAAAAAAAAACGAAGCCACAGCTCAAAATCGTTGGCCAGCCTGTAACGGGTGTTCAAATGCCCTCCCGATGCGTCCCACAGGGTTCTGTGCCAGAAAGTACTTTCCTGCTGGATATGCCTGAAGTCTCCGCACACAAACCGAAGCCATGACCACTTCCTTATGGGGCGTCGTGGATCCAGGGTACCCTGCTCATCGGCCGTCGTGGGACGACCCGTAAGCCACTTGACTTCGGGAAAAGTGGAAAAAACCCGGTTCACCCGTTGTAAAGCCCCGGGCAGCAAAAAGTCATCGGAATTGACCCAGCACAAAATATCTCCCGAAGACAGGCGAAAACCTTTGTTGAGAGCGTGTGCGTGACCCTGGTCTTTTTCGGAGATGATTTTTGCGAAATGATTGGAATAGCGATTCACAATTTCCATACTGTTGTCCGTGCTCGCACCATCGACCAGTATGTATTCCAGGTTTGGGTATTCTTGAGACAAAACGGACTGAATGGTTTTTTCAAGAAACTTTGCGCCATTATAGTTGGGCGTTATCATGGATATTTTAAGGGGAGAATGGTTTTCGGTCATGTAAGGACATCCGTTTTTGTTTTGGCCGTCGATCTTTCGTCAAGATTTTGCCAGGCAAGGTTTATCGAGTAAGGCTTTCCAAAAAATTCATAATCCATGCCCGTATGTTTTTTCCAGCGAGCATCGTAAGCTTCCTCGGTCATGAAAAACAAATCGGGATCCATGGCAATGTCGTAAGGGGATATTCTGCGAGTCAACATACGGCAACAACCCTGGATATAGGCAACCACCGGGTGTGTCAGGTCCATATCCCGCAGCAATCTGCTATCCACGCAGTGCAGCGACCAGCCGTCGGGGGCCGATAGTCGATCGATATCCGCAAGGATATGGGAAAATACCTTCTCTTCATGGGGCAGATGTTCAAAAACACTCACGCTGCAAACCAGGCCGAAGGTTCCGTCCGGCAATTCCCTGGAAAAAGCCCCCAAATAGTCACGAACCACACGAACGTCTTTGGGAAGATCGACTTCCACAGGTCCGTTTCCAATGCCCTCGAATTTGTCCAGACACCAGTAATCGTAATCCTTGCAAAGGCTTTCAGCCAGGCGTGAATTGCCGCTACCGACTTCCAAAATGCGAGCTCCCGGGGCCAACAGGCTGCGGATGGCGCTGTGAACAAGCATGTCCTGATACATTTTGAGATCGGCCTGTTCCCGATTATGCCCCGCGTAACAGGCCATGGGCGACATGGTGTCGAAATGTCGCTTGCATGAATAGGAATATTCGGCCAGGTCTTCAAGACATAACAGAGCACCTTCCGACGATTCGGGCCGAACAACGAGGTTGCGCACACCGACACGCTTGAGCATCCCGTCGAGACTATGTATTTGAATACGGTATTGCGCATGATCGTTTCTAAAGACACGGGGCAATTTGACCGTGACGTACTCTGTGCCGACATGAAGTGTTCTGGTCGCTTCTTCCAAGGGGGTGGTGCCGTGTCGCATGAGCCTTACGAGCACATGCCCCGGGGAATCGAGGCGAATATCCACGGCGGCCTGTATCCTTTTGTGCCCCAGGCTGTCGAAAATAAACGCGAGGTACGAGCGTATCCCGTCCTCCGAACTTTTGTTGTGAAACACCCAGGTCTGCTCCGACTCCGGCACCACCGAGGGCGACATGCCCAGTTGGCGGAAGGCCGGGAACTCGCCGTCCATATTTTGTGTCGGCAAGAGGAAGGTTTCACTGTCCATGCGCATCGTCCTGTCCATTTGGGTTATCCTGAGATAATTCTCGAAAGCAAGAACACAATAGCCCACCTATGGGATTATGAAAACCCTTCCGCGTCACGATTCCCCCGGATCGTGCAGGCATCCGGATATGCCGCCGTCAAAGGGAAGAATCGCACCATTGAGGAAGCCGTCGTCCTGCTCGACCACCAGCCGCGTGAAGCGAGCCAGGGCTTCGGAGCTGCCGATGCCGCCGCTGGGATGGTAACCGGCAAGCCGGGCCAGGCCTTCGGGATCATGGGCAAAGCCGGCCCGAAGCATGTCCGTTTCGATGGCGGCAGGCTCGATGACATTGATCCGCACCCGTCCGGCCAGGTCCACGGCCAGGGCCCTGGTCAGCCCGCTCAGGGCCGCCTTGCTCGCGGCATAGGCCACGAAGTTTTTCTTCGTCAGGCGGGAATGGATGCTGCCGATGTTCACCACGCAGCCTCGAGCCGCTTCCAACTCGGGCAGCAGGGCCTGTGTCCAGAAAAACGGGGCCAGCAGGTTCACGTCCAGGGTCTGCCGCCAGTTTTGGCGGGTCAGTCCCACCGTCGGAGCCAGTATCTGGACTGCCGCGTTGTTGACCAGGGCGGTCAACGAAGCATGGGCCAGCTGAGCGCGAACACGTTCGAACACCTCACGGGCATAAGTCTCATCCCGGACAGTCCGCTCCAGATCGCAAGTCAGGGTGTTCACACCGGGAACGGGTTCCGGTCTGGTTCGGTGTACGATACCGATCACGTCGTGGCCGGCTGCCGCGAATTCCCTCGCAAGAGCCTTTCCAATTCCCCCGGCTGCCCCGGTAACGATAACGGAGGATGCCTTTTTCATGGTCATGCCTCCTTCAAAAAAAACATGAGCTTCTCGATGGCGATGGTACTGGTCCGTATAACGGCATCCACGGTGTTGGACGAGTTGTGGGAACCCAAGACACAGCGGGGATGATCACGCAAGGGAGAATCCATGGGCAGGGGCTCCACTTCGAACACGTCCAGGGCTGCGGAATAAACCTGCCCGGTGTGTAGAGCGGCAATCAAGCCCTGCTCGTCGATGACCGGGCCGCGTCCCACGTTGACCACACGCACGCCGGGCCTGGTCCGGGCCAGGGCGGAGCTGTCGAGCATACGACGACTGGACTCGGTAAGGGCGCAGGTGAACACGATGAAATCCGCCTCGGACAGGCGATCCGGCCACCGGGCCGACTCCACCTCCGGAAGATCGGGCACGGATCGAACCAGGGGATCGTAGGCCACGACCCGCATGCCCGCCGCCAGCAGCCTGCGAGCCGTATGCCTTCCGATGTCGCCGAACCCCACCAATGCCACGGTCTTTCCGGCCAGGGAAATACCGCAGGGCTTGGGCCACCCTCCGGCACGCACACCGCGGTCCACCTCGAAGGTCTCCCGGGCCAGGGCCGTGACATAGTGCATGGCGATGTCCCCCACCTCGGCCCCGAACATGTTCGGAGTGTTGGTAATGGGAATTCCCAGCTCCTTGCAAGCCGCGAAATCCACATTGTCCACACCGATGCCCCACTTCACCGCGGCCCTGAGCCTGCCGGCCCTACCCGCAGCAAAGACCTCGCCGGTAGCCGGATCGTCGCCGATGATCCAGCCGTCATGTTCGGGAACCAGAACCTCGAGTTCTTCCACGGTAAGCGTCTGAACCACGTCAGGAGTGGTAACGGCCGCGCCATGCCCCGCAAACAAGGGGCTAAACGTATCGATCATGCCCAACATGGGCGGGCAGGTAACAAGAATTTTCATGGTTTTCCCTTTGTTT
>CAZRWT010000078.1:0-12466 GCA_964603955.1 uncultured Syntrophobacteraceae bacterium
CTGCAAGCCGATTTCCCGGTAATACTTGTCGGCATCCGCCTGAACGGGGTCCTTGATTTTCTCGCCCATGTGCGTGTCGTCCCCCATGAAGATGAGCAGAGGACGTTGTCCCCGGGCGAGATTCTTGTTTTGGCGATGGATCACGTTGACCAGGAATTCGGTGAATTCGTTGGATTGCGGATTCCACACTTCATACCCGTCCACATCGTAGTCCGCCAGGAGAATGGGCCAGAACTGTTCGGGATGGGGCACGACGATGCCCGCGCCCAATGATCGAGCTTCCTCGATGAATTCCTGGGTGTGGTAGAAGTAGGTCAGACTGAAGTTCTCCTTGACCATGAGCTTCACCGTCCGGAGGAAAATCTGGGCACGGTTGATGAGCACATCGGGGAAAAAAGGCTCCTGGGCATCGACGAATTCTCGAATCAATTTATTCTTGAACATGTCGGGAGCCAGGTTCGCTTGGTGCTCGTCCAGGAGGAGTTGCAACTTTGCCGCGTGAACACGGCAAAACCTCACCACCTCTTCATTGGCCGCCGTTTCTTCTGCGGCCAGTTGCAAATAATCTTCGAACCGTGGATTCGTGATCATGTCCAGGAAGGCGTACAACTGGCTTGATCGGTAGGTGAAGGTGTGTTCGAGCATGCTTTTGAAAACATCCGCCGACGGGGATTGCAGCCGGTCGGTCTTGAAGTGCATGAGGAGCTGCACCTTGCGCTGGAATTCGGGGGAATGACAGTCCACTTCCACCCCGGTGTAATCTCCGTAACTGGTGAGTTCGTTGTGCTGGGTGGGGATGATCAGGGCATGCTCCATGCAAGGATACATGGCCTCGATGCGGCGCCTGATGAGGTCCATGGGAATGAATTCCGGGTGCCAGTGAATGGCCGGCACTTCGGTTTGTCGGGGAAGCACCTTGGTGGGCGTCACCAGCCGTTCCACCTGCACGGGATCGAGAACCCTCGAAGTAATGCGCAGGAACACCTCTTCATCCCACGGGGACAGTTCCGGAGGATAAACCAGCCGCTCACCGACCACGGCAGGGTCATCGCGCTTCACAATTTCCATTTTTCGTTTCCGCCCTTCCGACATCATTACCTCCCCATGCCGTCATACGCCATGTGCGACTTTTCCATGTTACGCTTACGCCCCGTTACGCTTTACTCGTTCCCAAGCTCCAGCTTGGGAACGCCTTTTATTTGTGAAGCTCCAGCTTCCACCCGCTTCGAAACGGGAAGCTGGAGCTTCCAGGCAAGTGTGTTCCCAAGCTGGAGCTTGGGAACAAGAGAGTTGCACATGGCGTGTCGTTTCATTTTCGAAGCTCCAAGAATCAAGCGTGCCTCTTGTGGCATTGTGTTTTCAGTGTGCTCAGATGATGCACCGCAAGCAAGGCCGCTTCCATGTCACGGTTTTCGACGGCTCGAGCGAACTCCCGCACGGCTTCCGTGTAAGCCGGGTAAAATTCATCGCCCTTGCCCGGATGACGAACCATTTGGGCGGAATCCAGGATGAAGGCATTGACATCGGGTTCCGAAGGCCACTGTTGTTCGTGCAGTGCGTAGAGAATATTTTTGAATGTCTTGTTCATGCTTTTCTTCAAGGAACCGTAGCTTTTTCGAGGTTCGGAAACGGGGCCGCCCTTCCCTTTGCGCTCACCGCCCCGTTCCTCTTGAGAACCCGAGGGCAACGCACCGGATGCCGTCTTCGCTTTCACCTTGACGCCGGCCGTTCCGCCTTCGTTGCTGATGCTGATGCGTATCTTTTCCACGTCATTCCAACTGGTTTCCATACCATCAAGGTACAGCCCTCCACGGTCGAAACCATCTGCCATGGCGCGCAGAAGGTCGCCCAACTCTTTCGGTGTACAATTTCTTTTCAAGCTTTCCTGTCGGGCCATGAAGTATCTCCACGGGTTCGGAATCATTTCAATGGGTGAGGCGAAGCCCTCACACGACGCAAGGACACTATGCCTGAAAAGCCATGGGCGTGAGTGTCGATTCTGTGACAATTTGCAAACTATTGTGATGAAGGGGGAACAGCTATGAGCAAAAATGCAGGGACAGAGGGCATGTCTGGATTCCCGCAAAAAGCATGCGGGAATGACGGGATGCGGTTTATGTACCCATGCCGGAAAATGTTAAAAAACTTCTACTCGGGTGCTTAGGCCATTTCCGAAAATGAAAATATCAGTTGATTCGCCCGGGAACGCCGAGCCCCGGCTCGGCTGGATTCGAGGGGGGAAGCAAGCCGATGACCCGCAAAATATAGGCACAGGCAAAGCCTTGCCGAGCTGGGACTCGGCGTTTCCAGGAAGGGGATTTTCCCACGATGGGGTTCTTCCCTGGAATGTATACTTTCGGAAATCACCTAAACCACAGCAAAGAGAAGTCCAATTGAAAATTCATACAAGGGGGAACCTGCCATTTTATTCCCAAGCCGACGCTGGGGAACGAGACGAGAGAAAAAAACGCACATGGCATCATCTTCCCCGTTTCTTCAAAAAACCGCAACGATACCGTAACAAGAAAAAACTACTGCTGTGGACCATCATCCTTCCATGAGCGGATGGGTTTTTGATTGCCCCGATCCTCGCTCGCTCGCTCGATGGGACAAATGGAGACTCGCCTCCCTTACACGTCTCTCCCTCCATGGGGAGGCGGGTCTCAAAAACAACAACCGGGTTCAGAAAAGGGAGATGAAGATGGACAAAGGAATCGAGGCTCACTTCACCAGTATCCTGAATGAACGTCTGCGACAAATTCTTCCGGGCATGCACCAGGCCAGGGAGTTTTTGAAAGAGAGCTCCGTCGTGGGCCCCATGGATGAGGCCGACCTCTCGTTGAATCGCTATTCTCTCGAAATGATGATGAACATGCAGGGAAGACACCGACAGCAGCTTCAAGACATTCTCGGCGCGCTCCGTCGCATACAAAGGGGGGATTTCGGCACCTGCGGTCTTTGCGGCCACAAAATATCCATCGAGCGCCTCAAGGCACAGCCCACCACCACCGTCTGTATCGACTGCAAAAGAGAACTGGAAGCCATGGAAAGGAGAAAAGTGGCGTGATCGAAACAGGGGACAGGTTGCAGCGAGTGAAGGATAGTTAAAAACAAATTCGCAGGCAGCCTTGCCCCGTGAACGTCGAGTCCCAGCTCAACAAAGGGGTGCGGGGGAACGGAAGATTTCATCCGCCATCCTGGCCGGGCCAGGTTCGAAGTTCTCGGGGAGCAAGCCGAGTGCCGGGTTTGCAGGTCAAATCTCTACCTGCCCCCTTACTTTCAACAAGCTTTTTTCCCGGAACTTGCGGATACAAGAGTCAACGGCTTGGATTCCTTACAGGCACCCACGGGGGCCCTGCGGTCCCGCACATATGAATTTCCCTTGATGGACTTGGCGTATTTTTTGATCTCGGCCACCCGGTGGCTCAGGTCGTCCATGGAAAAGGGTTCCTGGAAGGCGCAATCCACAATGCCCATGGAAACGCTCACCAGGGGAAAGGTCTTCTCGCCGCTCCCGTCCCTCGATCGTCCCACGATATATCCCCGGCGACGGTCTTCCTCGTTGTAAAGCGATCCGATTTCCCCATTGAAACTTTCTACAATCGCTTCGCAAATGTCCCGGGCGTTTTCCTGCCTCGATATGACCACAAAATCGTCCCCGCCCACATGACCGAGAAAGTCGTCATGGGAGCCGTGGGTACTCACGGCTTCCTTGATCACTCGAGCGGCAAAGAGGATCATCTTGTCGCCGTTTTCGAAACCGTATTCATCATTGTACGCCTTGAAGTTGTCGAGATCCGCATATATCAGACTGCACCCGATTCCGTGACTGGAGCGACGGTTGATTTCCTGCTCGATGGCCACGTTGCCCGGAAAACCCGTGAGCGGATTGGCCCCCTTGGCCATTTCCACCTGGACGCGCGCCAGCGTGTCGAGCATTTTTTGTACGGAAATGGTTCCCAGCAAAACCCCGTC
The DNA here is from genome assembly GCA_964603955.1 of uncultured Syntrophobacteraceae bacterium. Lineage (GTDB taxonomy): Bacteria > Desulfobacterota > Syntrophobacteria > Syntrophobacterales > Syntrophobacteraceae > SLCH01. The sequence goes on from CAZRWT010000078.1 coordinate 3,976, forward strand.
TTTTGTCACGATGATGTCGTCATACACGCGATGACTGTCCCGCTCCATGGCTGCCCGCGCCACTTTTTCCACGGGTTCCCGTGCATCGACGATCAGCGGGGAGCTGTCCATGATCCGAGCTACTTCACGATGATAATACAGGGGAATACCGTAGTTGGTGCCCAATTGCCGGTCGAGGCTGTAATTCATGACCAGCCCGATGGGTACACGGTTGCGAGTCACCACCACGCTGCTGATGGGCGGCTGATCCTTGAGAATATTCTTGACGGCGCTCACGGTGGTTTCGGGACTCACTTCGAGGCACTTGTGTACAAGCCCCTCGACGCGGCTCGAGCATTTGAGTTCCCCAAGAACCTTGGTGGAAGAGGAAAGGCTCGGCGGGATTGGATTTTCGGTCATGGGCTTGGGATGGGCCGGCTTCCCCAAGATAGGCCCCTGTGCCAGATGCACTCCCATGGACAGGAGGGAAGTCAGCTCCGTATCCCGTCGAAGCCCCTCGGCAATGACCCGTGCCCCGATTTTCTCCCCCAGTGTGACGAAGGTCTCGACCATGACCCTTTTGATGGGATTGTGATCGACTCCCTGGGCCAGCGAGGCATCCAGTTTGATGTAATCGGGGCGTATGTGCGAAATGGGATGCAGGCTGGATTGTCCCGAACCCACACGGGTGATGGCCACCTTGAATCCCTCCTGCCGGAATGTCTCCACGCGGTCAAGAATAAACGATATGTTTTGCAGGCAATGAGCTTCCCTCAATTGAATGACCAGATGCTGCGCCTCCATGCCCATGGCCTTGAGGCGCCTGCCGAAAGCCCTGGATTCGAAAGTGACGTCCGTCAGGGACTGGAGGTGAAAACGAAGAAAAAGCTTTTGATTCATTGGAAGCCCTCCCAGCCTTTCGAGGCTCGCCTTGCGGTAGAGGCGCTCGAGGGCGGGCACTTCCCCGGTTTTTTCCGCATGGGCGATCACACTGTCGTGGCCTTGAAACACTCCATCGGTATCTTCCTCGATGAGCGCTTCCCACCCGAAGACATTTCCAGAAGCAAGCTCCACCAGAGGGTCGTACACTACCGGCATGGAACCGGCCTGGAGCAGCCGCTGGAGCCTTTGCTCCCTGGCGGAATAATGCGTGTCGGCTCTTCTCGACGAACAATCCTGCGCTTCGCAGAGGGCTTGCAAAATGGCCGCGTGGAGCAGGTAAGTGCCCTTTTTCTTGATGATGGCGGACCCCACCGTAATATCTGCGGCACACTCGGGATAACTTTTGTTCCTCTCCTGCATGCGGTTCAGCAAGGCCATCTGAAAATTGAGCACCGCATCCCGAAAATTCCCGGCGTTGGAACCCACGTCCAGATAAACGATGCGTCCGTTCACATGAAAGTTGGTCACGGCAAGGACGTTGAAATGGGAAAGAGCGGCCGAGAGACACAGTTCCACCTCTTCGTCCAGCATCTGGAGCATCTTGAAGCCCATCTCCTCCCCCATCTCGCGGATGGTCTCGTAGAAGTGCTCCAGTTGAATGACGATGAGGGCCAGGGATCGCTCGCGCACGAGCCGTTCGAGGATCACGAAGTGCTCGCGCGCGATGAGGTGGGAAATGTATTTGTAGCGTTGATCCGTGGACGGTACCTCACTTCTTTTACATGCTTTTTCCACTGGTTGCATTGCCTCTTGCTCCATTTGGGTCCGCTAACCGGCCAGTTGAAGGGAATCGAGCAGTTTTTCCATTTCCACCGGCTTCGAAAACAAAAACCCTTGCCCGAACCTGCACCCGAAGCTCAGAAGATGCTCAAGCTGTCCCGATGTTTCGATTCCCTCGGCCACAATGTCCATGTCCATGTTTTGGGCCATGGAAATGATGGTCCGGATGATCCCGCCGTGCTTCTCGGGACTGGTCTCGAGTTCCGAGACGAAAGAGCGATCGATTTTCAAGGTATCGAAGGGGAACTGGTACAGGTAGCCCAACGAGGAGTATCCCGTTCCGAAATCATCCATGGCCAGCCGGATGCCCATCTTTTTGAGCCGCTTCAGGACGGGGTTGATCGTTCGAGGGTTGGTGATGAGCGTGCTTTCGGTGATTTCGAGGGTGAGCCCGGCAGGATCGAATCCCGTTTCCTCGAGGATTTTTTCCACTTCCAGGTCGAACCCCTCGTGCAGCAACTGCTTGAAAGAGACGTTGACACAGAGTCCCCAGGAAGAGGTGCCCGTGCCGTTGCGTGCATGCGTTTGCATTTCCATGCAGGCCTGTTTGAGAACCCAGGCACCCATGGGAACGATGAATCCTGTTTCTTCGGCCATGGGTATGAAATCCAACGGGGAGATTCGTCCCAGTTCGGGATGGTCCCATCGGAGCAGGGCTTCCACGGCCACCACCTTTTGAGATTGCAAGTCCACGACGGGTTGGTAACAGAGCACCAGCTGGTCTTTATGAATGGACTTGCGCAGCCCCCCTTCGAGATGCAATTTCTTCACGGCAGCAAAATGCATGGCGGAATCAAAGACGCAGCACTGGCCGTTGCCCGATGATTTGGCCTTATGCATGGCCGTTTCCGCATCCCGGATGAAGTGCTCCGCGCACGAGTGATCTCCCGACCAGAAAACGATCCCCACGCTGACCGAAAGGACGATCTCATGGCTTCCCACCAGGATGGGCCGGGCAATGTCCGCCTGGATTCTCCGGACCACGGTCATCACATTGGCCCTGTCGCTCACCTCCTCCAGGAGCACCACGAATTCGTCACCGTCCACCCGGGCCACCGTGTCCATTTTTCGAAGATTTCCGGCAATGCGTCTCGCCACCTCCACGAGCACCCGATCGCCCAAGGCATGCCCCAGCCCTTCGTTGACGAGCTTGAACCGATCGAGGTCCAGGGACAAAACGGCAAAGCTCCGCTTGGGGCGAAACCGGGCTCTGTTGAGGACTTCATCGAGTGTGACGATGAATCGGGCTCTGCCGGGCAAACCGGTAAGGGAGTCCCTGGACGGTAGTATCGCAAGCTCCAGATGCCTGTCTCTTGGTTTGAGAAAACGCCCCTCGATTATAAAAACATGCGTCATTTCCGATAGAAACACCTTACGCACCCAAATCCGTAGGGGCACTTCTTCACCATCTTTGTCTAGTGCAACTATCTTGACTCCCTGGAACCGCGTCAAGGCATCCGGCTGTTGCTCCAACTTGAGCAGGCGCAGGACGGATTCTCGCGTCAACAAGGACTGCCATCTTTGGTTCTGTATCTCGGAAACGGCATATTTCAGGTATCGCTCGATGCACCCGGAAGCAAACCGGATGGTTCCATCCTGATCAAGGAGGACAACGCAATCGGTTTTCATATCCGCCCTCTGCATGTTGAGATCGTGAACGGGAATGGCTTGGAAGTCCAGGGATGTTCGTGTGAGCATGAGCATGGTCCGATCTCCCTTGTTGGAAGCATACACGATGTGCGATTTCTTCTCGTTCCCAAGCCGGAGCTTGGGAACGAGAAATGATCCGGAGCTTGGGAACGAGAAGTAACTTGTGTTCAGGTGCTTAGAGAGACCGAAGGGGGTGGTAAACGGTACCGTTGAAAAATTGCACATGGCGTCTTCACCCCCGTCGGCCATGATGCTTGATGTTCACTCCCTCGGTGATAAAGATGACGGATTCGGCGATGTTGGTGGCATGGTCCGCCACCCTTTCAAGGCACCTTGCCGCGATGATGGCGTGCAGACAGCGCTCGACGCTGATGACATCCGCGATCATGCAGTCCATGAGATCCTTGAGGATGTTCACATTGAGTTCATCGGCCGTATCGTCCATTCTACAAACATTCAAAGCTATTTCTTTGCTCCCATGGGAAAATGCCCCCATCACGGACTTGAACATATCGATAGCCGTATGGCCCAGCTTCCGCACGGAAGGATTGGGACACAGAGGGGGGCGATCTGCAAGAAGGATGGCTCGTTGGACAATGTTGACAGCCTGGTCGCCGATACGTTCCAGGTCCACGGCGATGCGCATGGCACCGATAATGAACCGCAAATCTCCGGCCACGGGCTGCTCCAGGGCGAGAAGCTTCAAGCACAGGTGATCGATTTTCACTTCCTGAGCATTGATGGTTTTATCCCCCAGTATGACTTCGTCGGCTCGCGATACATCCCGCTCCAGAAGGGCATAAACGGCCGTATCGAGGGCCATGCCCGTCAGTGCGCCCATGTACAGGGCCGTGTTTTTGAGTTCATCCAGGTCATTGCGGAACTTGTTTTCCATTGTGCTCTCCATGGAAGGGGATCAACCGAAGCGACCGGTGATGTAGTCTTCCGTCTGTTTGTGCTTGGGACGGGTAAAAATAGCTTCCGTGACGCCGACTTCGATGAGTTTCCCCATATAGAAAAAAGCGGTGTTGTCCGACACTCTCGCCGCCTGTTGCATGTTGTGCGTCACGATGACGATGGTGTACTCTTTTTTGAGCTCCTGGATCAGTTCCTCGATTTTTTGAGTGGCGATGGGGTCCAGGGCCGATGCGGGCTCGTCCATCAGGATCACTTCCGGTTCGACGGCCAGCGCGCGAGCTATACAGAGCCTCTGCTGTTGTCCGCCGGAAAGCCCCAGGGCGGATGAGTGCAAACGCTCCTTGACTTCGTCCCAAAGAGCCGCCTGCCGCAGGCTGCGCTCGACCCGTTCCTCGATGACGGCGTTGTTCCTGACGCCATTTACCCTGAGACCGTAAGCCACGTTTTCGAAAATGGTCTTGGGAAACGGGTTGGGCTTTTGAAACACCATTCCCACGCGCCGTCTCAATTCCACCACATCCACCTTGCCGTCGTAGATGTTTGTGGTGTCCAGGGTGATCTCCCCTTTCAAATGAGTAGTGGGAATGAGGTCGTTCATGCGATTGAGGCATCTCAGGTAGGTGCTTTTGCCACAGCCCGAAGGACCTATGAGAGCCGTGACGTGATTCGTGTAAAACTGGATGCTCACATTATCCAATGCTTTGAATTCACCATAAAAAAAATCGATGGCTTTCGATTCCATCTTCACCGGTTTTTTCATCTCGTTCCCTTGCTGTATGTTTTCCATTCGGCTTTTATTTTTCTGTTGAACCGCTCGTTCACCATGCCATGGAAGAGTGTCGAACCCGTGAAATTTATGTCGCGAAATGGTGACAATCTCCCGGAAGAACGCCATGCAGGGTGATCGCTTTTGCAGCCTGTTCCTGCTGGAATTGCGATCGATGTTTGTCTTGTATTTTTGGGATAAAGGGGGGTAAACTACATTTTTTTGTTTGAAAGGAGTGCGGTATTTTCCGCAATGGCTCAGTTCATGGCGAAGCCATTTTTGTGTATTCCACGCTCGCTTTTCGAAATCGCCATGTTCAGGAAATACCCTTCCATACCTTTGCCCTAATCACACCTTCATAATACGTAACCTTGCCATATCGAGGAGCCGCCCATATGCTCGAATCAACTCACTTCCGCACCGACAAAGGGTCCAATACGGACATTACGGAGCGGAAGCAATCGGACGAACGCATCCGGCATTTGAATTCAGTGCTGAAATCCTTCGTCATGGTCAATGACATCATGGTCAACTCTCGGGACCAGGACCGGTTGCTGGAGGATATCTGCCGCGCCTTGACCGCGACCAGGGGCTATCACAACGCCTGGATCATGCTTCTGGACGAAGAGCGCAGAATCACGGACGCGGCACAGGCCGGCGTGGGGGATGCATTTCAAGACCTTCTCTCCCGATTTCGACAAGGCAGGATGAGTCCCTGCGCATGCAAGGCTCTTGATTCCCCACAGCCTCAGATTGTTTTAGACCCGCAAGCTGAATGCGCCGATTGTCCCTTATCCTGCCAATATTCCGGAAGAGCGGGCTTCGCCGTTCGATTGGATGTTGGAGGACAGCCCATGGGGTTGCTTGTCGTTTCCGTGCCCAAGGAATTGGCGCACGATTTCGAAGAGCACGAACTGTTCATGAACCTGGCCGGAACCATTGCCCAGGGTATCCGGAGGATACGTCTGGAGACAATCCGGCGCGATCAAGAACGTCGTCTCCTGCACTATGAACAGATCATCTGCCGGATCAACGATCCCATGTCCCTGGTCGGCGAGGACTACAGGTACATTGTCGTGAACGACGCATATACCGAGACATTCAACAAGCCGCGTCATGAAATCGAAGGTTGTACCGTGGAAAGCCTGCTGGGCAAGGATGTCTTTGCAGACAAGATCAAGCCTCGCCTGGATGAAGCGCTCGCGGGGCGGAAAGTGGTTTACGAGGACTGTTTTCCCGGCCTGGACGGGACGCCGCGATACCGGATCATGAGCTACTACCCTTTTCATGACGAGAAGGATGGATTCAAGGGTGTCGTATCGAAAGCCCAGGACATCACCGAGCGCAAGCGAGCCGAGGAGGCATTTCAGGAAAGTGAAGCACGTTTTCGGCAGATTTATGACCATATGGCTGTCGGCGTGGCCATGATTTCTCTTGACTTTTGCGTGGAACACGCTAACGACGCCTACTGCCTGATGCTGGGCTATGATCTGCATGAATTGGTCGGAAAGCACATTCGTGAATTCACTCATCCGGAAATAGTTGAGGAAAATTTGCTACAGCAATCAAGGCTTGCAAAAGGCGAAATCGATCATTATCGCATGGAAAAAGCGTTCATTCATAAAAGTGGGCGGGTGATCCACGGCATCCTCGATGCTTGCCTGGTGCGCGATGTAAAGGGAAATCCAAATTATTTTATCGGTTCCGTGCATGACATCACCGAACGTAAACGAACCGAGAAGGAGCGCGAGAAGCTCCAGGAACAGCTCGCCCAGGTGCAGAAGATAGAATCGGTGGGGCGGTTGGCGGGCGGGGTCGCACACGATTTCAACAACATGCTGGGGGTGATCCTCGGTCATACGGAGATGGCCCTGGATCAGACGGACCCGGCGCAACCGGTTTTTTCCGACCTTCAGGAAATCCGCAAGGCCGCCCAACGTTCAGCGGATTTGACCCGACAACTGCTGACCTTTGCCCGCAAGCAGACCATCGCGCCCAAGGTCATCGACCTGAACGAGACCGTGGAAGGGATGCTCAAGATGCTGCGCCGGCTCATCGGAGAAGACATCCACCTGATCTGGCTGCCCGGCAAGAATCTCCTGCCGGTCAAGATGGACCCTTCCCAGATCGACCAGATACTGGCCAATCTGTGTGTCAATGCCCGAGACGCCATTGCGGGTGTGGGCAAGCTCACCATCGAAACGGGCGCGGCCGTATTTGACGATGCCTATTGCGCCGTTCACGCAGGGTTTGTGCCCGGCGAGTACGTGCTGCTGGCGGTCAGCGACAACGGCTGCGGCATGGACAAGGAGATCGTCGGCCGATTGTTCGAGCCGTTCTTCACCACCAAGGAGGTGGGCAAGGGCACCGGCCTGGGACTGGCTTCGGTTTACGGAGCGGTCAGGCAAAACAACGGCTTCATCAATGTGTACAGCGAGCCGGGACAGGGGACAACCTTCAGGATATACCTGCCGCGGCACCGGGCCGGAACGCGGGTTCGGACCGACACGGCAACGGCAAAACCGTCCGTATGCGGAAGCGAGACCATCCTGCTGGTGGAGGACGAGCCGGCCATCCTGCGCATGGCCGCCATGATGCTCGAAAGATTGGGGTATGCCGTGATCACGGCTCAAACCCCGGGCGAGGCCATCCGCCTGGCCCGCGAGCACGGCGGACCCATCGACCTGCTCATGACCGACGTGGTCATGCCCGAGATGAACGGCCGCGACCTGGCAAAAAACCTGCTGTCCATCCATCCCGACATCAAACGCCTGTTCATGTCCGGCTATACGGCCAACGTCATCGCCCACCACGGCGTGCTGGACGAAGGCGTGCATTTTATCCAGAAACCCTTCTCGCTCAAGGATTTGGGGGAGAAACTGCGGGTTGTACTGGAATGCTGACATGACTGCAGACCAAAATGAGAATCTCCGCCCACTCATCCTTTCCTTGTGTTCGTCCAGAAAACAAGGCGAATTTATAACGTTGCATTTTGCTATTTTATGATATGTTTAGCTTTGATCACAATGACCAATATGGAGGTAGTAAAATGCCGACAGCAGTGAGAATTTCGGACGAATTGCTTAAAGCAGCCAAAAAATTCAGCAAAGTGGACCACAGGTCTTTAACGGGCCAGATTGAGCACTGGGCCAGGATTGGTAAGTGCGCAGAGGAAAACCCCGACCTTACCTACGATTTATTAAAAGAAATTTTGATAGGAATTACAGAGCTGGATTTGGGCGAGAAATCAGAATATGAATTTGGATGAGGGAGCCATGAAGGTTTATCAATCAAGTTCCTTCGCAAAAAAAGTCAAGAAATTCGAAAAGAACCAGAAACTGGAGTTGGATACTGAAATCGAGAAGATTATCCAAGACCCTTCAACCGGCTCTGAAAAGAAAGGCGATTTGAGGGGAATTTTTGTGCATAAGTTCAGGATTCAAAGCACGTTATACC
>CAZRWT010000079.1:0-6558 GCA_964603955.1 uncultured Syntrophobacteraceae bacterium
TCGAAGCGTTCCGGTGTGGAGAGGGAATCGTCGAGGATGTAATCGTCCATGCCCATCTGGACCAGGCGGGGCATGGCCAGGCTCGTGGCGGTGACCACGAAGGAGAGCAAGACGGCCAGAGCGAGTCCCTTCCAGCGCGGGGCCATGAAAGGAAACAATCCCTTCCACAGCCTCGAATCCTTCATGGGGCTTTCTTTTTCTTCGTCCATGTATTTCCGAACCTTATCCCGATATGTCTTCTCTGCCGATTTCAAGTTGCCTGCATGCTGTGTCAAAGACGTCTTGAGCAAACTGGAAAAAAACTTTCACATCTTCTATCGTGGGTTTACCGTGGGGCAGCAAGCCAAAATCGCCGGGATATCGAGCCTCTATGTAAAGGGTATCCAGGCCGGCAATGATCGCTTTATCGGGACGGAGATCAGCAAAGGGTTTGGCCAGGGCAAAAAGTTTCCGTAAAGAATGGACCTTCGGGACATCCTGATCATGGTACTCGAGGATGGCCTTCAGGGTCTTTTCGCAACACTGCTGGGCATGGAATGAGGCGATAGCCGTAAGATGCCGATCATCCCAAATTTTATTGAGCAAGTAGATGTCGTCGTATGCCGCTTTGAGCCATGCTGTCGCTGCCTGACGGTTCATATCAGTCTGATGCCTTCATTGATGATTTTTCGAGCAAAGGAGCTGTTCATTTCAACAAACTTGCTGTTCATGCTTTTCGTGTGAACGATAATGTCCGTAGGGATTTGCTCGGCTATGTCCTCGAGGGCTTCCATATAGGGCAGCTTGATTTTCATGTTGTCACTCCAGCTTTGCGGCATCTCGTCGTCATTGGTGACGATATAAAGGTCGATATCACTGTCCTTGCCCGGTGTTCCATAAACATGGCTGCCGAACAAAACAACCATGTGCGGCTTGAAGGGTTTCAGGCGCTCGGTGATGGTATCTTTAAGGAACTCTGTCGGGTCCATGTGAAACATCCTTTCTTTCTCGCTCGTGTGCCTGAAAAACAATATGGGCAACCTTCCGGTGCTTGATTTTACTTCCCGGCTTCATTGCCAGGTAAGATACCATTATTGGGCGCTTCAATCAAAACTTCGCCGGGGGAGCTTCACTCGATTCTCCGGAAAAACAGGCGCCGAGGCCGTCTCAATCCCCCGTGGTCTGCTGTCGATAAATGTTGGTGTAGAAGCCGCCGCGCTCCAGGAGGTGCTCATGGGTGCCCGCTTCCACGATCCGGCCTTCTTCCAGGACCACGATGCGGTCCGCGTCGGCCAGGGGCGCCACCCGGTGGGAAACCACGATGCAGGTGCGCCCCGACAGGTAGCGTGCCATGGACCGGATGATGGCGTGTTCCGTTTCCATGTCCACGGCGGACAGGCCGTCGTCGATGATGAGGATGGGCCGGTCGAGGAGGAGGGCTCTGGCCAGGGCGACGCGCTGCCTCTGCCCCCCCGAAAGCTTCACTCCCTTTTCGCCGATACGGGTATCGTAGCCGTCTTTCATGGCCATGATCTCGCCGTGAATGGAAGCAGCTGCGGCCGCGGCCTCGATTTCCTCCCGGCTCGCGTCGCCCTTTCCCATGGAGATGTTGTGGGCGATGGTGTTGGAAAAAAGGGTCACATCCTGGGGAACGTAGGCCAGGGATTCTCGAACGGTGTTCAAGGGCAGAGTGTTCACGTCCATGCCGTCCAGGTGGAGCATGCCCTTTTCGATGGGATAGAGCCGGGCCAGGAGCCGGCACAGGGTGGTTTTGCCCGATCCCGTTCTTCCCACGATTCCCAGGAAGGTGCCGGGGGAAATTTGCAGGTCCAGGCCATCGAGAACGGGTTCTTTGGCGCCGGGAAAAGCGAAGGTGAGCTTTTTCAACTCGATGCCTCCCCGGATTTTGGGGAAGGGGGCGGCCGGCACAGTAGAAGGCTCTTCCAGTACGGGCTTTTCCTCGAGGAGGCTCTGGATGCGCCACAGGGACGTCACGCCGCGCTGGAAGAGGTTGGTCACCCAGCCCAGAGCCATCATGGGCCAGGTGAGGAGGAAAAGGTAGGCGATGAAGGCCACGAAATCCCCCACGGTGATGGCCTGCTCGATGACCATGCGCCCTCCGAAAAAGAGGACCAGCAGCAGGCTCAGGCTGCCGATGAAGCCCGAAACGGGAAAAAGGATTCCCTGGATGCCGGCGAGCCTCAGGTTGTCCCGCACGTAAACTTCCCCCAGGTCGTTGAATCTCGATACCTGGGAGGGTTCCTGGTTGTAAGCCTTGATGAGGCGGATGGAGGAAAAGGTCGAGCGCACGAATTCGGTCATGGTGGAAAACTGTTCCTGCACCTTGCGGAATCGCCGGTGAAGGCGGCCCGAGAGAAAGCGTGTGAGGAGTGCCAGGAAGGGCATGGGAGCGATGGCGATGAGGGTCAGGGTGGGGCTGATGTAGGCCATGAAGGCCATGGCGGCCATTCCCATAAAAAGCGCGTCGAAGAGGGCCACCAGCCCCATGCCCATGGCCAGTTGCACCGACGAGAGGTCGTTGGTGGCCAGAGCCATGATTTCGCCGGGCGTGCGGCGCTGATAGAATGCGCGGTCCAGGACGAGCAGGCGGCTCATCATGCGGTTGCGCAGGTCCGTTTCCATGATGCGGGAAAAGCCCAGGAGCAGGTACCGCCACCAATACCGGAGCGCGGCAATGCCCAGGGCGATCAATACCATGTAGCCGCCGTAAAGCAGGAGCAGGGAGGGGGTGGCCGTGCCCTCTTGCAGGGCGTCCACGGCGGCCTTGAGCACGCGAGGGATGGCGAGTTGCAAAACGTCCACCACCATGAGCGCCAGGAATCCCAGGACGATCCTTCCCGCATGCTTTTTGATGTAGGAAGTCGCCAGGGAAATGGACCGCCACGGACTTTCCCGTGAAGCCTCCCTTTCACCCGCTCCATTTCCCGATGCGTGTTCCGTGGATTCTTTCATGCCGGTTTTTTTCACCTCATTGATCCCGTGCCTTCGCTTTCAGCCGGCCTCTTCCGGCGTGTCTTCCCCGTCGATTTCCGGCAGGAGCTTGAGACCCACATGAGCCAGGAGGGCGTCGAGGTCGTCCCGGTCGGACCAGAGGATGCCTTCGTCGGCCATGAGGGCCTGCGCTTCCCGGGTGAAGCCGCCGTGGCAAAATATCCACAGGCGCAGTATCTGCAATCCGGGGCCTTCCCGCTCCCGCAACCGCACGGCCTTGTGCATCAGGGAGCGCACTTCCGTCACGCCCGCCTTGCGGCTGCGCCACCATTTGCTCTCGCCGATCCACATTTCCTTGCCGGCAGCGGCTTCCACGTCCAGCTCGAGGTTTTCCGCCCCGCCCAGGCTCGTGCGAAGCCAGATGTAGTTGAAGCGCCACGGGATGGTCACATCTTCGGGATGATTGAAAAAACGTCCGGGGAGAGCCTGCCGCTGCCCGTTCCAGAGCACCTGGGCCATGTAAACTTCGCCCAGGTAGCCCAGGTGATTGTGAATCTTGCGTTTCAATGTCTGGTATTCCCGCTCGATGTCTCTTTGCACCCGCTCCTGCGAGTGCCCCTCGACGGCAATACGGCCCCAGACCTTGAGAAATTCGATGAGGATGGGGTCGTCCACCTTACGAAACCAGTTGCCAAAATCGAGAAATTCCACCAGGTCGCCCCGCGAGAGTTTTATGAGTACGTCCCGGATTTGCTCGATGGACACCTTTTGGCGATCCCGCTTCCACAACTCGCTGCGGATGCGCTCCAGGTCGATGCGCTCCCCCTCTTCCAGGACAGAAAGGTAGAGAATCCATTTGGTGATGCCGTGTTCGTTGACCCGCTCGATCCACCGATTCACCTGGTCGCTCAACTCCCCCCAGATGAAGCCCGATGACAGGTCAACTGCCAGGATTTCATTGATCTGCTGCTCGCTTTCCAGTGGCCTGTTTTGTTTGGCGGACCGGCGAACCACCGCCGTGATGTAAAAGGGATTGCCCCCGCACCGGGTGGCCAGCACAGGCGCCACGTCTTCGGACAGGCGTGCGTGGTAGTGCCGAGCGCAACGAAGGGCAAGTTCCGCTCCCCAGTATTCCGTCAGGGGACCGATGGGTTCGCTTTCGAAACGTCCGAACAGCGCCCCCCGCCCCAGGATTTCCGCAGCCAGGATGCTCATGGCCGAACCCGTCACGAAATGCGGGCAGGTGGGCGACTCCACCGCCTCCTGCATGAGTCCCACGATGTCAAAGCCGTACTGGGGCAGGCGTGTGTTCTGGAATTCGTCCAGGAACATGACGATGGAGCTTTCATCCCAGTCGGAGACGCGACGCGGCATCCACAGGGCTCGCTCCTCCGGTAGAATGATGGCCCTGTCTTCGATCTCTTCGAGCAAATTCAAAGCACCCCGAATGCCCTGAGTCATAAATGACGAACCATGAATCATCCGCAGCAAATCCTGACGCTTCATCACATCGGGCGACAACACACCGACATCTCTCATGCGAAAGGCAAAATACCAGCGCAAGAAATTTTCCACATACTTTCCGGCAAAGTCCCACTTGTCGATGATGGTTTCTTGAAACGTAAACATCACGGGCACCACCGATTCACGAGGATCGGTATGTTTTTCCTGCTCGAAAAACAGCCGGTTGACCACCCGCTTGAAGATTTCCGTCTTGCCCATGCGCCGCTGCCCCAAAAGCACTGTGGACATGGCACGGCGGGTCACGGTCTTCAAAGCATAGTCGTACAGGTATTCAAGGGGCTCGGCCCGGTCCGTATAAACCTCTGCGGGCACGAAGGGCCGGATGGCCCAGGGTCGAGTTGCCGATTGGACGCTCATGGGATCGCTCCTTTCTTATTTCTGCCCATCTCTGTGGTGAAAGGTCTTTGGGGTATCTTCTTCGGAGTGAGTTGCCTCACACCGGGCTGTCGGCGATTCGGTTGCCCAGTTCCACGGAGACTGTCGCGCAAATGGCCGTGATGTACTCCCATGAATCGAACGGTGGTCCGATGCTTTTGTACCGGGAAACATCGATCCGGTCCAAATCGCCCGGCGCCGGTTGAGCCAGTTGTCGAATCAACTGAACCAAAGGGGACGCTTTTTCGCCCCTTACCAGGTCCAAATAGTAGGCATCCAGGTCTTCCAGAACGGTCACGGCCGGCTCGATTCCAAGATGTCCGGCAAGGGCTGCGAAATCCATAAAATCGCGCGTGGCGTTTCGTGAAACGATCATCCAGGCTTTCGTCCTCAGCATCTCGGCAACGGTAGGAACGGTGATGGATTTGCCCGTGCCCGTTTGGATTGCAATCGTTTCCAGGGGGCGCCGTCGCATCAGTTGGCGGATTCCGGTTTCCACGCCGCGAAAATTCCCCAAGATCAGTTTGGGCGGACGGATTCGAGCCGTTTCCCAGTCATCACGGCCCTCCAGAAAATCAAGAACCTTTTCGTAGTTCTCCTCGAGATCCAGGAGGATGTGGTCAGCATCGAACGAAAACCGGTGTCCCAGGTGGATCGAAGCCGCACTCCCCCCTACCAGGACCGCGCCGGGAAGAATGCCTTGAATGTCGGCGGCCGCTTCGAGAAGCTTTTGCCACTGCTGCCAGTAATCTCCCTTATCCTGAAGCATCGATCTTCTCCAGAAACATTTTGAAAAATTTCGGCCATCCATAGACTCGAGAACAGGACACGGCCCTTCGCACCGCGTCGGCGGCATGGGCATCCTTTTTGACCGCCCGCATGAGCGCCCGGATGTCCTCGTCGGAACCCCGTTCCCATATGGAGTGAACCACGGCCACTCCCCACTGATCCTCGTCCACAAAAATGTGTCGATGTTCCATGGTCAGTTCACCACCGCCAAAAAAATCATAACCGTTTTCATTGTCCGGAGCATAATTTGCGTCGCGTCATTCCCGCAGGCCTTTGGCGGGAATCCACAAGTAAAGTCCACTATCCGTCATTCCCGCATGTTTTTGGCGGGAATCCATAAGTAAAGTCCACCATCCGTCATTCCCGCAGGCCTTTGGCGGGAATCCATAAGTAAAGTCCACTATCCGTCATTCCCGCATGTTTTTGGCGGAATGACGGATAGTATAAGTTAGGGCGGAAGAGCCAAAGATGGGTAGGCATGTTATAGTACAATTTGCTCATACAGATCATCCCATTGGGGGTTGCTCTTCTCGATGATGCGGATTTTCCATGCCCGATCCCACTTCTTCATCTGGTTTTCCCTGGTGATGGCAGCTTCGGGACTTTCATGGACCTCGTAATAGACAAGGGTTTTCACGCCGTATTTATGTGTGAAGCCTTCTACCATGCCCTGCTTGTGCTCCCAAGTGCGCTTCACAAGGTCGGATGTGACCCCGATGTACAGTGTGCCATTGCGTTTACTCGATAGAATGTAAACGTACATTCGCTTGCTCATCGGATGTTCCTGTTACCCCCGGTTATTCCCGAAACTCAGTGTCGGAAAGTTGCAAAAAACCTGGATTCCCGCCAAAAACATGCGGGAATGACGGACAGTGAATAGTAAGCCTGGATTCCCGCCAAAAACATGCGGGAATGACGGACAGTGAATAGTAAGCCTGG
>CAZRWT010000079.1:6658-8103 GCA_964603955.1 uncultured Syntrophobacteraceae bacterium
ACCTTCATCACCTCATCGCCCAGGTGGTTGATGACCTTGACCGCGATGCGCCCCGATGCGGGCTTGTCGAACGGTCGAGAGACGTCGCGGTTCAAGGATGCCCAGGCCTCTTCATGAATTTCGGCCTTGAGGGTGTTCTTGAGGGATTTGTATGGGTCGTTCGCCCCCAGGAAGTAGGCATGGCGCACGAAGAAGCTCTCCTCGTCGTAGTCGGTGTCGATGAACCAGCAGGCGATGCCCTCGGCCCCGTCGCTTCGAATTTCTCCCGTGGTGGGGTGGAAAACGTCCACTCCTCTGATCTTCACCTGGATTTGACCGGCCCCGACTTCCAGGATGTCGATGTCGGGTTCTCCAAAGATGACGAAGAGATTGCCCTTGCCCGTGTTCTTGAGATCGTCGGCCATGTGGAGATCGGCATTCATCCTCGCTTTGAGGACGGGGATGCGTCCCAGTTTCTTGAAATCCGTCGAGTGCGCGTCGTAATTGAAAGCGCAGGTGATGAGGGCATCGAAGCCGGCATCACCCGCTTCTCGAGCCGCACTCACAAGATCGGGCCGCGATACCGTTCCGAATTCGGGTCCGATGAAAATGGCGGCTCGCTTTTCGACGCCCGATTCCTCGTCGCCCTCCATGTAGCGCCCCTCGGCGCAAATCAGGTCACCCGGCCAGGGAACGATGGAACTGAAGTTGATCTTGTCTTCCTTGTGGGCCTGTTGCACACCGGAGGTCTTGAGGTTCTCCAGGATCATCCCGACGAAATCCCTCCCCCCGAAGTCGGCATCCGACTCCGACAGGCCATCAATCAAGTCGTCGTTTTCATCCACACCCAGCACCCGGTGCGGGGAGAGGCTTTCCACGGTGAAGGGTCCGGAAACACGGACCTTCTTCCTGTCTTCGTAGGGTCTGTCGTACAGGTACTCGAAATCGGCCTTGGCGGCGATGGATGCGTCCATTTCCTTCTGCCGGGCGATGCGCTGCTTCCACCACTCCTCGTGGATTTTCCCGGCTTCCCTGGACCACCTGGAGTCGGGTTCGCGGGGGATTTCCCATTCCTCCCACTCCTCGCTCAGCAGTTTGTTGAGCTGTCGGCGAAGGGGTTCGAGCACCTCCTGGTATTTTTCCCAGATCACGTCGATTTCGACATTGTTGGCGATGGATTTGAGGGTGATGTGCGGCACTCGCTCGTAAACGAAACCCTGGCGAATGTTTCCATGGATTGGGACTTCCGAAGGGGGCTTTCGAGTGATCTCGGCTTCCTTGAGCTGCCCTTCCCGGCTGTCGGCAAGAAGATAATAGGGGTACCGGGCGCCCATGATGCGGGCTCGGGCCAGAGCCAGTGCGACACGGGACGTATCGATGGTGATCCAGCGGCGGCCCCACTGCTCGGCGACGTAAGCCGTCGTGCCGGAACCGCACGTCGGGTCGAGGACGAGGTCGCCGGGGTC
>CAZRWT010000079.1:8203-12009 GCA_964603955.1 uncultured Syntrophobacteraceae bacterium
CGATGCACATTTTCATCCCCGATCTGCACAAAGATCGATCCGCTTTCCGTCAACAAATCCCGTGCAACGGTCAAACGATCCCGCAAGTAGGTCAGGTACGAATGAATCCCATGGCGCCAGGTATCTCGGAAGGCTTTCACCTGTTCGGGTTCTCGGGTGATGTGTTCCCGGTTGCCGTCCTTGACGTCCCGGCTGGTGGTGGACCACTGGAAGTTGGAGTTGAATTTGATGCCGTAGGGCGGGTCCATGTAGATGCACTGGATTTTGCCGCGCAGGCCTTCCCGTTCTGCCAGGGATGCCATCACTTGCAGGCTGTCTCCGAGGATCATGCGGTTGGACCAGTTGGCGTCGTGCCGGTAGAATTCCGTCCTGGCGCCTTCGCTGGGGAGTCCGTTGAAGTCCGCGAACAGGTTGAGCTGGTGGGGTTGGCCCGCACCTTCCCTTTGCTTGCTTTGCCGCACCAGGTCGTCGATCAGGACCTTGGGATGGATTTTTTCCTGGATGTAAAGCGGTGGAGCCTGCACCACCAGGTCGGACCAGTCCTGCTCATCCTTTCCCCGCCAGACCAGTTGGGGATCGAGGTCCCGGTTGCGGCGTTCGTAGGCCGTCCGGACGGGGTTTCGTTCTTCCTGGTGCATGACGGACTGGTATTCGACCGTCGGGATGTTTCGCCGTGAGGCGTCCTTGTGTACGAGGCTCTCGATGCTCTTGTTGGTGTCCTTTGCCATGACGTTTCCTTACGTGGCAACTCCCGATGAGATGGAAGCGATCATTTCGTTGAATGCGGCTTCGATGGTGGCTTGGAAGTCGCTCTGCATCCGGTAGAATTCGGTCAGTTCGGCAAACGCCCACCGACCGAACTTCCCGTGGTTGTTCACCCCGGGCACCCAGTAGTTTTCCATGGTGCCCTTCTTTTGTTTGGCGTCCTCACGCCGGTAACCCTTGATCTCGACGATCAGGTGCAACGGATCGTCACGGCCGTCGTTCACCAGGACGATGAAATCGGGCAGGTAGTTTCGGGTTTCCGAGCCATAGCGGTAGGGGACTTCGAACCCGAGGTTGTGGTTTTTGACGTAGGCCCTGACTTTCGGGTGAGACTCGGCCACGCGGCAAAACTCGGCTTCCCAGTCGCTGTCCAGAATGATCCAGTTCAGATGGCACCGGCGGGCGTCGGCTTCCCAGCGGTCCTTTTCGTTGGAGGTGTTGAAGTTGACGTGAAGGGTCGAGCCCATGGGGTTGTAAGGGTCCAGGACGGCTTTTACGGGGTTTTCTCCCACCATGGCCCGGGTGATTCCGAAGGTGATGCGTTCGCAGGCCATATCGGCCAGTTCCTGGTACATGAGTTGAGCGGGGTAGGTGTCTCCCTTGCACACCAGGCAGGTATCGAGCCACTGCTTCGTGATCCGTTTGAGCTGCCCGAAAAGATACAGCTTGGGGTCCTCACCGGCATCACGCCACCGGGTGTAAATGAGGCGCCGGGTCAGGTAGAAAAGCAGGGTGGAAAGGCGCAAGTCTTCCAGGTGATCGAGGGAAAGGTCCACATCCTCGCCGATGATGCCCTGGTTTTTGGTGATGGAAGGCCCGACGAGGTCCGGAGTCAGCTCCAAAATGGAATCCTCGTCGAAGGTTGCCGTAAGGCGCTCCTCGGGCAATTCCACCCGGTATCCCAGCACGCGGGGAAACGTGATTTCCAGTTGATCGCGTTCGGGACTCATGGCCTTGACCCGGATAGTCTCCCGGGACGGCTGCGGAGGGGCAACGACGGGCCGGGCCGTGAAGTCGAAGGGGATTCCCAGCACATCCGCGTATTCGACGCTGAACAGCCCCTCATCATTGAGGTCGTAGGACTGTCGGCGCAAGGCCCGCCCGATGACCTGTTCACACAGGAGTTGGGTCCCGAAGGCCCGCACTCCCAGCACATGGGTCACGGTGTTGGCATCCCAACCTTCCGTCAGCATGGAAACGGACACGACACAGCGGATGGATTCTCCCAGGCGCCCTTCCTTTCCCACCGTGTTCATGACTTCCCGGAGGAGGTCCTGTTCCGAGATGTTCTCGGCCTGGCGGACGTCACCGGTGCGCTCGATGATCTCCTTGCGAAAACGGTCGATTTCGTCGGCGGCCATGGCCCGGAAGCTCTTGTCCAGAGCGTCTCCCGATTCGATTTGCTTGCTGTCGATGAGAAGGGTGCGGGGCCGTGCATGTGGATCGCCGTTCTCGTCGAAATTGCGGAACAGTGCCAGGCGTCCGTTTTCCAGGGTGGTCGTCCCATTGTCGTTTTCCCGTGTAAACCCTGAAATATAATCGTAAATGAGCTTGGATGTGGAAGTGTTGTTGCAAACCACGATGAAGCAGGGCGGAACTTGAATGTTTTCCTCTTCCCAGCGTTTGAAGGTCTTTTCATAATGGCCGTAGAGGGCATCGAGGGCGGTCAGCAGTTCGACGGGGAGGCTCAAGGGGTCCAGGGTTTTGGCCTTGCCCCGGCCCTTTTTGGGCATGCGCTCCCGGATGTGCTCCCAGAGGTTCCGGAACTTGGGCATTTCTCCGCCGGGAATGTTGTCGGCCACGGGAACGCGGGGCAGTTTGACGATGCCGCATTCGATGGCGTCCATGAGGGAAAAGTCGCTCATGGTCCAGGGGAAAAGGGTGCCCTCGGCATACCCGGACCCACGGAGAAAGAAGGGGGTGGCCGACAGATCGAGGACGCGGGACAGGCCGATTGTGCGGTTGACGGCCTCGAGTCCGGAAATCCAGAGGCGGGCGGCCTCGTTGTTCATCTCGGCTTCTTGCCGGTCGTCCCCTTTGAGGTCCCCTTCTTCACCCTTTTCCGGTTTGGCCCGGTAGCAATGGTGAGCCTCGTCATTGATGGCCAGGATGCTTTTCATGCCCATGAGATGGGGCATCACCCGCTGGAGCATTTGCCCCTCGGTTTCCAGGGTGCTCAAGGGTTCCCCCCGCCCCTGGAGAAGGGAGCGGCCGCCCCGGGAAAGCTCCATGCGGTCACGAAGCTTGAAGGCGTGGTAGTTGGTGATGGCGATTTTGGCCCGTCCGAGGTCGGGAAGCATGTCCTGGGGAACGAGGTCCCGGCTTTTGTAGTAGCTGTCCGGGTCATTGGGCTGGAGCACCCGAAGGCGGTCCCGAATGGTCAGCCCCGGAGCTACGACCAGGAAGCCTCGAGTGAATTTTTTGCCGGTGGGGCGGCGGACGGCATTGATGGTCTGCCAGGCTATGATCATGGCCATGACCGTGGTTTTGCCGGCTCCCGTGGCGAGTTTGAGGGCCAGCCGCATCAGTTCGGGGTTGGCGTCGTTGTTGGCATTGGCAAGGTGATCCAGGAATTTGCTCCCCGCCTTGCCCATCTTGGGGGCGACCTCGGTCAGAAAGATGACGGTCTCGACGGCTTCCACCTGGCAGAAGAAAGGGCGGATAGGGCCGAAATCGTGCCGGCGCCAATGCCGAAGCAGGCGAGCCGTTTCGGGAGTGACCTGCCAGTCGTTTTGATTGGGCAAGAGCCGCCATTGGTTCACAAGAGGCCGGAGATCGTTGATGATCGGTGTCGGGTTGTAGCGTTGTTCTTGAGTGGAAAGCCCCTTTCCGTCATGGAAAAGGATGTGCATCTGTTGCCCCACTTCCCCCTTCCGCTTCTTGGGCTTGGGGATGGGCGTGATGAACCTTGCCTCGCGGCGCTTCTTGATGGTGCGCTGGGTCGGCTGCCCCTGTTCGTCAAGCTCCCAGTGTTCCGACGGGTATTCATAGGGGGAGTTCAGAATGGGTTTTTCGAAGAAGCGATTGTCCATGATCCGTAT
>CAZRWT010000080.1:0-11719 GCA_964603955.1 uncultured Syntrophobacteraceae bacterium
GCCGCATAAGCCACTTCAGGAATCCTCGGCCTTCAGGCCGGGGAGGATGTCAACTGAAGAGATCGAAAATCGGAAAAGTGAAGCAGTTTTACGCCATGTGCAACTTTTCAATGGTACGTTTACCACCCCCTTCGGCCTCTTTACTTCTCGTTCCCAAGCTCCGGCGTGGGAACGCCTTTGCCTTGGAAGCTCCAGCTTCCAGGCTTCGTGGCGTGAGGAGACTGCCCCTGGATTCGTTGAGCGTTTCACGGGGTGGCTTTTGAACGGGATGCCAAGGTGGAAGCTGGAGCTTCCGGGCAAGTATGTTCCCAAGCTGGAGCTTGGGAACAAGAAAGTTGCACATCGCGTAATTTTATGAATAGCCAATGGGTTTGGAAAAAAAGTCATCTTTGCTTTTTTCTCTTCTTGATCGTTTTCTCGCTGCTGTCCATCCGGTTTGTGGACAGACAGCTCCTGTTTGCCCTTCAACAGCTTCCCGGCTCTATTGTGCAGATTTTCGAAGTCATTACCAAGGCGGGAGTATCCACGGCATACATCGTTGGTTCAGCCGCTTTGTTCGTGCTGTTCCAATGGGTTCTGAAGAAAAAGCACCTGGCCAACAAAGCTCTCCTGGTCTTGCTCTCTGTTTCTATGGCGGGTGCCATCAATGCGTTTTTCAAATTTTTTTTCGGTCGCTACAGGCCCAAGGCTCTTGTGGAAGAGGGGCTGTACGGTTTCACTTTTTTCAAAGCCGATTACATCTTCAATTCTTTCCCCTCAGGACATTCCAACACTGCGGCTGCTGCCATGGTGGCCCTGTCCCTCATCTTCCCCAGGTATCGTTTCCTGTTTCTGGCCTTTGCTTTTCTGATCATTTTTTCTCGACTGGCCTTGGGAGTACATTACCTGAGCGATGTGGTCTGGGGAGCCTACCTGGGCGGTATGACGGCCCTGTGGTTGAGCACACGAATGGAGCAACAAGGATTGCACCACAGACCTTCTTCTCATTAACCACAGGGAAGAAGATACGATTTGCCGCCTGAAGCCGATCAAAAAGAGCAAAGTTTTTTGTCCTCATCCCTCTTTTTCATCCGTATTTTCCACAGTCAAAAAAACGGATTTGTAAATGAGCCCTTCCCGAGGAAGCCGATCGGGTTCCACTTGTTGCAGGCGCACTCCCAGTCCTAGAGCCCTGCGTATCCTGCCGCGCAATGCCTCCATGTACTGACCCCGACTGCCGCCGGGATACCCTCCGCTTTCGGGCCTTACCAGCAGAACGTCCAACTGCTGCCCGATACCGTGAGCCGTGTGGATCACGAAGCGCACATCCGCCAGGTCGGGATCGAATTCTTTCATGAGCTGCTCCAGGTCCTCGGGGTAGAGGTGTACTCCCCGGATGGAAACCCGGTTGTCCGTCCGCCGCAAAACGGGCACGATCCTCGATGACTCGAGTCCGCAGGGGCAGGGGGCCGTTTTGAAGGCGGTGATGTCTCCCGTTCGGAAACGGATGAGAGGGTAGGCTTCCGATGCGAGGGTGGTGACGATGAGTTCCCCTTCCTGCCCTGAAGGCACGGGGGTTCCCGTGGCGGGGTTCACCACCTCGAGGAGGAAATGCTCTTCCGCCACGTGAAGACCGTCCTGGACGGTGCATTCCCCCGCCATCCCTGGTTCCACCATTTCGTTCACTCCGTACAGGCCGTAAACAGGAACGCCGAAGCCGGACTCCAGGCGCTTTCGCGTGACTTCGGACAGGGGGTCCGGTCCCAGGAGGATGCGCTTCAAATGGAGCCGGGAAGGGGACATGCCCTTGAGTTCGAGGGTTTCCGCCATGTGCAGGGCGAAGGCTGCCGTGGTGGCCAGGACCGTACACCGGAAATCCTGCATGATTTGCAACTGCAAGGTGGCGGAGATGGTGGCCGAGGGCGCCAGGGTGGCCCCGATGGCTTCCGCCGCGTGGTTGAAGGTGAAGGCTCCGGGAAAGAGGTTGTAGTTGAAGGCCACCTGAACGATGTCCCGGTCGCCGACTTCCAGGCGTCGGAGCACCTCGACCATGAGCCCCTGCCACATGGCCGCGTCCCGGTGCGTGAACCCCACGACGATGGGGTTTCCACGGTCTTCGAGGCCGGGCTTGCTGGTCTTGAGCCGCACGATGCTCTTGAGGGGTTCTGCGAACAGACCGTAAGGGTAATGCTCCCACAGGTCCCGGCGCGTGGTGAAGGGGAATTTTTGCAGGGACTCGAAGGTGGAAACCTCTTCGGGCAAAATGCCCAGCTCGTCCATGCGTCGGCGATAGAAATCCACCTTGAGATAGGCTCGATTCAAAGTCATTTGCAGCCGCTCCAGCCGAAGCTGGAACAATTCATCCCGGGACGCCCGGCGAACCGCGTTTTCACTCATGACGTTCCTCCTTCACCTCTCCCATTTGTGCTCATAGTCCCTGCCCAGGTAGGCCCGCTGCACGTCGTCGTGTTCCAGGAGTTCCCGGGCCGTTCCCGACAGAACCATGCGGCCGGTTTCGAGCACGTAGGCCCTGTCCGATATGTGAAGCGCCCCCATGGCATTTTGCTCCACCAGGAGGATGGTCGTTCCCTGCCCGCGCAGAGCTTCCACCTTGTCGTAGATTTCCTCGACAATGAGGGGAGCCAGCCCCATGGACGGCTCATCGAGGATGAGCAGCCGAGGTCTGGCCATGAGGGCTCGCGCGATGGAAAGCATTTGTTGTTCGCCGCCGCTCAGAGTGCCCGCTTTCTGGCCCCGGCGTTCCCGGAGGATGGGGAAAAAGCCGAACATTTCATCCCGGAATTCCCGAATGTGCTTTCTTCCGAGCAGGTAACCTCCCAAATCCAGGTTTTCCTGCACGGTCATGTTGGGGAAAAGCTGCCGGGCTTCGGGCACCTGCACAAGCCCGAGCTTGACGATCTTTTCCGGCGACAACCGCTGCACTGCCTGGTCCAAAAAGGACACCTCGCCCTGGGACCCCCTGTGAACCCCGCTGATGACCCGCAGCAAAGTGCTCTTGCCCGCCCCGTTGGCCCCGATGATGGAAACGACCTCGCCCAGGGACACATGAAAACTGACGTTCCGAAGAACCTGTATGGACCCGTAACCCGCCGACACGCTTTTCACTCGAAGCATGGCCATGATTCAATCCCTCCGCCGCCCCAGGTATGCCTCGATCACACGAGAGTCCTGCTGGATTTCCCTGGGAGTTCCCGTGGCGATGCGACACCCGTGCTGCAAGACCACGATCCTGTCGGTCAGCTTCATGACCACGTTCATGTCGTGTTCCACCAGGATGATGCCCATGCCACGGCGCCGCAAAGCCTGGACGTGGCGGGCGAGTTCCTCGCTTTCTCGCGGATTCAACCCGCCCACGGGTTCATCCATGAGCAGCACGGAAGGCTTCGAGGCCACGGCACGGACCAGTTCCACAAGCTTTTGTTCGAGAAGGCACAGCTCCTGTGACGAGGCCAAAGCCTTTTGCCCCAGGCCGAAGTGGTCCAGCAGGTTCATGGCCTGGTCTCGCAATGCTCTTTCTTCCCGTCGCTCTCCCGGACTGTGGAGGGAGGTGCTCAGGAAGCCGGACCTTCCCTGGAGGTGATAGCCCATGAGCACGTTTTCCATCACGGAGAGGTGTTGATAAATCTGGACGGCCTGGAAGGTGCGCCCGATGCCCAGGGCGGCAATACGATGAGGGGGCAGTCCCTGAATGTTTTTGTCTTCCAGGAGCAGATCTCCGCTTTGAGGGTTCAAAAGACCCGAAATGACGTTGAGGAGTGTAGTTTTTCCGGCTCCGTTGGGGCCGATGAGCCCCACCACTTCTCCCGGAAACACCTGCATGTCAACGGATTGGAGCGCACTAACTCCCCCGAAGTTCACTCCGATGCCCTTGAGTTCGAGCAAGGGACGGGTGCCGACCGGGGAAATATCCGGATGGGGACTCCGTGGAGCCGGAAAACCGGGAAGTTCTTCCTGGTTCCGTTGGGAGAAGGGAAGGTCGCACCTCCCCTTGTCGGGAGGCGGCAGGGCGTTTTTCTTTCCTGACAGCTTTGGGAACATGCGGCCCAGGACATCCTTGACGAAAGGCAAGAGTCCCTTGGGGCAAAAGACCAGCACGGTCATGAGAATCAGCCCGTAGGTGAGAACGTACAGATCCTGGAAGCCGCGCAGCAGGTCGGGCAGGCAGGTGATCACCACCACCCCGGCGAGTCCCCCCCACAAGCTTCCCATGCCGCCGATGACCACCATGGTGACCACCTGTACCGAGTAAAAAATGTCGAAGGTTTTGGGGCTGATGAAGGTCACGTAATGGGCGTAGCAAAACCCGGCGATTCCCGCGTAAACGGCGCTCAGGACGAACGTGGCCACCTTGTACCGCTGAGTGGGAATGCCCAGGGCCTGGGCCGTGAGTTCTTTTTCATGAATGGCCATGAGGGCTCGACCCATGCGCGAGTCGGTAAAATTCAAGGTGAGGGCGAAAGCCAGGAGAAAAATTCCCCAGATGAAGTAATAAAAAGATCGGTCGGTATCGAGGACGATGCCCGCCACCTCCATCCTTGGAATTCCCGCGAATCCCGAGGGTCCTCCGGTGATGCTTTCCATCTGGGTGAACAAAATGGTCACGATGATGTTGAACCCCAGGGTGGCCATGACCAGGTAATGGCCTTCCAGCCTCAAGGTAGGGACGGCGATGAGAAAAGCCGTGCATGCCACAAAAAGGACGGCCAATAACAAGGCTCCCGCCGTGGGCCATTGCCAGATGGTGGATGCATAGGCGCTCACATAGGCCCCGATGCCGTAGAACGCCGCATGTCCCATGGACACCTGCCCTGTCGAACCGATGAGCAGGTTGAGTCCCAGGACCACCAGGGCGTTGAGGGCCATGATGTTCATGAGGAGCAGGAAGTAGTCGTTGCCGATGAAGAGGGGAAACACGGCGAGCAGAGCGCCGAAAATCGCGAGGGCTTTCCAGTCCTTGGGGATAAAGGGGCGAAAAAGGTGGCAGTCGGAGGTGGAAAGTGGAAATTCACCGACAGGCACACTTTCGGTTTTCCCCTTTGTTTCCGGATTTTCCGGTTTTCCGGCATCGGCCTGTTTTGGAAATGATTTTTCCCCGGTCATGTTAGAGCCTTCGAACTCGGGTGCTTCCAAAGAGGCCTGCCGGTTTGAAGAAAAGAATGAGCAGCAGGATGACGAAAGCGAAGGCGTCTTTGTAGGCCGAGGAGATGAAGCCTGCCCCGAGAGATTCGAGAACGCCCAGGAGGAGTCCTCCGACCACGGCCCCCAGGGTGCTGCCGTATCCTCCGAGAATGGCCGCGGCGAAGCCCTTGAGCCCCAGCATGAGCCCTGCGTCATAGCTCATGCTCGTGATGGGGGTGATGAGGATTCCCGCCATGGCTCCCAGCGCGCCGCTCAGAGCGAATGCCAGCGCCACCAGCTTTCTCACGGATATGCCGATGAGCGCCGCCCCGAAGGGGTTGTCTGCCGCCGCTCGCACGGCTTTCCCCAGGAGGGTGCGGTGAAAGAACACATAAAGGAGGACCAGAACGAGTACGGAAAGCCCGAGAATCCAAAGGGACTGGGGGAGGACGGCCGCATTGAACATGATGATGGGGGTTTCTCCACCGATGGTGGGAAGGGTTTGGGCACTTTTTCCCCACACGAGCATGGCGGCTCCGTGCAGGCTGATGGAAGCTCCCACGGTGATCATGACGAGTGTGAGCACGTCACGGTTCCGGGAATGCCTCAAGGGACCCTGTTCCAGGAGCATTCCCACCAGGGCCGTCGCCGTCATGGAAAGGAGAAAAGCCGGGATCACCGGCACATGAAAGAGCTGGGTGAGAGAAATCATGATCATGGCCCCGAGCATGACGAAATCGCCCTGGGCGAAATTCACGATGCCCGTGGCGTTTTGAATGAGGCAGTAGCCGAGGGCGATGAGCGCGTAAATGCTGCCGTTGGTAATGCCCGCCACCAGGAACTGTGGGAGTAGATACCACAGCATGAAAGAATCGATCACTTTTTTAAGGCTCCTTCAATCACCGGGTTGGTGGAAGCGAGTGAGGCCGTCTCTTGGACGAAAGGACTTTCATTACCCGGCACCCCATTGTACTATAATGGCCTTTTTAAGGGGCCCTTGTGTAGCAGGATGCCGATTCGAGTGACACTCCGCTCTCACTGAAGTGAGGCGGCTTCTTATTCGGGTTGTGAACTGCGAACACGCCAAAAAACTATACAGGACATAGCTTCACAGTGCAATAAAAACACACTTTGGCTGAAGCCAAAAAACGCCTGGCCTCTACACCTCTACCACTGAAGTGGCGAGGCTTGCGGCGGGCTGAAGTCCTAAATGCGTCACGCCTAATCAGGGTAGATTCCCATTGCTTTTAACTGTAAGGTCTATTTTAAAAACCTGTCGTCCTGATGACCTTATCTACAAAATCCACAAAGGAGACGGACCATGCGGATAGCCATTTGCCAGACGAATCCACAATTGTGCGCCTTGGAGGAAAATGCCGAAGTGGTTCTGGACCGCCTCCGGCATTGGCGGGAACGGGGAGCCGAACTGATCGTTTTTCCTGAACTGGCCCTTACCGGTTACTTTGTGGGATCGCGTTACCATGAGGTGGCCTTGAAGGTCGATTCCCCGCAAGTTCGGCGTCTGGCTGCCGCCACCAAAGGGACTGCGGCGGTGATCGGTTTCATTGAAGAATCCAGGTCCATGAATTTTTACAATGCAGCCCTGGTGGCGGTGGACGGTGAGATACAGTTCTGTTACCGAAAAATAAACCTTCCCAATTACGGAGTTTTTGAAGAAAAGAAATTTTTTTCCGCCGGCAAGAAAATCCCGGTTTTCAGGTTGGGGGAGTTCAACGTGGCGGTGTTCATTTGCAACGACCTCTGGCACCCCTCCCTGCCCTGCCTGGGAATTACACAGAAAGCCGATATCTTCATTACCATTTTCAACTCGTCCCAAGGGTCCATGGGCGATGAGTTTTGCAACATCGAGAGCTGGCAGATCATAAACAAATTTTATGCCAGAATATTTGGAATTTATAACCTGTGCGCCAACCGGGTCGGGGAGGAGAGACCCGAAGAGAGGAGAGGGGCTGGACGATGCGAGGAGACACTCCAGGATTCTCGGATCAGTCAAGATTCCACAACCACACCACAGAAATTCCGATTCTGGGGGGGCAGTGAAATCATCAATCCTTTTGGACAACAGGTGGTCCAGGCCCGCTTCCACGAACCCGACGACATTCAAGGTGTGATCGATCGGGAAATGTTGCGCCAGAAAAGAATTGTCCTGCCCTATTTGCGCAATGACGATCCCTACTTCACCCAGCGGGAACTGGGAAGAATCCTTTATGGAGACAAGCATTACGTAACTCGAAGGGAACTGTATAAGGCGACCCCGCGATGAAAAATAATGAATACGAAGAAATTGCTACAAATAAAGAAAAGATACGGAGACAGGGTAGAAGGGGTGACACGGTGATACACGGATAGGGTTTGTTCCCCGGGTCTCCCGTTCACCATATCCCCCAAGTCTCCGAGATTCTGATATCCCGTTATTTCAAAACAGCCGGGTCTCTAAACTTTGCCCCTGCCCGCATCGAGTGCTTTGAGGGAAATACTCAATTGTTTGCCGCCCAGTCCCTTGAGCATATCTTGCAGGTTTTCGAAACTGCAGAAAAGTTTTTTTGATGCCGCGGCAAACCCGAGCATCACCAGGTTGGCCGAAACGGGGGATGCCATTTCAACCGCGATGGCCGTCGCATCGATGGAAAGCTTTCCGTTGTCGGATGTCCCATTGCGGAAGGCCGTACCGTCTTTTTTGAGGAAATGTCCGTGGGCCGCCATGCTGTCCGGGTGCAGGCCCAGGAGGATGTCCGCGTGGTGTGGGCGAATCAGGGGGCTCGTGAATTTTAGGGGAGAATCTTCGGTAAAAACTTTGAGATGGCTGATCACATTGCCTCCCCGTTGGGCCATGCCGTGGGTTTCGGACAATAAAACGGAATATCCCAGGTTCAAAGCGGTTTCAGCCAGTAATTTGCTGATAAAAAGGACACCCTGTCCACCCACCCCGCTCACGATAATCTGTTGCATTTTGACCTCGCTCATGACTGTCGACTCCATGGGCTCCAAAGGCCCGAGAAAATATCAGATGATTTCAATACTTCCGTGAGGGCACACATCCGCACAGACTCCGCAGCCGGAACACAAAGCCTGGTCGATGGTCACGGGTTGATCTTTCCCACGGCTCACGATGGCGGGGCATTCGAAGGTCGTGACACAAAGGTTGCACCCGATGCACTCCTCCGAAACCCTCACTTCCACGCGATCCCAGGAATCGGCATGGAGTCGGTCCATGAGGCAGGGACGCTGAGCAATGACCACGGCCACACCGCCATCTTCCCGGCGTGCATGATCCCCCGCACGTTTGAGGCTATCCATGAACGCATCCAGGCGATACGGATCTTGCGTTTCCACGAACTGGACTCCGCAAGCGCGAGCCAGATTGGGGATGAAAATCCGTGGCACTTCCTCGCCCTTCAAGGTCTTCCCAAAAGCAGGGGTAGGCTGGTGTCCGGTCATGGCCGTGGTGCGATTGTCCAGGACCACCAGGACAAAGCGGGCTCCCTGCGCCACGGCATTCATGAGGGCAGGCACACCTGAGTGAAAGAAAGTGGAATCGCCCACGGTGGCGCAGATGGGGGGAGCATCCGCCCCGAGCCCTTTGTGGGCATGGTAGAATCCAGCGGCCTGACTGATGGAAGCCCCCATGCAGAGCACCGTGTCCACGGCTCCCAGGTTGAGGCCGAGGGTGTAGCAGCCGATGTCTCCCGGGTATATCCCATTGGGAAACGCCTTGCGTATGGCGTAGAAAGCGGATCGGTGAGGACAGCCGGCACAAAGGGTCGGACGTCGGCCGGGGTAGGTGGGGGCATCCATGCGGGGGGGAGGCTCCAGTCCCAGGAATTCCCTGATGATACCTTCCAGTGTTTCGGGCAGCAGTTCCCCCGCTCCGGGAACGGTTCCCGTGGTGCGTCCGAAAACCTTGTCCCGGTTCTGAAGCTGAAGCTCGATGATCGGGTAGGTTTCCTCGAGGACAAGAATACGGTCGTAGCGTTCCAGGAGTTTATCCCTGAATGCCGGAGAAAGGGGGAAGGGCATGATCACCTGATACAGGGAAATCGTATCGAACAGGTTCAATTCAGCCATGATTTCCTGTGTATGAGCCGTGGCCACGCCCGAAGCCACGATGCAGACGCGGTTGTTTCGGGAATCCTCTTGCTCGCCTTGTCCACTGCCTTGGGAAGCTCCTTGAATCAGGCGGGGGGAAAATCGTTCATCTCGTGTAATTTTTTCCAGTTTTTCATTGAGCTGTTTATGAAGTACGAGGCGGAATTTGGGGGTGGCAGCCCATCGGCCGGGATTTTTTTGAAAGGAAGGTTTTTGCTCTTCATGGGGAAAGCTTCCCGCTTCCATGTCTTGTCGAGCATGGCAGACCCGTGTGGTGGGTCTCAGCATGACCGGAATCTCGTGTTTCTCCGAAAGGCAAAAAGCTTCCTTGACCATTTCTCGAGCTTCAGAAGGGGACGACGGATCCAGAACGGGGATTTTTGCCAGCATGGCCACCAATCGACTGTCCTGCTCGGTTTGGGAGCTGTGAGGGCCGGGATCGTCCGCCGAAATCAGCACAAAGCCTCCTTTCACCCCCAGATAGGCGCCGCTCATGAGAGGGTCCATGGCCACGTTCAGTCCCACCTGCTTCATGATAGTGGCGGATCTGCGTCCCGAAAAACTGTTGGCCAGAGCCACTTCAAAAGCCACCTTCTCATTGATGGACCATTCCAGGTGCGTTTGCTCCGGCATTTCACCTTCCATTTTTACCAACGTCCCCAGTATCTCCGAAGCCGGAGTTCCCGGATACGAGGTCACCATGGAACAAGAAGACTCTACCAGTCCTCCGGCAATAGCCTCATTTCCCAAAAGAATTTTTCGCTCGGTCAATTCCGTCTCCTCGTTTTCATTTTCATGGGCACATCGAGGCAATGCCGCGCATTTTCCCCAGTGTGCAAGACCATGGCTTCCCTTTCGTAGTGCCTGTATTTTTCGAGGGTATCTCACGGTCTCGATATGTTAAATAGTTAAATTAACTGCAATTTGCTTTATTTTAATGCTTTTTCGATGGGAGCACTTCTAGCAGAGACCCTTTCGGCGGTCAAGATGGAAAAGTCGTCGGATTTTGCGGGATGCCGATGGGAAAGCCGCCCGGCATTGGTGCGCCTTCACTGGAAGAAAGGTGAAGAAGGGCGCCGGGGATGACTTTTATCGGCGGTTGGACTACTATTGCCGGAGCTTTGGGCAATTGGGGGTTGGACATTTTTTTCCGTTTAGAAAATACCGGCTCATTTTTGGCGAACCGGCAGGAGGGGCAGGCTCATGATCAAAAAAGGGTTGATCGACAGGTTTTTCGAGGCCGCGAGCATCCAACGGTGGAACGACCATGTGCGCCCCGTGGAACTCACGGAACTGGACAAACAGGCGCATAAAATGATCATCGCTTACGTGCTGGGAAAGCTGGAAGAGCACGAGCGAAGTGCGGTCATTGACTGGCGAAAGCTCATCGAAGGGGGAATTTTCGAGTTTCTTCATCGGGTGATCCTGACCGACATCAAGCCCCCGGTGTTTCACAAGATGATGAGCGAAAAAGGTAACGAAATCAACGAGCTGGTTCTCAAGAAACTGGAAACCGATCTTGCCGTGGTCAAAGGGGGATTTGCAAAAAACCTCGAGAACTACCTTTTCGACCCCCAATATTCCCGCTTTGAAAAAAGAATTCTCAAGGCGGCCCATTACCTCGCCACCAACTGGGAGTTCCAGATCATCTACCACGCGGCTCCCTTCGTTTACGGCATTGACAAGACCAAAGAAGAAATCGAAAACCAGATCGAAGACCATTACGATCTCATCGGAGTTCAGAAAATTTCCCTGCGCAAAAAATCCTTCGGGTTCATCGACCTTTGCGGCCAGTTGCGCTTCCAACAGCGTTGGGCCCAGTCCCCTCGGGTTCCCAAGACTTCCGTGCTGGGGCACATGCTCACCGTTGCCATGCTGGTGTATTTTTGTTCCCTGGAAATGGATGCCTGCAACCGAAGGATTTACAATAACTTTTTCGCAGGTCTTTTTCACGACCTTCCCGAAGTGCTCACCCGGGACATCGTCTCCCCCGTCAAAAGCTCCATCGAGGGGCTGGACGACATCATCAAGACCTACGAGCGCATTCACCTGGAAGAACGTATTCTCCCTCTGCTGCCTTTCTATATGCGTCACGAGATCATTTATCTTCTGGAAGACGAGTTTTCCAACAAAATCATGGAAAACGGCGCCAAACGATCCATCTCTCATCGAGAATTGTGTTCTCGGTATAATGAAGACAATTTTTCCCCCGTTGATGGAGAGGTCATTCGAGCCTGTGACAAACTGACGGCTTTCATCGAGGCGGCACTCTCCATTGATCACGGAATCCGGTCGCATCACCTGGTGGAAGGAAAACGCTACATGTTCTCAACCTACAAAGGAACGACATTGGGGGGCATCCGATTTGATCAACTCTATGAATATTACAACGCTGAACAAGGGGATAAAAGGGAAACAAAAACCGGTTTGCCGCCTTCTTTTTGACATCCTCCCCGGCCTGAAGGCCGAGGATTCCTGAAGTGGCTTATGCGGC
>CAZRWT010000081.1:0-2558 GCA_964603955.1 uncultured Syntrophobacteraceae bacterium
AAGAAGGAGAACAAAATGCTCGTCGTCATGAATCAGCAGGCTACACAGGCACAGATCGACGCCGTCGTGGGCGTCATCGAATCTCGGGGCTACACGGCCCGTCCCATGCCGGGGGGGCAGAGGGTCGCCATTTGCGTCCTCTACAACAAGGGAGCCGTGGACAACTCGCCTCTCGTGGCCATGCCCGGAGTGAAGGAAGTCATTCGGGTGACGCACCCCTACAAGCTGGTAAGCCGTGAGTTGCAGCCCGAAGATTCCATCGTGGATGTGAACGGCGTCCTCATCGGCAACGGACACCTGACCATGATCGCCGGCCCCTGCGCCATCGAGAGCGAAGAACAGGCCCTCACCATCGCCCGGCATGTGAAGGCGGCGGGGGCTCAGCTTTTTCGTGGAGGCGCTTTCAAGCCTCGCACCTCCCCCTATTCCTTCCACGGGCTGGGGGAAGAAGGGCTCAAGATCATGGTCAAAGTCCGTGAGGAAACGGGCATGCCCATCGTGACCGAAGCCATGGACCACGAGGTCTTCGAGCTGGTCGAGGAGTATGCGGACATGGTCCAGATCGGCACCCGAAACATGCAGAACTTCTCGCTCCTGCGCCGCGCGGGCCGCTCCCACAAGCCCGTTCTCCTCAAGCGCGGCCTGTCGGCCACCATCGAGGAATGGCTCATGGCCGCCGAGTACATTATGGAAGGGGGCAATACCAAGGTGGTGCTCTGCGAAAGGGGAGTGCGGACATTTTCGCACCACAGCCGCAACACCCTCGATCTTTCGGCCGTCCCCGTGGTGCGCAAGGAAAGCCACCTGCCCATCATCGTGGACCCGAGTCATGCCGCCGGGCGCCGCAACCAGGTCATTCCCCTGAGCCGCGCCGCCGTGGCCGTGGGATGCCACGGGCTCATGGTGGAAGTGCATCACGAGCCGGAAAAAGCCATGAGTGACGGGGCTCAGTCCCTCTACCCCGAACAGTTTCACCAGCTGAGCCGCCAGATCGACGCGCTTTTCGGAGTTTTCAAGCCCCTGGCCAACCTGGATGAAATGGTGGTCTGAGATGACCGCCGCCACCGTCACCCGACAAAAGGGAGTCACCGCATGAAACTCGCTTCTTTTCCCGACAAATCAAGCATGGAAGAACTGGCCGGGCGCGGCAACCTCATCCCCGTCTGCGAGGAAATCCTGGCGGATACGGAAACCCCTCTTTCCGCACTGGCAAAAATATACGACGGCACAGGGCCCGTATTTCTCCTGGAAAGCGTCGAGGGCGGTGAGCGCTGGGGGCGTTACAGCTTTCTCGGCTCCGGTTCCCGTTGCGATGTGCGGGTTTACCGTGACGCCGTCACCATTGGCCTGGGTGACGACGAGGAGCGCATTTCCCACGGGGGCGATCCCATGGGAGTACTCCGATCCGTCATGGCCGGTTATAAACCCGTGAGCCTTCCGGGGCTTCCCAGGTTCTGGGGGGGCATGGTGGGGTACCTCAATTATGAATCCGTGTCCTTCTTCGAAGCCATTCCCAACACCTGTTCGCCCGACACCCTGCTGGCGCACTTCGTCGTGCCCGAGCGGCTCTACATCTTCGATAACATCCGGCACTCCCTCACCCTCACGGCCTACGCCTACGTCAACAGCAAATCTCCCGCGCAAGCCTACGACGAAGCCAGGGAGTCCCTGAAAGAAATGGCGGCGGTGCTCGATGGGCCTCCACGACAAAAGGGCATCGCACCCGCCGGGGAGCACATTCTCCAGACAAAAGTGCCCCCCGACGCCTTCCGAAATTGCGTGAGCCGCGTCAAGGAACACATCGCCGCCGGGGACATCATCCAGGCAGTCATCTCCCAACCCTTCCTCTGCACCCCCGCGCCCGATCCCTGGATGCTTTACCGGGCTCAGCGCTACATCAACCCTTCCCCCTACATGTTCTTCCTGCACCTGGGCGATACCCTGCTGGTGGGGTCCTCCCCCGAAACCATGGTGCGCCTGGAAAACGGCGTGGCCACCCTGCGCCCCATCGCGGGAACCCGCCCTCGAGGAAAAACGGAGCAGGAAGACCGGCAACTGGCCGACGAGTTGTTGCAGGACCCCAAGGAGCGGGCGGAACACCTCATGCTGGTGGACCTGGGGCGAAACGACCTGGGGCGCGTGGCGGAAGTGGGCAGCGTCCAGGTGACGGACCTCATGATCGTGGAACGCTACTCCCACGTGATGCACCTGGTGTCCAACATCAACTGTGATTTGAAGGAAGGGGCCGATGCCTGGGACCTCCTGAGAGCCACCTTTCCCGCCGGGACCCTCTCGGGTGCCCCCAAGGTGCGGGCCATGGAAATCATCGCCGAGCAGGAACGGGAGCCTCGAGGCCCTTACGGCGGGGCCATCGGGTACGTGTCCTTCACGGGAAACATGGACCTGGCCATCACCATCCGCACGGCGACCATCCAGGGGGACACCCTCACGGTGAGGGCCGGGGCGGGCATCGTAGCCGATTCGGACCCGGAAAAGGAGCGGCAGGAAACCGTCAACAAGGCCATGGCCATCCAGCGGGCCTTGCAGCTCATTTCCGC
>CAZRWT010000081.1:2658-11115 GCA_964603955.1 uncultured Syntrophobacteraceae bacterium
AGGAAACCGTCAACAAGGCCATGGCCATCCAGCGGGCCTTGCAGCTCATTTCCGCAAACCGGGCCTGATCGGTGTTCCCAAGTTCCGGTTTTGTTGGAGGGTTCGGGGGTGTGGACATGATGGACAAAGTGGACGGAATGGACACAAGGGTAGCTGGAGCTTGGGAACGAGGATGAATTTTTAAGCTTTTTCTCTGCGCATCTCCGCGTGAGGGGGAAAACATGATGGAGTCAGCCATGATCTTGATGATCGACAACTATGATTCATTCACCTACAATCTGTATCAATATTTGATGATGCTCGGCGCACGGGTCGAAGTCGTACGCAACGATCAGATCACCGTCCGGGAAGTTGAAAAGCTCGATCCCGAAGCCATCGTCATTTCACCCGGGCCGGGTCGCCCCGAGGATGCGGGCATTTCCGTCGCTCTCATCAAAGCCTTTTCCGGAAAAATACCCGTCCTGGGCGTGTGCCTGGGGCACCAGGCCATTGCCGTGGCTTTTGGGGGCAAGGTGGGACGTGCGGGGCAGCTCATGCACGGCAAGGTGTCCAACGTGACTTCCGACGGGCAGAACATTTACCGGGGCATTGCAAGCCCCTTCCAGGCAATGAGGTACCATTCCCTGGCCGTGGATCGAGATGCCCTACCCGAGTGCCTGGCGATCACGGCGGAATCGGAAGACGGGGAAGTCATGGGCATCCGCCATAGAGAGCACCCTACGGAGGGAATCCAGTTCCACCCCGAATCCATCATGACTCCTGTGGGGAAACGTCTTTTGAGAAACTTTCTTTCTAAAGCAGGCAATGCCAAAGGGAGGAAAACCCAATGATCCAGGAAGGATTGAGAAAAATCATCGCCCGGCAGGACCTGGACGAAGCGGAAATGGCGACGGTCATGACCGAGATCATGTCCGGCTCGGTCACGGACGCTCAAATCGGAGCCTTCATGGCCGCTCTCGCCACCAAGGGGGAAACCTTTTCCGAACTGGCCGGAGCCGCCCGGGCCATGCGCCGCAAGGCCGCCCGCATCCAGGTCATGGCCGACACGGTGGTGGACACCTGCGGAACGGGCGGCGACCGATCGAACACCTTCAACATTTCCACCACGGCGGCCTTCGTGGTGGCGGGGTGCGGGGTGACCGTGGCCAAGCACGGCAACCGATCCGTGTCGAGTCGGTGCGGCAGCGCCGATGTGCTGGAAGAATTGGGCGTGCGGCTGGATATAGACCCGGAAGTGGTGGAAGAAGCCATTCATGAGGTGGGCATCGGTTTTCTGTTCGCTCCCATCTTCCACGGAGCCATGCGCCACGCCGCCAAGGCGCGCAGGGAAGTGGCCATTCGTTCTATCTTCAACATGCTGGGTCCTCTTACCAACCCGGCGGGAGCCAACTGCCAGTTGCTGGGCGTCTATGCTCCGGAGCTCACGGAAATGTTCGCCCAGGCCCTTCAGTTGTTGGGAGCCCGCAAAGCCCTGGTGGTCCACGGTCATGACGGACTGGATGAAATCAGCGTCTGTGCCCCCACGCGCATTTCCGAACTCGATCAGGGAGCCGTGCGGACTTACGATGTGACTCCCGAACAGCTTATTGGACGCACTGCGGTCATGGAAGACCTGGAAGGGGGAGGCGTGCGGGAAAACGCCCGCATCACACGGGATATCCTCCAGGGTCAAAAAGGCCCCAGGCGGGATGTGGTGGTGGTAAACGCGGCAGCAGCCCTGGTGGCGGCGGGAACGGCCCGGGATTTCCGGGAGGGCATCGCCAAAGCGGAAGCGTCCATCGATGGAGGCGGGGCCAACCGGAAGCTCGACGCCCTGGCGCATTTTACCCGCCAAAACGCTCCTTGAACTTTCATTCCCGAGCCTCGGCTTGGGAATGAAAAAAACCAAACGAGAGCAACCCCATACGAAGGAAACAAATCATGAGCGATGTACTGACCCGCATCCTGGCCCATAAAAGGGCCGAAGTGGACCTGGCCCGGTCCAAATGTCCCGAGGCGGAGTTGAAACGCAAAGCCTTCAAAGACCGAGAGCGGCGGCCTTTTCTGGAAGCTCTGTCCCGGCCCGGCCCCCATGGGGCCAACATCATCGCGGAAATCAAGCGAGGGTCTCCTTCCCGAGGGCTCATGCGCCCCGACCTGGATGCCGGGCTCCAGGCATCCCTGTACGAGAAAGGCGGAGCGTCCGCCATTTCCGTGCTCACGGACGCCTCCTTTTTTCACGGCGGCGTCGAGGATTTGAAGGCGGCGCGCGGAGCCGCCCGGCTGCCCGTACTGCGCAAGGACTTCATCCTGACGCCCTACCAGATTTATGAAACAGCGGTCATGGGGGCCGATGCCGTCCTGCTCATCGTGCGTGCTCTTTCCAGGGGCATGCTGGAGGAGTTGCTGGGGCTTTGCCGGGAAGTGAACCTGGACCCTTTGGTGGAAGTGCATTCGGAAGACGAACTGGACACCGCCCTTGCGGCGGGAGCCGCCCTGATCGGCATCAACAACCGAGACCTGGCGACCTTCAAGACGGACATCCGGACATCCATGGAATTGGTGCGTCTCATGACTAAGGACTGCGTCGCCGTTTCAGAAAGCGGCATTCAAGGGCGCGAGCAGGTGGAAATGCTCCTTGAAGCCGGCATCTTCAACTTTCTCATCGGGGAAAGCCTGGTGAAAGCCGAGAGCCCCGAAGCTCATTTAAAGCATCTGCTCACACCTTCCGTGAAAGCGTGAGGCTGTGCGAGTTCTTCCTTTGAATCAGGCTGTCCAAAAACCGTCTTTTGGGGGCACTTTTTTATCCGGGAAATGGTGAACCGGGTTGATCCGGAAGTGGCGGGCACGATGGATCACCGCACCCACCTTAATAAAAAACCGGGCAAATGAATCAGGACATTTTAAACGGCCGACCTTTGAACTATCCGTGTCGGTCAGGCCTCATGGGACGACAGGGGTTCAGGAAAGTCCCTGAGGTGAGGCTGGACGGCCTTACCCAGCCAGGCAATGGTTCGGCCGAGGTAGTTCATGTTCCGCAGCCCTTCCTCATCCTGGAGCACCTCTCCCTTATTCAGGCCGAATCCCAGATTCCAATAGGATGAACCGGGGATGATCATGGAAGACATGAGGAACATGTGATTGATGGTGTCGAAGGCGTGCGTGCCGCCTCCGCGACGAACGGCAACCACGGCCGCGCCGATCTTTCCGCGCAATATGCCGCCGTTGGCAATGCCGACCAAACCGGTTCGGTCCAGCACAGCCTTCATGTCCGCACTCACATCGGTAAAATAGGTCGGCGATCCAAAAATCAGGGCATCCGCAACCAAAACCTGAGCCAGGACATCATTGAAGGCATCGGAAGTGACGGCACAGCGCATGTCCTTATTTTCAAAACACTTATAGCAGGCGATACACCCGGAGATTTTTCGGCCGCCGACCTGAACGAGATTCACTTCCCAGCCCTCAGTTTCAAGGGGATCCAGTACCTTTCGCAGTAAAGTTTCCGTGTTGCCTCCCTTTCGTGGACTTCCGTTGAGAGCCAGAGCTTTCATATTGCCGTCCTCCTTTGGTTCAGCCAAATCCTGGCAATGGATGGATAGGTGACTGATGGAAAAACTCTTTTTGGCACTTGTGAGTGACCCTTATCGTCGATTCTTTTAATGTTTTATTTTAGTGCCGATGCGACGGGAAGTGAAGACGAAAAGTAACATTGAATGGGCATTGTAATGGAGCAGGTGGGGCTGTAGGATGGAAAAGAAGCATTGCCTCCCGGTGCATCCGGCATTAAGAATCTGTCTGAAAAATGAGGCATGAATATCCTCATCGTAATTTCGCCATAAGCAAACACCGTCATTCCGGCAGTCTTTAGCCGGAATGACGGGCAAAGGAATTTTCAGACAGTTTCTAAGCAAATTCTACCAAACCGGAGCCGGGCCGTCCCGTGAGGGACCGGGTTGAGCTGGACGTTTTCAGGAAAAGCGAGGAGAGGATGGGAGATCGGTAATGGGAGTTAAAAACAGAGTGCAGGTGAAGATTTGCGGACTGACAAGGGTGGATGAGGCTCTTGCTTGCGCGGAATTGGGGGCTGATGCCATCGGGTGCATTTTTTTCCCCAAAAGTCCACGATTTGTGGACGACCTGCGGGCTCGAGAAATCTGCACGGCTCTACCTGCGGGAACGGATAAGGTGGGAGTTTTCGTAAACGAAGACTATTCGACCATCATGAGACGGGTGGAGCAATGCGGTATCGATGGAGTCCAGCTACACGGACAGGAAACTCCCGAACTGGTGAAACGATTGCGAGGACAGGGACTCATCGTCATCAAGGCTCTGTTCGTGAATGCCGAACCCGGAGTGGATTCGGCTGCCTTGTACGATCCAGCGGCTTTTCTCGTGGAAGCCGCCGGGGGACCTCTCCCCGGGGGAAACGCAATGGCCTGGGACTGGGCGACGATAGGCAATCTCGCATTTGAAAAACCGTTGCTGCTGGCCGGAGGACTCCACGCGGAAAATGTGGCCACGGCCATCGCCCAGGCTTCTCCCCACGGGGTGGACGTGAGTTCGGGTGTGGAATCTCTGCCGGGGAGGAAAGACATCGAAAAAGTGAAGCGATTCTTGCTTGCCGCCCACGATGCACCCGGACCGCGAGAGCCTCGGAATATATTCCGACGTATGCGGAAACCACGATGGTGAAGCATGGCTGCGGAAAGCGAGGTGTGATATAAAGCTTTTCTGAAGCTGTAACATTTTTGAAATGCCCGGAGGTTGATAAATCGAGGTGGGCCGTGTTTTTTTTCATTGCAGGCATCCAGCCCAGGACGGTAACCCTGGACGATACGCCGCGAATTTGTCCCGCTTGTGGACTGGCGCAGGCCCGGCTGAAAAGAGTGGATGATTACGTGAGCCTCTTTTTCATCCCCTTATTTCCTTTACGAAAGGGGCAGCCGGTTCTCATGTGCGACCGGTGCCACGCCGCGTCTTATCCTGATGCGCCTGCCGCTACTCCATCGGGCGTACGGCAGAAAAAAGAGTGCGGTCATTGCGGTTTTCCTGTAGAATCGGAGTTCAACTATTGTCCGCATTGCGGCAAACGAGTGTAAGTGATCGGTGATTCTGCCATGGAGAAAAATTCTTGAGAGTGATGAACATGAAAAATACCTGTAAAGTCCTGACCTTTCCCCAGATTGCAGAGCACAATATCGACGGGGTCTTCACGGAATTTTTGAGGGACCAGCAAAAACGTTTGAAGACCAGGACTTATCACCGTTATGAAGAAGTTGTCGGGTTGCTGCGTCACTGTCTCAATTGCTACGGCTACCACGATCTCGACAATTCGTCGGACATCGCTCTGTATGAACGATTCTATTTTCAAAAGAATGTGGAGTTTTGCGTGATTTTCGGGCCGGACAAGATCTTGCCCTCTCTCGACAATTTTTTGAGCTACTTCATGACCCGCAGGGTGATGGCTTCGGAATCGCTTCTCCAGGCAACGGGGACCGTTGTCAAAAAACTCATACGGTGGCTCGAGGAGCAGAAACATGTGAATCGGGAGCAGGCGGCTCATGCCGCGAAAATGGCCCAGGAAGCGGCCAGGGAACTGCCCGCCGCTGAAAGGCTGGCCCGGCTCATCTACGAATACGCTCAACACCATATGCCCAGGGATTGGACCGCCGAACTCGATGATTATTTCACCATCGAAAAGATTCAGCCGGGGGTGCTCATTCTCTCGGGGAGCAGTACTTCAAACCTGCTGGAAGTGAGAGTTCCCAGAGACATCACCGATCA
Source organism: uncultured Syntrophobacteraceae bacterium (assembly GCA_964603955.1). Lineage (GTDB taxonomy): Bacteria > Desulfobacterota > Syntrophobacteria > Syntrophobacterales > Syntrophobacteraceae > SLCH01. Next base: position 8,425 of record CAZRWT010000081.1, read on the forward strand.
TTGCCGGGTGGGGTGGCAGATCAACCTGCTCCTGGGCAAGACCCGCAATGGGTGGTGTATCATCGAAACAGGGAATGTTTATCCCAATTAGATTTTCTAATAACGGAATAAATGGAAAAAGCCTCCAGGAAACGCATCGGTTTTGGGCAGAGCGCGTTTCTTGGGGGCTTTCTTGCTTTCAAAGGCAGGCATTTAGTGAAGGGGGCGAGAAGCCTTGCCTCGGGCTCGAAGATGGACACCGGGGGCGGGCTTCCCGCAGTGATGCGTTATGCGAGGCAGGAATTGACGAAATCCCAGTTGATGAGCTTTTCCACGAAGGTGGTGAGGTAGTCGGGCCTGCGGTTCTGGTAATCCAGGTAGTAGGCATGTTCCCAAACATCGACCACGAGGACGGGCTTGAGTCCCTGGGTGATGGGGGTTTCCGCATTGGGGGTCTTGGTCACTTTCAGCTTGCCGCCGTCAACCACCAGCCAGGCCCATCCGCTGCCGAACTGGGTCATGCCCGCGTTCTTGAATTCCTCCACGAACTTTTCAAAGCTTCCAAAGTCCGCCTTGATCTTGTCCGCGATGGCTCCCGTGGGCGCTCCCCCGCCATTGGGCTTCATACACTGCCAGTAGAACGAATGGTTCCATACCTGTGCGGCATTGTTGAACACGCCCGCCTTGGAAGGATCGCCCGCAACCTTCTTGACGATTTCTTCCAGGGAAAGATTGGCGAGGTCCGTGCCCTCGATCAATTTGTTTCCGTTGTCCACGTAAGCCTTGTGGTGTTTGCCGTGATGGATATCAAGGGTCTTTGCGCCGATGAAGGGTTCCAGAGCGTCTTTTGCGTAAGGCAGATCGGGAAGGGTAATGGCCATGTCGTCTCCTCGTTTGTTTGGGTTGATCGGTTTCATCCAGCAGGGGCAATGGCATGCCCGTTGTGTAATCAGTTCCTCAGCCTCGCGTAAGAATACTGTTAAACACTCTACCATCCAAACTCAAGATGCAATGAAGAAATATTCTTTATCGGTTCCTTTGGGGATTGCATGCCTTTCAGGCGCCGCCTGAATATTTTTGTTTTGTTTGGGGAGTGAGTGGACGAAATGGACGATGTGGACAAAGTGGACGAAGCGGACAACAGGAGGATGTGCAGGTTGTTTTGTTTCCCTCGATCCGGATTGGAATTTTCTCATTGGATTCCTTTGGCGCTTTTCAGGTGCCGGGTGATTTCTCGATCAAGAGTGTCGGAAAAGCGCTGCTTGTCCTTGGGGCCGAATGCGGTGGGGCCGGGGGTGACACCTCCCGCTTCTCGAATGTCTTGCATGAAGTTGCGTATGGAGAGGCGTTCCCCGATGTTTTCCGCCGTGTGCAGCTCGCCTCGCGGACTGATGACGGTCACTCCCATGGGAACCAGGCTCGCAGCCAGGGGAATGTCCTGGGTGATGACCATGTCCCCCGCCCGTGCGTGCTCGACAATGTATTCATCGACGGCTTCGGGTTCCATGCCCACCCTCACCGCCGAAAAACAGGCGGATTCAGGAAGGCCGATGAACTTATTGGCCACGAACACCACCAGGATGCCGTGCCGCTTTCCCACTCGAAGAACCAGTTCCTTGACGGCGCCCGGACAGGCATCCGCATCCATCCATATTTTCATGATCAACCTTTTGTCGTGATGTGCGGCTTCCCCATTGTCCACTCAATCCATACCACCCATCTTGTCCATAACATCCACACCGCTCCCCGAATCACCAACCCCGCATCACAAGTTCACCTGAAGCCCCCTGTCCCGAAGGTATTCCTTCACCTGGCGGATGCTGAAGGTTCGGTAATGAAAAACCGACGCGGCCAGCAAGATTTCCGCTCCCCCCTGGACGACCCCTTCGTAAAAATGATCGAGGGCTCCCGCTCCCCCCGAAGCGATGACGGGCAGCGTGACCGCATCGGCTATGGCGCGGGTGAATTCCAGGTCGTACCCCTTTTGAGTTCCGTCGCCGTCCATGCTGGTGGGGAGGATGACTCCCGCGCCCCGCTGCTGACATTCCCCGGCCCACTGCACCGCGTCTTTGCCCACGGGCTTGGTTCCCCCCGAAACCACCAGTTCGAACCCCGACGGCATGGAGGCGTTGCGCTTGCCGTCGATGGCCACGGCCACCCTTTCAGGCCCGAAGGCTTTGGCCGCCGCGTCGATCAATCCCGGATCGCGGACGGCGGCGCTGTTCATGGAAACCTTGTCGGCTCCCGCAGCGAAAACGTCCTCGATGTCCCGAAGAGTGGCAATGCCCCCGCCCATGGTCAGGGGAATGCTGATGACCGACGAGACGTTTTTGACCCACTCGAGGCGGGTCTTGCGATTTTCCAGGGTGGCGGCGATATCGAGCATGGCCAGCTCGTCGGCCCCTTCCTTTTGGTAGAAGGCCGCATTTTCCACCGGGTCTCCCGCGTCTTTCAAATTCACGAAATTGACGCCCTTCACCACTCGACCGTTTTTCATGTCCAGGCACGGCATGATCTTGATGGTTTTCATGCTTCGATTTTTCCTTTCCTTCAACGTTTTGGGGGATTCGAGGGCTTCCTCGCACACAACGGCACGCACCCGATCCAATCCAACCAATTTGAATGTTTGTCAATCCATTCTTTTCATTCCCGTTAGTTTTACTTATACTGGCGCCCCGTTGTTAGTGCAACTGATTCGCTGGTGTATCTTTT
>CAZRWT010000082.1:0-5883 GCA_964603955.1 uncultured Syntrophobacteraceae bacterium
AGCTTGGGAACGAGAGGGCTTGTCAAAGGGGGCATCAAAAAGTTGCACATGGGGTGAGCAGCCGTACTTGAGGCCAATCGGTTTTCAGCACATCTCTCGGAGTCCGGAACCCGTTCCGGAAGGGCCGGGATGACTGCCCGACAATGCCGCCGACGTCCGGGTTTCGACAGGTGTTCACAGGGGCCTTTCGCCTCGGGCAAGACGCGCTTCGATGTCGTCTAGGATGGGCAGGACCTCCCAGATGCCCCGAGCCGTGTAATGGGCACCCAGAGTGCGGAAGCGGGCTTCGATGGACGCAACGTGGGCATCGAGTTCCGCCGGGTCCATGGCTTCGACTTCCGCGCGGGGCAATCCCAGTTCGTTGCCCGACTGGGTCAGCCCGATGATCCACATGCCCGCGTTGAGGCCCTCCTCCACATCGGCCGTCGTGTCTCCGATCTTGACCATGGCTTCCATGGGATAGACTTGCAGGGCGACGGCATTTTGGTAGCACATCCAGGGGTATGGGCGTCCCGCGGGCACGTCGGTGGGGCAAAACACCGCGTCGGGGATGTAACCCTGTGAGGCGGCCACCGGGATGAGCCGGTCCATCATGGCGCGGGTGTAACCGGTGGAGGAGCCGATTTTCACGCCACGTGTACGCAGGTTCTCCACCGTGTCCAACAATCCGGGGATGAGTTCTCCATGATCGCCGATGCACCGGAGCATGAGAGGTTCTGTGATTTCGTAGAGGCGGATGACGTCGCTTTCGTCCGGAACTCGCCCGTGGACGGCGCGCCATTTTTCCACAACGGACGGCGTATGCGCCACGGCCCGCACGTGGTCGATTTTCTTGAGTCCCATGAAGGCCCGCACTTCATCCATGGTCACGGCAACGCCCTCGACGGCGAAGGATTCCCCAATCACGGCGGTGGGTCCCATGGAGCCGTAATCCACCGCCGTGCCCGCCCAGTCCAAAATGACGGCTTGAACCGGCCCCGTGTAAGCTTTGTTGCGTATGAACACATCCTTCATTTCATGCTCCTTTCATGTTTTTCATGAATTTCATGTTCTTCACTGTTGCATCCAGTTTTGCGACCGCCTGCGCAGTCCGGCGGTCAGAGCGCCGTAAAGGAGGCGGACCAGGACATTGGTCAGCACCACCAGCACGGACATGGCACAGGCCGAGGCGATGTCGCCCGCGTCGTCCATGTTGGCGATGGCCACGGAAGCCAATCGAGTGTGGAAGGTATAGAGGAAGATGACTCCCGACACCGTGGCCATGGAATTGACGAACAGGTAAACACCGATTTCGAGGATGGCCGGCAGGCACACGGGCACGGTCACCCGGAAAAAGGTCTTGTGGAAAGGGACGCTCATGGATTCGGCCACCGCTTCGAATTCCCGGTCCATTTGCTTGAGGGCCGTGGTGGCCGTGAGAAATCCCACGGTATAAAAATGCACGATGTTGCACAGCACCAGGATGGCCATGGTCCCGTAAAGAAAGTGGAACGGGTTGGGAATGTTCCACGAGAAAATGTTGAAAACCGGCGCGTTGAAAAAGAAAATGTACGAAAGGCCGATGACCATGCCGGGCAGAGCCAGGGGAATGATGGACAAAAAGTACGAAAGTTGACGGGTGCCTTTGGCGCCCCGGGTTTTTTCCGTCAGGTAGGCACTGAAGAAAATCACGACCGTGCCGATGATCGCCGTGTAGAGCGACATGCGCAGGGAATTGAAAAAGGCTTCGTAGCCGCCTCCCGCCGCTCCCCGGAAAGTGTAGTGCCAAAAACCGAGTTCGAGATTGTAGGGCCAGACCTTGACCAGGGAAGCGAACACGGCGACGGAGAAAAACGCCAGGATCAGAAAAGCGATGAAGCAGCAGTATCCCAGCATGAGGGAATCGCGCAAGGGTTGACGGTCCGGAACCAGGGGAACGGACCGGGCGGCGAACATGGCCGTCTGGCGGCGCTGGATGATCCGATCCAAGACGAAAGCCGCCAGGGTGGGGATGAGCAACACCACGCTCACCACGGAACCCATGACGAAGTTCTGCTGCCCGATGACCTGCTTGTAGATGTCCACGGCCAGGATGTTGTAGCTCCCGCCCACCACCTTGGGCGCGCCGAAGTCGGTGAACGCGAGCACGAAGCACACGAAAACGGACGACAGGAGTCCGTACTTGATGCCCGGCAGGGTCACGGTGAAGAACGTGCGTATTTTGGACGCGCCCAGGGAAGCCGACGCTTCGTAAAGCCGGGCGTCGGTCATGCGCAGAGCGATGGAAAGGATCAAAACGGCCTGGGGAAAGGTGAAAAACACTTCGGCGATGATGATGCCCACGGGTCCGAAAAGGCCGATGTCCACTCCCGGGAGATTGCCGAAGAATCCCCGAGTGATGAGTCCCTGCCTTCCGAACAGGTAAACCAGCACGATGCCGTTGAGCAAAGTGGGAGCGAAAAGGGGCATCATGGCCAGGGTCCGAAAGACGGCTTTGCCGGGCATGGCCGTGCGGGTCAGGGCGTATGCATATACAAAGGCGAGACTCACCGAAAAGACGGTGGTCGTGATGGAAACGAAAAGGCTGTTGTAGAGGGAATTGGAGAGAGCGGGCGTGCGGAAGTAGTGGACGAAGTTGGCAAGCCCGATGAAGTTGCCCTCATGATCCTGGGTGCTCTGAGCGAAAAGAACGATCAGCGGGCAGATCACCACCACCAGGAGCCACAGGCAGGACAGCAGGAGCAGGCCGCGCATGGCCAGGCGGCTCATGTCCAGCCGTTCCCCAAGGGTGGGCCGAGGCCGAGGAATGCTTCGTGCCGGCATGGGAAGGCTCAATGGGGATAGACCCGAAGACGTTCTTCGGGCAGGCGGATCACGACCTGCTTGCCCCGGCTCAAGCTCAATCCCCGCGCCCGTTCCGTGGGCACGTCGGCCTCGATGCGGGGCAGCACCCGTTCCCCCTCGGAAAGATCGAGTCCCACGCGGAACATGGCGCCGCGAAATTCGAGCTGTTCCACCGTGGCACGCAGAGTATTCCCCCGGTGCTCTCCGTTTTGCACGAATACGATGTCTTCGGGGCGGATGGCCACGACGGCCGACGCCCCCTCTCCGAGCCCGTTGCGTTCGTGGGGGACGATAAGGCGCAGGTGCCCCACGCGGTACACTTCATCACGTTCTTTCACGGCATCCCGGAGGAAATTCATGGCTCCGATGAACGAGGCCACGAACGGCGAGTTGGGCCAGTCGTAGATTTCCTGGGGAGTACCGAACTGAGCCAGGATTCCCTGGTTCATGACCATGATGCGGTCGGCCATGGTCAGGGCTTCCTCCTGGTCGTGAGTGACCATGATGGTGGTCACGCCGAGACGTTGTTGCAGTTCCCGGATTTCCCCGCGCAACCGCACCCGCACCTTGGCGTCGAGGGCCGAAAGGGGTTCGTCGAGCAGGAGGAGGGAGGGCGAAAGGGCCATGGCACGAGCCAGGGCCACTCGTTGTTGCTGGCCTCCCGAGAGCTGGGCCGGATATTTCCGGCCCATGCCCCGGAGTCCCGTCAAATCGAGCAGCTCTTCCACCCGTTTCTTGACGAAGCCCTTGTCGCCTCGCCGGTTCCGCAGACCGTAGGCGATGTTTTCCCGGGCCGTGAGGTTGGGAAACAGCGCGTACGATTGAAACACAATGCCCACGTTGCGTCTTGAAATGGGCAGGGAGGATACGTCTTGATCCTTCACCAGCACACGCCCCGAATCCTGAGTTTCCAGCCCCGCCACGACCCTCAGGAGCGTGGTCTTGCCGCACCCGCTGGGGCCGAGGATGCTCAGGAATTCACCCTGTCCGGCGGAAAAGGACACCTCCTTCAGAGCGGTGAAGCGACCGAAGCTTTTCACGATGTTTTCGACGTTCAGGTACGCACCGTCACCGACTACGGTTGCCTCTGCGATTGCTGCCGCATTCCCGTGCATGGCCCTCTCCCCTTCATGGATTCGGATTCCCGGATTTGTCCGCCGGAAGGCGCGTGGACACCGACCGGGTCATTTCTCATCACCGCTGTTCGCTCTTGGAGTCGTAGCGAGCGGACCATTCATCGAGGATGCGCGCCCTGTTGGAGGCCGCCCAGTCGAAGTCGTTGGAAATGAGCTGCCCTTCGGGGTCCCGGGTGTAGCCTTCGGGAATGGGCATGCCCACGTCGTAGGCGGTCACGGGATACACCTTGCCGTAGAGGCGCATGACGTCTTCACTGATGGCCCAATCGAGGAAGATTTTGGCTTCGGGCTTGATCGAGGCTTTCTTGATGAGAGCGTTGGCCTCGACGTCCCATCCGGAACCCTCGGAAGGAAAAACGGTTTCCACGGGTTCTCCCTTTTGTTTCTGCATGATGCCCCGGTAGCCGAAGGAAATGCCGATGACCGATTCACCCGAACCCGCCATGCGGCAGGGTGCGGAACCCGAATGGGTGTAGCGCAGCATGTTTTCGTGCAGTTTATCCAGGTATTCCCAGCCCTTTTCCTCGCCCATCATCTGAAGGATGGCGGAAACGGTCAGGAAGCCCGTGCCCGAGGACGCCGGGTTGGGCATGGTGATGTGGCCCTTGTATTCGGGTTTGATCAGGTCGGCGAAGGAGGCGGGCATGGGCAGGTCCAGGGCCTTGGATTCCACGGTGTTCACGCAAAAGCCGGTCATCCAGGCTTTGATGCCCACCCAGTGAGGCGGATCGGAAGCATCGCGCATTTTGGACCGCACTTTTTCCAGACCCTTGGGAGCGTAAGGCTCGATGATGCCGGCCTGATCACAGAGCATCAGGCTGGTGGCGGCGGTGCCCCACACCACGTCGGCCCGGGGATTGTCCTTTTCCGCCAGCAGTTTGGCGGTGACGATGCCTGTTGAATCGCGAACGATTTTGACTTCGATGTTCGGATGAGCCTGTTTGAAATTTTCCAGGTACCCGGGGATTTCATCGTCCTCGAGGGCCGTGTAAACCAGGATTTCCCCGGCAACACCACGACCGGCCAGGGCCAGAAAAACCGTCAGGACCAGGCCCAAAAACAGTGAAACGGATTTTCCCATTGTAGAACTCCTTTCAGTTAGGTTCAGTACAATTCAATTCAATTCAGTTGGTTGATGGAGTGGGAAGCTTTTTACCGTGCGAGTGTTACGAAGCCGTGGTGGGTGGGTTACGGTTTTGTTCTCCCAAATGTCATCTGTTCTTCACCGGGAGAAAGCGTGGCGTGGGCAATATGGGGACGATTGGGACGTTCAAAAAGGGAGGAGATGCAAAGATGCAAACGACTTTGTGGGAAAACCGCCTGCTTCGAATATGGAAAGTGGTCGGCACGGTGTCCAGTGTGAGCACGGCTTTCAGGGAGCCGGAAGGTGTGGACTATTCAATCAATGCCTCATTTCATCGGTTTCCAGATGCCCATCATTTGCGGGCCTTACCCGTGACGGATTCCAGGCATATCCTGAAAACCCTGGTCTTTTCGAAAAGTCTGTCGATGTATTCGAGTCCTTCCTCGATGTAATCGGGCGAATACTTCCTGAGCAGCAAGATCAAGCCATCTCTTTTGTCTTTTTCGAAGAGTTCTTCCACAATGCCCACGGCAACAACACTTTCGTACCTTGTACCGAACTTCTCCGGCATCACCTCCGTTCTGCCGACCACACAAAAGGAGACGTTCCTGTTGGTGGAAAGCAGGTCGATTTTCTTACCATCCGGAGCGCAGTGGAAGTAGATATGGTCCTCCACGAAGGAGAAATTCAAGGGGATGCCGTGGGGAACGCCATCCAGGGATGCCATGGACAATACGCCGTATTCGGCTGTTTCGAGTAATCGTCTTGCCTCTTGGGCGCCCATTGCTCTATCGTTACGTCTCATTGAATTTGCCATGGTTTCTATCTATCCCATTGGGA
>CAZRWT010000082.1:5983-10633 GCA_964603955.1 uncultured Syntrophobacteraceae bacterium
GCTCTATCGTTACGTCTCATTGAATTTGCCATGGTTTCTATCTATCCCATTGGGATCGCATTGCCCGGAAGTCGGGAAGGTCTTGACGATCTTTCCAGATTCCCGCAGCTTGAATGATTTCGCTTTGTTTTTTTTCTGAATCCTTAGCAATTGCAGCCAGTTCAGTGCGCTGCTTGTCGGTCGGATATGTTTGAATTCGTATCATATTGCCTCCACCTTTTATGATATATACACCACACGCATACATCACGAGGTGGGATAAGGCAAGGCCGGCAGAATTTTTTATCCCGGCTTCATGAAAAGACCGGCCTTTTCAATCATTTTCAGATCGCTACCAGTTTGCCTGCACGATCAAACGGCTTCGTCCAGGATGTTCACGGTTCCCATGGTTTTGTCTCCGTACATGTTCCAGGTGTCATTGAAAGCCATTTCGAAGGACCGTTCTTCCATGTAGCGTCGGCATGCCCTGCTCATTTTCCGGAGTCGGAGAGGATCGTCCATGAGGGATTGGATGGCGCTTTGCAAGGCCGATTCGCTGTCCGCATCCACCACGAGGCCCGTTTCGCCCTCCACCAGGTTTTCCCTTGGTCCCCCTTGATCGGTCACTATGGCGGGAAGGCCGCAGGCCTGGGCTTCGAGCACCACGTTGCCGAAGGTGTCCGTGGCGCTGGGAAAAACGAACAGGTCGCATGAATTATATACTGACACAAGGTCGTCTCCTTCCAGGTATCCCGTGAAAGTGCAGGGAAGGCCCTCCATGTTCTTGCACATTTCCTCCAGGTAGGGACCATCTCCCACCACCACGAGGCGCAACGGATTGTCGGTGGAGTCTGCTTCCAGGAGCGATTTGAAGACCGCTTCCAGCAGGGGCAGCCCTTTTTCCCTCGATACACGGCCCACGTACAGGAGCTGGAAGGCGGGCGGCGCCGGGTGATTTTTCCGGAAGTAGCCGTTCTGAACCGATGGATTGAACCGACGGATGTCGATGCCCCTGGGGAAAAGCCGTATTTTTGTCCTGGAAATCCCCTTGCTCGTCAGCTCGCGAGCCGTGCTCACCGAAGGGACGAAGACCGAATCCATCTGGTCATAATACCAGAGGGTGTAGCGCCACACGAGGTCCTCGACACCGGCGTCGTCCGTGAGAAAACGGGCGTACTGGGGCAGAGCCGTGTGATAGGTGCCGTATATGGGCAGCTTGAGAATGCGTGCGATCCCCAGGGCAGCAAGCCCTATGGGACCGGGGGTTGCCGAATGGATGTGCGTGAAGCCTTCATTGTAGCAGTATCCCAACATTTCGAGAAACGGAGGGTAGAGGAGCTTTTGCTCCGGGTACTCGGGAAGTTCATAGACTCCGATGGGTTCAAAATTGCGAATGGTGGGCACCATCTGCCCTTTTTCCTCGCCGCAGGTGATGACCTTGAGGTTCTTGTCGGTCTTGCCGGCGATTATGGCCTGCTGCCTCAAGGTGAGCGCCACGCCGTTGATCTCGTACAGAGTGTCCGTGAAGTGCCCCACATGGACGGATTCGCTTTTCTCATCGCGAGTCGAATGTTCTCCCGGTCCCCACTGTTCCACCTGCCTGCTGAAAGCCCGTCCTCGACTGAAAGCCGAGTAAGCGATGAAATAGGGCGCCAGGAGCGTGTAGAGTCCTCCCGCCGATCCGATGGACTGGAAGACATTGAAGACGTTGGCCTTTTGCAGGTTCCCGAGAAAACGGTCCGCGAACTGCCGGAGCACTCCATTGGACACCTCGTTGACGAAAGTGAGCCACTTCTTTTCCATGGATTGGTGAGCGCCGGGATTTCCCGACAACACGTCCATGAGTTCGGGGTGGCCGTGGATGACCCGATAGCCTTCCCTCTGGAGCAGCACCTTCAAGTCCATATTTACGGTATCGCTCAGCAAACCGTTTTTCTTGCTCCTCCAGAATCCGCAGAACCTGGAAAACATGCCGTTGGACGGTTGCTCTCCCGTTGCGGGCTGCAATGAACGGTTCAGAAACCCCAAGAACCGGTCTTTGTCCGCGTGACGTTCCAGGCCCGCTTTTTGTGCGTAATACTGGTAACCGATTCCATAGATATTGTGCGCCAGGTGCAGAGGCGAGGAACCTTCACCGCGCACTTCCGAGCAACCGGAGCGCAGTGCGTTGAAAAACCCCTCGATGTCCAGTGTTCCGGGAACCCGAGTGTGGGTGTCGGCGATGTTCAGGGAGCTGTGATCATCGGAGCCGCCCGTTAGATTTTTGACCCAGGGTCGAGGATAACCGGGAACGATGCCGTGTCTGTCCATGAGCCTGTTCATTTTGGATTCGGTCAGGGAACGGAGAATGTTTTTGAGAACGACATTTTGGCCTGCCTCGCGGGCGCCGTTGAGTTCAAAATTCTGAAAAAGCAGCAAAAGCTGTTCGAAACGGTCTTGGGTGAGCAGATCGTTGACGGGATACAGGGCATGGGCCAGGGAGTAAAAAAGATTTTCCCGGTCGAGATATTTCAGGAGATCGAAGACGTTTTTCCTCAGTCGCTGGATTTCCTGGTGCCGGGCCTCCGTGATGTTGTAAACGAGCACGTGAATCTTGCAACCGTCATGAGGGAAATGGGCGGTCACTTCCTCGCTCATGAACACACCGGGGAGGTGAGCGATTTCCAGGCAGCCCCCGATGCAGTTGTGATCGGTGATGGTGATCAGAGACATTCCTTTCTTTACGGCAATGTCATACAGTCTTTTGGGTTCCGTGAAGCTTTCCGGGCACCCCAGCTTCTGAAGAACCCAAAATGTGGGACGCTTCGAGTATTTGGAATGCACATGCAAATCGACAGCGGTGAATGTATGGTCGTCCATTTTCTCTCCTCGAACTGATCTTCATGTGGTGAAAACACCTTTGGCAGTGGAATACTCATCTCTCTCCCCCACGATTGTTCGATGTTCATTAGCCCTGCTGCTTTACGATCCCGTTGCGTTCGTTTGTCATTACGGCGGCGTGGTTGAAGGGTCGGTTTTTTTCCTGTAGTGTGCTTTGAAAGATGCCGGCCGGTCGAAACGGAAGGGCCGGTCACGGCATCGTCGTCAACATCGCATCGGTGCGGCACCGGCATGGTGCAAAGGAGGCCTTATGGACAAAGTGCGAAGAATGAAAAAGCTGCCTGTCGGCATCAGCTCTTTGCGAGAAATCATCACCGAGGGGCACGCTTACGTGGATAAATCCATGTTCGTGCATACCCTGACGGATACGGGCAAATACTATTTCTTGTCCCGCCCCAGGCGTTTCGGCAAGTCCCTGCTGGTGGACACCATCAAGGAGGCATTCCAATGCAACCGGGAGCTGTTTGGCGGCCTGTGGCTCGAAGACCGCTGGGATTGGGAAAATCCCCATCCGGTCATCAACCTCTCTCTGGGCACGGGAGTGGTGGCGAGCCGGGAAGAGCTGGATCGCCGCCTCATGGACATTCTCCAGATCAACCAGGAAGCTCTGGGCGTTTCGTGCGGAGACTCCCGGGACGTCGCCGGCTGTTTCAGCGCCCTGATCCGTCACACGGCGAACAAGCATGGGCGCCGCGTGGTGCTCCTGGTGGACGAATACGACAAGCCCATCCTGGACAACATCGTCCACCCCGAGCGGGCCGAAGAAATCCGAGACGGCCTCAAGAACTTCTATTCGGTCATCAAGGACAGCGATGCTCACCTCAAGCTCGTCTTCATCACCGGAGTGTCCAAATTTTCCAAGGTCAGCCTGTTTTCCGGGTTGAACAACCTGGTGGACATCACCCTGGAACCGCAGTTTGGAGCCATTTGCGGGTGGACCGAGGAAGAGTTGACCAGCGTTTTCGCCGAACATCTGAAGGGCAAAAACCTGGAAGACATAAGGCTATGGTACAATGGCTATTCCTGGTTGGGAGAAAAGGTTTACAACCCGTTCAGTCTGCTCAACCATCTGCGCACGGGTCTTTTCAGAAATTACTGGTTTGAAAGCGGCACCCCGACCTTCCTCATCGAACTGCTCAAAAGGAAGCGTTACAACATTCCGCTCATGGAGGAAATCAAGGCTTCCGAAACGCTGATCGGCGCCTTCGATGTGGATTTCATCGAGCCGGAAAACCTGCTTTTCCAGGCCGGTTATTTGACCGTTGCGGGCTTCGAGCAAATGGGAACCAAGATTTTTTACCGGCTCGTTTATCCCAACATGGAGGTCAAGGCGAGCCTTTCGGATTACATCCTCAAGAGCTACGTCGCCAACGGTGCAGCCAGGGAGCGGGCGCAGCAAAACATCTACCTGACCTTGCAGAGCAACGATCTCGATGCTTTAAAGGAGGTCATCCATTCCCTGTTCGCGGCCATTCCCCACGACTGGTACCGCAAGAACAACCTGGCCGACTACGAGGGCTACTACTGTTCCGTGTTCTACTGTTATTTCACGGCATTGGGACTCGATGTGCGGGCCGAAGACGTCACCAACCACGGCAACATGGACATGACGGTGCTGTTCGCCGACCGGGCGTACATCTTCGAATTCAAGGTGGTGGACCGGCAAGAGACTTCCGGCAAGGCCCTGGCGCAGATCAAGGCCAGGGGGTACGCGGAAAAATACATGGCTCGAGCCAAAGCGGTTTACCTCATCGGCGTGGAATTCAACCGCGAAGAGCGCAACATCACGGG
>CAZRWT010000083.1:0-10504 GCA_964603955.1 uncultured Syntrophobacteraceae bacterium
TAAGGGCTCTTTCGTCACCTTCGCCGGAATGGCCTTCTACCCAAAATCTTGAGGAGAATGGACCACAAACCATGAAAATCCTTCTCGTACAGGCCTGGCTGGGAAAAGGGCGAAATCTTCTCGTCTATCCCCTGGGACTTGCCTACCTGGCCACGGTCCTGGAAGAGGCGGGGCACGAAGTCAAAATGGCGGACCCCAATGTTCTCGACCGCCCGTTGGAAGACACGGTTCGGATAGTCAAGGCATTTTCCCCCCATGCCGTGGGCATTTCCTTTCGCAACATCGACAACCAGTTGCGCATCCATCCCATTTATCACTACAAAGGCTTTCAACAGACACTGGAAGCGATACGCCCATGTTGCCCAAGCACGCCCATCATCGTGGGAGGCCCGGCTTTTTCCATGGCCCCCGAACTCATCATGGAGCGGAATCCATCCATTGACCTGGGGGTGTACCTGGAAGCCGAGGAGTCCTTTCCCGAGCTGCTGGAAAATCTTGGCGGCTCCACTTATCCAGAGGGAATTTACCATCGTGATGCAACGGGCGGGGTTTGCTTCTCGGGGAAAAGGCATCTACCCGATTTTGCGGCTCTACCCATTCCACGCAGGCATTTTCTCGATCCGGCTCCCTACATGCGAGATTCTCTTGAATCAATGGGTATCCAGACCCGGCGCGGCTGCCCACTGTCCTGTACCTATTGCGTTTATCCTCAGCTCAACGGCAAACATTGGCGCCTCCGGACCCCTGAGCATGTGATGGAAGAGATCGACTATCTGATATCCACCTGGGGAGTTCGGCGCATCACCTTTGCGGACTCGGTGGTCAATCTGCCCTACGACCACTCCACTCGATTGTTCACCCTGCTCAAGGAAAAGGGCAAGGGCCTGGAATGGATGGGCTACATGCATGTATCGGGACTGACCCGGGATTACCTGAATCTCTGCCTTCAGTCGGGCTGCGTCTCGCTCATCTTCTCACCGGATGCCCTCTCACCCGGAGCCTTGAAAGGACTTGGAAAAAACATCGCTCCCGAGGATATCCGCCGGTTGAAGAACATGGTGGACCAAAATGCCGCTTTCAGGAAGATGAGGATCGAGTGGACTTTCTTTATCAATCCCCCCGGAGAAACCCTGTGGGGCATGCTGCGAACCCTGTGGTTTTACTTTTCCACCAAGGTTTCGCAGGGCAAAAGGAACAGGAATTGCTTCATCAACTGGATCAGGCTGGAGCCGTCTTCTTCCGTGTATCGGCGTGCCCTGGACGAGGGAGTGGTCAAACCCGACACGGATTTGCTTCCGGAAGATGCTGCGGGACTTTCCAAAACTTTTTACAGCGCCCCCGGGCTGTCACGCCTTGACCCGCTGATCATGGCCCTGCTGCGAGCGCCCAGGAAGGTTCGAAATTGGTGCGGGAGCAACGACCGGACTCATTGAGTCCAATGGCACATATGCTGCAAACGTACAACAGGGCTCAATGGGTGGTGCTCATCGTGTCCATCCCCCTTCTTGTCATGTGCGGATTGTGGGGAGCTTACCGACCTCTCTGGACAATGACCGCTCTCTTCGTCGCTTTCCTGGCGCTTATCGCCGTGTTTTCCCACCAAAAAGTTTTGTACCTTCTGGTTTTTCCGGCTCTCCTGGACCCCAACTACATGGGCCTTGCCTTTCACTATCACTGGAATGTGTTCAGCGGCGAAGGGAAAAATGTTTTTCCCTTGTACCCCTTCATCCTGGCCTTTGCCATGGCTGGACTCATCCTGTCCAGGTTGCGCCCCGGAAGCATGTTTTCCACCCGGGACTCCATCATCCCCATTTTGATCCTGTTTTGCTTCTGGGCTTTTTTTTCCACCACCTGGGCTCCCAACACGGAGCATGGCCTGTTTCAAGCCACCATACCGGCATGCGGCATTTTGCTTTACTTTTTCGTGGTGGAAAGCCTGGACAGCAGCGAGTTCCTTTACCGAATCTGCTGGGTGTGGATATTGCTGGGTCTCCTGGTGGGGCTGGCCAATATTGCCGTGAGGTATTCTCCCGATGTCAATTTCATACAGCACCTCCACGACAGGATATACTTCGCGTTTCAAATTCGCGGCACGAATGTGCTCATGCGCTCGGACACCATCAGCAACGCCAACCTGACGGCACTCACGCTCAACCTTTTCATGTGCGTGGCCGTCGGCATGTTCCTTCATGAAAAATCATCGAGCAGAAAAGCGTTCCTCCTGGCCGCCCTCGCAGTCATGCTCTTTGGACAGTTTCTCAACATGTCCAAAGGTGGGACTCTGGGTTTTGTGTTGATGGTCGTATACCTCATCACGGTGCTTGACAAATTCCGCAAAAACTTCCTCATGTATGGGTTCCTGGCTGCCATTTTTTTTATCGCCACGTTTTCCCTGAATCAGCTCTATCTCGCACAGGCAAGGGGACCCCGGCTTTTGCACGAGGTCGGCACCGGGGGCTCTTCTCTGGTCGAAAGGATGCGCATGTGGGATTTCGGCTGGGAACACCTTGCACAGGAAGGGCTTGCAATCGGCCTGGGCGCGGGCGGATACACCCACCTTCATGATGCCCCCCACGCACACAGCATTCCTTTTTCCATTTTGTTCGACTTCGGTTTCATGGGGTTTTTCCTGTTTTGCCTGGTGGTGCTGGTCCTTTCGAGCCGTTTCTTCCGGTTGGTCACTCATCAAAAGACCTTTGCGCAACTCATGTTCCTTTCCTTGTGTGGGGGACTGGTCGCCATCAGCTTCCAGGGTCTTTTTGACGGCACCTACACCCTGTCCGTCCTTTACTTTTTCCTGGGATTGTGCACATCTTCTTTTTTGCTGGCAGAGAAAGAACTTGGTCAAATTCCTCCACCCTCCGGGGAGCGAGTCTGAAACATGGAATTCAAAGAGCTGTTGCAAATACTCATGCGTCGCCGGTTCATGGTTTTCTCGATCTTTGCCCTGGTTTTTTTCAGTTGCGTGGCCGGGGCTTTTTTGCTTCCGAAGGTCTATTTTACCAGTGTCAAACTGCTGTACACAGACAGCCTGGTTCTGACGGATGTCGGCACTTTGACGGGAGCTTCGCCAACCTTGAGGAACAAAGAGACGGCCAATTTCACCCACATGGAACTGGTAAAAAATACCCGCTTTCTGTCCGAACTCATCCAGCGACTTGATCTGAAAACCTATTCGGGATACCCCCTGACCGTAAAAAAGCTGTTGAGGTCCACGCCTTTCATTTCCTTGTTCCGTCCTCGTCCCCGCATTTCCATCAGCCACGCTCCCGAATCTTTTGTGCTGGTGATCGAGGCCTCGTCCACGAATCCCCGGGAAGCAGCCGACATGGCCAACCTCCTGGCGGAGATGTACATGGAGGACATCAGAGAGAAGCAATCGGCCTTGTTCGCGCGGACTCAAGAAAACATCGACGCCGCCATTGCCCAATTGAAGGCAAGATACTTTACCGCCCTGGACATGCTGGCCCAGGCCAACCTGGAAGGAGGCAGCCCGGACATTTCCACGGAAACGACCCAGGCTCTGGAAACCTACTATGAATTGACGGCCCGTAAATTCACTGCCGTGCAAGAACTTTCCAGAAGCATGGCCACGTTGGACATCATTCAGCGTCAATTGGGTAAGGTGAAACCCACGGCCATTTCCGGGCGAGCCTTTTCGGGACATTCCACCCTGGCGAATCTTTCCAACAGCATTCAGCAGCTACGGACGTCTCTTGCCGCCGCTCAACTGGAAAAAACGGAGCATCATCCCGATGTACTGGAGCTGCAATCGCAAATCGAAGAGCTGAGCCTGCGACTGGCTCACGAGGTGGAAGTTTTCCGGGAAACGGCCACGGACCTGGAAGATGCGGAGCGTGCCGTACACGGCTACAAGGAACTGGTTGCAAGCCTGGACGCGCTTTTGGATACCTTTTCTCAAAAGCTTCTCACCCTGCCCGCCAAAAGTGCTCAAATCGGCAAGGCATCCTCGGAAGTCGCCCACTTGAACACCCAGCTCAACAACTTGAACGCCTCCCTCTCGACCCTTCACATCGCCAGGGCCGGAGCCCACTCCATGCTGCACGTGATGCAGCCTGCCATGGTGAAGGGGGAGGGCGAGCATGACCGGCCCGATGAAACCCTGTTTCTCCTGGTGGGCATCATTCTCGGCATCATCACCAGCGTGGGTCTGGCCTGCGTCGTGGACTACCTTGACACGAAAGTCCATCATCCGGACATGCTCCACAGCGCGGGGCTTCCCCTTCTGGCCGTGATTCCTCCCTTGAAGGGGAAAGCCCGAGAGGATTGGGCTCCCGTTTTTCGATCTCTTCGCAATCGGATTCTACTGTGCTTTCCCGGGAAGAGTCCGAGCGTTCTCCTGGTGGTCGGCGTTTTTCCCGGTGGCGGCACCAGCACCGTGGCGCGAAACACGGCTCAATCCCTGGCCCATAAAGAACGACGGGTCCTTTTGTTGGACTTACCCCATGACAACGCTTTGCCATGGTCTTCCGGAGCCGACATTTCAGGTGCCTGGCGAAATCATATCGTCCCTGCGGGGGGCGGGGTTTTCCTGGACAGGCTGACCCTCCGGCAAAGCGACACGAACCCGGAAGCCGGCTTCTCCATCCACTCCCTGGAACTGCTGTTGCGTGAACTCTCCAAGGCTTACGACCTGGTCGTCATCGACGCCGGAGCCCTTTCCGTCAGCGAAGACCCCTTGCTTCTGGGGGCCGTCGTGGACGGGATGGCCACGGTCATGGAAGCGAGCCGGGTTCCCATGAAAAAAGCCATCGATATCCATGAGATGTGTAAAAAAGCGGAGATTCGAAACCTGGGCTTTATCCTCAACCGATATCAAGGGGGGATGCTGGAATAATCGTGGCCGAGCACACCATTTTCCGTGATTCGTTCGGAGCCCCCATCTCATGACGACCTCGGCGGACCGTACATCACCTCCCTTTTCCCCTTACGGCACGGAGGCATTGCGAAGGGCCGGAGGACATTTCATCGCCGGTTTCGTGGGAAATGCCCTGTTTGCTTTGATCACCACCATTTTGATCGCACGGTGGTTGACTCCCCGTGACTATGCCGTCTACACGCTTTTGTCGAGCATCGTGCTGCTGCTGGGGGTGATCTCGTCGCTGGGGCTGCGAGAGGCCGCCCAACGCTTTTTGCCCGAACTGGTCGTGCAAAACCACCCCGATTCCAGGAGCCTCCTGGGGGTGATCCTCGCGGGTCTCCTGGGCGTGACCTTTCTTTCCCTCATGATTGCTGCGGGAATCTTCTACCTGGCCACGCCCCGGCTTGCGGAAACTTTCCACATGGAGCACGCCGCTCGAAGCTTTCACCTGGCTTGCCTCATGCTGGTGTTCAGTCACCTGTTCCTGTTCTCCTGCCTCATGCTGGAAACCTTCATGCGCCAGGCTTGCGTGAAATGGCTGGTCATCTGCCTGGCGTTGCTCCGGTTGATCCTGGTCTTTGCCGACCACACCCTGAACAATGGTCTGCCGCTGAACCATGTCCTCATGATCGAAATTTTTTGCCACGCCGTTTTTCTCATACCCGCCCTGGCCGTTCTTTTTTCCTATGTGCGGATTCCCCATGAAGACCCCAAAAACCACATCCGGCAGGAAATCGAACTCACCCTCGGCAAGCGGATCATTCCCTTCGCCGCTTACAACTACCTCATGATCCTGGCCCTGGCCTTCCAGGGAGGGGCCGTGAATAAAATCGTCGTGGGAGCCATGCTGCCCGCGACCGCCCTGGCCCTTTTCGGCTTTGCCCAGACCCTGTCCGACCTCATTCAGCGTTACCTTCCCAACACCCTTTTGTTGAGCATCGTTCGCCCCGCCGTCATGGCCCACTGGACCCGTTCACGGGATTGGGAAGCCCTCGCCCGATTCGCCAACCTTTTCTTCAAAGTGAACATGTTTCTGCTCCTCCCTGTCCTCTCGTGGCTGGCTCTTTGCGGAGAGCCGCTGGCCGCGATCTTGAGCGGCGGGAAGTACCGCGAATCGGGCCATCTGTTGTTCGGGCTGAGCTGCCTTTTGGTCCTCCAGTGCCACAACCGACGTTATGAGCTGATCTTGCAGGCCTTGGAACACTCACAAATTCTCTTCCGGGGCAACTTGTTCGTGGTGGTCTTCATCCTTCCATCGGCGTGGTTGACACAATTCATGGGCCCCTGGGGCATCGTTCTGGGCACGTTTCTGGGCATGGCATGCCGGGATGTCTTCACCCACTGGAGCCTGGCCCGCTTCGGGGCCGCCCCGGGTTTTGACTTCCGGGCCTGGGGCGGATTGATTCTCGCCGCAGTTCTATCGGGTCTCATCGTTCATCCCTTTTTACCTGCCGCACCGGGGCTGGTCCATGTGTCCGCGGCAGGACCGGGATGCCTTTTGGTTTTTCTGATTCTGGCAGCCCTGTTGCGTCCCTTCAATGCCTGGGAGCGCAGGAACATCAACCAGCTTTTGGGGCGTCCGGTTTTCATCTGGTGAGCCGTCCGTGAGGAGCGTTTCGCCGGCTCAATGCCCTGTGACAAAACGATTGGAAAGCGAAAATGATCATTGAAGAAAGTAAACTACGGGACGGTTTGAGGCTTTTTGTCTGGTATCCTTTGCGGTGGTTCTGCCGGCAAGCCCCCATGAGGCTGAACATGCGTCTTTTTCATGGCATGGGCATCATTCATTACGGCCTGTCTCGAGGTAAAAAGGATGCGTTGAAAAAAGTGCTCCGGCAGGTCCTGCCGGATGCTCCGGAGAAGGGGACTCTCGATGCACACGTTCTCGACTATTTTATCAACCACTACATGGACAGAATGTCCATCTTTCACTACCACCGCCTTGATGCCCACAACATGAGCCAGGTCATCACCTTCCAGGGATTGGAACTCCTCCGGGAAGCGCTCGACCGGGGAAAGGGGTGTGTGCTGGTTCACGGGCACCTCGGTCCCTCCCAGCTCCCCCTGGTGGCCCTGGGACAATTGGGCTATCCCATGACTCAACTGGGCTTTCGCAGTACGGAAAACCTCAGCAGGATCGGAAGGGACGTCCAGATGCGCATTCGCCTGGAAATCGAAGAACGGTTTCCCGCCCACATGCTTTACGTGGATCAGATGCTGAGACCCGTTTACAGAAATCTGGCTCGAAACGGAGTGGTCATGGTGGCGGGAGATGGTGCCGGAGGAGCCAGGCAGGCCGGGCGTCGCCAATCGGTCCCCTTCATGAGAGGGGAAGCGCTCTTTCCCACCGGCCCCTATAAGCTGGCTTTCAAATCACAGGCGGCCCTGTTGTTTCTCTTTCTCGTGCGTGATGGAAAATACCGTTACCGTGCGGTCATCACCCGGCCCGAAGCCTCCCCGGACAGGGAAGGAGAAGAAGCGGTTCTCAGATGCTTTGTCCGGCAACTGGAACATCACATCCGCCGGGACCCCGGACAATGGCAGTTCTGGGACGGCTTCATGGATCACATGATGTTCCACGGCGCAGTTCCGGTCGATACGGAATGCCGTCCATCGAGACCCGCTTCTCGTGACGATCGTTCTCCCTGAAGTTGTCCTTTGATCAGGAGAGGTCTGCAACTCGGAAGCGGTCTGAAAATTATCTTTCTGTCCGGAGAATTGTGGACATGGTGGACAAAATGGACATGATGGACGAAATGGACAGAGGGGAAAACGCAGTTGTACTCGGACTCTGTTGTACCAGGCCTCTCGTTCCCGGGTCGGAGCTTGGGGTCAAAAGAATTTTCAGACAGCTTCTCACTACCCTCTTTTTGGAGCTTACCTCAAATGCCTGAAGACAATAAAGAAATGAGGAAAAATGGTCTTGTGGGGAAGGACCTGGTCCTGCTGCGTGCTCCCACTTACAGCCACATCCGTGAAGCCATGGATATGGTGTTGCAAAACTTTGCCTCCATTCTGCCCGGCGACCCCAGGGCTAAAATCCTGCTCAAGCCCAACCTCAATGCCAACATGATCGCCCTCACGGGCAACACCACGGACCTTCGCATTCTCTCGGCCGTGATCATAGCGCTCAAGGCCAGGGGGTATGAAAACATCACCATCGGCGAAGGGACCAACAGCGGTTTCTACCGCAGCAAAATCGACATTCTCTCCCTGCTGCGCGTCAAAGCCCTGGCCGACCATCACCAGGTTCGAGTCAAGGACCTCAACTACGCCGCTCCCCAAACCGTCTTTTTCAAAAACGCCAGGCCGGCGGAAGTGGCCCGTGATTGTGTGGAAGCGGATTGTTTCATCAATCTTCCCAAGCTCAAAACACACTTCGAAACGGGCATGTCCGTTTGCCTCAAAAACCTCATTGGATGCCTGGTGGGACAGTCGAGCAAGAAAAAGGTTCACGAGGACCTTCCCCTGAACATTCTCAAACTCAACGAGCAGGTGAAGCCCCACCTGCACATCGTGGATGGTCTTATCGCCATGGAGGGGCTTGGACCGACGCGCGGCGTTCCCGTGCCTTTGCACCTGATCATGGCGGGGCAAGACCCCTTTTTTCTGGATTATCTTTGCTGCCGCCTGGCGGGATTCGATTTCAAGGACGTCCGTCCCCTGGTTCTGGCCCACCGACTGGGCCTCCTCACGCCGGAAACCCGAAAAGCGGTCGAAGCCCTGGACCTCACACCCTGGTGCCGCCGCTTCGCTCCTCCCCGAGCCAACCCTCTGGCGTCTTTTATTCATCACCCCAAATTCCAGAAATTCTTTCTGGCCATTCGAAACACTCCCTTCTTCAATGAACTGGCCCAAACCCAATGGTTCGGCAAGCTGCTCTTTCTGACACAACTGCGCCAGGATGTGTTCCTCGGAGAACCACCCCACTCCTCACCTCTCCAGCTCCATGAAAAGCAATGCGATCAATGCGGCCTTTGCGCGGATTTTTGTCCCCAGGGTCTCGATCCGGCGGAGCTGATGCGGCAAGGTCCCATTGAAAACTGCCTCTCCTGCTTCTACTGCTTCATGGTTTGTCCCCGCGAGGCCATCCATCATGTTGGAAGCCTGGGATTTCTGGAAGAAAATATGAGGCGCTACGCACGGCACACTCGCAAATTCATCGAGGGAAAAAAGGGGAGAGGTCACAGCAGCGTCAACGCACCCTGAACCAGTTCCTCGCTGCCGACCCTTTCCAGGCAGGCATGATGCTCCGTATGCGTGCAGGTGGTTTCGTCACAGGCGGCGCGGCAGGCAATATCATGAGACACCACGACCGACGGAACGCCCCAGGGGCCCGTTTGCTCCGGTTTGGAAGGACCGAACAACGCCGCCACGGGAATGCCGCAGCAGGCCGCCAGGTGCATGGGAGCCGAATCGTTGCACACGAGCAGGGCGGCACGGGAGAGGACCGCCGCAAGGGTTCTGAGGCCCAGCCGGCCGCAAACATTGATCAGGGGCCTTTCCATGGCCTGGCAAATGCGTGATGCCGTATCGCACTCTCCCGGAGAGCCCAAAAGAACCAGGGGCAGCCCCGTTTGTTTTCCCAGGGAATCGTAGGTTTTCGCATAGCGATGGGGAGACCAGCTTTTGAGGGGAACACGTCCTCCGGGGTGGACGGCGATGAAATCCCCGGACACTCCTTGTTTTCTCAGGAACGCCTGCGCTTCGAGATTTTCCTCCTCCTTGAGATAGACTCCCCACTCCACCGGGTCGTCATTGTTCACACTGGCCCCAAGGTATCGGGCGATATCCAGATGGTACCGCACTCGATGATTGACGGCGGGATGGGGCACCGTGTGAGAAAGCAGGAAGCCTCCTCCTCCCACGGCATATGCGACCTTGTGGTCCGCCGCGAGGGGATACGCCAGCAGGGAAATGTCGCGAATATCGCCCCGGGTTTCTATGACCAGCTGAAAGCCGTGCCTTCTGAGCTTTTTGAGAAAAGGCGGATAGTTGCTCACGGGCGTGTCGTAAAACCAGAAGGGCGCATGGGTGAGGACCTTGTCCACGTAAGGATTGGTGTGGAGAAGGGGGGCAGCCTGGGGAGACGTGAGAAAAGTGATCTTCGCCTGGGGAAATCGAGACTTGAGGGGGGCCAGCAGGGGAAGAGTCATGATCACGTCGCCGATATAGGCGGTACGGATCACGAGAATGGAATGCACTTCACGGGGGTCTATGGGCTTCGGCCTGGAAAGAAACCGGGGAAGAGCCCAAAGGACGTGCCCCACCGCATCGGCGATCCGGATGGCGGCTCGCTTTCGAGGATTGAAGATTCGGTACATGGATGCCTCTCCTGGAGGGGTGTGGGGTGGGCACGGCCTTATCGTCCCCACGGGAAGGTTTCCGCATCGCAAATGGTGGGCACAATAGACCGTGCCCACCCTACATCTTTTCCGTCAAGTGCTTCCGAATCCATAAAACGGTTTCCGTGACGGCTTTGTATCGGCCGGGTGGATGAAAAGCGTGGGTGGTGTTTTCGATGACCACTGTTTTCTTGGGTTCACCCAACTCCTCGTCCCAACGCTTCCAGATGTTTTCCGGTCGGTTGAAAAGTTCCGTGGGATAAAAGGGCAAGGGGCG
>CAZRWT010000084.1:0-3486 GCA_964603955.1 uncultured Syntrophobacteraceae bacterium
CTGGAGCTTGGGAACAAGAAAGTTGCACATGGCGTGGGGTTGTGGTTTTGCGTGGTCTTTAACCATTTGGGGAGGAGCTTCTATGGTTGGGAGAGTGGGTTCGGTGTGGTTGGGGGCAGCTCTGTTGGTGGGCTGCCTTTTGCCCTGCGGCGGCTGGGCGTCCGATGGTCGAGAGGTTTCCGGAGGTGAGGCCGTCGTCATGGACCGGATGGTGGTGACGGCCCGAGGGGTTCCGACCCTTTTGTCCGAGACACCCGGTGGAGTCGGTATCGTGGATTCCGAGGAAATATTTCGCGAGCAGCCCGTCAGCGTGACGGATGTCCTGGAAAGGATTCCCGGCGTGAACAAATCTTCCGATTCTCTTTGGGGATCGGAAGTGAACATCCGGGGTCTGGGCCGGGGCCGGGTGGTTTTCCTGATCGACGGCGTTCGGGTGAATACGGCCACGGACATCAACGCTCAATTCGGACTCATCGACGCCGGCGACATCGAACGGGTGGAGGTCTTGAAAGGGCCGGTGAGCGCCCTGTACGGTTCCGGCTCCATCGGCGGTGTGGTGAACATCATCACTAAAAAGGGTGAATTTGCCGACCAGACAGCGCTTCACGGCACTTTGACCGGAACCTACAACAGCAACCCGGATGGTTATAAGGGATACGGCAATTTTTTCTACAACACCCCCGACTACTGGGTATACGTTTCGGGCAATTACCGTGATTTCGGGAACTACAAGGACGGCAATGGAGACACCATCCACAACAGTCGGTTTGAAGATTTCGGTGGAACCTTCAAACTGGGTTACAAGTGGAACGAGCAGAACCGGACCATGGTGCAATATCAGCACGTGGAGGGTCGGGAAATCGGCATACCGGGGACGGGGAATGCGTCCCTGCCGCTGGTGGCCGACGTCACGTATCCCGAAACGTCCCGCATGATGGCGAGCATCGTTCACAAATTCCTTCCTCAAAACGAGATATGGAACGAATCGACCCTCAACCTGTACTACCAGGAAATCGACCGGAACGTACGGATCGACCAATTACCTCCTCCCCAGGGCCTCTCAAGCATCAATCCTTCCGCCAACCACAAGACGTGGGGCATGCGGTGGTTCAATGCCCTCGATGTCGGCGATCACTCTCTGGGTGCCGGCGTGGACGTGTGGCTGTGGGACATCGAATCCCAACGCAAGAGGAACTTTTTGAACGGCAACGTGGGCATCGATCAACCCCTTGCCGATGCGAGCCTGCTGTCGGGCGGCCTGTTCGTCGAGGACAACTGGGCCATCGGAGAAACCCTGACCTTGAACGCAGGGGGGCGCGTGGACTTCATGCGGGCCAAAAGCGACGCGCTCCACACCTGGATCAAACCGCCGACCTCGAATGCCCCGAATCCTCTCATCCGTGACAAGGAGCAGTACGACAACACGAGTTGGACTGCCCATCTCGGACTTTCCTGGGCGTTTGTGGAAAACTGGTCCATGACCCTGATCGGTGCCTCCAGCTACCGGGCTCCCGACTTGCTGGAACGATTCAAATACCTCAATCTCGGAAGCTACGAAGTCTTCGGCACCCCGGACCTCGATCCGGAACGCTCCCTGTTTCTCGAATACGGCCTGCACTACAACCGGTCCAACGTGACGGCGACTCTCAGCACCTACATGAACTTCCTGAACGATCTGATCGTGGAAAAACCCATCAACCCCAACCGGCGTGAAATGCAAAACGTGGACAAAGCCGAAATATACGGTGTCGAAGCGTCCATGGAATGGCGTTTTCTTCCCCACTGGGCCACTTACGGCAACATCGCCTACACCTATGGCAGGAACAAAACCGAAAAAACCGCCCTCGAATCCATTCCCCCTCTCGGCGGCCTGGTCGGCGTGAACTACCGTCCGCATCTCGGGTTGAACGGCGGCGTCGAAGTCCAGTGGGCCGCCCGCCAGTCCAGGGTGGCTCCCGGAGAAAACGAAACCTCCGGTTGGGCCACCGTCAACGCCAAAGCCGGCTACCGGTTTCAATGGGCGCAGACCCTCCAGGAAGTGTCTATCGCGGCCGACAACCTGCTGGACACGACCTACAGGAATCACCTCGCCACGGGGCGCAAGCCGGCAGAACTCAACAGCCCGGGTCTGAACGTGGCGGTGACCTGGAGAATGGAATTTTAGATGAGATTATTTTTCCTGAAAAAAAGGTTTTTTTGGCCGATGGCGGCCCTGGTGCCGGTCGTCCCATGGATTTTTTACCTCCTGATGGACGGCATGCACCGGCCCCTGGTCCTGGGCAACAACCCGGAATTGCCCACGTTGACCTTCTACACCACCGGGTCAGCCACGACACCCCAGATGCCTTTTTGGGCGGCGATCAGCAGTGGTGAAATTCTCGAAAGTTGCAACATTCGCGTCCAGTTCTGGAAGAACCTGGACGACCTGAGAGCCCTGCTCCTGGCGGGCAAGGGGGATTTGTGGCTGGGGCACACGGAAGGGTTCGCCCAGGCTCACGGAGCCGGTGCGCCGGTGCAGTTATTGTTCATCAGCGGCTGGCGAAAATTTTTCCTGGTTTCCACCGACGAGCAAGTTGAATCCCTGGAAACGTTTCGAGGGCGGGAGCTGCCTTACGCTCCCCACGGCTCTCCGGCCGTCGCGGTGCTCAGGGCTTTGCAGCGGGACGGAAGGGAAAGCATCGCCTTCAAGCCCTACGAACCGCAACAACTGGCCCTGATGCTCCTTTCCGGGCGTCTCGAATCGGCCCTTGTGCCCGAACCTCTCGTCACCAGTCTCCTGGCCAAGGTGGAAGGGCTGCGGGTCGTGGAAAGCGTCGAGGACGTGTACGGGAGGAGCACCGATGGGCCGGCGCGCATGCCCATTGCCGGAATGGCCGTGAACACCCGCACGGCCGAGAAGCATCCCCGGGTCATCGAGAAGATCATGGCTGCCGTCCTTGAGGAAGCCGGGAAAATGCAAAGGAATCCGCAAGCAGGCGTGGACGCCCTGCCCGATACGTTCGAAGTTTTCATGACCAAGGACAAAATCCTCGAATCCCTCGAGCGGGACATTGTTTTGGTGGTTCCCGCCGTGGAAGCTCGTGAGGAAATCCGCACCTACCTGGGCTTTTTGATGCCCGAAAGAGTATCCGATGTGGACCGTCTCGTTGGAACGCAACCCGTTCATCGAGCCGCAAAGCCATGATCCCCCTGGTGTTTTCCATGGCGATGCTCTGCATGGCCTGGACGGGCTTGAGCCTTTTCTTCGGAACCGCTCTCGTGCCGTCCCCCTGGGAAACCGCAGCCTGCCTGGCCCGCATGGCCATGACGGCGGACATGTGGGAAAACACGGCCGTCACGGTGAGCCGGGGCGCGACGGCCATCCTGGTGACTCTGGTTCTTGCCCTGGTTTTCGGGATCATCGCCGGTCTTTCCCGAACTATCATGTCCCTTTTGTCTCCACTGGTCGCCGTGCTCCAGGCAACCCCTCCCATACTGTGGATCACC
>CAZRWT010000084.1:3586-9858 GCA_964603955.1 uncultured Syntrophobacteraceae bacterium
GCCTGGCCTTGAATCCGGACATCCTCCTGCTGGACGAACCCCTGGCCTTCCTGGACGATCACTGGCAGTACCGGCTGGCCCGAGAAATCGCCGAACTGCACGCCCGGGGTTCCACGGCCATTTTGATGGTCAGCCACCAGTTGGAACCCCTCAGGGATATTGGGGCCGCCATCGTCCGGATCGACTCCGTGCCGGTGAAGATCGATGGGAGCTTCTGAATCATCCTTGTTATGTGATCGGCTTCGCTCAAGAAAGAACCATCTTGAACTTTTTTCTTCCTTTTATTCTGTAAATGGTGAAATCACGATCAATGGTTGCAATGGTATTGATGTTGAGCTGTTCAGCTAGATATACAAGGCATGAATCTGCAAAATCCATTGGCAAGTCACCGTATTTTTCCGTTAACTCTTTTAGTCTATAAAAGTCTTTGTTTTGTATATTGTGGATTTCGACGCCTCCCCGGCTGATCCATTCCAAAAAATCAATCTGAGCATTTCGGTTGAAATCCAATAAATGAAGTGCCTCCGTTATTGAGGCTATTGTTGTGATAAGAGGATACTTGTTTGTTTTGATAAACTCGACCGATACACGATGAAATCTATCAGATGAATCGAAAAGAGCAATTAATGGGCCGGAATCAATTAAAATTTTGTTCATGTTCTCTTCGCCCTTATTTTTTCTTTTAAAATGATTTTTCGATCAACGGACAAATTTGATGAGCCGCTCGAGTATTTGCCAAAAAAATCTTTACCCGCCTCCCAGGCGGTAGGGCCTTCCAACCTATCGAGATATTCAAGAATGCTTTTACGAATCAATTCGGATTTGGTTAGACCAAGATTTTTTGCCGTAATGTTTATCTCATTTTCCAAATTTGGATCGAGCCTCAATGTAATCATTTCATTACCTCCGTATCACGCCATGTAATACGGATACGTCCAATTGTCAAGTTGCCGCTATGATCAAGAGGTTCAAAACGCCCTGATTCGTTTGGCCGGTTTTTAGCCTTGCAGCCCCATTTTCGGCGCAAGAAACCGCGTCGCAAGGGCCACTTCCTCCCGCTGGAATGCTAGCTCATAATAAAAAAATTCCATACGGATGTATAAGTTGATTATTGACGATAAAATTAGTTTTGATTAATTTGATTTTTTCCAATATAAAAAATAGGGCTTTGAGTGCTCCCCGAGATCATCGTAAGGGGGGAGATGAAACCAAGATTTGATTCATGAGGTGCTGAAATGTTTTTAAAAACTTTACTTTTTTCCTTGATGTTCATCGCCGGGACCGCAACCGCTCATGCGCACATGCCCCTGTGCTCCTGCTTCGACAACGGGGACAACACCATCACCTGCCAGGGCGGGTTTTCCGACGGGTCTTCCGCTGCGGGGGTGTCCATGTCCGTCAAGGCACCCGATGGGCGCGTGCTGCTCAAAGGCACCATGACCGAAAATTCCGAATTCACCTTCGACAAACCCCGTGGGGATTTTTTGGTGCTGTTCGATGCCGGTGCCGAACATCGGGTTCGAGTACCCGGAAGGCAAATCACCCAATGAACGATGTCATCCAGGTTCAAAACCTCTGCCACCGTTACAACGGTCGCGCAGTTTACGAAAACCTGTCTTTTTCCGTCCCCGAAGGCTCCGTTTGCGGGCTGCTGGGAAAAAACGGTCAGGGCAAAACCACCCTGGTGAACATCCTCATGGGGTTTCTCGAACCCACCGGCGGCAGGTGCCTGGTGTTCGGGGAAGATTCCCACGACCTGTCACCGTCCGTTCGCAATCGAATCGGTCTCCTGCACGAGGGACACCTGGCCTATGAATTCATGACCATCGCTCAGACGGAAGCCTTCTTTCGAGGCTGCCACCCCAACTGGAAATCGAACCTTTTTTTCGACCTCATCGACAGGATGGGCCTGTCGCTCAAACACAAGGTGGGCCACATGTCCTGCGGCCAGAGGTCTCAAGTGGTGCTGGGGGCCATCATGGCCCAGGACCCCGACCTGCTCATCCTCGATGATTATTCCATGGGACTCGATGCGGGATATCGCCGTCTCTTTCTCGACGTACTCCACGATTTCGCGGCCTCGGGAGGCAAAACCATCTTTGTCACCAGTCACATCGTGCAGGACCTGGAGCAACTGGTGGACACCCTCATTTTCCTGGATCAAGGAAAGATCATGCAGGTGGAGCTGGACGATTTCATGCAATCCTTTCGCAAGTACGAGTTTCACGGGGAAAATGCCGTGGAATTGCCGGGAGATGAAGTGATCGTGGGTTTCGAGCGCCGGGGGAAACGCTTCACTCTCTATTCCTACGCCGACGAACACACCGTGGCAAGGCACCTCGCGGCCCTGGGCATGGGGACTCGAGACTTGCGCCGGGTGCCCATGAGCCTGGAAGACGGCTTCATCGGCCTGATGGGGAAATATTGACATGTGGCGTTCTCTCTTCCTCAAGGAATGGCTCAAGCTGCGCTGGTTTTTTGCCGCGCTCATCCTTCTGAACGTGGGCCTGTGCGTCAAAATATACCTGGACATCCGTACACTTTTGACCGTCGAACACGCCGAAATGGTCTGGTATCAAGCCATTCACCTGCACACGGTTTTTCACCACGACATGCGTTACATGCCGCTGCTGACCGGCTTGGCCCTGGCGGCGGCTCAATTCGTGCCCGAAATCATGGGGAGGCGCTTGCGCATCGCTCTGCACCTGCCCATTGCCCGAGACGCCATGATCCTGGTCTGCCTCCTTGCGGGACTGGGGCACGTCCTGGTCGTGTGTATCCTGGATGCCGCGCTCATTTACCTGACCCTGTACATCAACTTCCCTGCGGAAGTGGCCCTGGCGGCCCTGGTCACCGCGATTCCGTGGTTTCTGGCCGGCATTGGGGCTTACCTGGGCGGAGTGGTCGTGCTCCTGGAGACGGCCTGGCCGAGGCGCCTTTTTCTGCTTTTTGTTTTCAGTGTTTTAGTCTCCGTGATGTTTTCCGGTCGGGGCTACGGGTGGCTCGATCCCGCCCTGCCGTGGCTCGTGGGTCTCCTGGTGCCGGCTTTTCTCAGTGTTTTCGAGTCGGCTCGACGATTTCAACGCAGAGGTGCCTGATGCTGAAAACCCTTTCGCGCTTCAGTGCGCTCGTTCTGGCCGTCCTGGCCATGGGCTACATTCTTCCTGCGGGATTCGACAAGGTCTTTGTGCGTCAGGCCGACGAACCGCTGCTCTTTTACAGCCCCGTGCTCGAACGGTTCATCTACCAGGAGTCCCTGGGGGGACACCAATTTGAATACAGGGATGAGGACGGAACGAGCTACAGCCGCCAGGAATTCGAGGAGCGGCTTCCCTTTCTTTACTTCAGGAATTTGGAAAGAAGAAATCTGCTGCCCGTGGTCCTTCAAGGCAGGAGCTTCGATGCGGAAACCATCGCGAGGGATCGGCAGGCGCTGGAAATCAGGGCGCGCCATCTCCGGGGCCACACCCCGCAAATACAGCTCTACCCGCTTTTCAACAACGATCCGGAAGTGGCCATGATGCCCTTCCCCGTCGAGGTTTTCCGGTTCACTCACCAGGCCATGGAATTCATCGACGCGGACCACAACCGCATTGTTCCCGGTTTGACCGACTTGTTCACACGGGCGTTGAAGGAGAAGGGCTTTGTTTTTCCAGCCACGGTGATCGGAGGCAAACCCACCAATTTGAAGCCCTTCGACGACGGGTATTTCATCCGCGACAGCGTGGGCGGAGTGTTCCACGTCAGGCGGGTTCTCCATCAACCGGAAATTTTCCGGGTGCCGGTGGATCGGTCCCTGGACATCCTGGACATGGTCGTCACCGAGAACCCGCGCCGGGAATTCCACGGAGTCATCATCACCCGCCGGGGGGAAGTCTTCCTCACGGCATGGGGCGACTACAGGCTCATTCCCCTGCCTGTGGAGGGCTACGACCCCCGGAGCATGGACTTGAAGCTCATGATCGACCCTTTGTACCGCACCGTGACGGTCGTTTCCGAGCACGGGGTTTCCGGTGTGGTCATGGATGCGGACTACCGGGTCATCGGCCGGTATGAACTGCCCGTGAGGGAACAGGGCTTCACGCCCGTTTCCCTCCTTCGGGACCTGCTTTTTCCCTTCCACATCCAAATGGAAAGCCCACACAGAGGGCAGGCCGGGGTGCAGGTACATCCGGGGAGCCTCTGGTCGCCGGCCGGCATCCTGGCTGCTTTGGCGCTGTTCTTTCTCCTGGTGCGCAAAAAACGCACGAAGCTCAACAAGGGAGAACTTGCCCTGGTGGCGCTCACCGGCTTTTTGGGCCTGGCGGCCGTCGCTTTCATCGGAGAAGATTGACCGTTCGGCGTTTTCATCGGCAGGGCCGAGACCCACCCAGGGCAAATGATCTATTAAACTCAAAACGAAAGGCATGAACGATGATCGGACGTTTTTCCAATCTCGGCGTCACTTCACGGTTGCTTCGCTCCCGGGATTTTTTGCGAATCGCGGGAGGCGGGATTCTTGCTCTGATCGCCTATCTCATGGACATGGGCAAGCCCGAACCGTCCCTTGCGGGCAATATCATGGCCTTGGGTTCCGTTGCCGTCAACGGGTTTCCCATTATCCTGGGGGCGGTGCGGGGCATTCTTCGCAGGCAGGTCAATGTGGACGAACTGGTCAGCCTTGCCATCGTGGCCGGCCTTTGGATGGGCGAGTACCTCACTGCGGCGGTCATCGGTTTCGTGATGGTGCTGGGGTCCCTCATCGAGGAAGCCACCGCCGATTCGGCCAGAAAAGCCATCGAGACGCTCATGAACATGGTTCCCGAAAATGCTTCCGTGGTTCGTGACGGAAGGGTGGAAACGGTTCCCGTGGAAAATGTACGCATCGATGATGTGCTGCTGATAAAACCCGGCGAAAGGATTCCCGTGGACGGCATCGTGCTCGTGGGCATGACGGCGGTGGATGAATCTTCCATGACCGGAGAACCGATCCCCAGGGAAAAAAAGCCGAGGGATGCCGTTTATGCCGGAACGCTCAATCAAAACGGCGTCATCGAAATGAAAGTGACCCAGGTGGGCGAGAAGACGGCTCTCGGAAAAGTCGTCCGGTTGGTTTCCGAAGCGGAGCGGCACAAGCCCCAAGCCGTGAGGGCCGTTGATCGTTTCGCCCATTGGTTCACTCCAACCATCCTCGCCTGCGCGGCGGGAACCTGGTTTCTCACGGGTGATGCCCATCGTGCCATAACCGTGCTCATCGTGGGATGTCCTTGCGCCCTCATACTGGCCGCACCCACAGCCGTCGTGGCGACCCTGGGCAGGGCAGCGAAAGCCGGAATCCTTGTGAAGGGGGGAATTTACCTGGAAGAAGCGGGGCGGGCAAAAGTGGTGCTTTTCGACAAGACGGGCACGCTCACCGAGGGGAATCCCAACGTGGACGCCATCGCCACGACCGAAGGGCTTCAAGCTCGGGATGTTTTGGCCAGGGCGGCCTGTGTCGAGCAAAACAGCACCCATCCCCTTGCAAGGGCGGTCATGAGGGCCGCCCACTATGCCAAAGTGACCGTCGTTCGAGCGGAAGACATGTTCATGGAGATCGGTTTGGGCGTGAGAGCCTTCGTGAAAAAGGATCTCATAGAAGTGGGGAGTGCCTATATCGGCGGTGGAAGCGCCCGATTGCCCTTGCCCCTGCGCGAAAGCCTGGAACGATTCAAGGATGAAGGGAGAACCCCCCTGGTGGTGTACGAAAATCATCGGCCCATAGGCATCATCAGCGTGGCCGATCAGGTACGGCCGTCGGCTCACGATACGGTTCGGGAACTTCGCTCTCTGGGCATTGAACACGTGGGGGTCGTTTCGGGAGACCATCGGAAGTCCACATCCATCGCCGCTGAAAAAGTGGGTATCGATCTCATCCGCTCGGGGCTCAAACCCGAGGACAAACCCGGAGTCGTACAGGAGTTTCAGGAAAAAAACATGACGGTCGTTTTCGTGGGAGACGGCATCAACGACGCTCCCGCCCTGGCGAGGGCCGACGTGGGCATCGCCATGGGCGGCGTGGGAACGCATGTGGCTCTGGAAACCGCCGATGTGGTGCTCATGAACGACGACATCGGAAAAATTCCTTTCCTCATCAAACTCGGGCGGCGCATGTTGACCGTTATCAAATGGAACATCGCTTTCGGCATGACGTTCAACGCGGTGGCGGTCGTGGCGGGAGGCGGAGGGTATCTTTCTCCCATCATGGGGGCGATAGTCCACAACATCGGTTCCGTCCTGGTTGTCCTTTCGTCGGC
>CAZRWT010000085.1:0-9779 GCA_964603955.1 uncultured Syntrophobacteraceae bacterium
GCAGGATGTGCCATGGGGAGTTTGCATTGTGCAGGAGGCCAACGGTTCCGCATCATCCGCTTGCAGCACCTTTGAATTCAGTAACGATTTTCAGCGATGATATTCCGTTTGCGCTACACATGCCGCCCCTCCTTGCGGCATGTGTGAATGCCGCAGTTCGTCTATGGCCTCCTCGAATCCGTCATCTACCTCCCCCGGCCAGGTGCCGAAAAGTGTCCTCACATCGGATAAAGGCTTGACACTCTGCGCCTGCGCCAGTTCATCCAATGACAGCGATTCCCAAAAACTGCGTGAAATCGGCGTTCCCTGCAGCAGCTAATCGACGGCTTCGTTTTCCTTATCCTCCAAACATTCTATGTCATGAATTTTGATGTTCGTGATTTTTCCGGTAAAGGGGTTTTCCTTCGCCTCGCCCACAATGCGGACGAAATGGAGGATATCTTCCAGCACCTCGTCCTTTTGCGCCTCGTCGAAGAGATAGAACGCCTTTATCATTGTGGAAGCTCCAGCTTCCACCCGCTTCGAAACGGGAAGCTGGAGCTTCCGGGCAAGTGTGTTCCCAAGCAGGAGCTTGGGAACTTTTTGGATAGCGGGTGGCGTCGGTTCAGTCAAGACGATTTTCAGCATGGTGCAAAACAGGGTAGCAGTTGTTACCCTGTTTCCTTGGAAAATGAACCACGCTAGATGCTCGACTCGTATTTTGGAGACCATCATGGATGATCATCGTTTCAGGAAGCTCCTCGATGAGCTGGGCTATTCATGGGAAGGCTACCGCAGGGTCCGAAAGGGTGTCATGAAACGGCTCACGAACCACATGCACCGCCTGGACATCCGGAGCGCCGACGGGTATCTCGACCGGGTGAGGTCCGAACCCGAAATTCGGCGGGAGGTTCGGCTCCTGCTGACCGTTTCCATCAGTCGTTTTTTTCGTGACCGCCCCTTGTGGGCATTCATTCAGGAAACGGTGATTCCCCACATGATTTGGGGAAACCCGCCTCTCGTCCGTGCCTGGTCCGCAGGCTGCGCCCTGGGCCAGGAAGCCTACAGCTTCAAAATGGTGTGGCTCCTCTACCAGGAGGAACGGGGACCCTTGCCGCCCCTTTCGCTCATGGCCACGGACATCAATGAAGATTACCTGAACAGGGCCGCTCGAGGCATCTACGAAAAGCGTGTCCTCAGGGATGTACCCGAAGCGCACCGGAAAAAGTTCTTCGTGCGTCACCCGGACCACTATGGTGCTTCGGAAGCATTGAAGGAAAACATCGCGTGGCGGGTCCATGATCTGTGCGGGGAGGAACCTGCGGCTCACGGTTTCGACCTGATTTTCATGCGCAACAATATCCTGACCTACCTGAACAAGGAACAACAGCGAGCCCCCGTTGAGAAAGTCATCAACGCTCTGGCGCCGGGCGGTTTTCTCATCATCGGGGATCGTGAGCACATTTCGGATGATGACGGAAGGTTGGTCGAGGTCCAGGGGCATCCCTGCGTGCGTCGCAAACTGCCGGCATGAAGGTTCACCGGGAACAAGGCTTTCGGCAAGGTCCACGGCCGGATTCCGGGTGCATCCCGACGCCTTTCACCACCGCCTTTCCGGATTTCGGGATTATGGATATCTCGGAACACCGGGAATTGTTTTCGACCTGCCTGACCTTTGGTTTTGGGAGCACATCATGGACTTCACGAACCCATTCGACTCCGGCGGATGTCATGGGCCAGTTGCTCGATGGGCGCGGCATCCCCTTCCAAATCCTCGAAAGCGAAGGGATTCAAAAATTGACGGCCCCAAAAGAATCGGCGATCCGTCTGGGTCAGTCGTGCTTCCTCACAAATACCATTCCAGTTTTCGCCGATCACGCAAAGCTGGTGTGTGATCATGGAAAGGGCCGTTTCACGCGATATCCGAAAAATGTGCGAGGCATTCAGGCATGATGAAATACGGCTCATGCGGTTATTGCCCGAAATGAGCATGGCCTGGGATGCCTCGTTGCCGCTTCGATTCTGCGGGCAGATATCATACGCGGGGGTGAGGGACAGCCCGGTTCCGTCCCAAAATGCGGCGTGATTGCGAGCATGATCGTCCGTGTTCCCGCAAAGAATATTGAAGACCAGGCGTGCGAAAAGTTCCTCCAGGGTTTTCGTCACATTGGTGAACTTGTGGCGGATGCACTCGGCCAGGTCTTCGTAGCCGGCGTAACGTGCCATCATTTCATCCAGCCCCAGCAGAGTGAGCGCCGACAGCATGGAACGGCGCTTCCAGCCGGTTCCGTCGTGCAGGCGATCAAAGCGTTCGATCAAAAGCACTTCTTTTTTCGCTGCCACGGCAAGCCGAACCGCTGCCACATGCAGC
Organism: uncultured Syntrophobacteraceae bacterium; assembly: GCA_964603955.1. Lineage (GTDB taxonomy): Bacteria > Desulfobacterota > Syntrophobacteria > Syntrophobacterales > Syntrophobacteraceae > SLCH01. The sequence goes on from CAZRWT010000085.1 coordinate 2,351, forward strand.
CCACACAGAGCCGCCAGACGCATGGCGATGAATTCCCCCTTGACGATGCTGTAAAGATCGGTGCTCGATGAAAATTTGGCGATGTACTTTTTCCCGCCGTCATGGATCAGGGCCTTGGGACGCGCACCGCCGATGGAGCTGCCGTGAAACAGTGCCTGGTCGAGTTCCGGAGTGAGGGCAATGCCTTTTTCGACTTTTTCAGCAGAGTGAAGCAATTCTTCCAGGGAAGCTCCCGGCGCCTCCCTCGGCACATATTCCGTTGCCGATCGCTGGAAGTCGAGGGCTCCGATCCGGTCCGATCCGGATTCCAGAAGACAGGTCAGCTCATCCAACTCGATGTCGTAGGCCCCCTGCCCCTTTTTTCCCAACAGCCTGTTGATGAGGACGCGCCGCCCCCAGGCATCCGGTGCCGCGTCCCGAATGCATCCGGGCATGGAAAGGCCTTTGGGGAGGGGAAGGATGCCCGGTTCGAGGGGGAGTTCGGCATCGTAAAGGGAGATGGCTTCCTTCCTTTTCAGGTAGCTTCTGCCGTAGTTGAAAAGACAGGCGTTTCCCACGGCCGACAGCTTTCCGGCCACCACGGGGTCGGTGGCCCCGGGCAGCCATATCCACACGAACGCTTCCTTGGGCCGCCCGGATTCAGAAGTCATCATCGAGGACCGGCCTTGGGGCATGTGTGTGTCCGGGAAGCAGGGAAAGCCCGGTATCCGCTTCCGCACGCAGTCGAGCAAGACCGTCCATGTCCGCGTCGAAGAGTTTCACTCCCGCCAGGACCGCCACTTCGAAGGCCAGGCCGATGGCACTGGCGGGGTCCCCCTTTTCGATCTTCTGAAGGGTGGCCCTGGCAATGCCCGCCCGCTCGGCCAGTTCACGCTCGGACCAGCGTTTCTGCTTGCGGCCGAGCCTGATCCGGCGTCCGAGCAACCGGATGGCTTCCACAGTGTATTTCGAATACGTTCTTTCCTTGGGCATGTTGCCGGTTGATTCCTTTTCGAGGGCAAAGGACTATTTTAATGGTCAAAATTCGCATATATGACTGCCTTGGTGGTCATTTCAATGCTAAACATACTACCACGTCACAGTGAAATATACCACCAAAAGGACGCAATAACGAAAGGCTCATGTTGGATTCCGGGGGCGTGGTTCATTTTCCAAGGAATCGGGGTAGCGCGTCATGCCCGTAGTGATCCTCATGGACGAGTATGACAAACCCCTCATCGACCACACCTGGGCAAGGGCGAAGCAGCTCCGGACATCGCCAAGGCCAACCGGGACATCCGCAAGCATTTTTTCGAGGTGATCAAAGAGGGAGAAGTAGCGGACGTGCTCCGGTTCGTCTTCATCACCGGAGTGTCCAAATTTTCCAAGGTCAGGGCAGGGGGCTTCCGGCAAGGCCCCGGCTCAGATCAAGGCGAAGGGCTACGCGGAAAAATACCGGGATCGAGCCAAAGTGGTTTACCTCGTGGGAGTGGAATTCAACCGGGAAGAGCGCAACATCACGGGCTTCCAGTGGGAGTTGGCGGGCGATTATGAGCCATAAAAATCATCAAATGCACCCAATATTCAAATGAAGACAGTTCCCATGCTTCCGGCGTAAGAGGGGGATATGAACTTTTTCAGCCTTCTCATCCGTGAGGTGGGCAATCCTGTATTCCTGTTTCGCTATTAAGCGGAATTCGCCTTAGATTGCGCACTACTGGGTACCCCTGATCCGGAGCATTTGTAGATGCGGGTTCGCGCAGCATCCGAAGATTTATATCGTAAATGAGCATGCCTTCTTGGGATGCGGGAATTGCTGCGGCCATGGTGTCGTAAGGAAGCGTTCTCGTCTCTCCGCTCTTGAAGAAAGACGGTACCAGTTCCAATATATGTTTCGCGCAGTTGGGGCAATCCGAATCCTTTTCACGCAAGCTTGCAAAGACGGCTGAATTTCCAAAGCAATAGCCGGTGTCTGCATTCTGTTTGCATTCGGGCCTACGCCGGCCTTCGGGAAGACCGGCGACATTGGTAATGGATACAACCACAGGATGCCGCCTTGCGATGCTGTTCGCCTCGATCAGGAACTCCCATGCCGCCGGATTGAAATTGAGGTTTGCGATCACATCGATCTCGCCCCTCGTGGCTAGATTTCTTACCGTGTATTGTGCCGAGTCGCTAATCAGATCGACGCACGTGAGCGGTACGATTCTTCCCGCCGTTGTCTGTATCAACAACAGCTCTTCGCCTTCCTTCATTCCCATGCCGAATCGAGGCGAAGCTTCGAAGCGAGACGGCTTCATTTTGTAGCCAAGGTCCATCCATCCCGGCCCTATCACCGGCAAACGACTCTGCCGATTCGAATCGTAGAATGAACCCGCCACGACGATCATGTCCTGTTTATTTGCTGCCTTCTGCATCGCCTCGATGATCGAATGTCTGGTACTCTCTTTGAAAGCAAGCGAAAGCTCGGGAAGAATGAGTACGTCGGCACCTTCCCTTACGGCGACGGACAAACAAGTATTGACCTTCTCACGATACCGGTCGGGGATCATTGCAAGGCCCGTTGATGGGTCTGTTTCATACGAGAATTCGAACTGACATTGGGCATATGTGGCAAATGCCCGCATCGGCTTTCCTTGCCTCCGATCAACACGGCGAAGAGGCGGCAGGTCATGCACTGCCCCGGCATCGACATAGGACGGAGAAAGCGGCGAACTCCCTACCGGGCCGGCGGTGTTCAGCATGCATGAGCATCCGGCGATGCTCATGAATAACATTACACAGATCACTGCATTGTACATTCGCGTCTCCCGCTCCGTTAAACTGAGGCCCAACGCCTGAAGCAAGCTGCGTCGTGAAGCAGCCTCGGCTTGAATGATTCTTTAGCCCGCTGCCACATAATTGAATTCACTGACGAACTTCTTGGAGGCATGCAAGTGGAACCCACCCCGACTCCGAACTGTCGGACCTCTTGCACCAGACCCAACCGTTCAGAGTTCTTGATGCAAGCAGTAAGTCCCCTTGTCGCACATTCAGTTCTCTCGCCGTGTAGTCTTCACGAGCACGGGCAGCCTTGTCGTTGACGATCTCGATGATTTGTGCTGGAACCCAGCCCCCTTTTTGCCCGGGTGATTCACAGAATAGCCAGTTGTCCCAGCCCTCCGGCCCTTGATACTCCTCACCCACAGTAAGAGGAGCCCCTTTTTCGAAGGTGATGGGTTCGGGATACTCGCTTGTGTGGTCTTGAATTACAAGGTACTGCCTGGCTTCCATGTTCGTATCCTGTGGGCTGACGCCGTTTCGGGACATGAAGATACCCGCCGTCCTTTTCATGATCAATCAAAAAGGGATCGGTTACCGGGATGACAATCGCAAGGCTCTCGCATCACGGGAACAGTGCCTTGAAAAATGCCACACTATCCCGACCCGACACCCCCGCCCCCTACCATCACATGAACCCGCGTCCAGCAACCTGGGCTCGATCACATCAACCGCAATGCTCATTCCAAGCCTCGCCGAATTCTTACGCTCCGGAATCTCTTCCATCATCATGCCATCAACCGTTCTTCACCAACCGGACATTCGGTCTGGGATTCATTGATTTCGATCAATCAGCCTTCAAATTCTTCAAAATTTTCTCTGCCAATGGACCTTTGATTTCGTTATGCCGAGGAACCGTTTCAGTAATGCCATATTTTGGATTTATCCAAAGTGAATGCGAACTTCCTTCACGCTTCAGATAGCAACCCGCTATTCTCAACCGCCGTTCGAGTTCACGCCGCTTCATCCGACCATCACCGTGTCTTGAATGACGTCATCCGGCAATCCACGTAGCATATCCTCTCTGCGATCTTCCAAAATCAATTCGATCGCTTGCCGAAGATTATCCTTGGTTTCCTCAATCGTTTCACCCTGCCCGTTAGCCCCGGGCACTTCGGGACAAATAGCCCAGTATCCGCCTTCAGGTGCTTTTTCAAAGATTGCTGTGAATTCCGCCTTCATTTCTTCTCCTGATCTATCACATGAACCCACGCGCCACGGCTTCCGATATTTGCACGAGGTGGTACGGGAAAAAGCCGATGCCGATCATGACGGCGATGAGGGCGCCGGTCAGCCACTTCATTGGGGGCGACAGGGCGATGGCCGGCTGCTCCTCTCCTGCGGGCGGCGACAGGTAGGCCGCCTTGATGACCAGCAGGTAGTAGTACAGGGAAACCAGCACGTTGATCATGGCGATGAGGACCAGCGCGAAAAGTCCCTTGTCCATGGCGGCCACGAACACCAGGAACTTTCCCATGAAGCCGATGGTAGGGGGAATGCCCGCCAGGCTGAAGACGGACACCATGAGGGCCAGGGCCAGGAGCGGCGAGCGGCGGTGCAGTCCAGCCAGATCGTCGAGGCGCACATTGCGCCCCTCCCGAGACACGGCGACCACCACGACAAACACCGTGAACTTCATCACCAACAGGGCCACGGCATAAAAGACCGCTCCCGCGTACCCCATGGCGCTCAAGGTCAAGATGCCCATGAGCACATACCCCGAATGGGCCACCGTCGAGTAGGCCAGGAGCCGCTTCAAATCCTTCTGGACGATGGCCGCCAGGTTGCCCACGGTCATGGACGTGACGGCAAGGGCCGTCAGGGTATGAACCAGGTAGGCGGTGTCCCCGGTCCAGGCTCCCGTGACGCGGATGAAAACGGCTATGACCGCCACCTTGGACGCCGTGGCGATGTAGGCCGTCAGTTGATCGGGAGCACCCTGGTAGGTGTCCGCCACCCAGTAATGAAAAGGATAGACGGCGAGCTTGAAAAAAAGTCCCCCGAACGTGAGGACCAGCCCCATGAGGGCGGCGGAACTGTTCACGGCCTCGGGCAGTGCTCGCGCCATGTCCGCCAGGGATAGGGTCTGGGCGGCTCCGTACAAAAGGGCCATGCCGAAAAGCATGACGGCGGAAGCGAAAATGCCCGTGATGAAATACTTGATCCCCGCTTCGAGCCCCATGGACTCGTCTCGCCTCAGGGTAACCAGGATGTAGAGCGAATAGCTCGAAAGTTCGAGGGCGACGAACAGGGGCAGCAGATGATGGGCGCTCACCAGCAGCATGAGGGCCAGGGTGCAGACGAAGAGCAGAAAATAAAATTCGCGCCGCCAGGCTTCTTGCACTCCTTCGAGGTTCCGGCACAGGCACACCACCAGGAAAAGGCCGAGGGCGAGCAGCACCTTGAAGACCTGCGAGAGAAGGTCCACCTTGTAGGTGTCGGAAAAAAGCAGGCCTTGGGCACTCACGGAGGCCAGAGCCGCCGCGACTCCCAGGCTCGAGAGCACCAGGGCGAAGGCATGATCCTCGCGCGAATCGGGCTTTCGGAACATGGACAGAAAGAGGAAGCAAAAAGCCGCCGCGAAGGTAAAGATTTCAGGGCCGAACAGGGTCCATTTCATTTTGGCAATCCGTTCATGAAGGGAATGGATGCGGTTTTGATGATGTCGAAGAGCAGAGCCGGGTACAGCCCGAAGAGCACCAGGACCGCAGCCAGGATCAACCTGGGGATACCCGGGGAAAACGTCATGTCTTGGGCTCGAGCGTGAGCCTCCCGGGGAGGCCCGTAGAAGGTCTTTTGCACCACGCGCAGCATGAACAGGGCACTGACCACCATGGCCGAAACGGCCAGTACCGTCATCGCCGGATAGACCTTGAATGCCGCCAAGAAAACCGCCAGTTCCCCCCAAAAGCACGCCAACCCCGGAACTCCGATGCCCGCCAGCGCGGCCACGATGAAGTAGGAGGACGCCACGGGCATGGTGCGGCTCAACCCGCCCAACTCACCCATTTCCTTGGTGTGCGTGTGGTCGTAGATGTGCCCCACGGCGGAAAAGAGCAGAGCCGTCATGATGCCGTGAGCGAACATCTGGAACACCGCTCCGTTGAGCCCTTCCACGGAAACCGTCGCAAGCCCGAGCACCACGATCCCCATGTGAGACACGCTCGAATAGCCGATCACGTACTTGAGGTCCGTCTGGCGCAGGCCCGCCAGCGCTCCGTAAATGATCCCGAAGGCCGCCAGGAAGGCCATGGTCCCGGACCAGTACTGCCACCCTTCCGGGCACAAAAAGATGGCCACGCGCAGCACCCCGAAGGCTCCGATCTTCATGAGCACCCCCGCATGGACCATGCTCACCGAATGGGGCGCCGCCGCATGCCCCACGGGCGACCAGGTATGGAACGGCCACACGGCCGCCAGGATGCCGAACCCGACGAACAGGAAGGGGAAGGCGAATTTTTGCTGAGCTTCGCTGAAGATTCCCGGCTGCATGAGCACCGTGATGTCGAAGGTTTGCAGCCCCGCCTGGACGTAGAGGTAGATCATGGCGGGGAGGATCAGGGCGCTTCCCGCCAGGAGATAAAGGGTGAGCTTCATGGCCGCGTATTCCCGGCGAGTAGTCCCCCACACGGCGATGAGCAGGTACATGGGGAAGAGGGAAACGTCGTACCAGACGAAAATGAAAAAGAGGTCCATGCTCATGAAAAGCCCGAACACCCCCAGCACCAGCAGAAAATACAGGGCGAAGAATTCCTTGACCCGCTCTTCCAGCCGCCACATGGTGAGCACCCCCGTGAAGAACACGATGCCCGTGAGGAGGAGGTTGGGCAGGCTGAAGCCGTCCACCGCGTTGAAGTAGTGAATCCCCAGGGACGGTACCCACAGGACCTTTTCCACGAACTGCAACCCGCCCTTGGCCTTGTCGTAGGCCAGGAAAAGGTAAATGGTCAGCAGGAGAGTCATGCCCGAAAAGCCGGCGCTCACCCATTTGATTTCCTGCTTACGCTCTTCGGGCAGACACAGGATCACCAGAAGCCCCACCACGCAGGCTGCCAGGATGGCGGAAAGGTATGGAAAACCGGCAAGCTCTATCAGCATGGAAACAATCCCTCAAAAAAAGAAATGCAAACACATGAGAACCAGGACGGCAAACACCACGATCAGCCGATACTGCACCATGCCCGATTGCAACATGGCCGCCAGACGCCCCGCTTCCACAGTGGCCCTGCCCGCAGCGTCCAACCCCCCGTCGATGACCTTGTTGTCGTTTTGCGCAAAGAGCGTGGAAAAGCCCCGGTCCACCACCCGATCGAGCACCAGCCGATAAAAGTGATCCAGGTACCACCTCCGGGCAAAAAGCCGGTACAAAGGGGGAATCCGTTCCACAAACCCCACTTCCGACGCGCCACACCTCCCGAATTCCACCCAGGCAAGCACCACGCCGCACAAAGCAAGCCCCAAAGCCACATAGGGAAGCCAGGCCACATGAGCCTCCCCCGCAAGCCCCCCCAAAAGCAACCGCTCCAGGGAATCCTGAAAAAACCCCAACCCCACAGTAATGACAACAAGAACAATCAAAGGCACCACCATGACAAGGTACCCCCAACCATGATGCCCATGATGCTCAGAG
>CAZRWT010000086.1:0-9647 GCA_964603955.1 uncultured Syntrophobacteraceae bacterium
GGATTTGCGGGAGGGCATCCTGCCCGGCTGTAGTGCCGGTCTGTGCTGATATCCGCCGCTTCTTCCGGAAGGGGACGGCGAGCCGGAGCGCCCATGCCCGCCCACCATGTGCATCAGTTCATTCACCATGGCCTGCATTTGTTCGACCTGACTGTTGAGTTCCTGGGAGGCCGCAGCCGCCTCCTGGGCACTGGCGGCATTTTGCTGGATTACCTGGTCCATTTCACCGACCGCTTTGTTGATCTGGTCGATGCCCTGGGCCTGTTCGTTGGAGGCCACGGAAATTTCGGCCACGATTTCGGCGACTTTTCCGGCAGACTGCGATACCTGCCGGAAGGCTTCGTTGCCCAGCTTTACCAACTGCGCCCCACCATGCACCTTCTGTATGGTGGCTTCGATCATTCCTGTCGTATTTTTAGCCGCCTCTGCCGCTCGCATGGAGAGGTTGCGTACTTCGTCGGCCACCACGGCAAAGCCCGCTCCCGCTTCGCCGGCCCTGGCCGCTTCCACCGCAGCGTTCAAGGCCAGAAGGTTCGTCTGGAAAGCAATTTCGTCGATGGTCTTGATGATCTTGGAAGTTTCTTCGCTGGCTCGATTGATCTCATCTATGGCTTGCGTCAGTTGCTCGATGTCTCCATTGGCTCGGGTCACCACCTGCCCCATCCGGATTACCAACTGGTCGGTTCGGCCGATGTTGTGGGCGTTCTGTTTGGTCATGGAAGCCATTTCTTCCATGGAGGCCGATGTTTCCTCGATGGATGCCGCCTGGGTGCTCGCTCCCTCGGCCAGGGAGCGACTGGTGGAAGCGATCTGATGCGATGCCGCCAGAATGCGTTCGGCACCCGATGAGAGCGTTTCGATGGCCCTGTTCAAGGGCCTGGTGATGCTGCGCGAAAAGAGGGCGGCAAGGACAATGCCCAGAAGTGCGCACACGAAAGAAACGAAAATGATGTTCCAACGCATGGTGCTCATTTCCCGGAGCACATCCGCCCTGTGGGCTCCCACGGCAATGGACCAGCCGGTGCCCTGGATGGGTGCGTAGCCGAAGAAACGGTCGGACCCCAAGAAGGGATACTCGTCGAAGCCGGCTTCACCACGGATCATTTTCTGGAACATGACCGCGAGGCGGGCAAATTCCGGCTTTGTTTTGGCTTCCTCGATGAAGTTGGTCTGATTGAGGACAAAGTCCCGGTTGGCGTGAGCGATCAAAGTGCCTTTGCCGTCGATGATGTAGGAATAACCTTTTCGGCCGTATCCGATTTTATCCGTGGCTTCACTGAGCCATGTGGCGTTCAATATGCCGAGGACGAAGCCGGGTGTTGCACGCCCCGTACCCTCGATGGGAACCGCGATGGTCATGACGGGAACACCACGGGTTCGGTGGATGAACACATCGGAAATATGGACCCTTCCCGCCATGGCCTCACTGAAGTAGGGCCTGTCCTTGACATTGGTCCGGGACCCGTCGTTGAGGGTAATGGTGCCGTCCGGCTGAACAATGCCGATTTGAAAGTAGTTGAGTCTCGCCAGCATGGTCTGGACGACGGGCTGTTGTTTTTCCCAGTCCATGGTGCGGATTTCCGAGTTGTGAGCGACTTCACTCACGGTCAGAATGTTCCGGTCCAGTTCCCCCCGGATGAGTCCAGCCGCATATTCCGCCGTCATGGGGATGATCTCCTGGACCTGGCGCCGCAAAGCTCGGGATGCCTGTAAATAGGACATGATCCCAATCCCTGCGGAGACGACGGCCAGCAGGAAAACGACACCTCCAACAAGCTTTTTCTGTATACTCATTTTGCGAAAATTGAACATGGCTCATCCTTGCCTGGGACTATCCATGGAAACGGGAACCCTTCGGCCGAAGGGTCCCGGGGCAGGGCCGGGTGCTGCTATGGAGAACGGTCCGCGAGAGGAAAGAAAATAAAACTTATGCATGGAAGCAGAGCACGGAAGCCGATCCACAGGCCCATCAAAATAGACCGAATCTCCTTTTGCTCTGAGATGGCGGCACAGATTCTTGAATTCCCTTGCGGGAATCGATTCATTCAGTGTACATCCATGGAAAAAATCGGACTTCTTAAACCCAAACCCGCCATGACGATCACGCCTTCATCCATCCAGCCGGCGTAGCTTGCCATCCAACGTAGCTGAATCGAGTGTGGTTAGGAGTTGGCTTTTATAAGCCCACTCCTTTCAAGGGCGGCCTCCTGCCCTGCCATGGAAAGGCAGATTCGCCGATATTTACACATGATCTGATCACAAAAGCCCGTCGATCTGGCAAAACAATCGAAGTTACCCTCTTCGATCTGGCGTTTTCGATAGATGGGCACCAGAGCTTCCCGAAGACACGCCAGGCATAATCCGTGCGAGTAGCCTTCCAGTTCCGGAATTCCTTCCCCCCATGTGATTTTACATCGTATGCACTGGTACTTCATGGCGATTCCCTCCGCACTTTCGAGTGGATTCCCCGCTTCACAGAACCAAGTGAAGAGCCCCTCGGCCCGAGATTGCCGGAGCGACCGGCACACTCGCCTAAAGAATCATGGATTGCGAGGTTCGGTGATTGCTCCTTTTTTAACCCTATAGCTTAGCAATAGTCGTGCCTTACTCCACTGGCTCCATGATGAATATAATCTTCAGACCGAACATTCGCCCGCCATGACGAACAAGGTTACAATTCCTTCTCCATCCTGTTACAAAACGATGCGCACTTTATCACAATCTACTCGCGCAATGGAAACAAAAAATATTTAATTTTTTTGTCAGTTTTTACAGTTATTTAGTATGGAATGCCTGACTTCGTTCTGGTATTTACCATAGATTTCCGAGGCGAGATCCGCCAGTCTATGCTCGATGGATGATGGGCTGGGAAGGGACAGAGGGGCAGGAATGTCCAGGGTGTCGAAGTTTATGTTTTTGATGTGTAGCTTAACGTCCAGGGAGGCAATTTCCTCGGCGGAAAAATTTTCTCCCAGAAAATGCTTTCGTTCCAGGGCCTGGGTGTCGAGACTTCTCAGGAAGCGCAGGATGGCGAGGAGATCGAAGTTTTGCTGAAAACTGGTGATGTTGAGGTTGATGGCCCGGCACAATGCCTCGAGTTCTTCGTGTTTTTCCCCATACGCTGCCATTTGCCGGTACAACTGTCGGTAGGCCTCCAGCATGAGCTTCCTATATTTACGCTTTTCCGTGAGACCACTCGCATGTAGAGGGCACATGTCTTTGGGTTGTTCTATTGTGAGCCGGTGGTGCCACGGGGAGGAGGGGGGCAGGCGCAGGATCGCGGCAAGCTTTTGGACCATTTCCGGGTGTAGGGCCAGGAAAGCCATCCGGGACAAGTGCTCACCCGTTTCCCTGGCGATTTCACTTGTCCGGCGCAGCTCCTCCTGGAATTCTTCCTGCTGGAGGCCTATGAGTTGTCGCTCGTTCAGATACCTCTCGACAACCTCTTCTTTAACCTGGCGTGTGAGACTCGCAACAATATCTTCTTCCATTTCCGTCTTCTTCCGGTGAACCCGAAGCGAACCGTCCGGCCATGCGGTAAGGTTCGCTTCGATGGAAAGGTTTTAACTGCCGTCCATCAGATAGCTTTGGGCGTTGAGTGTCAATGGGGGCAGGGCCGGGGTATAGTTCCCATCGTGTTTGAGTACTTCCACCTGGATGGATTTGGCGACAGGTTTCAGCAAAAGGATGGAGTGAAACAAGTCTTCCAGTTGATGACAGGGGTAGGGAATACCGTGGTTGCTCACGTCTGTTTTGTGGCGGTGGGTGCGAGCGGACATCCAGATGGATATACCGTTTTCCCGACCAATGGTTTTCAACGCTTCAAGGGTTGTCCGGTCTTCATGGTCGAAGTCGAGTCCGTCCAGGACGATCATTTCGGGCCGAAAATCGGCACTGGCTTCGAGTGTCTTGAGATTTTCATCGAGCTTTTGGGGGGTGAAGGTCTGTTGAAGATAGGACTGGATGAAGCGCAACGGCTCGATTTTCGACTGTGCGTTGATGACGCTTTCGCCCTGTTCCTGGGAAAAAATATTTTTCATGAGTTCAAGGTACCAGACCTTGGCTTTTTCGGGAGTTTCATCGATGCATACGTGAAGAACGGTGCTTCCAGCCAGGAGCCGTTCCAGGGCGATGTGAGTGAGGCAGGCGGTTTTGCCCACTCCCGCTCTTGCCATCAAAACCCCCATTTCGCCTGCCGGCAGGGGCTTGCCCAGGGCTCTTTTGATCATCTCCGTTTTTTCAGGAGCTTTCCCATGTTGTGTGTCCATCCTGTCCGTCTCCTTGGATGAGGCATATGATCGATCAACGGGAAACGGCCCATCAAGGGAGCTGCTTCCCATAACAACATCATACACCAGGATATTTGTATTGATAAAAATTTTTCGACACCTGTTGGAATTTCTATTTCCTTTGTGCCTTCTCTTCTTCTTTTTGGCGCTTGATGACTTCTTCCGCCGTATTCTTGGGAACTGGGTTGTAGCGGGAAAATTCCATGGTGAACTCAGCTTTTCCCTGGGTGCTTGATCTCAGCACCGTCGAATACCCGAACATTTCCGCCAGGGGCACTTCCGCTTCAATGGTGGAAAATACTCCGTCTTCCGAGGTGCTCACGATCATGCCCCGTCTCTGGTTCAGAGTGCCCAGTGCCGCGCCCTGAAATTCCGACGGCGTTTCCACCACCACGCGCATGACCGGCTCCATGAGGATGGGGGCGCATTTGCCGTATGCTTCTCTGAAAGCCCCGATGGCCGCCTGCTGAAAGGCCATGTCCGAGGAGTCCACGGAATGGCTTGCACCGTCGTTGATGGTGATTTTTACTCCGACCACGGGAAAGCCTGCCAGAGAGCCCTTGGAAAGGCATGCTTGAAAGCCCTTGTCGCACGATGGGACGTATTCCGTGGGTATTGCCCCTCCCGTGATCTGGTTGACGAATTCATAATCTCCCTCAGCAAGGGGCTCCATGAAGCCCGCCACTCGTCCGTACTGCCCCGAGCCTCCCGTTTGCTTCTTGTGGGTGTAGTTGAATTCCGCTTTTCGGGTGATGGTTTCCCGGTAAGCCACCTTGGGCATCCCCGTTTCCACATCAGCGGCGTATTCCCTGCGCATGCGCTCGACGTAAACGTCCAGGTGCAGCTCGCCCATGCCGCAAATGAGTGTGTCGCCCGTTTCATCGTCCAGGTAGGTCTTGAAGGTCGGGTCTTCCTTGGTGAAGCGGGAAAGGGCCTTGCCCATGTTCATTTCCGCTTTTTTGTCCTTGGGTTTCACGGCCAGGGAAATGACGGGTGCCGGAACGTGCATGGACGTCATGGCATAACGTACATCGCCTGCCGTGAAAGTGTCTCCCGATGCGCAATCGATGCCGAACAATGCCACGATGTCGCCCGATTTGCCCTGTTCGATGTCTTCCATCTGGTCGGCATGCATGCGGATGAGCCGTCCCACTTTGGATCGCTTGCCCGTGCGCATGTTGGTGATGGTGTCCCCTTTGCCGAGGGTTCCCTGGTAGATGCGTACATAGGTCAGCTGTCCGTAGCGGCTTACTTCGAGCTTGAAGGCCAGCATGACGAGGGGGCTTGACGAAGAGTTTTTCAGGACCACCGTGGCCTCGTCCCTGTCCAGGTCCAGGGCTTCGTTGGTGATGTCCTCGGGGTTGGGAAGGTAGCGGGTCACTGCGTCCAGAAGGAGTTGGACTCCCTTGTTCTTATAGGCCGAGCCCATGAGCACGGGAGTGAGCTTGAGGGCCAGGGTGCCGCGCCTTACGGCTTCGTGAATGAGTTCTTCCGTCACCTGGTCTTCCAGTATGGCCTCCGTGAGGTCGTCTGAAAAGAGGGATGCGGCATCGAGCAGTTGTTCGCGCTTTTCCATGGCTTCCGCCAGGAACTCTTCGGGGATTTTTCCCTCGACCATCTCGTCTCCATGGTCGCCCCCGAAGGAGACGGTCTTCATGGCGATCAGGTCGATGACTCCCTCATGTTTCGATTCCAGGCCCAAGGGAAGCTGGAGAGGTACGGCATTCAGGTTGAGCTTTTCCCTCAGCTGGCGGACGACTCGTGACGGATCGGCTCCCGTGCGATCACACTTGTTCACGAAAGCGATGCGCGGCACCTTGTAGCGGGTCATCTGGCGGTCCACGGTGACCGACTGGGACTGAACACCGCCCACGGAGCACAGAACAAGAATGGCTCCGTCCAGGACCCTCAAGGCTCTTTCGACCTCGATGGTGAAATCCACGTGGCCGGGAGTGTCGATGATGTTGATGTCGTGTCCCTTCCATGTGCAGTAAGTGGCAGCCGATTGTATGGTGATGCCGCGCTCCCTTTCCAGATCCATGAAGTCCATGGTGGCCCCCACGCCGTCTTTGCCCTTGACGTCATGGATGGCATGAATGCGCTGGGTGAAAAACAGGATTCTCTCCGTGAGTGTAGTTTTACCCGAGTCGATATGAGCACTGATGCCGATGTTGCGTATTTTTCTTTGGTCGGTTGTCATGACTTGCTACCACAAGCTCCTTTCAATATTCGGTTTGGCCGTGATTCCCTTTCGCTCCGGGTGGAGCATTTCTAAAAAAGTTTCCTTCGTGGCCCGGTCAACAGGATGCCACGGATCATGGAAAAGGAAAAAGAAAAACGGGCACCAACTACGGTGCCCGATAGGGATTCGCTACATAACAGAATCGGAGAGGGATGGAAAGTGACAATTCTATGAAAAAACGGATAAAAAGCTCGATGTCCGGAAAGAAGCTGTTTTGAAAGGACAAAAGCCCCGCTGCCCCAGGTGAAGTAGAGGAGCGGGGCGGCGAGCCGGGGCTATTTTTTTTGGGAAACGATCAGCTCCTGCCCGACTCGCAGTATGGAACTTTTATCCAGTTTGTTGATCCTGGAAAGTTCGGCTGTCGATATGCCGTATTTTTGAGCGATGACGGATAGGGATTCCCCGCCGGCCACTTTGTGCTTTCGTACCGTGGGGGCTGCGTCACTCCGGCTGCCTTGAGAAACAATCAGCTCCTGCCCGACTCGTAGTATGGAATTTTTATCCAGTTTGTTGATCCTGGAAAGTTCGGCTGTCGATATGCCGTATTTTTGAGCGATGACGGATAGGGATTCCCCGCCGGCCACTTTGTGCTTTCGTACCGTGGGGGCTGCTTGCGGCGATCTCGACGAGGCGGATGCGACGGTTGGTTGTGAAGCCTGGGCTCCACGCGCTACCTTTATTTTTTGACCAATACGCAGGTTGCTTTTGGCATTCATGCCGTTGAGGTCCTGCAAGGCTTTGACGGTCGTTTTATAGGTTTTCGCGATGCCGGAGAGAGTTTCACCTCGGCGAACCGTGTGGGTTTCAACTGTGGGCTGCTGCTGCCTTCGGTTCCTTACATTGGCCGGGCCGGGCAGGTCGGAGATGGTTCTGGATGGGTTTAAGGCGGCAAAGCGTGCGGGGGAGACTTCCGCTATCGAGTCGGGACGAAGGGATTGGGCCAGGTGAACGGGCTCGATCTCGAAGCCTCGCTTGTAAAATGTCAGAGAAGTGCCGGGAGGGATAATGTCGCTTGGCTTTACGTTGTTCCATCGGCACAGGTCTCGCTGGGTGACTCCAAAGCTTCTGGCGAGGGCCAAAAGGTTCTTCTCGTTACCCTTCACGTAATAGTGGACTCGCTTGGGCAGATAGGCCTGCTGAGCCATTGCCACCACTTTGCGTTTTTGGTGGTCCGACTCCTTGAGGTTGGCCGCCATGGTGGACCAGGGGGCGAAGAAGCGCACATGAACATGATCCGCATGGCCGCGGATGTGCCTTATGATGCCGTTTCCAGCAAAAAGCCCGTCCAGGTATCTCTCGTCCACCCCCTTGCTCAGGGCATAATCCTTGAGCGGGCCATGCAGGCTTCGATCAATAAACATGTACTGAACCCTCTGGGACAACAGGAGGTTTTCCAGCAGGGACCATGTTTTGGGCACGTCCAGATTGCGGCCGCTCATGGGAATGAACGACTGGAGGGGGCGGTTGCCCCTGGCGTAGTAGCCTATGTCCACGTCCCGACCGTTTTGGTGGGAACGATGACGGGTCATGGGACCGCCTTGAGGGTTGGAAAAGTCGCCAAGGTAAAGATCGCAGGTTTCGGGGAATTCCTGCCTCACGCCGTCGATGGCGTCCAGCAGTGCCCCGACCACCTCGGGCGTGGTGTGGGTTCGCTCGGTGGACCTGAGAGTATAGCCTTCAAACTGGGTGGGGAAAGGGATTCCGTTTACTAGTGATCCGCGATAGGGCCGGCCGATGGATGCTGTGATGTCGGCTGCTGCCGTAGTGCCGTGCGTGAGGGTGAGTGCAAGTATGAAAATCACGGGCCAGGTACGCTTTAACTCCAACACAGAGTTAAATCTTGCCATAGGTCCTCCTCTTGTTAGCGATCCGGGTTTGTCGGCATCTTCACCTCTCGTGCCTTTTCGTTGCTGTGTTTCCTCACTATCTTCCAAGTCAAGACAAACTCACTAGTAAAAAATGTAAAGCATGTCAAACTATATTTTGACATGAATTGGGTTCCCCATTGGTTATGGGTGGTTCTTTTTGTGTGCGGCACGAATGGCACCGGGCATCGCTGCAC
This sequence comes from uncultured Syntrophobacteraceae bacterium, assembly GCA_964603955.1. GTDB lineage: Bacteria > Desulfobacterota > Syntrophobacteria > Syntrophobacterales > Syntrophobacteraceae > SLCH01. The sequence continues at coordinate 8,594 of CAZRWT010000086.1, forward strand.
ATCTGACAAAAAACGCAATCCGGACAGGGATGCTTTTGAGGGTGGGGGCGGCAAGAGTTGGGGGGCTCGAAGACTTTCATGCCCGAAACCACGGTGAATTTTCCCCACTTGTGCAGATCGTGTTCTTTCATGGTTTTTCTCCTTCGCGACGTTGGAATCATTGGAACCATCAGGATCTCTGAAATATCTCTGATGTCCGATAAAATAATTCGATTGTGGATCATTGGCAATTTCACGTTCTTTTTTGGGGCTTTTTGATGCTCGCTCGAAACAAAAAAACATTGACTTTGCCGAATGCTGTGCTAATAAGCTCACTTCTCTTTGTTTGTAATTGGATCTGGAGGTGGATGGGCTGGTTGATTCAGGCATGGGCATCCATGAATTTTATATGGAAATGGCCCTGGAGCATGCCAGGCTTGCCGCGTCGATCGGGGAAGTTCCTGTGGGGGCTGTGGTGGTGTCCGGTTCCGGCCATGTGCTGAGCCGAACTCATAATGCTCCCAGGAGTCTGACGGATCCTACGGCCCATGCGGAAATACTGGCGTTGCGCAAGGCCGCGAGGGTTGTGGGCAACTATCGGCTGCCGGGATGTACGCTCTATGTCACCCTTGAACCATGTGTCATGTGTCTGGGGGCCATGGTCCATGGACGCATTCAGACTCTGGTTTATGGAGCTTCGGATCCAAAAAGTGGAGCAGTTGGTGGTGCTGTAGACTTGACAAACCTCCCCTGCTTGAATCATACTCTCGAAATTGTCGGCGGCGTTCTTGCCGGGGAAGGCTCGGAGGTTCTCAGGGCTTTTTTTAGAATGCGCCGGCATGGCGGGTGAGCCGATCAGGAGGAGAGGTACCGAAGTGGCCGTAACGGGGTCGACTCGAAATCGACTTGTCCTGTGAAGAGCAGGGCACGTGGGTTCGAATCCCACCCTCTCCGCCATGGATTCATTGGGTCGCAATATTGCGTGAACGGCAGATATGGGCCGTGGGATTGAGGAGTTTTTTTACGGAGAGATGCCCGAGAGGCTGAAGGGGCACGACTGGAAATCGTGTGTACG
>CAZRWT010000087.1:0-9311 GCA_964603955.1 uncultured Syntrophobacteraceae bacterium
AGATTTCCACGTGGAGGCATAAGAAAGCCGGGGAACGCCATTGTTCTTCGTTTTTTCGGAATGCTCCACATACCCATGGTGAGTCTTTCCTGGAGGATGCGTATCGAGCTTTTGCGAGGATCTATTTGTTCCATGGCCATTGTTCCCATCTTCCGCCCTTCCAACACCGGCCTTTCCCGCAGGAGACCGTTGACCTCCACTGTTGGAGGCTTTTGCGGCTGCCCCACCCACCAGGGTTTCCAACTCCAATACCATCTCCCGCATCTGTCCGGCATGGGCGTCCAGTTCTTCCGAAGCCGATGCCGACTCCTCGGCACTGGCAGCATTCTGTTGGGCCACTTTATCCATTTCGGCAATGGTCTTGTTTACCTGCTCGATACCCAGGGCCTGCTCCGCCGACGCAGCGGCGATCTCCACCACCAAGTCGGCTACCGTGATGGAACTTGCGCCCACCTGCTGAAAGGCTTCATTCGTGGTGTCCACGAGGTCCATCCCTTCACCCACCTTCTTGACGGTTCCCTTGATCAGCTCATCTGTGCTCCTAGCTGCTTCTGCAGCACGCATGGCAAGACTCCTCACTTCATCCGCCACCACAGCGAATCCAGCCCCCGCCTCTCCGGCCCTGGCCGCTTCCACCGCCGCATTCAGAGCCAGCAGGTTGGTCTGGAAGGCAATCTCGTCAATGGTTTTGATGATCTTCGACGTTTGTTCACTCGCCTGGAATATCTCTTTCATGGACTGCGTGAGCCGAGCCATAGACTCGTTAGCCATAGAGACGGCCTGTTTGGTGTCAGACATCAGGGCGTCCGCCTGCCGAGCACTTTCGGCATTTCGTTTGGTCATGGAGGACACCTCTTCAAAAACGGATGATGTTTCCTCGATGACGGCAGCCTGCTCGCTCGCACCCTCGGCCAGGAACTGACTGGACGAGGAAACCTGACCGGCCGCCGCCGCAACATCCTTGGAACCGGCCATAAGACCGCCAGCCACTCGTTCAATGGGGCGCGTGATGGACCTGTACAAGAAATAACCGACCGTAAATACAATCAACAACCCAAGAAAACCGGATAATCCCGCAATCATTGAAATTTCTTCCACCACCTTGTCGTATTGAGCGTTGGGAACTCCCACATAAAACATTCCTATAATTATACCCTGGGAATCCCTGATCGGTTCATAGGCCGCCTGATTCCAGTTGCCCATTACATTCGCTTTGCCGATATAGGTTTGTCCCTTTGTCAAAACGGAATCGATCACCGCTGCGGAAGCTTTTGTGCCGATCGCCCGATTTCCGGAGGAATTTTTCACATTGGTCGCAATACGTGTATCACTCTGAAAAATCGTTACCGTATCGCCGGTTAAAGAGCCTATCCTGTCAGGCAGGATGAAATTACCATTCATTTGCGTTTCACCCTTAAAGAGCATCCCGTCCTTGATAGACCATTCTCCCTGGTACGTTTCGTTCAGTAGGGCGGTCCCCATGGCCAGATCACCACGGAGCTTTTCATGGGCGGTCGCAATGACTTTCGTGTGTATGACGGCGATCATTGCCATAATAACCGCTACGAGCACCACTGTGGAAATTGCAGGCAGCAACATGATTTTTGTCTTCAGTTTCAATCCCTTGAGCATTATTTCCTCCTCTGGCATCTATGCGTCTCGTTTCCAATCTCCAGCTTGGGGACGAGACGAGGGTAAGTTGCACATGGCATTATAATATCCGCCTGTCATGGTCCTCAATCCTTTCAGCATCACACTCCAATGGGACTCAGCAGGCGAATCAGTACAAACACTCCGATTGCTATCAGGGCCGCGATCACGGGTGTCACCACCCAAGCTGCAACGATTTTAGCGATCATCGTCAGGTTTACTGAAGAGCCTTTGCCCACGGAAACTCCAACTCCACCATTAGGACGGAAGCATGGATCTTCCCAGTCTGGAGTCGGGAGCCGACAGAACAGGACGGAAATTTTCCTCACTCGATGAGGACGGTTTCTCCCGCGCGGACCCTCTGTCCGGGAACGACCTTGATTTCCATTCCCGGCTTCCAGGGAACTACCAGGTCCACCTGCGATCCGATGCGGATCATCCCGAACACCTCGCCTCGCGTCACCTTTTCTCCCGGTTCGGTGAAAACGTCGATGCCTCGCACGCTTTTGCCCGCGATCTGGACGACGTACGCAGTTAGGGGGGTGTCTCTGAAAGTCCCGTTGATCCGCGTCACCGTTCGCTCGTTTTCAATGATGTGCAGGCTGTTGCGGTACAGGGGGAAGCTTTTGAAAAGAGCCCGCCAGTGCATGGAACCCATGTGGAGGTTGCCGCGCCGGGCCGGATAGTGCGTGACGGCCTCGATCTCACCGCTCAGAGGTGCCCGGTTGTAATGCACGTCGAAAGGACTCATGAAAACGCCGATGATCACTTTGGGAACGGCATCGTCATGCTTGAGTATGTCCGTGATCGTGGCTTCATGCCCTTTTTTGATGGAAATCACCGGCTCGTTTTCCTTCACGTGACGTGCGTAAACCACTCTGCCGTCGGCCGGACTCAGCAGTCCTTCTCCGGGCGGTGCCTTTCGATCCGGATTTCGGAAAAACCACCAAAAGCGCCAGAACAAAAAGCCCACCCCACCCAGGGCACATACAAGGAAAAGAAAATAAAATGGTCTCATTTTTCCGGATCCCACGATGTGTTGCGCAACACTCGAACCAGTGCGACGCCGGAGTCGAAAGGAAAATCCACCAGTTCAAACCTGTCGGGGAAGGTCTTGAGGAGCTTCAGCCACTTTTTCACCCCCGAATGGTGGAGCATTTCCCGAATATAGATGTTTGTGTCGTGGAGCAGGACATAAGCGTTTTTGATACAATTCCCGTAAACACCCAAAAAATCGTGACGAACGTCTTTGTAGGAGTGGTTCCCGTCTATGAAGGCCAGGTGTATTTTGGGCAGCTTGAGCTTCTTGTAGGAAGTAAAGAACTCCTCACTGGTCATTTTATAGTGCCACACCAGATTTTCGATTCCGAATCGCGCGAAATGGGCGCGCACGGCTTCCGGGTTCGACCAGTTGTCCTGCCCGCCGATGGTCTTGAAGGGACCGTCTTTTTTCAGGGAATAGGACGGATCGACAAACGAAAGGCGTCCTTTTCCGTTGTCTTTCAAGCCCAGGGCCAGGCAGATCACGCTGAAGCCGTAGCCCGAACCGATCACCAGGATGTGGGCGGGCCGCAGGGAGCGCGCCAGCGCGTAGTAGAGAAAGCCGAATCCCAGGTTCAGGTTTTCGGGTTTTTCGTTATGCCCCAGAGGTTTGGCGTGAGTGAACATGTCCATGATGACGGAAGAACTGAGGCTGAAGGAGTCGCACTCCTGTCCGGATGATGTTTTGAGCTGGAACATGCTGTAACGCTCCTTGAACGAGGAATCTTTGAACGAGGAATCTTTCCAACGCGTCGGCTTGAAAGGGCCGACACGCTTCAACTAAAGCATTCGTTTGCGTAAGGTGGTGACCAGAATTTCCACGAGGATGACCACGGCGAAAATGGTGGCCAGGATCAACGAAACCCGGTCCCAGTAGAACAGGTTCATGGCCGTGTCCAGGGCCATGCCGATGCCTCCGGCGCCCACCAGTCCGAGCACGGCGGATTCCCGGACATTGATGTCCCAACGAAACAGGACAATGGACCAGAAGGCCGGCTGAACTTGCGGCCAGTAGCTTTTGAGGAAAACGCTCGACCGTGGGGCTCCCACGGCCTGCAAGGCTTCCACCGGCCCGGAATCCGTTTCCTCCAGAGCTTCGGACAACAATTTGCCCACGAAGCCGATGGACCGGAAGACGATGGCCATGGTTCCGGCGATGGCTCCCGGTCCGAACACGGCCACGAACAGCAGGGCCCAGACCAGCGTGTTCACCGATCTCGAGGATACCAGGATCAGCCTGCCCAGCCCGTTGAGCGTCCGCCGGGGGGTGATCCGGTTGGATGCCAGGAGAGCCGTCGGGATGGCGAAGAAAAGGGTGCCGATGGTGCCGAGGGTGGCAATGTGCATGGTTTCGATCATGGCCCCATGCACGCCCTTTGTGTAATATCCCGTGTCCATGGGCCACATGCGCGAAAGAAGGTCGAGCATCTGGTTGGGGGTGTCCACCAGGAATTCGGGAATGATTTGGATCGTTCGCAGGGAAACGACGACGGCAGCCACGGACAGCAGATAAACGGCAAAACGCAGCAGCCTTTGCCATGGCGTGAAGCGTCGCCACTGGTGTTCATGGGTGCTCATTGGAATATTTTCCTCACCCCGTCGGTCAGAGCTTCCCCGATCATGATCAGGGCGATGATGGTCAGGAGGATGGCGGCCACGAAATCATAGTCGAAGCGCTGGAACGCGGCGAAAAGGGTGCCCCCGATGCCGCCGGCGCCCACGATGCCCACCATGGTGGAGTTTCTCAGGTTGACCTCGACCTGGTAGGTGCTGAAATTGAGAAAACGCGCGAAAACCTGGGGGATGACACCAAAAACGATGACATTGAAAAAGGATGCCCCCGTCGCACGCACGGCTTCGACCTGTTTCAGGGAAATTTCCTCGATGGCTTCGGCGAAGAGCTTGGAAATGAAGCCGATGGAAAAAAACACCAGGGCGGCAATGCCCGCCGCAGCGCCGAAACCGATGGCCTTCACGAACAATATGGCCAGGATCACGGGGTGGAAGGAGCGGCACAGGACGATGAATCCCCGCATGGGCCAGGTGATCCACGGGGGCATCAGGTTGCGCGCGGCAAGGAATCCCACGGGCAGGGAGAAGAGAATGCCGAGAGCGGATGCCAGGACGGCGATCTGAAGGCTTTCCATCAAATCCTCGACCATGATGCGCCAACGGACAAATTCCGGCGGCCACATGCGCCCCAGGAAGGTCCATCCGTTTTCCAGGCCCGAAACGAATCGAGGCCAATTGAAATCCAGGATGGACAGGGCGTAAAGGGTGTAGAGCGCCAGGGCGGCCCAGCCGATCCGGGCAGGCCGGGATGTGCGGAAGGGTTTGAGGGGATATGGATTTGCCGTCATGAATGCTTTTGAGGGGGCGTCAGCCAATCCTCACCACCGTAGATGGTCTTGAGAATGTCGTCGGTCATGTCCCCGGGAGGGCCGTCGAACACGACCTCGCCTTGAGCCAGGCCGATGATCCGGTCGGCGAATCGCGAAGCCAGGGCCACATTGTGAATGTTCACGATGATGGGGATTTTCCGGCTGCATCCGAGTTCCGCCATCAACTCCATGATATCGACCGATGTCTTGGGGTCCAGTGACGAAGTGGGTTCGTCGGCCAGGAGCAATCGAGGGTCCTGCATGACGGCGCGCGCAATGCCCACTCTCTGCCTCTGCCCGCCGGACAGGGCGTCGGCCCGTTGCATGGCCAATTCGAGCAGGCCCACATGATCCAGGAGCCTGAAAGCCCTTTCGATGTCTTCCCGGGGAAACCGGCGGAGCCAGGCTCTCCAGGCGGGCATGTAACCCAGCCTTCCGCAAAGGACGTTTTCCAGGACCGTGAGTCGCTCGACCAGGTTGTATTCCTGGAACACCATGCCGATTCGGCGCCGCACATGCCGCAGAGCCCGACCACGGAGGGGCACGATGTCCCGTTCCATGAAAATAATCTGCCCCGAAGTGGGTTCCACAAGGCGGTTGATACAACGAATGAGGGTGCTCTTGCCCGTGCCCGACGGTCCGATGACGGCGGTCATGCCCTGGCTTTCGAAAGACAGGTTGAGCCCCTTTAAGACCATTTTGCCGGGTGTGTAGGCTTTGACAAGGTTTTTGATGACGAGGGAAGGGGCCGACTCGACCCCCTCCTCTTTACTGGACATGAATGAAGCCAGTGATGATGAAACCGTGTTTCGACGCAACATGGGCTTATTGTTTCTGCAATTCTTTGGCGAATTCTTTTTCAAATCCGCTGCGGCTGTACGAAGTGCCCGTGCCCTCGGCGATCTGCCGAACCACGGCCCAATCCTTCATGTAGGTGATGGGATAAAAACGGTCGGCACCGTCGAAGGCCGTCTTCATTTCCTCGTTGAAGCGATAGGTGTGGAAGGCTCCGACGATTTTACGCACCAGGTCCGGGTGCAGGTCGTGAGCGTAGGCGAAGGAAGACGTGGGGAAAATTTGGCTGCGGTAAATGATGCGGAAATCCTCGGCCTTGACCGCGCCGCGCCGCACCATGCGCTCGAACACGTCCGATGCCACGGGGGCGGCGGCGTAGTCGCCGTTCATCACACCCATCACCGACTGATCGTGCTTGCCGGAAAAAAGGACTTCGTAATCTTTTTCGGGGACAAGACCCTGCTCGGGCAGGAGCACCCTGGGCGCCAGGTTTCCTGAATTGGACGAGGGAGAAGTATGGGCTACTTTTTTTCCTTTCAGGTCCGAAGGCTGCTGGTAGGGGCTGTCGCTGCGCACGAGCAGGATCAGGTTGTATCCTTGAAGGCCGTCGGGAAATCCCTTCACGGCAAAGGGAACCGCTCCGGCCAGGTTCACGGCGAAACCCGTGGGGCCGGTGGAAAAACCGGCCACATGCAGGCGTCCGGAACGCATGGCTTCGATCTGCGAGGCATTGGAATGGACGGTGTAGTAAGCGATGTTCTTGCCGGTGGCTTCTTCCAGGTACTTCATGAAGGGTTTGAAGAGATCACGATAAACCGCCGGGTCTTCCACGGGGGTGTAGGTGAAGACCAGCGTGTCCGGATTTTTCCATTGGGCCGAGTCCTTGGGAGGATCGGCTACCAGGTCCCGATCCTCATCACAGTACATGGGATCGAGGGTTCCCCGATTCCCGCAATCCTGAGCCGAAACCTGCAATGGCAGAAAAACTGCCAGCGCCGCCAGAGCAAACCAGAACAACTTGGACCGTTTCAACATCTGTAACTCCTCTTTGAATGGGTAGTGTTTGTTTAATGTGGTGTGCGCAATCTAGAACACGATTGTTACAAAGTCGCTTCGGTGATATTTCAATTTCGTGCTCCGCACTTCATCCGCAACGGTACGTGCAAACGAATTCTCTACAGGAGGTTCGCGCCCATTTCTGCCACCCGCGACCTTTCTCCTTTGAATAGAGTGACATGTCCGCTGAGTTTTTCGCCCTTCAGTTTTTCTACGAGGTGGGTCAGTCCGTTGCTGCTGGCGTCCAGGTAGGGGTGGTCGATCTGTTCCGGGTCTCCCGTGAAGACAATTTTCGTGCCTTCTCCCACCCGTGTGAGGATGGTTTTCACCATGTGAGGGGTCAGGTTTTGGGCTTCATCGCAGATGATGAAATGCCTGGGGATGGATCGCCCTCGGATGTAAGTGAGCGCTTCCATTTCCAGGGTTCCTCTTTTGAGGAGTTCGTCGAGAATCTGGAACGGGTCGGAACTGTCCCTCATAAGGTACTCCAGGTTGTCGAAAATGGGCTGCATCCAAGGGCGCAGCTTCTCTTCCTTGTCCCCGGGAAGGTAGCCCAGGTCCTCCCCCATGGCCGTGACGGGGCGGGTCACAAGGAGCCTGGAGTAGGCTCTTTGCTCGAGCACCTTTTCAAGCCCCACGGCGAGAGCCAGGAGGGTTTTGCCGGTTCCCGCGCATCCCACCAGGGAAACCACGGGTATGGAGTCGTCGAGGAGAAGCTCGACGGCAAACTTTTGCTCCCGGTTGAGGGCCCGGATTCCCCAGTTGACGGCATCGGCATGATCGAGGGCCATGAGGATTCCGTCCACATGGCGGGCGAGAGCGAACCGGGAAGGGTCGGTCGTATTTTTGAGGACCATCATCTGATTGGGGTGGAGGGTTTCATCGGGAGGGGCCTGCATGACCCCATTGGCACGGAAGGCGTCCATTTCGTCAGAGGTGAGATGGATTTCTCCCATACCCGAATAGAGTCGATCATAGCGCACCTTGTCCCGGTGGAAATCTTCGGCTTTGAGGTCCATCACATCGGCCTTGATACGCAGATTGAGGTCTTTGGTGACCAGGACGACCTTCTCCCTGTGCGGGTCCCTGCCGAGATTGATGGCTACGGCAAGAATACGATTGTCGTGCTTGTCGGGGTCCAAACCCGGTGGAAATTCCAAAATTTCCCGGTGGTTGAGTTCGATCCGCAACATGCCGCCCTGGGGCAGAAGGACCCCTTCCGAGAGCCTTCCCTGGGATCGCATGGCATCGAGAATCTGTGAAATGGTCCGGGCATTTTTTCCAACCTCGTCCTGCCGTCTCTTTTGGTTGTCGATTTCTTCGATCACGGCGAAAGGAAGGACCACTTCATTTTCCTCGAATGCAAAGATCGCATGAGGATTGTGCAAAAGGACATTGGTATCCAGAACATAGGTCTTGGACATTCAGATGTGCTCCTTGCAAAGGCGGTGAGTGGATTTTGGAAAGAACGTGCCTCCGGCCCCATGGAACACGTTTTCTCGTAAATGGAAAAACAAGATCAAAGCTATCCATGGGGTGGTACAACGTGGTCAGGCTAACGGGGTCATGTTTTTGTATGGTGAAGAAAATGTGACGTTTCGGAGGAGAAAATGTGAATGTCACATAGGTCCGGCTGATGATGAGTTCCTTGACGGAGCTTTACTTTGAAGCTGAAATTCTATAGAAAGGTGTGGAACGGATATCCATATCTCTCATCAAGAGGTCCGCCGATGAAACAACATTTATGCAAGGATCTGCCATGAATTTTACCATTGAATACGAACAGGAAATGGACGGACGCTGGTTGGCGGAGGTGCTGGAGCTTTCCGGAGTCCTCGCTTATGGGCAGACGTCCCGAGAAGCCATCGGAAAGGCTCAGGCACTGGCTCTGCGTGTTATTGCCGATAGAATCGAGCACGGAGAGATTTCGCCCGATATGGTGGATATCAGGTTTGCTGCGGCATGACACCATGGCCGGCGACAAAAGCGCGGCAAGTTCTCGCTGCTTTGCAGCGCATCGGGTGGCAAATCAAGAGATCATCCGGTTCGCACCGTACTCTTTCTCGTCCCGGTTGGAATGACTTTGTGTTCTCTTTTCACCACAACGATGAAATCGGCCCTAAAATGTTGTCACGTATCGCACGCCGAACGGGTTTACAACCGGATGATCTCTGATGTGCTCACACACCGCACTACAGGTGCTTTCATCAACTCATGAGAACAGCGCCTCTGTGGATTCCCGCCAAAAGCATGCGGGAATGACGGATAAATGGTGCCACTAAAAGTTCTAGGCTTCTAACAACTGTTACCCTGCTTTGAACCATGCCTTTTTTCTCTATTCCCATCCCTCGGCTTTGTCCCATGAAACAGCTTCCACCTTTGACGTGT
>CAZRWT010000088.1:0-5344 GCA_964603955.1 uncultured Syntrophobacteraceae bacterium
GGTGTGTTGTTCAGGTTCGCATCCAGCCGCGAGACCATGTTCGTGTTCAATCCTGCGCCATAGCGGGGTTCGGCCACGAGTTGCCCGTTCACCACCACTTGAGAACCTCCCAGGAATGCTTTTTCCCCGTTGGGCACCTCCAGAGGGCCGGCTCCAAACTGGGTGTGACCATAGTGAAATGAAACGGCCACACACCCAGGCCTGACGGTTTCGCTCACCTGGACTTTTCCCTGCACTCCATCGGGATTGCTGTGGGAAACCAGGCGCACCGTGTCGCCGTCCTTCACATTCAGCTTTCCGGCATCCTTTCCGTTGAGGATGACATGGTTTTCGGGGAAGAGTTCCAGAGTGTGCGCATGCCAAATGGATCGAGACTGCGTGTGAAGGCTTGTCTTGTAAGTGATCACGTAAAACGGGTATTCCCGGTCCAGTTCCTCGATGAGGGCCCCGGAGGAATCCTCGGCTCGAAGGTACTTGGGAATTCCGGTGAATCGTTCACCTGTGAGGGAGTTTCGGGCCGATGCCAATGACTCGTTGTAAATCGCCGCACTTTTGAGTCCGTGCTTGAACATTTCACCGTCGAAAACTTCATCATATGTTTTGAAGATGCCTCCTCGAGCCAGCGCATAACAGAGCTGCTTCCATTCCTGCGGCTTCAGAATGTCACGGTGTTTCGCAACCGGGTAATTACGTTCCACCCAGGCCACTTCCTCTGCACTTGCCTCAGGGATTTTGGCGTTGGCCGCCATGTTGGCAAAAGCTCTTAGATAGAAATCCTCTCCAGTATTGAGGGAATGCCTGGTGCCGTCATGGCCCTCGATCGCATTGTCGCCGAATCCGGGCAGTGCCATGCGCTTGGCGAGATCGATGAGGAACGACTCGGTGCAGCAGGGCCTCCCATCGCTCGTCCTGGCCGTCAGGGGTTCGATCATGGGCGTGCGCAATCCCGAAAACTTGAGCACCGGCGCATGGGGATTCAGCCAGCCGTAATGTCCCTCGGGATAGCAAAGGTCAGGAATGATGTAATCAGCGTAGAGGTTGCTCTCATTGACCGCCGTGTCGATGGATACGAAGAGCGGGACTTTGTCGGGGTTGCACAAGGTCTCGATATAACGGTATCCTCCCGGGATGGTGTACACGGGATTGAAAAGGTAGGAGATGAAGACGCCACAAGGATAGGGATAGCCCTCGTCCATGCCGCTCAAGGCCTCCACGCAAAGCCCCCCCGCACTGAAACTGAACCAGGGCCTTTGCGCGGGATAACCGTTCCCCGTTTTTTGCTTTTTCTGCTGGTATTCGGCACTCTTTTCGTAAACGCCCCTTTCACGGGAAATGGCCACCCCTTCGAGCTTTCGAGCCCCCTCGAACTCCGCCAGGTTGTAAAGCCCCTTGTTCCAGGCTCCTGCACCGCCCCCTCCCTGGTTATAACCGCCCTTCCGATCGATGCTGCCCACCAGGACACTCAGGACCGCGACGGCATAGGCCGCATAGGTGCCGTTGACGTAGTTTCCCGCTCCATGGTACGCGGTGACGGCAGCCCGGGTCCCGTGGGAGGTGAATTCTTTGGCCACTTTTTCCATCAGTGTGCGATCCACATCGCACATTCGGGCATATTCGTCCAAAGAGTGTTCGTGGGCACTTTCCTTGAGCAGACGAAAGGCTGTCTTGACTTTGATGCTTTTTCCCGAGACGGTGGCCACTTCTCCAGCCTGATCGAGGAGAGCCTTTGCCGCCTGGTCAAATGGGATCGGGGTTCCCTCCCTGCCCGCCTCCCACACCATGAACTTCTTGGCCACTTCCTCGCCTGCCTCGGGATTCACATCACCCACCCGCAGAAACTTTCCATCGTTTTTGTGGTCGGCATCGCAGATGACCAGATGAGTCGCATTGGAAGGACATGGGTACCCGAGGGACTTGGCCGCTTCAGCGTGGGGTGCAGACAGGTAGGGGGCATTGTAGGCCTCGTTGTCGATGATCCAGCGGATCATTCCCATGGCGAGCGCTCCGTCCTGACCGGGCTTGACAGGAAGCCACTCGTCGGCATGGGCCAGAGCCTTGGTGCCTCTGGGATCGATCACCACAAATTTGAGATGGCCTTTACCCGCACGCCCGGCGACTGTCGCTCCATAGGTATTGACACCAGGCTGGAGCGCTTCGTAAATGTTTGCCCCAAAGACCAGCATGTATTCACAACTCTTGGGGTCCGCCTTGATTTCCAGTTGATCTCCTTCGGTCAATGCGAAATTGCCCATGCGGAACCCCAGTCCGCAAATGTCCGTATGGCCGATTCGATTCCTGGAGCCGAAAGCAGTCCTTACGAACCGGTCGATCAACTGCTGTCTTCCCGTCTGGAGTCTCCCGGTGATGAACACCAGCCCGTTACGCAGGGGACCCAGTCCCGGATCGGAAGGCTGGATGGGATCGTCGGAATCGTAATGCTTGAGCCCGGGCACATTTCGCTCCTCACCGAGGTGCGCAAAAAGCTTTCCCCCATCGGCAATCTCCTGAATCATCTGTTCCCAGGCGATGGGCACGAAACGCCCGGATCCTCTGGGGCCATTTCTCTTGAGGGGGGCGATCACGCGATAGGGGTTGTAGGTATGGTTCACCGTCTCGAGGCATTTCCCACACACGGAACTGGGGGCACTCAACGACTCCTGGACGGGTGTATCATAAGCCAGTGGTAGAAACTGGTGGTTGTAAGGGTGATAGGGATTTCCCGTGACACTCATCAGGCGGTCTCCATCGACGATGCCCCGCACACCGCACCGGGCATTACACGCCAAGCAAACCGAGTGCACCACGCGGGCTTTACCCTCTTTGGCGGCGATCTGGTCCAGGGGTGTCCCCTGAAGCGTCCTGGGGCTGATGGGATTCTCGGCCGCGTAGGCTCCCGACACACCGCCCAAAGTGCACGTCGCAGCCACGGAAGCGGCGAGGAACTCTCTGCGACCCAAGCCTTTCCGTTCCCGCTCCTCGACATGGGAATCCTTGTTTGGGTATTTTTGCTCGTCCTTCATGTTGCTTTTTCCTTCCTGCCGGGAACATAGAGCACACGAGTTCGGATCTGCAGCTCCGGCTTTGCGGGAATGAGGTCGGTTCTCTTGAGATATTCGGCAAGTTCCGGCGTTGGATGCTTTCTGTCTCCAAAAACCTTGGCACCGGGCGCGCAGCTCTCCACACAGGAGGGAAGGAGACCCCGCTGAAGCCGATCCAGGCAGAAATCGCACTTGTCGGATTTATTTTCGAAACGGGGGTCCAGAAGCCTTGCATTGTAGGGACAGGCAGGCACGCAGTCCCCCCGGCCCGTGCAACGGCTCCAGTCGGTGAAGACGACACCGTTTTCGAGCTTGAACGTCGCGTCTTCAGGGCATGCGGCGACACACGGCGCATCTTCGCACTGGTTGCAGTGCACGGGCACGAATGTCGTTTTCGTGCGCGGATAAGTTCCCGTTTCCATTGGGATGATGCGAGTGAGAAAGTGATCCGGTGCCGTCTTGTTCCTGGCCTTGCAGGCGATGACGCAGGCGTCGCAGCCATTGCACTTGCCGAGATCCACGATCATGACGAAGTCAGGTGCGGCTGTCTGAGCGAGCGAAACAGACAGTCCTGTCGTGTGAAGGGCTGCAGCTCCGGCAAGAGCCCCGATTCCCTGTTTCAGAAATTTCCTTCTGTCTCCCATGGGTTTCCCCTTCCTTGTGGAAATTTCGATTGATTCCCCTGGCGCTGCACCCGATCAGCCGCCAAAACTGCATTTGGGGAAGGTGCAGATCCGGCATCCAAGACAAAGAGCCCCGTGACCCAGCCTGGAGAGGTCCTGATGCGTCACGGGGAGTTCCGCAAGGATCCTGGGCAGGATCAGGTCCAGACTTGTGATTTTATGGTAAAGGGCGCAGGCGGGCACGCCGATGATGCTCACGGAGCCGATGCGTGCGAGCAATGTCATGGCACCGGGCAGGATAGGAGCTCCGTGAACCAGATCCTTTGCTCCCGCATCCAGGAGACCCAGCCGGGTCACATCATCGGGATCCACCGAAAGTCCCGCTGTCGTGATCACAATTTCAGCGCCCGAACCCACGAGATCCAGAACTCCCTCGCGGATGACCTCGCGTTCATCGGGAACAATCCTTGTCTTCACCACCGGGAGGCCATAGCTCTCCGCCTTGGACCGGATGACCGGAATGAACCTGTCCTGAACCAACCCATCAAAGATCTCATTGCCAGTGACCAGGATTCCTAAACGCTTTCTGGCCAAGGGTTTGACGCGCAGAAGCGGGCTTTCCTGCAGGAGCGCCAGACCCTGCAGCAACGTTTTTCGTGAGATGAACAGTGGAATGGCTCTCGTTCCTGCGAGCTCCTTGTTTGAGGAAACGACGGAACAGGTCTTTCGAGTGGCGCAGATGATACCGGGGATCTCGTTGAATCGTCTCAACTGATCTTCGTTCACCACGAACAACCCATCCCGGTCGCTGAACAGACTGACTTTTCCCTCCCGGGGAGGCGCATTGAACTTCACGCCGTCACCCGCCATGGCTTCAGCAAAAGTCAGGGCAGCCTCATCTTCGTGCACCCAGTCGCTCCCGTACCCTTCAGACTTTTGCACATGTATTCGCCTTCGCCCCATTCGCTGGAGACGACAGAGGTCCCCCGCCTCGATGACCTGTCCCCGTTTGAACAACGCATTCTTGCTCACATGGGGGACGATCATGGTCATGTCGTGGAGAAGCTCCATCCCCACCGCGCTTTCAATGGGCAACGTTTCAAGCTGAGGTGCGTCGACGCATGGGGTTTCCGTGGAGGGCTCCGTCACCCTGTAAGGGGCTTCTCCCTTGCATCCCCGGCAGATGGTCCCGTCCTGGGCGGGATAAGGTTCGCCGCAAAGGCTGCAGTCTGCGACTGGACCGCGCCTCTTTTTTCCCAGGAACTTTTTCTGAATTCGGATCGGCTGGACTCCGAACAGTCCATGGCCGGCATCCCGAATCTGCTCCAGGAGCAACGCGGTGTTCTGTTCCGATTTGGGCTTGAGCTTATAGAGCCAGGTCTTGACCTCCGGCCAGGACTCCAGTTTGTTCCGGTCCACAAAAACACGGACCCCCTCGCCATCGTATTTTTCAAAAAGGCTCAGGGCAAACCGGCCAAGATTCACCACCTTGAGCCATCCATTTCCGAGGGTGCAAGGGGTGAGAAGCTGTACCGCATCGGGGAGGCAGGCCGGGGTCTCGCAGAGCGCGTCCATCAGGAGATCTCGGTCCATGTGCGAAAGTGCAAGGTCGACCATCAGGCCGCCAACGAGGACACCGGGCGCAACGTAGCCGTGGAAGGACTTGACGACCTGTAAGAATTC
>CAZRWT010000088.1:5444-9208 GCA_964603955.1 uncultured Syntrophobacteraceae bacterium
GAGGGCGCCGTTACCCGCCGTGCGGAGGTATCCTGAGTGAATGGCAAAAACATCTGGGAGGAGAGAAGTATGAGAAACTTGAAGCGTTCTGCAATCCTGGTGCTTGCAGTTTTCGCAATCATGGGCCTCACCTGCGTCGGCAGCATCGCCGCCCCGCCGGCGAAACTTGTCATCACGGCCATTCCCGACGACAATGCTGAAAACATGCGGGAAAACTTCGGATTGATCGCCAAAGTGATCGAAGAGGCCACCGGTATTCCCACCGAATACATTCATGTCCAAAATTATGCAGCCAGCGTGACGGCATTGGCCACGGGGCAGGCTCACCTGGCATGGTTTGGAGCCGTGACCACCGCACAGGCCTACATGCAGATGAAAGATGAAATGGAGGTCGTGGCAAGCCGGGATATCGACAAGACTTTCATCAGTTATTTCATTGCCGGCAAGGACTCAGGAGTACCCAAAGTGGACAGTCTGAAAGAACTGGCCGATCACCCCAACGCCAAGGATTGGACGTTCACTTTCGGAAGCAAGAGCAGCACCTCCAGTCACATGATGCCTCGCAGTTTCTTCGTTGAGCAGACGGGGAAAAATCCAGAGGACGTTTTCCGCACCGTGGCCTACAGCGGCAGCCATGACGTCGTCCTGGAAAAGGTCGCCAACGGCGAATTCCACCTGGGAGCCCTGGGACAGCCCCCCTACGACCGGGCATCCCCTGAGCGCAAGGAACAGGCTCCCATCATCTACACCACCCCGACCTTCACCAACTATTGCTTTGCGGCCCGCAGCGATCTCGGCCCTGAACTGATCGACAAGATCAGAACCGCCCTCCTTAATCTGCATGAAACGGAGAACGGCAGGAAGGCTCTGTCCTACCTCAAGGCCCAAAAGTTTGTGGAAGCCGACATGAGCGAATGGATGGGCTATGTTGAACTCCTGCAGACGGGCATCGACATCGGCGGTTGAGACGGCCTTGCCGGGTCGCAGTGAGGCATTATGACCTCCAACGGGCGAAAGGTCTTCGAACTGGACCGCGTCGACAAGTTTTTCGGACGGATTCCGGCTCTGCAGGATTTGAACTTCGCCATTCATGAAGGGGAACGGGTCGCCGTCATTGGGCCCTCGGGAGCCGGTAAGACCACCCTTTTCAGGATGCTCTGTGCCGTGCTCCACCCCACCTCCGGCCAAATTCGGGTCTTCGGGAAGGACACGGCCCGGCTCCGGGGCCGAGACCTGCGCCGGGTGCGTCGGCGTTTGGGGATCCTCTACCAGAACGACAATTTGATCCCCCATCTGAGAGTGGTGCACAATGTGCTCATGGGCAAGCTCGGGGAGTGGTCCCTGCCTCGAGCTCTTTTGTCGCTCTTTTGGCCCCAGAACCTCAAGGAAGCCAGAAAGGCTCTCGCAGAGGTGGAACTGGCCGACAAGCTCTGGTCCATGCCCGGCGAATTGTCCGGCGGGCAGCAGCAAAGGGTGGCCATCGCGCGCCTCATCGTTCAAAAACCCAACGTGATGCTGGCCGATGAGCCGGTCAGCCAACTCGACATCCGCCTGGGCCGGGAAATCGTCGAACTCCTCTCCCAGCTTGCCGGCCGTTTGGGAAGCACGCTGCTGGTCAACCTTCATACTCTCGAACTTCTTCAGGGATTTTTCGAGCGCGTCATCGCTCTCCGGGAGGGGCGTCTGTTCTGGGAAGGGCATCCCTCCAGCATCACCCGAGATCTGCTGCGGGATCTCTATGGAACGGAATATCGGGCCATGCACCTGGATGATGTCACCCTTGCCCAGGAATAACCCGGCACCGCATCGACCCTTGTCGGTCTGGGAGACATGCAGGATCAACCGCTGAATCAGACGTCCGAGGCATATGCGAGAAAAAGGCCGTGGAGCCATTTTGCCGCTTTCATCATCATCTCGCTGCTGGTGGTTGCGGCTTTTCTGGCCGCTGAGTGGGACTTCAGTTCCCTGACCCAGAGCGATCGGCGGGCCCTCGCTTTCCAGCGGATGTGGGCCTGGGCCGGGGCCTTTGCCTCACCCGATTTCAGTCTTGAGTTCCTGCGGCACGGCTGGGCCCTCACCCTCCAGACCCTCTCCACGGCCACTCTGGGCACTTTCCTGGCCGTCGTTTTCGCTTTCTTGCTGGCCATGGGCTCTTCTCGGGCGGTAGTAGCCGGAGAGGAGCGAGAGAACCGCCTTTGGCGAAAACTCCCCCTTCCCAGACCCGCCATTCTCTTTTGTTCCCTGTGCCGTCTTCTCCAGGATATCCTGCGAGCGGTTCCCGATTTCGTCTGGGCGATCATCCTGGTGGCGGTGCTCGGACTTGGCCCCCTGACCGGTGCGCTGGCCCTCACCCTGAACATCACGGGCATCCTGGCCAAAGTTTACAGTGAGTTGTGGGACAACGTGTCCGAGCGGGAATACGAGCAGGTGCGGGTCCTTGGGGCCGGTCGCCTGGCGGTGTTTCTGTACGGCATTCGACCTCTGGCAGCCCGCGGAGTTCAGAGCTTCACCCTGATGCGCGCAGAGTGTGCCATCCGGAATGCAGCGGTGATCGGAGTGGTGGGCGGAGGCGGTTTGGGTGCCGACATTTGGTACCAGATTCAATTTGGCGCCTGGGGCAAGGTCAGCACCCTCATCCTGTTCACGCTGGCTCTCACCCTCACCGCCGATCTCGCCTCCAACTTCATCCGGCGTCAATTGCGCACCGATCCCAATCATCCCCGCGCCCACAAAAGTCGGAGCCCCTTCAGAAGCCTGGCTCGGGGCTACGTGGGAGCGGCCTTCGTTCTGGCCGTTGTGATGTGGTCCCTCTATTTCATGGCCTGGGGAAACAATGCGCCCCCTGGACAGCAGCCCCGAAACTACCTCGAACCTGCGGTCAAACTGTTGTCCGGAGAATCCTGGAAGAATTTGAAGTTTTTTGAACGACTTCTCAAGCCGGAACTGGATCTCATCGCCCTTGGCCTGGGCGAACCGGAAAAGGTGGCGCAAGCCGTGGCTGCAGGCAAGACGGTAGACCTCTTTTCCAATTATGGTCCATTGAGTTTTTGGCGTGCCGCGGCTTGGCGAGCCTGGAACGAGGAGTTGTCCAAGTGGTTTGTGTGGCGGGTGATCCAATCCAGCACGGTGCCTCTGGCCATGGGAATCGTCGGGACCCTGGCGGGCATGCTGGCTGCGATTCTCCTGACCTATTCCCATTCCCTGGCATTCATGCTGGAAAGCAGCCGATTCACCGGTGAATCCCAGCGTGCCTGGCTGAGAGCGGCACGCTTTGCCCAAATGGTCCTTTCGCGGACTTCGGGACTCATCTGCCGCGGAGTCCCCGAGGTGATGTGGGCTTTCTTGTTCATCGCCTTTTTCGGACCGGGTCTCATCGCCGGCACGATCGCCCTGGCCCTGCACACCACGGGGGTGCTGGTCCGGGTATTTGGGGAGACGGTGGACAACATTCCCTATCGGCGCTTTGAACAGGGTTTCAGCGGTTCGCGATTGTCCTGTTTTGCTTATGTGGCCACCCCTATTTCCTGGCGCGACTGGATGACCTACAGTTTTTTTCAGTTTGAAAGCAATGTGCGCTCGGCCGTGGTGATGGGCATCGTGGGGGCCGGCGGGCTCGGTTTCTATTTCACGTTCAACTTTGAGTGGTTCCGCTTTGAACGGGCCGGTACCTACCTCCTCATGATCATCGCCTTGACCATCGTCATCGACCGCATCTCCCGACTGTTGAAAATTTCCCGCGTGACCCGATGAGGCAACTCATGGCG
>CAZRWT010000089.1:0-9196 GCA_964603955.1 uncultured Syntrophobacteraceae bacterium
GCGACGAGCTGGTGACCCGGATCGAACTGCGCGTGGACCGGGACATGGAGTTCGTTCACTTGAAGGACCAGCGGGGTTCCGGCACCGAACCGGTGAACGTCCTGAGCCGCTACCAATGGCAGGACGGTCTGGCCTACTACGAATCCACCCGCGACACCGCCGCCCATTTCTTCATTGACTACCCGCCCAAGGGAACGTATGTGTTCGAATACGACGTGCGCGTGCAGCGCCGGGGCACCTACCAGAGCGGCATGGCGTCCATCCAGTGCATGTACGCCCCCGAATTCAACAGTCATTCGGAGAGCTTCGAACTGGTGGTGGAGTAAGGGGAAGGCGTGTTACTCAACACATAGGATAATCCGAAATCATGCTGTACAAAATTCAAAAGGCTTTTAAAGACAAGTGTGTGATCTGGCGACAGCACGCACTGGCTCGTATGATGGAAAGGGGTATCACTCGCCACGATGTTTTCAACGCAGTTCAAAGCGGAAAAGCCATAGAGCATTATCTCAAGATCGAATAATGCGGTTAAGGCGTGCGGACAAATCCGGAATGGAAACCGGTATATCAGTATTTTGGGAAAACTAAAAGGTGACTTGTTTCTGCTTGAGATTGAAAATAGCTGTTTATCTGAGCAGTGTTACAAAAAAGGCTCCGGCCTTGGGTTATCTAACATCGAAACCGTAGCGGAAAAATATGATGGTGCGGTTGCTACCCAAGCAGGGGAAACATGATTTCGCTTGAATGTTCTGCTGGTCATTCCACGCCATTTGACTGATATTTCAGCCGATACGGCTTGATATTTCCTTAGCGCTGTCTAAAATCAAAGATAAGACAATAACCAGAGGAGGTATTGAATTGAGATTAGGTGAAATTGTACAGCACACAGTATATGAACGGTCAAATTCCGAGGAATCAAAAAATAATTCAGCCGCAGCAGTACAGCGGCTTGAGCAGTTGAAGGAAAGTATTGTGGGTCAACTGCAGCGCATCCAACAGAGTAATAATAGCGGTGGGGCAGGACAGAACAGAAAGGATAATCTGCAAAAACAGATAGATAACATCGATAAGCTTGTTCAGAAGCTGACGCGGCAAGGGGGGGTAAATACCTCTGAACCAAAGGAAGGGACGAAACCAAGCCCGATTCAATGCGATCAATTTGTCAAAAGTAAAGAATGCGGCGCAACAGATTCCGCCGGGATTTATCGCCTGGGACAAGACAGTGAGGGAAATACCACAATCCTTTTTAACCAGCGGGAGAAAGCTGTGAATGCCGCCGATAGTGGTATTGACGCTAAACAGGACGACGTTCCGGAGGAAGGGGAGAAGGCTGCAGAGGCGCCCCATGATGAAAACGTTGAGGATGCTCCCCTGGCGAACCAAGATGAGGAAGATAAAAAAGAGTCGGACAAGCCTCCATCTGACGAGGGTGATGAGATGTTAACGACTATAAATACCGACAGAGTTGATGCCGAGATTCGGAAGATTCAAAAAGAGAAACAGCAAATTCAACAGGAAATTAGGCAGGCCGCCGGGGACGATACCAGGAGCGCAAAGCTGGAAAAGCGATTGGCATCCATTGAGTCCGAGCTTAAAATGAAAGATAATGATGCTTATAGAATGCAGCATGCCCAGGTTACTGTGAAGAGCAAGAATAATAATTAGAAAAGACTCTCTAGGCCAAACCCGTACAAAGAGGTGGATATGATCGGGTTGAACTGCAAGTTCCAAAATATTCCAACCGTGTTCGACACGTTTGGAACGGATAAGGTTCTCACAATCTTGAGCTATTTGCCCCGTGAGTACGGGCTTGCGTCGCCTCGGGCACCAAATGAGGTGATATACGATCAGGTGGGTGCATTTGATGATTTTTACGGCTCATGAACAGGGTACCACCATGCTCCGGATCTTTTGAGCCGAGCGTTGCCAACGAATTTGTCGGCACTTTCAATGGCACCGCTACCAATATGGTAGCCTTCCCGTTTCGCTTTTCCATAGTCCACCCGGTGTTTGTTGCTGGTCAGGTAGGCAATGAGATCGGTGATTTCTCGGGGAGTCTGGGAGGACTTGGCAACCATGGACTTGAGTCCGGCGATGACACGGGTGATCCCGTTGTGGAAGAGGTGGGCAAGGGTGGCCTCCACCCACTCCTGAGCCTGCCGGGTGCCTTTTCCATACTTTGCGTGGGCGGCGGCATGGAGGTGTTGCGAGCAGTGGTAGCAATCGAGAACCTCCTTTGCGCTGGGAAATATCTCTTTGGTCCGATTCCATATCCACTTTGCCCCGTCCCCTATGATGCAAAGGCGTACCTTGTCTTCCGGGATGAGTCCGGCATTTTTAATGGTCTCCAGATCTCGGGCAAGTTCCTTGTCTGTCGCCACTTGATGCCAACTGATGAGGTGCTCGATTCGCTGCCCGTTGATCAGGTAGAGTCGGAACCCAACATTCTCTCCGTCGGCCTGAGGCTCATCGCCCTTTCCCAGCTCGACGAAAAGGAGCATCGGAAGTTTTTGATTCTCGATGAGCAGAACTGCCGGCTCAAACCCGATCTGGTATCGCGGCTGATGGCCATCGTCTACACCATTGCTCGTCGACTGGGGTTTCATATCCTGGTGATCAGTCACCACGATCTTCATCATTTTCGGGAGTATGCGGATTGTATCTACCGGGTCAGGCCTCCCGGCAGGGAAGGGGAGGAGGCTGCGGTGGAAAAGGTCGAAGGGAAGGAGTAGCCATGGTCCAGGAAATTGTGCATATGAAACTCACGAGCATCGCGCCCAACGCACGCATGGTGTGTACCCGGGAAGATCTTGACGAGCTTTGCCGCAGCATACGCGTCGAGGGGCAGCGGGAGCCCATAGTGCTCTGGTTTTCCCACGGCGCCTTTCGCATCGTGGATGGCGAGAAGAGGTGGAGGGCCTGCAAGAAACTGAAAATGCTGCGCATCAAAGCAGTCTTCCAGGAGTGAATGGCCGGGCGTTTGTGAAAAGAGAATCGTCCAGCCGCCGGGAACGCCGGGGAGGCATGAATCGATCCACCGTCCTGGAAAACCGTCTTTCAACCTGTCGGGACGGAATTTCCACAGGGGAGGACTGAAGAAGCATGCACATTGTCTGTTGTATCAAACAGGTTCCGGACACCGCTGAGGTGAGGATAGATCCCGACACCAACACCTTGGTGAGAGCGGGAGTGGAGTCCATTTCCAATCCTTACGACATCGTTGCCCTGGAGGAGGCCGTCTCACTCAAAGAGCGCTACGGGGGGGAGGTGACCGTGTTGAGCATGGGGCCTCCCCAGGCGGAGGTCTGTTTGAGGGAGGCCCTCTCCATGGGAGCGGATCGGGTGGTGCTCCTTTCCGACCGGGCCTTTGCCGGTGCCGACACTCTGGCGACGAGCTACACCTTGAGCAAAGCCATGGAGAAGTTGTCCCGGGAGCGCCCCATTGACCTTGTTTTTTGCGGGAAGCAGGCCATCGACGGGGACACGGCCCAGACGGGCCCGGGAGTTGCCACCCGCCTGGGCTATACCCAATTCACCTACGTGCTGAGTGTGGACTGGGTCGATGCCGAGAACCGCCGGATCCAGATCACGCGCAAATGCGAAGGGGGGAGAGAAGTCCTTCGAGGGTCCCTTCCCGCCCTGCTCACGGCGGAACTGGAGCTGGCCGTACCCAGAAGGGCCCCCCTGCCTCTGCTCATAGCCTCCCTGCGGCGGGATGTGGAAGTGTGGGATGCGGCGGCGCTGGAGGCCTTGCCCGGCGAACTGGGGATCAAAGGCTCTCCCACTTGGGTGAGGGCCATCACTTCGCCTCCGGCGCGTGAGGGAGGGCCATGCTTCGATGTGTCCCGGGAGGGGATTCCACAGGCGGTCTCCCTTGCCTTGGACACGCTCATGGACGAGAAGGGTTTCTTGTCGAAACTGCTCAACAAATGGGAGTCTTAGATTGCCATGGCCAGGAACTCCAAGGGGATCGAAGTCGCTGAAATCCTTTCGGACAAGTGCATCGCCTGCCAGATCTGCATCGGCGAATGCCCCGTGGGCGCCATCGAGCTCTCTGCGGCAGGGGTGGCCCACGTCGATCCGGGACTGTGCATCGGCTGCGGCAAGTGCCAGGAAAGCTGCCCGGTGGACGCGGTGCAATTCGAAAAACGAAAGAAGAAAAAGCTGTCACGGGAAGAGCGCGGCATGCCGCCGGTGGGGGTTCCCGGATACGAAGGGGTGGCCGTTTTCATCGAGGTGCTCGACGGCAGAGGGGCACAGGTTTCCTGGGAACTGGCCGGAAAGGCGCGGGAACTGGCGGACCGTCTTTCAACCAGGGTCATGGGGTTTCTCCTGGGAAACGGAGTCCGGGAGATTGCCGGGGAGGCCTTCGCCCACGGGTGTGACGAGGTCCACGTGATCGAGCACCCCCTCCTGGGCCACTATCTTTCCGCCCCTTACGGCCATGCCCTCACTCACCTCTGCGAGGCGGTCAAACCGGAAATCCTCCTGGTGGGCGCCACCCACCTGGGACGGGATATTGCGGGCGTCGTGGCCACACACCTCAAGACGGGGTTGACCGCCGATTGCACGGGCCTTGCCATCGACGAACAGGCCAGGCTCCTCCTCATGACTCGCCCCACCTTCGGGGGGAACATCATGGCGACCATCTACTGCGAGCACCGGCGTCCCCAGATGAGCACCGTGAGGCCCATGGTCATGAAGCTCCCGGAAAGGATGCCGGGCCGTGAAGGGAAGGCGGTGCATCATGAATGGGTGCCCCCTCCCATGGACCTGCCCGAGCTGGTGGAGTTTCTCCGTGACACTCCCGAAGGCGGCATGGACATTGCCAAATCCGCGGCCCTGGTGGTGGCGGGGAGGGGGGCATGCGACCCCGACGCCTTCCATCTCCTGCAGGAACTGGCGGAGTTGGTGGGAGGGACCCTTGCCTGCTCCAGGCCCGTGGTGGAGGCCGGCCTCATGCCCTATGAACGGCAGGTGGGGCAGACGGGCAAAACGGTGGCTCCCAAGCTCTACATCGCCGTGGGTGTCAGCGGGGCCGTTCAGCACCTGGTTGCCATTCAGGGTGCTGAAAAGATCGTCGCCATCAATCCCGATCCCAACGCTCCAATTTTCAAAGTGGCGGATGTGGGCATCGTGGGAGATTACGCCCGGGTGATTCCCGAGCTCATCGATCAACTGAGGCAAAGGATGGGGGCATGACAGAATCGTTCGATGTGGCCATTGTGGGGGCGGGACCTGCGGGAATCTCGGCGGCATGTGTCTTGGCTGAAAAAGGGGTGAAGACCATCGTGCTCGAACGGGGGGAATATCCCGGTGCCAAAAATATGTTCGGAGGCGTTCTGTACGGGCATGACCTGGCGCAGATCATTCCGGATTTCTTAGAGAAAAAGTGTCCCGTGGAGCGGAACATCGTCGAATCCCGCATCTGGTATCTCTCCAGGGAGGCCGGGTACAACCTGGCGTATCGGGATCGGGCTTTTTCCGAGGAGCTGCGCCACAATGTCTTCACCGTGGGAAGGGCGAAATTCGATCGCTGGTTTGCCGACCAGGCCCGGGTGAAGGGGGCCCTGGTGGTGTGTGCCACGGTGGTGACCGATTTGCTGCGGGATGGGGCTGGAAGGGTTTGCGGGGTGCGTACGGACAGGCCCGATGGGGACCTGACGGCCCGGGTGGTTCTGCTGGCTGACGGCATCAATTCTCCCCTGGCACGCAAAACGGGTTTTCGGCCCGAGCCCAGGCCCGAGCACGTGGCCCTGGCGGTGAAAGAGCTCATCGACCTGCCTGAAGAAACCATCGATGCACGGTTCAATGTGGAACCCGACCATGGCGTCACGACGGAGATTCTCGGGGAGACCACCTGGGGCATGAACGGGGTGGCCTTCCTTTACACCAACCGCTCCTCCATTTCCCTGGGCATTGGGGCCAACCTCGCCACTTTTGCCAAAAGGCGGGTCAAACCTTACGAGATGCTCGAAGAATTCAAGAAACACCCCATGGTGGCCCCCCTCATCAAGGATGGCAAACCCAGGGAATACCTTGCTCACTGGCTGGCGGAAGGGGGCTACGACACCATGCCCGACCTGTGTGGGGACGGGTATCTCATTGCGGGGGACTCGGCCATGATGTTCAACGCCCTCCATCGGGAGGGGTCGAACCTGGCCATGACTTCGGGGCGCCTGGCGGCGCTTGCCGTGCATGATGCCCTGGACAGGGGGGACGTGAGCAGGAAGGGCCTGCAGGGGTACGTGGACCGTCTGCGAGAGTCCTACGTGGTGAAGGACCTCAAGAAGTATCGGCGGTTTCCGTCCTTTCTGGATTCCCACGAGGAGCTCTTTTCCAGCCTGCCCCGGTTGAAATGCATGGCCGCCCGGGAGATGCTCACGGTGAACGGTGTCCCCAAGAAGGACAAGCAGAGAAAAATCTGGAGGAAGTTCCGCGAGGAGATGCCGCTGAAAAAGCTGGCCAGGCTCGTCTGGGACGGATGGAGGGGTGTCCGATGACCGTGAAGGTGGAAGACAAGCTCTTTCTGGACCGTTTTCGAGTGGAGGAGGAGCCCCACCTGGTTTTGAAGGATGACCGGGTGTGCATGGAACGATGCGAGGAGCAGCCTTGTCTCTACATCTGCCCCGCCAACGTCTACAAGCTCGAAAAGGGACGCATCAGCGTGGGGTATGAAGGCTGCCTGGAATGCGGTTCCTGCCGCATCGGCTGCCCCCACTTCAACATCGAGTGGCGCTTTCCCAAGGGAGGATACGGAATCCGGCACAAGTTCGGGTGAACCTCCTCCTCATGGTTTTGCGGAAAACTTTAATGCGGCCTTTCATGCGGTGGCACATTCATCCGCAGGCCGCCGCGCGTTCGTGAAGCGCCAATCTCATCCCCCCTCACGTGGATACTTCGATTCATGGACCGAGGACGTGCCTCCCCCTGCCGTCAACTCAGGGCAATCGCATCTTGCGTCAGGCGTTCAAAACTTTTAGAAGGTAGCATCATCCCAACCGGCTCTGAGGCCTCACAAACTTCCTGAAAGCGCATATCAACCACGCTTTTGCCAAAGCGCCCGATCTTCACAAACAGATTCGGATAAAACTCGCCTGGGTCTTTCCCGAACAACACCAAAGCTGCATTGCTCAGTCCCTCTTTGGTGAGTAGCCTCAGTTTTTTCAGCAGGTCTTTTGTGGATAGTTGAGAAATATCCATAACCGCCCCGCCATAACTGCCTCCTTCTTGAACAGCTTGATGAACGAAGCCGCTTTACAGCGGGAAATATCTAAAAATCATGCATACTTTCTTTACACACAATAATCATGTATACTTTCATCATATGCAACCTGATCCCCTTGCAGAAAGGAGCATACCATGAGCCAGGTGTGATCATGAAAATAGCCGACATTAATTGCCCTCAATGCCGGAACTACGAAGCGAGCCGCTGGATCGACCGTCAACAGGACAAATTGCTGCCCGTCTCTTACTTCATGGTAACATTCACTCTGCCCTGTGAACTCAGAGCCCTGGCCTACAGGCACCAGAAAACGATGTATGCCCTCTTCTTTTCCTGCGTTTCCGATACCCTGAAAGATTTTGGCATGAACCCAAGACATATCGAGGCGGATATCGGCATGGCCATGGTGCTACACACTCATACCCGCAAGCTCGATTATCACCCTCATCTGCATGTGGTGGTGCCCGCAGGCGGTATCGATAAACGAAAACGGCAGTGGAAGAAGAAAAAGGGCAAATACCTCTCTCACTCCAAATCCCCGGCAAAGGTGTTCCGCGCCCGCTTTCTCGACGCTCTCAAAAGAGCCGATCCGAACATACCGGCTGGAATCTCACCGGAGTAGGTCGTAAACTGTACTCGCGTCGGAAAAGGAATCACGGCCATCCAATATCTTTCCCGGTATCTATACCGAGGAGTCGTCAGCGAAAGAAATATCCTTCCCAGCCGAAATGGATACGTGACATTCCGCTATACCGAAAGCAAAACGGGCAACACATGCTACCGAACGCTGAAAGGAGAAGAGTTTCTGTATCTTGTGATCCGGCATGTCCTGCCCGGAGGCTTTCGCAGGGTCAGGGATTACGGATTTCTCCACAGCAATGCCAAAAAGTTGCTTTTGTTGGTCCAGCTTGTTTTGCATGTCCGGACACGGAACACGGAGCAAAGGCCCAGACCGTCTTTCAAATGCCCTTGTTGCAAATTTCCCATGCCGCACGGAACTCTGAAAAGTTCATCCCGCAAAAAGATATTTTCTTATAGAAGGGCATCATCAAAACCAGCTTGAACACGGCCTGCAACACGGGCTTGTTCAACTACCGGATAAGATCGTGGTTCATAAACTCACACGATCTATCCTTATTCGTTGTCATGGATTTTTTTGGAATGTTATTGGCTATCATTAATTCTTCAAGTTTTTCATATGTTTGTGATCCAGATAATTTAGCTTCATTCATTAGGTACGTCGGGGCCACCATTATTCCCAATTCTTCAGATTGATCCCAATCTACATCCACTGCTTGGCTAAAAGCTCGTGTTTCAATTATTTCCAAGGCTTCATCTTTCGGAAGACCACATGTTTCAGATACTTTTAAAAGCACAGATTGATCTGCAATGTTTAAACCGTCTGAAAAATATGCCTTATAGATTGCATCTTGAAATTCTTTCAATCTACTTTTAGTTTCTGCCCATTTAGCAAGCTCTTGTGAAAGACGACTGTTTGAAATTGTTGTACGTTTTGCTAATGGGAGACCCAGAGAAGACGCTATGTTCTCCAATTGATGCATTTTATCGGTCATCAACGGAAAATTGTTTCCGAAAAGTTCCTCAATTGGCATCCCATCTGCTGGGATATCAGGGTTTAAGGGGAATGCTCGCCAACGAATATTTATATCATATTCTTTTTCGAGCTTTTTGATTGATGGTTTATCAAAATAGCACCAAATGCAATTAAAGTCCGAGAATATTTCAAGTTCAGACATATCAAATCCTTCCAAGTCTGATACAGCGACATAATCGCGGCGCACATCAGCGGAGCGGGCGGCAAGCTGTAAGCTTGACGACCGGGCCGTCTGGTGAAGCGCCTTGTTCCGGCGCAAGGCGACGGGACAAGGCCGAACGAAGTGAGCGCCGCGATTCCCGGCGGCGAAGCCGCCGGGAACAAGATATTATATGGACGGAATCGTCCCATTAACC
>CAZRWT010000090.1:0-8983 GCA_964603955.1 uncultured Syntrophobacteraceae bacterium
CTGGAGCTTGGGAACGAGAGGATAACTGGAGCTTGGGAACGAGAAAAAGCTTCTGCGGGGGAATGAGAAACCTCCAAATTTTTTCTAAGCCGTCCTGAAACGAATGAGTTCGGAAGCTCTATACCCCGTGTATCTTCCCAGGAGGATACAAAGCCCCAAAACAATCAATAAAAGTTCGGGAAAGACAAAAAACAGGTGCTGCAACAAATCGCTTTTGAATATAGCAAAAGCCACGACCGCCACCGCGAGGCTTCCCATCCCCTGGCCGACGGCATCCCACGGACCGCTTTCCTCCCAGATTACGGACATCCTTTCGATGGTCATGGCCAGGATGACCATGGGAAACATGGCCGCCGAAAGTCCACTGGAAATTCCCAACTTGTGAGAAATTATGCTGATGGCCGCCATGGACATTATCACCAGTATGAGGACGGCCGCAAGCCTCGGAACCAGGAGCAGGTGCATTCTGTCCAACACGGATCGCAAGACGAGCCCCATGGTCACGATCACCACAAAAAGCACGATACCCACCACCAGATTGGTTTCTCTAAATGCGAGAGCGATGAGAATGGGCATGAAGGTACCGAAAGTGGGAATACCAAGCACATTACGGGCAAAAACTACCAGCAGCGCCCCAAGGGGGATGAGCATCAGGATTTTATAAAGATTTTGAGTATGCAGGGGCAGGTTCAAAAAAGAATAAGCGAGTAGCCTGGAACTGTTTACCAGAGGAAGTTCTTCCGTCAACTGGAGCATGTTTTTGGAGACAATGGATGACGAAAAACCGATGTTCAGATTCTTGATCCACTGACCGGCCACAAGAGGATCCTGCCCGACAGTCCAAACCAGATAATTTTCGGGCAGCCCCTGTTCACTGCTATCGGGGTTGAAGGTCAGCCACTGTTTTCCATTGTGAACCTGGAGTAGAGGAATGACTTCCAGGGACCTTTTTCCGTCCACGAGCATCAGTCCCTGGATCACTCTTGACGGCACTCTGGCTCCGGCAAGTATATGCATTTGAATATGAATTCTATTCATGGATGTAGATGCCTGCCTCAAAAAAAACCTGTAATTTTCAGACGGATTGGGGTCGTTGAATCGATTGAGAAATTGCTGGACAAAAGTCGCCACATCCGCCGAAGATCTCCTGGCTTCCTCGAGGATCGCCATGGCGGCAGCCTTTTCCATCTCACCGTAATCGGGAACTTTAGGAGGCACGGGAATGCTGCTTTCTTGGAACATTCTATCTCTATCGGTTTTTCTGAGCTGAACCCTGTAATACAGAGTCTGGGAACCTCGAGCCCGGCGTAGCGTCCAATGGGCATATCGGTTCAGCTTTTCGGATTGGATACTCAGCCCATAGCTCCCGGAAATAAAATCTTCCCCCATGATCTCAAAGCCTGCCGGATTGAGAGGAATGGCGGCTTTCACCTGAGCCGGCCCCGTCATTGGATCAAAGGTAATTCTTGCCTCGACATTCCATAAATCAACCTCCTCATCGGAAGTCAAGGGAAGCCCAAGATAGTAAGTTTTGTAGAAAAAGAGAACGCCGGCAAGAAAGGTAAGCAGGATAGCAGTGATGATTGCCCCACGATTGTTGCGAATCAATTTCATCTCCAATGGTTGTCAAGTATCGGCTATCGTTCGGGACACACCTGGGACCGGAGAAAGGTGTGACCGGAATCAACCAGAATACGATTTTTGAGAAACCTTCTACCTAAAAGCATGGGATAATTAAAATTTGATCTATTGGTCAGGGAAAATTGCGTCGAGTAGATTTTTCCGCCCAGGCAAAAATCAAGGGTCACCACCGGCCTACGCATGGCTTCGCTTTCATGCCGACGGATGCGCACTTTCCTTTCCAACGGTTTTTCCAGAGTGATTTCAGTCCTCTCGCCGGATCTGGCACACTTCACATCCAAAGTGAAGCGAACCATTCTTTGACCCCTCTTTTTGAAAAATACGATATTCCCGGCATGCAGGGATGAAGTCAAGGCTCCCGTATCCAGCTTGGCTTTGATGTAAGGTCCATCCGATGACAATCTGGCCATTTCCACCCACCCCATGATGACCATGGACTTTTTGTCTTGAGCACCACAAAGCGAAGCCCAACCCAAAGCGGCAACAAAAAACACCAGAAAAACATTGATCTTTTTAAGCTCTCTCATTCAGCAAAAACATTCCTTTCCCAAAAGAACCGCCATGGCCGTGAACTCCCAGAAAAAAGCCCATCCCCATTGCCATAAAATGGCGCAAATATCAAACACTATCAAGAATGCAGGTGGATATCCCGGTTGGTGCATTCTTCCCACCAATCCGGCAGATCGGCAGGAATTTTCTTTGGCGGAAAATGATAAAAACCATGGAAGAAAGCGACTGTTTCGTCATTTTTGAAGTTTTGATGCCGACCTTCTCTCCCATTCTTCTTCGAGGGTCGCATCGTCGAGGCAGTAACAAAGGCGGGCAGGCTCTTTGAAATAAACCCAACCATGGGCATAACAACAATGAGAGGTACTCTGAAAACCGTCACTGCACAGGCCCGCCCCCACAGATACACAATCATCTGGATCATCGGGGCTGCTTCGTATCCAATATTTTTCCATTCCTAGACCATGATCAGCTTTGTTCATGTATGCGGCAGGAACTGAGAGTCTTGCGGAACTCTTCATGAGCCTATCTCATGAGAGTTCCGTTTTGATGGTCCCAGCAAAAAACAGATTACACCGGGACCTGCAATTCACTCGTTTGAGATTGTAGAGGTTGTATCGGAGATGGTGTCCGTCGGTTCTTCCCGACCGATTTTAAACGCCACCATTCCCAGGGGCGGCAGGGTGATGTTGATGGACTGGAAGTGGCCGTGAGCCGCCACGGGAACGCTTTCCACCCCTCCCATGTTCCCCTGGCCGCTGCCGCCGTAGAGAGGGGCGTCGCTGTTCAACACTTCCTTCCAGTAGCCGCTCGACGGCACTCCGACCCGGTAATTGTGCCGGGGAACGGGCGTGAAATTGAAGGCGCAAACGGTCAGGTCCTCGTGATTAGCGGCGCGCCTCATGAAAATGAGAGTGCTCTGTTCCGTGTCGTTGCAGTCGATCCACTGGAAACCGGACGGATCGAAATCCTTTTCGTACAGGGAAGGCTCGCCGCGCAGGAACGTATTGAGGTCCCGCACCCAACGCTGAAGGCCCTCGTGGGTTTCATATTCCAGCAGAGGCCAATCGATACTCACCTCGTGATACCATTCGGACCACTGCCCGATTTCACATCCCATGAACAGCAGTTTCTTGCCGGGGTGCATGAACATGTAACCGTACAGCAGGCGCAGGTTGGCGAATTTTTGCCACAAATCGCCGGACATCCGGGCGATCATGGACCCCTTGCCGTGGACCACTTCATCGTGGGAAAAGGGAAGCACGAAGTTTTCATGGAAAGCGTAGAGCAGGCTGAAGGTCAGGTTGTTGTGATGGTATCGGCGGTGGATGGGGTCCTTGGCCATGTAGAGCAGCGTGTCGTGCATCCAGCCCATGTTCCACTTGTAACCGAAGCCCAATCCCCCCAGGTAGGTGGGACGGGAAACCATGGGCCACGAGGTGGACTCTTCCGCCATGGTCATGACATCGGGAAATTCCTGGTAAACCAGCGCGTTGAAACGCTTGAGGAATTCGATGGCCTCGAGGTTTTCCCGACCGCCGTAAGAATTGGGAATCCACTCCCCATCCTGCCGGGAATAATCCAGGTAGAGCATGGAAGCCACGGCATCCACGCGCAGACCGTCGATGTGATACTTTTCCAGCCAGAACAGGGCGTTGGAAAGGAGAAAATTGGTCACTTCCACTCGACCGTAATTGAAGATGTACGTGCCCCAATCCTGGTGCTCCCGTTGCCTGGGGTCGGCGTGCTCGTAGAGGTGCGTGCCGTCGAAGTAGGCCAGGCCGTGTTCGTCCGTGGGAAAGTGGGCCGGAACCCAATCGAGGATGACCCCTATGCCGTGTTGGTGGAGCGTGTCCACGAAAAACATGAAATCCCGGGGCGTTCCGAAACGGCTGGTGGGAGCGTAATACCCCACCGTCTGGTACCCCCACGAGCCGTCGAAGGGATGTTCTGTCACGGGAAGCAGTTCCACATGGGTGAAGCCCATCCGTGAAACATATTCGGCCAGTTTGGGCGCCAGTTCCCTGTAGGTGAGCCACCCGTTGTCTTCGTCGCGCATCCAGGAACCCAGATGCACTTCGTAGATGGAAATGGGGGCATCGAGGGCGCTTTTCTGTTTGCGTTCGGCCATCCAACGGTCATCCTCCCAGGCATGACCTGACAGGTCCCAAACCACGGAAGCCGTTTGAGGCCGTATTTCACAGGCGAACCCGAAGGGATCGGCCTTCTGGACCTTGTAGCCGTTGTGCTGAGATTCGATGGCGTACTTGTAAAGGTCTCCATGGTTCACACCGGCAATGAAACCCTCCCATATTCCCGAATCTCCACAGCTGTAAAGGGGATTGGCCCCTTCGTCCCATCCGTTGAAATCCCCCACGACGGAAACCCGACGGGCATTGGGAGCCCAGACGGCAAACCGCGTCCCCTTCTCGCCTTTCCATTCAGCGGGATGAGCCCCCATTTTTTCCCAAGACCGGTAGTGGGTACCCTCCATCCACAAGTAGAGGTCGTAGTCCGTGAGAAAAATCGAGGGTTCATCGGTGCCGGTAGTCTCCACGCTTGCGCTGGTTTCCTCGCTTGCAGTGGAATCAACGGCAGTGACCTCTTCAGCAGCAGCGGTCTCTTCGCTCACAACCGCTTGTTCGTTTACAGATGCTTGTTCCGTCTCAACCCGTTCTTCATTCATCGTCGTTTTCTCAGTCATATCAGGAATGCCTTTCCAGGTGTTTTCAAACCTGTTTTGTGATGAAAATCCTTCAATTTATTTTTTGTTTCCCGCTTGGAAAACGGTTGTAGGCTTTGATCAAAAAGTAATGGTTTCTCCGCCTTTTTGTACTCTCCGAATAGCAGAAGCAAGGAAATGGTTTGGTTCAGGCAATCCCCAAAAACACCACAATAAGCCTCTCCAATTCGATCATGTAATCGTTTTCAATGTGCCCAAACGGAACCCCCAGTTTTTCTCTGGGAACCGTGTGAATCTTGTCCACCATAAGATCAGAGGGATTTTTAAGCCCATTCTCGAATGAAGGATAGACTCGCAACCGAACCAAGGGCAGATCGCGAATTTCGCTGGTAATGGGCACCACGGTCACGGATGGGTGCTCATCAAAAAGATTTGATTGTATCACAAGCGCCGGCCGAGGTTTGCCATAAGCTCCGGGTAAGACGACAGGAACGATGTCTCCTCGCCTCATGCCCACCCCTTGAAGTCTGATACGGATTCAATCCAATCAAGAGTTTCCTTTTCCTGCGGATCACCGGCAAGAAGGCGACTTTGTCGGCGGCACTCCTCGGCAAAACCCGGACGCCCGGTATCGGGGACCCACATTCGAATTGGACGCAATCCCTTTTCCGCCAATCCTTCTTTATGCCCCTGAATACATTCCGCAACGGTCATAAGCTCCTCCCTTTCTCACTCCATAAAGCTCAAAATTCCCTGCAAGGGGATGGGTACCCAGGCGGGGCGGTTGTTGATTTCGTATTCGAGTTCGTAAAAGGCCTTGTCCAGGATGAAGGCATCCAGGAGCATTTCCAGGTGCCTCGAGTCCTTTGGAATGCCGGGAGTTGCCCCCATGCTTTCCAGGTAGCCTTTCAAAAATGTCTTGGAAACCCACTGTTCCCAGGATCGAGCCCAGGGCTTCAGGCGCAGAAAATCTTCTTCGCTGGTGCCCGTCACGCTGAAAAGAGCCGTGTGGGCGGCATAATCGAAGGAACGGAGCATGCCGGCGATGTCCTTGAGGGGCGAATGCTTTTCCCGGCGTTCCTGCAAGGACTTCATGGGTTCCCCTTCGAAATCCAGGAAAAAGAAATCGTCCGCAGTCTTCAAGACCTGCCCCAGGTGAAAGTCTCCGTGGATGCGGGTCCTCACGGCTTCGACGGAAAATTCCGGCAGGGACTGGAAAACTCCCATGAGGGAGGCGGAGCGTTCGAGGAGCTGGTGCGCCCGGTCTCGAACTTTTTCCGTAAAACCGTCCATGCCCCCGTGGACCAGGTCCAGGGTGCGACGCGCCTGCCCGGCAAAGCTGTCCGAAAGGTTTTCCAGGTATTCCGAGGAGATTTTTTCGGGAGCGAAATCCCGCATCTTTTTCATGGAAGCCAGGGCCAGGTGAAACTCGCCCGTGCGCCGGGCCAGCTTGCCCACAGATTCCAGGTAATCACCCGCAAGGTGTTCCATGACCTCCGGCGTCGCTTCATCCATGCGGGCAAAAAGACCTTTCGCCCCGCCCAGGGGAGCCTTCGCCCCGCCTTCCAGCTTTTCCACCCGGGAAAAGTACTCACGGAGGCTCCTTTGCCCGTGCGCCCATCCGTCCCCCTCGTTGGGAATGAATTTCTGGAGCAGAGCCACGGTGGAACGGGCGCCTTCCGGGGGATCGTAGACGATGTAGCCCGCAACCTTGGGAAGGTTGGCAAAAGTGGTATGTTCCGTGAGAGCCAGTGATATTTCCATGTCGGGATTGATGCCCTCCTCGAGCTTCCTGAAAACCTTGAGGATGAGCGCGTCATTGATCACCAGGGAAGTGTTGCTCTGTTCGGCGCAAAGGCGTCGAAATCCTGCGAACTTTCCGGCTCCTACATCCTCTTCCGCGAACTCCCTGGTGCAGAATGCGGACACCCGCCCATTTTGAAAAGTTGAATAATACCTTTCGTCATGGAGAGCCATGAGCAGGTCGTGGCAGGCGGTTTTGTCCACCAGGGCATCGTAGAGAGCCCCTTTATCCCGAGGTGCCTTGGTGAACATGAGCACGCTTTCGGGCACGTTCTCGACGATCCTGGACGCTTCCTGTCCCCAGGCAATCTTGAGGGGAAGCACATAGACTTCCCTCCCCCCGTCGGAATAGTTCGCCTGGACAAAACTCAACTGAAAGCCGCTTCCCATCTTCGCCCAATCCAGGATGCGACAGCCCACCAGCCCCCTGCCCTTCCCCCGGAAAAAACGCTGCTTGCCCAGGTAGGTGGGAATGATGTCGCTTTCCAGCCGATATTTTTCGTGCGTATCGAGAAGGTTCGTGGATTTTCGTTCCAGAGATAGGGCCGGAATGGGAACTTCTTCCGCATACGCCCCTTCCCCCACGGCCATGGGTTCGGCCTGGGGTTCCAGCCGAAACCAGTAAAAAGCGTGGGGTCCCAAAGTGATGAAGTAAGGCCATTCCCCGATGGAGGGAAATTCGACGCGGCCCAGCATCTCGACGGGGGTCCAGCCCCGGTAGGCGGACAGGTCCAGTTCCACGGGCTGGACGAACCGGGACAGGTTGGCCACGGCCAGGATCACTTCTTCCTTGTAGCATCGCAGGTACGCGAGCACCTTTTGATTTTCCGGTTCGAGAAATTCGATGGTGCCCCGTCCGAAAGCCTTGTGTTGCTTGCGCAGGGCGATCATGCGACGCATGAAATGGTAAAAGGAAGTGAGGTGGCGCTGCTGAGCTTCCACGTTCACTCCCTGGTAGCCGTAGACCGGATCGGAAATCACGGGGAGGTAGAGTTTGGCCGCATCCGCCTTGGAAAAACCCGCGTTGCGGTCGGCGGACCACTGCATGGGCGTGCGCACTCCGTCCCGGTCCCCGAGATAGATGTTGTCTCCCATGCCGATTTCGTCGCCGTAGTAGATGATGGGGGTTCCCGGAAAGGAAAACAGGAGGCTGTGCAGGAGTTCCCGGCGGCGGAGGCTGTTTTCCACGAGAGGCCCCAGCCTGCGTCGTATGCCCACGTTGACGCGCATGCGCGGGTCCTGAGCGTATTCCTTGTACATGTAATCCCGCTCCTCGTCGGTCACCATCTCGAGGGTGAGTTCATCGTGGTTTCTCAGGAACAGGGCCCACTGGCAGTCTTCGGGAATGGGCGGAGTGCGCTTGAGGATTTCCACGATGGGGGTCCGGTCCTCGCGGCGCAGGGCCATGTAGAGCCTGGGCATCACGGGGAACTGATAGGCCATGTGGCACTCGTCCCCCTTCCCGAAGTATTCGACCACGTCTTCGGGCCACTGGTTGGCTTCGGCCAGGAGCATCCGATCCTGGAAGTGGTCGTCCACGTACTTGCGGATTTTTCGGATCACCTCGTGGGTTTCGGGAAGGTTCTCGTTGTTGGTGCCTTCCCGCACGCACAGGTAGGGCACGGCGTCCAGGCGAAGGCCGTCCACGCCCAGCTTGAGCCAGAAAGCCAGCACTTTGAGGATGGCCTGCACCACCTTGGGGTTGTTGTGGTTGAGGTCCGGTTGGTGGGAAAAAAAACGGTGCCAGTAATAGGCTCCCGCCACGGGGTCCCAGGTCCAGTTGGAACTTTCCGTATCCGTGAAAATGATGCGCGTTTCCGGGTATTTGGCGTCCGTATCGCTCCAGACGTAAAAATCCCGCCGGGCCGAACCGGGTTTGGCCCGGCGCGCCTCCTGGAACCAGGGGTGCTGATCCGAAGTGTGATTGACCACCAGTTCCGTGATGACTCGAATGCCCCGCCGGTGAGCCTCCTTGATGAACAGCTTGAAGTCCTTGAGGTTGCCGTAGATGGAATGGATGCCTCGATAATCGGATATGTCGTATCCGTCGTCCTTGAGGGGCGACGGGTAGAACGGCAGAAGCCACACGGCGTTGACGCCCAGGTCTTGCAAGTAATCCAGTTTTTGAATGAGCCCCTTGAAATCTCCGATGCCGTCACCATTGCTGTCGTAGAAAGCCTTGACGTGCAATTCGTAGATGATGGCGTCCTTGTACCAGAGGGTTTTCTTGGATGGCATGAAAGTCTCCTTGATGCCGGGCAACACAGTGCCGTCCAGGCACACGAAAATAGACAAAAAAAATCTGCGCAATCTGCGGATAAAAACCTACATGAAAAAATCGAACTTCTC
>CAZRWT010000091.1:0-8884 GCA_964603955.1 uncultured Syntrophobacteraceae bacterium
CCGGTAATCGGCGTGGATGCGTTCGGCTGCCGAAAAAAGCTTGCCGGCATCCAGCGCCTTCCACTGATTTTCCACGACGCTCACCACATCGTTGAGAAGCCGCGCTTCTTCCAAAAGATCGAGGCAGGGCAGCTGGAACAGGGGTTCCAGGGACGGATGTCCCACCACGTTGATTTGATTGCGCCGGCCTTCAGCCGTGTAGTGGCGCTCGTCCCATTTGGCCACACCATCGAGGGCGATGACGGCGGCCTTGGTCGATCCCGTGAGGTTGGCCATGCAGCGCAGGCCGGGCCTCATGAGCTTTTGCATCACGGGAGGCAGGTGTTTTTTCATCCACTCCCGGCTCTGGTCCAGGCGCTCCGCCGGGAAAGGGTTTTCCTCATCGCTGCCCATGACCGTGATGGGGATTCCCCATTCCCTCACGAGCTTTGCAAAGCGTTCTTCATGGCCGCTGTTCTTCACCCATTCGCTCGATACGGCGATCACGTGTTCGGGGCGAATGTGTTTGACGGCCTGGGCAGTGGCCACGGTGAAATTGGACAGAAGGCACACATAGAGCACCGGCCGGCAATGGCCGGGGGACTCGATGGAGGACGAAAGACAATGGGTTGGAGGGGCGTTGTCGTGAGGCATGCATGGACTCCTTCTTTCGAGTTTTTAATGCGCCATGTGAAACTTTCTTTGAAACTTTCTTACGCGATGTACAACTTTCTTGTTCCCAAGCTCCGGCTTGGGAACACACTTGCTCGGAAGCTCCTGCTTCCACCCCGGCATCCTGGTCGAAGACTGTTAAGCAGCCAAGCAGAAGTTTTTAACATTTTTCGGCATGGGCACATAAAACCGCCTCCCGGAGACGATCCACCGCCCCTTGCCGTTCGAGGGCGTTGGATGCCGGTGTTTGGATGCGAAAGCGTGCTCCGAAACGATTGCGGTCCACGTATTCCCCGACGATGTCGGTGCCTTTCACGTAGAAATGACCGTGCCGGATGGCCGCCTGCCCGCTGTAGTCCATGGAGTGGCAGGAGCTGATGAGGGTGGGGTGCCGGTCGAAAATCTTCTGCACGTAATCTTTGAAGCCGATGGGATAATGATCGTCTCGAAAGCGGCAGCCCTGGCGCTGAGTCGTCTTCGGGGGCGGCAGGGCTGCATTGGGGGTTCGAGCCAGGAAGGCTTCCCAGTAAACCATGCCCAGGGCGGAAATGGAATAGAAGGTGGTTTCGTCTTCGGAGATGCTGTCGAGCATGGGAACGATGGCTTCGCGCAGTTCCGGGGAACCATCGAGCATCCTATCCATGGCCCGTACATCAAACACGGCGCCGGGTTCGGCCAGGTCCGCCCAGACCTTGAGGTGACGTTCCACCAGGGACAGGTCCATGGTGAACGGAATTTTGGGAAAGCGAATGATCTGGTCGAAGCGTTCGTGCTTGTAATACACGGGGCACTGAGTCGCCTGGCCGAAGGCCACCGCCAGGGCGATTTGAGCCTTGTATCCCCCGGTGGCATTGACGGCCATGGCCCGGCTGCTCCACTTGCGCGCCTGTTCGCCCATGAGTCGCACCAGGTTGGTCAGTCCTTCGCGCTGAAACACCAGGGGTTTTTGGTCCTGCAAGCCCTCGACGGTGATGGACCGGCAATCGTCAAAGGGGATTTCACACGCGGGATCGGTGAAGTAACTGGTCAGGATCGTGCCGATGGCCTGCCCGTCGGGAGTGTCCGAAACCAGGAGGACCAGTCGGTGAGGATTTTCGATGAACTTCTTGCGCAACATGGCGTCCGTGGAGTTGATTTCGGCTCCCAGCAGGCGCAGATCGGCAGGCAGGCGAGCCAGGCAGCGCCCCAGGCGTGGGAAGTCTCCCTGGTCGAGAGCGGCTTTGATGTCGGTGAGGATGCCGGCCAGTTCCCGGGGGTTATCGAGAAGCCCGAGGCGTCCGAGAGCCTGCCGGTCGGCATCGCTCGATCGGGCCAGGTAATCCTCCGCACTGCCGAGGTTTTTCAGGTTGGGGTAAAAAAGGCTGGTGCCGACGGTACAGATCAAAGTGGATGCTGAAACGTGCATGAAGCAAACCTCCATTTTTCGCAATAATTTTAGGAAAAAACAGGATTATGAGAATACAAGTCGGGTTGAGAGAGGAAAACAATGTGTTGATCCGAGATTCAGGACCATGATCAGGGTCATCGCTCACCGTCTTGCAGTTCAAACACTCTGAACCCCTTGTTTCCCACGCAATAAATCATGTACCGACTGATCTTCGCCCGTGGATATTCCCGCCTGAGTCCTTCCACGTATCCGGAGATCTGTTCGGTGTCTTCGGGCCGGAGTTGAAAATTTGCCAGGGGTGTCTTCAGCTTTTTGAATTGGGCATTGGAGTAGTACTTGAACTCGATCACCATGCGTACACCGGCGAAGCACTCGTGGTATTTGCCCACGAATTCCAAATCCGAGCGGCCCCGGGGATAGGACCGCTCCACGTTCCAGGTGAACCACTGAGACAGGTAACGGCTGCACAGTTCGAAAAACGTGGTGCGATAGAAATTTTCGTTGACCTGCTGGAAGATGGATTCAGGGAGTTGGGAGATGTAATATGTCCAGTAACCCGCGAACAGGGCATGCAAATCCAGGTCTTGGACAAACCGGCGCATCATGGGCGTGTAGCGGGTGGAAACGTCGATGTGGTGCAGTTCGTTGAAGTATTCCACGAAAATGGTGCGCATGTTCAAATTGGGCAGGCGCAGGGTGAAGCTGTCCCGACGGGTCAACAGTCCCAGGTAAAAAAAGGTGATGGGAAAGAATCCCTTTTCGAAGAACTGGTGCATGTTGAATTTGGTCATCAGGAAGGATTTGTCGAAATCGATGCAGTTGTGCAAGGTCAGTTGATCGACCAGCTCACGGGTCTGCTCCGGGCTGGAGCCGGTGATTCGCCGAATCCATTGCAAGTCCGTTTTCAGGTTCAGGTCCGTCAGGTATTCCGGGTACCGGCCATGACGGGTGAACCAGCTCAAAAAGTACATCAGGATCGTGGCGTTGTAGAGAGCTTCCCCGTCGGGGCGCACGAAACGGTAGCCGTTGTAATGGTTTTTGATCAAGGTTCCGGTTTCATGGCGGGTGGCGGGGTCCATGGCATGATCCCGATAGATGTCGTCCAGGAGGGCGTCCACTTCGGCCTGTGTGAACCCGAGCATGTTCTCGAATTCGGGGTCCAGGGTGATGAAGG
This sequence comes from uncultured Syntrophobacteraceae bacterium, assembly GCA_964603955.1. Lineage (GTDB taxonomy): Bacteria > Desulfobacterota > Syntrophobacteria > Syntrophobacterales > Syntrophobacteraceae > SLCH01. Next base: position 3,213 of record CAZRWT010000091.1, read on the forward strand.
TGCCGATATTGTATGCCGAAGCAAGTTCATCGATGGTCATGGGCAGCACGCCGGTGATGAAGATGTTCTGAATGGCCCCGCCTTTGCGGCCTTCCTTGAGGGTTTTGAAGAAGGTTTTCAAAAAACCTTCGTTTTCGGTGAGTTTACGGTACAGGTGATCCTGGTGCCCCGTGATGAGTTGGTTGGCGAAATTGTCGTATTCGTCGATGATGACATAGAGGGGCGGCAATTTTTGTTGCACAATGCAATCCAGAACACGTTGCAAATTGGCGGACGCGCTTTTGCCCGCGTCGATGCTCACCTGGTTTTTAAACCATGCTTCGTTGAGATGAAGCAGGGTATTGAGGCGAAGGTTGCAGACATGATCGAAGCTGCTTTTGATTCCATCCAGATCACCGTTTTCCACCGTGGAAAAATCCAGGTGCAGCACAAAACAGGAATTGCGCAGGGGAGTGGGATGCCGTCCGATCCAGGTGTGTCCGAATAGTTCGTCGAATTCATGGCGCTGCCTGATGTTGTAATAACATTCGATCATGCGACACAGCAGGGACTTACCGAAGCGACGTGGGCGCAGAAAAACGGGATTTTTCACCGCTTCCAACGGGGCAATGTAAGGGGTTTTGTCTATAAAATAGCCATTTTCACGAACAATGGCCTCGTAATTGGCTTCGGCATATAAAATCCGTTTGGGCATTCCGGAACTCCTTGTTCACATTGCATCCGAACCGCAACCAACAGATAATCAAGGAAGCCCGCCGGGGCTCCAGAGGTTGCCCAGGTTGATTTCGGTTTCCTGGAAAGGCTCCACCCGCACGACGCTGTTCCCGCTGAAAATGGCGACGCGAAGCCAACCTCCAGGGGAAAGTTTATAGGCCTCCAATGTTGCGATGATCGGATTGATCAACCAGACATGGGGCACACCATGCCGGGCATAGACCGTCATTTTTTGATCTCGATCACGGGTTTCAGTCCTTGGGGAGAGTATCTCACAAACCCAATCCGGTGAAACGGAAATCCAGTTATGAGGCTCGTCTTCCGGGTACCGCTCGATCTTCCACCCCGCAAGATCGGGAACCAGGATATCCTCACCGAACCCCACTTCCGGCTCTACGAGGATAACCCAACCACCGGGACCGTCTCCTCCTCTGAATTGGAAACGGGGCATCAACTCACCCCCCAAAGCGGAAGCCGCCAAAATATGCCGTCTCGATGGTCGGGGCGTAACGACGAGCCGGCCGGAGATGATTTCTCCGATCATGTTTTCCGGAATTGCATAAAGATCTTCATACGTGGCGAATTTTAATGCTTGTATGGACATGCGGGCCGACCCCTCCTGGATGCTTCGTCAGACTATTTCCAAAAACAAAGATACCGGTTGAATCCCACGGGAGACTTCATGCCCCTCTCACTTCCTTGCACTCTCCCCTTCTTGCCGCCCTGCCTAAACAACCCTGAACGCCCCTTCCACGGGACTTTCCCCCGTACCCGACCATTCCACCTTGTCCAGGCATCTTTCGCACAACGGGTAGTAGCGCACCGTATCGGTGGTATGGTCGATGAGGTCATCGAGCTGTCCTTTCATGCGCAAAAACTGGGATTCCGTGAGCTTGGAGCACTCGAAGACGGACTTCTGCACCCGTTCTCCGAAGCCCTTGAGCACCTTGACCACCCGGTAGCGATCCCGATCATCGCTCACATCGAAGCAAACCAGTACGAACAAAATCCCCTCCTCACGGGACCCGGCATCTCTTTGAACAACGACTTCTCCAGGGACCTTTTTCCGGACTCATCCCTCTTCGCCCCGCTCCATACGGAGGGACCGACGGGAGCGCCGAAAGCCGCCGAGCAGCCACCGGGCACTCCCAAACGGCAATGAATTCCTCCGTCTGCCGTTTTCATACGGTTCGAGGCATGGCCTTCTCAACCGCATCAACCGCAAAGGCTCACTCTTCATGGCCTCGAGGGTTCAGGCAAAGGCGTCGTCGCGTGGGCGCCGGATCACTGATCGAGTCGCCGGATCATACTCTTCTCCGGTGATCAGTTGTACGATGCAAACGCCGGGCGTCTGATGCATATATTTGTCTTTCCGGAGAACGGAAAAAGCATGCGAATCCGTCACGAACAAAAACTTGTGGGCCGCATTTGAAGCCGAGAGTTTTACAAAGTCCTTTTTGAGGCTCGCGACCTGTTGAGCCCCGAAATCCGTTGCCAGATAGGGCACCGTTGTCTTGATTTCACCAACGATCCGCTGTCCGTCCTCCGTCTGAACATCGATGTCCATGCCCATCGCCCCCTGTGCTTTTTCCGCCGCGTCGAAATCCACAGGAAAGCGAGAACAAAGGTATTGCTTGGCCAAAAGGGTCGCGATGAAACTGCCGGCATTATGAATATTGCCCTGAATGTGTCGAAGTTCCGAGAGGAAGGCATGCCAGTGGGCGGGATGGGGTGGTTCCGTGAGGTGGTTGGCGTTGAGAAAATCGCGCACCCGTTGTATCCGGTGAGCGATTTCCGAGCAGTAGAGCCTCTCGCGTTCCGTCAGCATGGATTGTGCCTCCCCATGGATACAGTGTATGACGTGGCTTGCGTTCACCGAGGCATATTATAAAAAACTCCCTTCGAAAGAAAGCTCTATCGAGCCGGGGAAAGGAGATTCGAACAAAAACTCTCATGGGACAGGGCTCGACTCGACCGACTTAGAAGCCGCATCACTTCAGTGAGAGCGGAGTGTCACATGGAGCTTGCCGTTCCATGGGCTTGCTTCCCGCAAACAGAGCAGTTCTCGTCTTTATGAACCGTGATTCCGTACCAGCGCAAGATGGAAAAGCTGCTGAAGCCTCTTCTCATGGGTTCCCACCGGGCAAAGTCGTGTTCCCTCCTGTTGCCCCACAGGTAGAAGGAGGCGTCCAGTTCCCGGGCAAGCGAATCGAGGGTCGAGCCGGTCCCCATGGACAGGCGGGCCAGGGCGAGTCGAGAAATCATGTTGGAGATGGGAGCGATGTCCACATGCAGCCCCGGCTCGATGGGGACCGGCCTGTCCGCGTAGGCAACGGCATCGGCATCACGTTTTGAAGACACTTCCTCTTCCACGACCCGTGCATCCACCTGGCAGGCATAACAGGGAGTGTCCTCCTCGGGAATCACCTGAATGACATCCCCACCGCAGGCTCTCGTGTACGCCCTGCCGAACAGAACCGGTTTGCGCAGATTCCAGGCAGCCTCGTTGATGGCGAATCGCGAGGGATTGTTGTCGGTTGCGGCGATGACGATATCCGCTGCGGCCACCGCATCGTAGAGCTTTCCACCCAGTTCCCAATGATCCATGACATCTTCTTCTACGGTTACCACATTTGCCAGGGGATTGATCGACGCGATGTGGTCTCGAAGCACATGCGTCTTGAGCCGCCCTATGGACTCGATTCCACAGATGTGGCGTCCCACATTGTGAGCCTCCACCCGATCATTGTCCCACAAAATGAACCTGCCGACTCCCGACCGTGCCAGGTCGTTGACGACCGGAGCCCCACCACTGCCCAGCCCGATGCACAAAGCAACCTTGTGGCCCAAAATGCCGCTTTCCAGGATGGCCTTGTTCCTCGTGAAAGCGTGCGCCCCCGTTTCCACCAGTTTGACCTCGGCCTCGATCCTTCGCGAACCTTTCATGACGACACAGGCGACACGCCGACTGCCCGAACCGCCCTCGATAAGAAGCACGACACCGTCAGCGTCACCATCGATGTGTTCCGGAAAGGCTCCCGGAACATCCTCGGGAATGTCACCCACTTTCCAGGTAAGGGGAAGGAAATACGCCGACGAATAGCCATTGGGGATGGTCCGCCCCGGGCGCAAGTGAATGGTGGCCGGCTCTTCGCCGTCCAGGAATGCCGCATAGCCCCTGCCCTGGCGGACCGTGTTCAAATCCAGCGCATCGAGTTCGTGGGTGAAAAGGAACGCTTCCGGATGGGATCTGTTTGCCATGGTGATCTCCTCGTAAGGAATGGCATGGATGAGCTGATAAACATACGCCATGTGCAATTTTTTTTCTTCTCGTTCCCAAGCTCCAGCTTGGGAACGCCTTTATCGTGGAAGCTCCGGCTTCCACCCGGCCACAAAAAGCTCTGAGGCGGGAAGCTGGAGCTTCCCGGGCAAGTGTGTTCCCAAGCTCCAGCTTGGGAACAAGAAAGTTGCACATGGCGTATAAACAGGGTTAAATATTAAAGTATTGCTTCAATCCGCCAGGATCACATTTCTTGAAATGATCCATGGTAGGTTCATAAATGTTCAAATCTTCCAAATCGGAAACGATACGCTGTTTTGCAATATCAACATCTGAAATATTTTTGTAATTCATATATTTAGCGATTCCATCTTTCACAGATCCACACGATGCCGGTTCGGACTTGACCCTGTTTGCGATGATACTTTTGAACATGGATACCCTTTCTTGTTTCGTGTTCACCTTACTGTTCCAGAAAACCGTCATGACCACCTACAAAACTGCAAGGAAGCCTTTGGATCTCCTTTGCCCTTCCCGTTCCACAGCCTTACAGCTTCCCTTCAATTCCAGGTATTTTTCGTATGAAACGTCTGCAAGATTCACCAGCACCCGTTCTCCATTGCGTCCCAGGGAAAAAGTGCAGAGGGTTTCCGGTGCCTTGCCGGGTAGGGTCAGGGTGTCCTTTTCGTCAATGATGAAGAGAATTTCCTGCCTTTGTGTCAATTCCATCCTGGTGGGCAGGGTGAAATCGTCTTTTATGCTCTTGAGCCTCTTGTGGAATTCCGGATCTTGGAACCAGTACGACGGTGTTTCCCCGGTTTCGAGCATTTTCGAGTGGGGTCCCGTTTTCCATTTCCACGGCGCGATGCTCTGCCGGGGAAGCTCGCTTCCCTCGAAAATATTCCCCTCTTTTTCCTCCATGAGCCGTATGGGGCTCACTCCTCTGAGCACCTTGACGTGCAGGGGCATCGACCCGTCGCCGTCGGGTGTCGTTATGAAGTAGTTTTGATAAACGCAGCGTTCTTCCTTCGCCAGGGTGGCGATCATGAGCATGAATTTGTCCAATCCATGGGAGTGCAAGCCCTTTCTCAGGGTGGCCTCGTCTCCCCGGCTCGGTCTGTCCAATCCCAGCTTGTGGTGTGAATGCCACTCGCCGATGTTTTGCAACCCATGCCTTGCATACAGGTGGGCGTGGACCCGTTTCAAATAGCCCACGTCCTGGAAAAAGCTCGTCGAGGTGCGTCGGCATTTGGCTCCCGGTCCAAGGGCGAGTTGCACGACGGGAGCCCCGCTGTGGGTCCAGAACCCGAAGAAATCGCCTCCCGTTTCGATGTTTTCGTACAGAGAGGCAAATTGAGCCATCTTTTCCAGTTCGGACTCGTAAATGATCACTTTCAGAGCATCCCCGGCTTTTTCCCTTTCCCCCGGCGTACTTCGAACATGTCCCTTGGGGAGGCGAGGAGGGGTCAGACCAGGGATTCTTCCTTTTCTTTTGAGTAGGTACATGGTTCCGTCTTCCTTTCCGAGCGAGAAACGAATCGAGCGGCGTCCGTCTTTTTCCCAGGCGCGCCACGATCCTTCCCTCGGTCCACGATTTCATGTCCGCGTCGAATTACCATTATTACGCGATGTGCAACTTTCTTGTTCCCAAGCTCCGGCTTGGGAACACACTTGCCCG
>CAZRWT010000092.1:0-8808 GCA_964603955.1 uncultured Syntrophobacteraceae bacterium
TTTTCTCCATTTTTTTTCCGGACTTCCATCTCTTTGTAGCAAAGTCCGTTGCTCTTTAATCCCTTGGAGGGAAGATCTCCCATTCCGAAGCACAAAAAAATGGACTCGTCGAAGTCCGTATCCGTGAGCAACTCCTGTGGGCTTGCATAACCCAAAAGCTTGGCCAGCCTGGGATTGGCCAGCACCAGCCTGCCTGTGGCATCCATGCGGAAAATCCCCACCACTGCGTCGTTGAAGAGCTGCCTGAATTCTTTTTCGGCTCGAATACGATCTTGAAGCGCCTGCCTGAGATCCAGTGTTCGCTCTTCCACCATCCCCTCAAGTTCGGTGCCACGACGGCTAAGTTCACAGTTCAGAACCTTCAGGTAGCGGTTGTCTCTTCGATAAAGAAGCACAAAGGGAACACTCATCAGGAGAAAAAGAAATCCGGTAGTAAAATTGAAGAGGCTGTTTTGCCAGAGCAATCGCTGGAAATCGTCTATTTTCAAGTCGGCACAGGCCAGATAGACATGCCCTCCGGGACTGATCTCGGGATGGGCCACGGAACGAAAATATCCCCATTGATCCCGATAAGAGACAAAACGAGTTTCCTGCCTCTCGATGGCTTCGCAAAACTCGGGGGGAACATCATCGTAAGGATAAAAATACCAGGATTTTCTTTCTTCTGCTTCCTCATCGGTAACGGTGGGTGCGGAAAAATAGAATTTCCCATCCTTTTCCACCAGGGTGTAAATGTAAATAAAACCGGTTTCTTGCGCAAAACGGTTTATTTTCCAGCGATTAACCATCTCTTCCGCGAAAGAAATGGAATCTTCTTCTACGGCTCGGTCATGAAAATCCTCGGCAAGCATGTGCTTGAGACTTTGGGCAACGATCAACAATTGGGTATCTACACTTTCCATGAGGTGTCGCTTTTCCATCTGAAAGCTTACAAAAAGGAAAAGTGCCACACACGCTAAATAGAAGAGGTAAAGGGCGATGTACAGACGCCTTCTTCGATAAGGAAAAGTGCCGTTTATGATCATTGCTCAACTCTTCGATTCATTCAAATCTTCATGGCAATACCAGGCTGTGGAACTGTTGGATCAACTGTCCGGGCACAAGGGAGACACAAATTTTTGCCGGGTTACCTTTCCCCAGTATGCATCTTCATAAAGATCTTCCTCAAAGCGATTTAAGGTGAATTCTTCAATGGCCTTTCGCCAGAAAACGCTTGCATGATCGGCCCCTTCGATCTGCTTCACCTGCCAGTTCCCCGGATAAAGCTTCCACAAATACCAGGCAAATCGTTTCCCCAACGAACGTCCCCTGTAGCAGGGTACGACGTAGAACTCACAAACCTCGCGGGAACCTCCGGGATCGACCTGTATAGCGGCAATCCCGGCAGGAATACCGTTTTCATACAGGATGAAGCCCCTGGTGCTTCCGCCGATATGCGTGTCCAGGGCAAATAACCCTTTCGCATCGGGCTTTTTTTTCGTTATGGAAGAAAATTCGGCTTCATAGCCTTGAATGAGGTTCAGATAGACTTCCTTGTTATGATCGTTCACTTCCAAAATTTCCATGCTGCATTCCGCCGCCGTCGAGATATTTTCGTTCCAAAACCGCGGAGCTTGGGAATAGTAAGAGGATGCAAGTCAGGGCGTTTTAAACCACCCGGACGTCACTGAGCCTTCCCCGCTTTCTGCAATTTGGCCCAGGTGTCCCTGAGGGTCACCGTACGATTAAAAACCGGGTGCTCCCGTGTGGAATCCTTGCTGTCGGGGCAAAAATAGCCCAGTCGTTCGAACTGGTAAAAGCTCCCCTTGGGAGCATCCGCAAGGCCGGGTTCGAGCTTGCAATCCGTGAGCACTTCCAGAGAATTGGGATTCAAGTTGGCCGTGAAGTCCCCCCCGGTACTCTCGTCTTCGGGGTCGGGTCGGTTGAAAAGATGATCGTACAGGCGCACCTCGGCATTCACCGCATGTTCTGCGGACACCCAGTGGAGAGTGGCTTTTACTTTGCGCCCGTCTGGGGAATCTCCCCCCCTGGTGGCCGGATCGTAGGTGCAGTGCAGTTCGATGATTTCCCCGGTTTTTTCGTCCTTAATCACATCCACGCAGGTGATGAAGTAGGCGTAACGCAGCCGCACTTCTCTCCCGGGAGACAGGCGATAGAACTTCTTGGGAGGATTTTCCATGAAATCATCCCGTTCGATGTAAATCTCGCGGGAAAAAGGCACCTTCCGCGTTCCCATGGACGTATCTTCGGGGTTGTTGACGGCTTCCAGATCCTCCGTCTGCCCATCCGGATAGTTGATGATCACCACCTTGAGGGGTCTCAACACGCCCATGTAACGTGGAGCCCGGCGATTAAGATCTTCCCGCAGGCAGTACTCGAGCAGGGCGATCTCGACCACGCTGTTGCGCTTGGCCACGCCGATCTTGTCGCAAAAGTTCCGGATGGATTCGGGCGTATAGCCCCGACGGCGTAAGCCGGAAATGGTCGGCATGCGCGGATCGTCCCATCCGGACACCACCTTTTGCTCGACCAGCTTCAAAAGCTTGCGCTTGCTCATGACCGTGTGGGTCAGATTGAGCCGTGCAAACTCGATCTGTTGCGGGTGGCAGGGAGTTTCGAGCACATCCAAAACCCAGTCGTAGAGAGGCCGGTGGTCTTCGAACTCCAGGGTGCAGATGGAATGAGTGATCCCCTCGATGGCGTCCGAAAGGCAATGGGTGTAGTCATACAGAGGATAGATGACCCACTTGTCGCCGGTCCTGTGGTGAGGCACCTTGCGAATGCGATAAAGCGTGGGGTCCCGCATGTTCATGTTGGGGGAGGCCATATCGATCTTGGCTCGCAGCACATGTTCGCCGTCTTCGAATTCTCCCCGGCGCATGCGCTGAAACAGGTCGAGGTTCTCGTCCACGGAGCGATTACGATAGGGGCTGTCCTTGCCCGGTTCCGTGAGGGTTCCCCGATAACGGCGAATCTCTTCGGCCGTGAGGCTGTCCACATAGGCCTTGCCCACGCAGATGAGCTGCACGGCATAATCGTAGAGTCGGTCGAAATAATTGGATGCGTAATAAAGGTGTTCGTTCCAGTCGAACCCCAGCCACTTCACGTCTTCCTGGATGGATTCGATGTATTCGATATCTTCCTTGGCGGGATTGGTATCGTCGAAGCGCATGTGGCAATGGCCACCGAATTCGAGGGCCAGGCCGAAATTGAGGCAGATGGACTTGGCGTGGCCGATGTGCAGGTAGCCGTTGGGTTCCGGTGGAAAGCGCGTGATGACGCGGCCCTCGTTTTTCCCTGCCTCGAGGTCTTCCACGATGATGTTGCGTATGAAATGAGATGGAATGCCGGCATTATTGGATTCGTTCGTGTTCATCAAGTCAGGCTCCGTCGTTTATGAAAGGCAGCAACGCTTGTATTTTTTTCCACTTCCGCAGGGACAGGGATCGTTCCTTCCCGCCTTCACTGGTGCGGAATCCATTGCGGGATCCATGAGTTGCGATAAAATCTGCCTGAAGTCCTTGGGCATGAATGGCACTTGGGGTTGAGGGGTGGAACGTTCCGTTCTCAAACCCAGCTGTATTTCCACGCTTTCCAGGTCTCCCACAATAAAGGAATCAACCCGTTCGTGAAGAAAAGCCTGCCGAATGGAGTCCATGACTTCTGTGGCTTGAAGGGTCACAAGATTGGACACCAGGAAGCCATTGAGCTCCGGATCGTTCAGGTCGTAACAGAGCAGCTGCCCCGTCAGCAACTGCACACACAAATCCCGAACCTCGGGGTACTTCGAAGCAATGGTTTCCAGGCAATGGGCGGCGCATACTCGCGCAAAAAGGCCGTTGGACGGGGATTGCAGGTATGCCTCGAGGGGCCTTATAGCTTCCGGGCCGAGCATGGAAAAAACGATGGGCATGTCTTCGCCCACCGCATCGTCATTTTCTTCGTCGATCCTATAGAACTGGCCGATGAGGGGCTCGACGGCTTCCACGGCCCCCATCTGCGCCAGAGCCCGCCAGGCATGAACAGGAGCCCACACCTCGGGGCTATCCGACAAGGCAAGGTGAAGATCTTTATCGACAGCCACGCGAATGAGTTCGCCGATGTGCTCACGGGTCAGCCCCATGGAGCCGTAGTCGAGCCACTTCTCGGCGGAAGGCCGTTCGGGATGCGTCAGCAGTTTTCTGACCGGATCGGAATATTTTTTAGTGCTCACAGTACTCACAATACACGCGCCTCCTTCCATTTTTTGAACTAAAAGCCCCCTCGATCATCGGCAATGCCGGAGAGAGAAATGTACCCCATGTGCAACTTTCTGATGCTCCCTTTGACAAGCCTCTGATGCAATCCTTACAACAAGCCTTTCGTTCCCAAACTTGGAGCTTGGGAACGCTTTTTTTGTGGAAGCTCCGGCTTCCACCTGCATTAAAATGGGAAGCTGGAGCTTCCGGGCAAGTGTGTTCCCAAGCTGGGACTTGGGAACAAGTAAAGTTGCACGTTGCGTGGAAACATGATCTGTTCGTGTTGTTTCTTTCAACCTTCCTGGTCGGGTATGTCCGGGCGCACTTTCAGGACGCTTTCCTTCCTGATTTGGACGGTGCCGTGCTTGGCCCCTCGAGGCTTGGTGACAAACCGTGCTTCCGTGCAGGAAACGGGTACCTCTCCTCCGTGACGAGCCTTGCTGTAATGAGCGGCGATGGCGGCGGCCTTTTTTACGGTTTCCCTGTCGGGGCGCTCGCCCTCACGGCTCACGAGAATGACATGGCTCCCCGGCATACCGCGCACATGAAACCAGAGGTCGTTGGGACGGGCAATTTTGAGGCTCAAAACATCGTTGTCCGCATCGGTCTTTCCCACCAGGACGGTCCACCCACCCGGCAATTCATATTTCCGTATTGCGGCCTCTTCCCTCAAAAGCATCCCCCTCATCCCCAAAGACACTCCCCCGACACCTCAAATCGTTCCGACTGATTACGACAGCTCATGATAAGTGTCAAATGATTTGGCCATTTGCTCCCCTAGCCTGCTCACATTCCCCACACCGTAATGATTTTGCCTCCATGGTTGTATTGCTTGCAAAAAATTTTATCGCTCCACCTTCGTCGAGGTCTGCGGTCGAAAATGATGAGGTGTCCTTCGTGGGCGCCACTTCTTCTGCTCCACAAGAGCTATGAGTTCCGTCAGGCCGATCCGATCCAACGGATCAAGGCAATAATGGTCGTCACAGTTGACCGGACCGGCCGTATTGAACAATCGCATGGGGGGTTGCTCTCTCTATGACATGTGCAACTTTCTTGTTCCCAAGCTCCAGCTTGGGAACAAGAAAGTTGTTGTAAGGATGCATCAGAGGCTTGTCAAAGGGAGCATCAGAAAGTTGCACATGGGACTCTCTCTTTTTTCGGGTACCGGGCGTTTTTTACCCCTGCTGCCCGGTTTCACGTAGCTTTCGCTCCATGAAGTGTCCCAAAATGTTCAGATGCTTTTTCTCTTCTTCGCCAATCTCGAAGAGAATGTTCTGAGATACTTCATGTCGGCTGGCACTCGCCATGCGCAGGTAGAGGTCCAGAGCCTGGGCTTCCACCATCATGGCCAGCTCGAGATAGCCTTTCACCGAGGTCAAAAAGCGTCGGTTGCGTTCCATGAACTCCCCAATACCCATGCCCCCTTCCATGAGATCGTTTTGGGAGTCCCTGGACAATTCGGCCAATATCCGTTCCTTCCCCTTTTCGGTGGGTACCATATCCAGGAGTCTGTTTTTGTGCTTTTCTTCCGCTTTGATGAGTTCCGTGAGAACCTGGGCCAGGTCCTGATTCTCCGTTCCGGCTTTCACTTCTTCATGGAAGCGCCTGAGCCCTTCTTCCATGCGATAGGCAAGCTTGACGACTTCTTCGGGGATTTCATCTCCACGCACAAACTGCAAGTGGAACCCAACAGGCCCGGAAGCCGTGGAACCTTCCCAGGCTTCGATCCCCCCCATGAGGTGGAACACTTCTCCATAGCCTTCGTGCAACAGGAGTCGCCCCGCCATTTGACTGCGTCCCCCCACGGCGCAGTAAACGATGGTGGGCTTTCGGGGATCGACTTCCGTGAGGGAATTCATGAGGCGAGGCAGAGGAATCAGCTGCGCTCCGGGCAGGTGAGTATCCTCGTACTCCGCAGGCTGGCGAACATCCAAGAGGGTGTAGGTGCCTTCCCGGTGTTCATCGAGGTAAGTTCTCAGGTCATCGGGAAACATTTGTTTCAAAGCCGCAGCGGCTGTCTTTTTCGTCATGCACTCCTCCTACATAAAAAACAGGACAAAAATAAATCAGCTCTCAAGTCCTCTCAAAAATGCCAGCACATTTTGGCCCAGCACACTGTGGTTGTACCCCCCTTCGAGAATACCGAAACAGCCGGCTCCCATGCGCCGGGCATGTTCGCGAACCATACGCCCCATGGTTTCATAGTCATCGGTGGTGAGAACTCCGCCCCAATCGAGCCGATGGTTGTCGAAACCCGCAGAAACGCCGATGACGTCCACCTGTGCCTTTGCCAGGTGAGCTTCCACTTCCCTGAGGTAAAATTCTCGGTCGTCGGATTGAGGATTGTGGATGGCCACATAGTTTTTGCCGCCGAGTATGTTCACGGTGCCGTCGCCGTAATGCAGATCGAAATCAAGAATATAGGCCGTTTCGATGTGCCCGTGCCTTTTGAGGTGCTCGATGGCGACGGCCATATTGTTGAAGTAGCAAAATCCCCAGCAGCTGTCTTCGGAAGCATGGTGCCCCGGTGGACGAATGAGCCCGAAAGCGGGCTCATTCATGCCGATGACGGCGGACTGGATGGCAGCGCCGGCGGCAAGAGCGCTGATTTTGTAAAGTCGCTGACGGTCCACCGCGGCAATGTGAGCTTTGGTATGCACGGCCTCGATATCGTCCTGTCCGGCCGGGAGAGCTTCTTCAAACTCCACATGGTCCCGAACGGCATCCACCACGGCTTCGAGTCTGCCTCGAGAAGCTGCGGGATCGTGGGTGTAGACATCCAGAAAATCATCGTGAAAAATGACTCGCATTGTCGGCCTCCTTGGTGTCGATTCATAGAAAAAGTCTTGTCGTCATACATCGAGATTGTATATAGGGCTTTGGGCATCACACATCGCGGTTGAATTCAGTCCTATCGAAAAAACACAGGACAATGACTTGAAAGGAACGAGCCATGGAACAACAAGAAAAAATAGATGTCGATCAGGCAAAACAAAGGAATTTCTTTCGTGTCGATGATGTTCTGCCCATCCTCGTATCAAAAGCGGAACTGGAGATGCAATATGTCAAATCGAGAATATTGTACGGCTTCCAATCCATAGGGCAAAGCCCCCATTCGGAACTTCCTCCTGATGAATCCATCCCGCCCGCACTCTGGAAAATGCTCCTGGACATCCAGAGCAAGCTCAATCTCGTGTTGGATGTTTTTCATCCGGAAGCCCAAAAACTCTCCCAAGCCACCCCCCTGCCCCTCTCCCTGAGCGCTTCGGGCATTCGCTTAAATACAGAACATCCCCTGGAACTGGGTGAGCTGGTAGAAGTGAGAATCCTCTTGCAACTCCAGTATCCCTTATGGCTGCTCCTTTACGGTCATGTGGTCAAAAAATCGGTCGTTTCGGGCACAATTCACGACATGGCCATCCATTTCTGCGATATGGATGAGGAAATCCGGGACAAAATCAGCCAGTATTGCCTCAAAAGGCAAAGAGAACTCATCCGGGAGCAAAGAAACAATCAACCCTAATCCGATTCTTTTATTTTAACTTTTGCGAACAAAAGCTAACTGCATGTCCGATATAAAAGGCATGGTCGAATCCGACAATGCCTCCAACATTATATTGAAAGCACTTTTTGTCACGTTGCAGTGCCATGGTTCCACTCCCATCTTCTTCAACTTTTCACCCGATTATCTCCCGCCTTTGCCATCGCATTCAATCTCTGTTATACGTTAACTCGTTTTTTTCCAAAAGAGGAACCCTCATCCATTTTCCCCCATATTTTTCAGGAGGTACCGACAACCTATGAGCAACGAACCCAACAAAGTCATTTACTCCATGGTCAGAGTGAGCAAGTACCACGAAAAGCGGCCTATCCTCAAAGACATCTCCCTTTCTTATTTTTACGGGGCAAAAATCGGCGTCCTGGGCCTGAACGGCGCCGGCAAAAGTTCCCTCTTGCGCATTCTTGCGGGAGTGGACAAGGACTTCAACGGCAAGACGGTCCTCTCCCCTGGCCACACCGTGGGCTTCCTGGAACAAGAACCCACCCTGGACGAATCCAAAACCGTGAAGGAAATCGTCGAGGAAGGCGTCCGCGAGGTGGTGGACCTCATGAACCAGTACAACACCATCAACGAAAAATTCGCCGAACCCATGTCCGACGAAGAAATGGACCGGCTCATTGCCCGACAAAGTGAAGTGCAGGAAAAGCTCGATGCCATGGACGCCTGGGACCTGGATTCGCGCCTCGACATGGCCATGGACGCCTTGCGCTGCCCCCCTGGGGAAACTCCCGTCAAGGTCCTTTCGGGCGGGGAAAAGCGCCGTGTGGCCCTGTGCCGCCTCCTGCTCCAAAAACCCGATATCCTGCTCCTGGACGAACCCACCAACCACCTGGACGCGGAAACGGTCTCCTGGCTCGAACACCACCTCCAGCGCTACGAAGGGACGGTCATCGCCGTCACCCACGACCGCTATTTTCTTGACAACGTGGCGGGCTGGATTCTCGAACTGGATCGGGGCGAGGGCATTCCCTGGAAAGGCAATTATTCTTCGTGGCTCGAACAGAAAAA
>CAZRWT010000093.1:0-2268 GCA_964603955.1 uncultured Syntrophobacteraceae bacterium
TCGATTTTGATCACCGGATAGACCGTGCTCCAGTCCCACCTGTCGTGGATGTACAGCCCCCGAAACAGCTCCTCGTTGCCCTCGAACAGTTCCTTGAGCGTATCCACAAACAGGCTCTTGCCGAAACGCCGGGGGCGGGACAGAAAGTAGGCGCCGGCCTTGTGCGCCAGGCGATAGGCGTGTTCGGTCTTATCCACATAAACGAATCCGCCGGAGCGAATCTTGTCCAGAGTATTGATACCCACAGGCAGGTGCAGCATGGCGGGGAAACTCCTTTCTTCTCACGTGGTCTTTTCGATCTCTTTTTGAATGTACAGCGCCACGATTCCGAATCTGTGGAAAAGCAGGTTCGGAATCATCTCCCGAGCAACCCCCAAATCACCTTTCTCGATTCCCTTTTCTCTTGCGACTTCTACGGTATTCGGCATGTTGAGCTCCTCCCATATGGTTTCCAGGCGTTTTCTGGTATTTCGCTGGAATTCAGGGATCGGACTTTCACGAACCTGTTCTCATAATGCCTGCCCCCCCCGGCTTTCGCTTTTCGCTTTTGAAATATCAATTGCCGCTGAGGCTTTCAAGCTCAAGGGACGACCACCACAACCTCCCGGTCGATTATCTTCGGGCCGAGCATGTATTCTCCAAATCCCTATTTGGGTGGCTATTGTGGTATTGCGCTTATACGGCGTTGGTCAACGGCGGGGCTATCACGGGAAAAGTTGGGAGTAATTCTTTTTCTTGGGGATTTGTGCACGGCGGCCTTCATGGTACTGGGGATCAATTGATGACGCCCGCCACCTTCTCATAAATCACCTTGCCGTCTCTCGGAGCGTAAAAATCCAGGAGCGTCGCGACACGGGTGTAGCCGCATGCTTCGTAAAAGGCCCGTGTGGGCGCGTACTGCTCCCTGGAAGACGTTTCCACGTAAATGCGGCATCCTCCCCTCGACCACGCCAGGCGCTCGGTGACTTTCAGCAGCCGCCTGCCCAGGCCGCACCCCCGGTAATCCTGGTGAACGACCAGCCAGTAGAGATCGTAGCCGCACCGGGTGCAAGGAATGGGGCCGAAGCACGCATACCCCATGGGAATCCCCTTGATTTCCGCAAATAGAAAGTGATAGCCCGACGCTTCCTCGCCTTTGGAGAGGGCTTCCTTCACAAGGTCCAAGGCCATGGAAGTCTCATCGGCGCTGAAAAATCCCGAGGACGTGACCATGCGGCTCACCTCGGACAGGTCCTCCTCTCGCACTCGGGAGCGAAATCGAACCCGCTGCTTCACCTTCATGGCGTTCGCCTCCAGAGGGGGCCGAGGATGCGCTGCATGACGGTCACGGGGCTCAGGCCCGCCATCCGTGCCGCAGCCATGAATCCTGCATCGGGGGACAGGCAGGGATTGGCGTTGACCTCGAGTATCCAGGGCCGCCCCCCTTCGTCCACTCGAAAATCCACCCTGGCGTACCCTCTCAGGGCAAACAGGCGCCAACAACGGAGGGCCGTTTCCCTCATGCTTTTCAGAAGGGGTTCTTCGTCGGGAGCAAACCTGAACGACCGCCGGGTATGAAGCGCTTCGAAGGAAGCCTCATTCCACTTGGCGTCGTAGCCCAATATCTTCCATTTCCCGTGGGGATATCCTTCGAAGAGCATTTCTGCTGGGGGCAGCACTTCCACGCCATCCCCATGGGCCAGCAACGAAAGATTGAACTCCCTCCCGGCGATGAAAGCCTCGGCAAAGAACTTGTCTCCCGTGACCGTCGAGCGCCGGCGCAGCATTTCCATGAGTTCCTCCTCGTGCTCCGGTTCCACCACGGAAGAGTCGTCCATGCCGATGGAAGCATGCTCCCAGATGGATTTCACGATCCACGGTCCCTTCCACCGGGAAGCATCCCGTGACCGGTCCATCGAGGCAACCCAGGGGGGCGTGGGAAGGCCCGCTCCCACGAGCAGTTGCTTGGCCAGGAGTTTGTTGGAAGTGCAGTGAATGGCGTCGGCGGGGCATCCCGAGAACTCAACGCCCAGGTGTTCCAGCATATCTGGGGCCAGGTGAATGAGGCGCCCCTTTCCATCCACGGTTTCCACCAGGTTGAAGACAAAGTGCGGGCGATGAAGCTCGATGGTGTCCCTCAACCCCTCGAGGGCGGCGTGGAAAGGTCGTGCGAAAACGGTGCAGCCCATCTCCACGAGAACTTCCTCGACCCAGCGAGTCTGCACGAGCACGTCCTTTTCGTCTTCCGTTCCATCATTGGATACCATGCTGTGCAGGATCAACACGCGG
>CAZRWT010000093.1:2368-8191 GCA_964603955.1 uncultured Syntrophobacteraceae bacterium
CTTCCTCTATTTTGATCGAGAGGCGGCGCGGGTTGGTGCATCGCTCCTTTCCAGGGCGGAGCGCATGATGGCGCCGATGAGTTCCCGGTAGGGCATGCCCACTTTGGAGCACAGGATGGGCAGGTCCGAATCCACGGGATGGAGACCCGCCAGGGGATTCACCTCCATGAAGCGGGGAATCCCTGCTTCGTCCGCACGAATGTCCACTCGCCCTCCATCCCGGCAGCCCAGCCCCCGCCAGGCGGCCAGGGCCGTTTCTCCCGCCCTCACGGCCATGGGATCGTCCACGAGACGGTACGTCACACGGTCCTCGTAGTGGGCCTTGTTGGCATAGGTGTAGGCTCCGGGTTCGGCTTTTCCGCCCAGCACCACCTCCATGACGCCCACCACTCGGCTTTTCCGCCCCGTGCCGAGCACCCCCACCGTGAATTCCCTTCCCGGAAGGTATTCTTCCAGGAGAACGGGCTGGCGGTATTTTTTCCAGAGCATCCGGCAAACCTCCCGGAGTCTTCCAGGGTCCTCGATTTTGGAAAGCTCCGTGATGCCCTTGCCTGTGCCTTCGGCAACGGGCTTGGCGAAAAGGGGGAAGGGGAGCGTAAGCCCATCGAGGTCTTCTTCGCACTCGACCGTGGAAAAATCCGCCGTGGGGATTCCCATGTCCCGGACGACGTGCTTGGTCATTCCCTTGTGAAGGGTGAGGGCCAGCACCATGGGGTCCGAAAAGGTGTACGGGATGTGAAACAAGTCCAGGATGGCCGGAACCTGGGCTTCCCGCGCCACGCCGTTCAGCCCTTCGGCGATGTTGAAAACCAGGTCCCAACGCTCCCCGGACAACAGGCGCTCCAGGAGCGCCCGTGCGTTTCCGATGCGCCGGGGAGTGAATCCCTCCTCTCCGAGAGCCTTTTCGATGCCCTCGATGGTTTCGGGACTGTCCAGTTCGGCAAGGGCTTCGTTTTCCAGCCCGGCCGTGAGATAGTCACTTTTCAGATCGTAGGTGATCCCCACCAGCATGCTCATGGTCTCAGCTCCCCCGGTGCCTCGATTCCCTTCGATCCGTGATCGTGGTCGGGATAGCAAAAACGCCTGCCTTCGTAATTGCGAAGCACCAGGCCCGTTTCATCCTTCCCCAGCACGTACTCGGGCAGGAGGGGGATTTTACCGCCCCCGGCAGGAGCGTCGATGACATACGTGGGCACGGCATAACCGCTGGTGTGACCTCTCAAGCCCGCGATGATATCGAGCCCCTTTTCCACGGGCGTGCGGAAGTGGGAAGACCCGGGGATGGGATCGCACTGGTAGAGGTAATAGGGCCGCACCCTCATTTTCAAAAGCCCCTGGAACAGAGCTTTCATGGTCCGCACGTCGTCGTTGATGCCCGAAAGGAGGACCGTCTGGCTCCCCAGGGGAATTCCTCCGTCCGCCAGGCGGTTGCAGGCATGGAGGGCTTCGGGTGTCAGTTCCGCCGGGTGCGTGAAGTGCAGGCTCATCCACAGGGGATGGTAGCGTTTGAGCATGCGCACAAGAGACGTGGTGATGCGCTGGGGCAGCACTGCGGGCACCTTGCTTCCAATGCGGATCATTTCCACGTGAGGGATGGCGCGCAAGCGGGAAAGAATCCATTCCAGGCGATCGTTGGAAAGGGTGAGGGGGTCTCCGCCCGAAAGGAGCACATCCCGCACGGAAGGGGTCCGGCGGATGTAGTCCATGGCCGCGCTCAATCTTTGCGTGTCGAAGCGGCAGGTTTTGGACCGGCCGACCATCCTCGACCGGGTGCAATAGCGGCAATAGGTCGAGCAAAAGGAGGTGACCAGGAACAGGACTCGGTCCGGATAGCGGTGGACGATCCCGGGCACGGGGCTGTCGTGGTCTTCTCCCAGGGGGTCCGCCACTTCTTCCGCCGAAAAAAGGCTTTCGGCGGCCAGGGGCACCACCGAGCGCCGGAGGGGTTGTCGGTCGTCCGTCGGGTCCAGGAGGCTTGCGTAATAAGGGGTGATGGACAGGGGCATGAGATGCCTTTTTCTCCCGAACACCTCCCTTTCGCGCTCCGAAAGTTCGATGAAACGGGAAAGCTCGCGCCCGCTTTGAATCCTGTGCTTCAACTGCCAGTGCCAGTCGTTCCAGTCATGTTTGGTGGCCTGAGGGAAAAAGCGCCTTCTGAAAGCATCGGCCCCCGGACTGACGGTGAACTGGGGTTTTGTGGCTAAATGTCTGGATTTGATCAGGTTTTTTGTGTTATCCGGTGCCGATAGGATGCCTGCTGAAAGGGGTGTGGCTATAGGGGCTATAGAGGAAATGGCGGGATTGTAAAAACCGAGCTCCACCGGGTCTGGAGGCTCGCTGTCCTCCTCGGCGGTTCGTGCGTCACCACCTGGAGGTTCGATATTTTGCCCCTGACAAATGATTTCTTCCATTCTTCTTTCTCCTTAGAAAAGACAGGGTTCAAACGGTACGTTCGATGTATTTCCATAAATTCATGGACTATGTGGTACATGGCCGCATATCCTAAAACAAGCCGAATCATTGAAAACATTCCCTTTTGGGGGTATGTATCCCCCAAAAGGAACTTTACTCTTGCAACTCTTCGAAAGATTTCACCTTAATGAAATCCCCCTTCTCCGTTTCGGAAATGACTCCGACGGCTTCGATCATTTTCCCCACCTCGCCGGAAAGGTCCATCCCCGTGACGAAGTAGTCTCCATCTTCGGCTTCGATGATAAGGCCTTTGTCGGTCTCGATCACCACACCGATGATGGCTTCTTCTATCTGAGTTGCCTGAGCAACCGGTATCACCGCAAGCGACACGAGAGAAAAGACCATGACCAGGATCACGGACACCGCATGATTTTTAATGACTTTCATCTTTGCTTCTCCAGATGGTTCAAGTGGTTCTTGTTTGCCGGAAAATATCACACATCGCCTCACGACGAGGCACTGAAAAACGACTCGATCGCATTCCCGTCCATCAGGATTCGAGCGTCATTAGATAACAAACAACGGAAACAAAGTACACAAGATTTTAAGAATAATTCATGTAAACATAACAACACCTTAAAACATTAATTTAGCTCGACTTCCCTGTCTTTTACCATTTCCTCGCCGAGAGAATTCCGTTGCCATGAAGAACCCATGAGTGTAGGCTTTTTCTGATCATGCGCATTGCTACGGCCACTGCAATGCGCAGGCACCACAGCCCCGGAGCCCCTATCCTCATAACCCGTAAAGGACACCTGGAACATTGGCTGAAATTATGAAAAACGAAATGAAAATCGAGCACATCGACCTGGAATTTCTGACTCGACTGGCAATGGAAGCCGGCAGGGCCATCCTGCAAATTTACGGTACGGACTTCACCGTGGAGCGGAAAGAAGACCGCTCCCCCCTGACCCTGGCGGACAGAAGGTCCCATAAGATCATCGCGGAGGGCCTGCGCTCCCGTTACCCGGACATTCCAATCCTCTCGGAGGAGGGTCTGGAAACCCCTTACAGCACCCGCAGGAATTGGCATCGCTTTTGGTGCGTGGACCCCCTGGACGGTACCAAGGAGTTCATCAAGAGAAACGGGGAATTTACCGTCAACATTGCTCTTGTCGAAGCGCGGCAGCCCGTCATCGGCATCATTCATATCCCTGTAAGGGGGGAGATTTTCGCAGCCCGCCTTGGCGATGGAGTCTGGAAGCTAAAAGACGACAACCGGGAACGACTGAGCCTGAACGGTGCTCCAACACCTGAAATCGTGCGGGTGCTTAAAAGTCGCTCTCACCCGTCTGCGCAGCTGGAAGCCCTTCTGGAAGCCATCCCGCAACATGAAGCCATACAAAGGGGCAGCGCCCTCAAGTTCTGCTCCATCGCCTCGGGCGATGCTCACTTTTATCCGAGGCTCGGTCCTACCATGGAATGGGATACGGCGGCAGGGCAGGCCATCGTTACCGCGGCGGGAGGCATCATGTTGGATTTCAAGGGCAATCCATTTATTTACAACAAACCCGAGCTGGTCAATGGGCCTTTTCTGGCGGCCTTCAGCGATTGCTGGCTTTCGGACAGCGGCATTCTCCAGCAGGCCGCTTCCCTTTCGCTCGGGGGATAAAGAGGCGAAGAACATCGTGGAACGAAAGTACCAGCCAACCTGCCGCTACTGCCGGATTGGGCGCATGGCTTACGGGGAGGCGCGAGTGCTCCAGGACGCTGTTGCCCGGGCATGCAGGATCAATGCTCTGGAGGACGTCCTCATCCTGCTGGAGCATTCCCCAGTGTACACCCTGGGGCGTCGAGGGAGTGAAAATCATCTCCTGGCTTCCGTGGAAGCTCTCGGCCGCGAGGGGGTGGAGGTGGTGCGGGCGGACCGGGGCGGGGACATCACCTTTCACGGTCCCGGCCAGCTGGTAGGGTATCCCATCATCAGCCTGAAAGACCGTCCGGGAGGGGCGGGCCGTTACCTGCGCGACCTGGAAGAGGTGTTGATCCTCGCGCTTAAAGCCGTGAGCATCCGGTCGGGGCGCCTGGAGCGGTTCACGGGCGTCTGGGTGGGCGGGGAAAAAATCGCGGCCATCGGCGTTAAAATCGACGGCAACCGTATCACACGCCACGGTTTCGCCCTCAACGTGAGCACGGACCTGCGTTTTTTCGACCGTATCGTGCCTTGCGGCATTCGCGGGAAGGGAGTGACGTCCATGGAGCGTGTGTTGGGGCGTGGAGTAGCCCTCGAAGAAATGATCGAGCCGGTGGCTCATGCCTTCGGCGAGGTCTTCCATCGAGAGATGATCGAGGCTTCACCTGGGGCGATCCATCAAGCTTGTCGTTCGGAGGAGGCGGGAGGGTGAAAGTTTTTGCTCTGACCTGCGAGGAACTTGCCCGCGAAATGAAAGTTCGCTGGGGCAAGGGGATGTATCACGCGGCGGCTCTCTACCGGGAGGTGTTCAAGAAGGGGAGTCTCTTCTTGGCGAACGCCCCCGAATTTGCCTCTTCTCCGGACCTGACTCGCCGGATCGAGGATGCCCTCCACCTGCCCTCATGCCGGATCGTGGTGCAAAAGCAAGACGATGAGGCATTGAAGTTCGTCACGTCCATGGCCGACGGAAGTCTTGTCGAGTCGGTGCTCATCCCTTCCCCGAACCGCACCACCCTCTGCGTTTCCTCCCAGGTGGGATGCCGGATGGGATGCCGCTTCTGCACCACGGGTTCCATGGGCTTCGTGCGCCACCTCGAAGTGGAAGAAATCGTGTGGCAGGTCTATGCGGCGCGATTCGAACTCCAACGGCCGGTCCACAACATCGTGTTCATGGGCATGGGGGAACCCCTGGACAACCTGGACAACGTCGTGCAGGCGATCCGGGTTTTGAGTGACCAGAGGGGATTCGACATTCCGCCTCGCCGCATCACCCTTTCCACTGCCGGACATGCCGACGGCATCGAGCGGCTGGGAGCCTTGCAGCCCGGCAACTTGAGGCTGGCTGTTTCCCTCAACGCCCCCAACAATGAGCTGCGTTCGCAAATCATGCCCATAAACCGGAGGTTTCCCCTGGAGCGCCTCAAGGAGAGCCTGCTGGCCTACCCTCCGGGTCGAGACAGCGTCATTTTCGTGGAATACGTGCTCCTCGAAAACATCAACGACTCGTGGGAACACGCCCGGGAACTGGCCCGGTATCTTCGAGGACTCGGGGCAAGGGTCAACGTCATCGCCTGTAACGATGACGGCGCTTCCATCTACAAAGCCCCGAGTCCTGAAAAGGTGCGACAGTTCTGCAACCGGCTCGCCGACGAGGGCCTTTTCGTGCGCGAGCGCAGGTCTCGCGGGAGCCGCATTATGGCGGGCTGTGGCCAGCTTGG
>CAZRWT010000094.1:0-8078 GCA_964603955.1 uncultured Syntrophobacteraceae bacterium
TAGAGCAGCTGATTCGTAATCAGCAGGCCAAGGGTTCAAATCCCTTCGTCGGCTCTAAGAAAATCAAGGGATTACGGTTCTTCGTAATCCCTTTTTTTATTTCCGGTTCACGAAAAACGCGCATTTAGTACAAACGTGGTACGTATTTTCGGATAACGCGAGAGAGGGATATAGCCACAGAAGAGAGAGGGGATTGAGATGCGTGGCATGGTTAGTGCTACGCGCGCGCACCCGAGGGGTATATAGTGGGAAAAACGGGAAAAACGGGAAAAACGGGAAAGCCCCTTGTAAATCGTTGTACTGACTAGGAAATTCGTTTTCCCGTTTTTTCGTTTTCGGAAAAAAAAATGGGAAAAACGGGAAAGCCACAGAAGGGGGGGTAAAGCGTTTACTGATGCGGGTTTAGGGCACTTTTCGAGCAGAATCCATTTTCCCATTTTCGGGAAAGGCTTTTTCCCTCTCTCCTGTGATCACCTTCTCATCTGTCCCTGATCGAAAAAAAAATGCACTCACGGCAAAAAAAAACCGCCGAGAAGAATCCCAGCGGCTTCGACATGCCACCACAACGCGATACAGTTTCAGTGCAATAGGAAGACAGCAAGGCCCCTCTGTGTCATGCACTAACAGCCTACACGGTAGCTACGCTCCCGAGGCAGGCGAGGGGATTCTCCCCTTCGATCCCCGCCCCCCTCGATGCGCTTCCCGGCATCCACAAGAAATAGGTCATTACCGAATCCGAATTGTGTCATTACCGAATTGCAGTTCGAGCAATGTGCTCCTGGAACCCGGCAAGATGATGGACTTGCGCGCTCGTCTCGGGTTCCGGCTTCGGTGTGGGAGCGGTTGGGTTATTTGGACGATTCGACCAAATAGCGCCCTCTGACCGTCTTACCCTATTCCTGAGCTGATCATCACTCACCTTGTCCCCAGGCGCAGCCGTCTCGTTGATCTCGTCCTGTCGGGCTATCGTAAGAATTTCTTACAATAGAATCGGCTTCGGTGTGGCTGTGGGTTATCCTGGCACTGTGCCATTTTAGACACCCAAAACCGCGTAAGTGATGCAACCTTCCGAAGCATGACAAAATGGCACATGGGATAAGTGTCTGTCCTGATTACCCGAACACTCGCCCCTAAAAAATCTTGCTGAATCATTCTCGAACAGAAATCGGGTTCATGCTCTTGCAGCAGAGCCGCGAGTGTCGGCCATGTGTGTTCGGGAGCGGAGTGGATTTCGAAGAGGTGTTGAACTTTGCCTTGCGGGGAGAAACTGTTTAGTTGACTAAACAGTTTTCTGAAAACCTTTGCCGCCTGAGTGACCTGCGTAAGGTAGCCCTTTGATTTTCCCAGCCTCCCCGCAAACCCACTCACACTCAGCGCACTCTTGACGCCTCTGCCCCCCTTCGACTTCTCATCTGTGGTCAACGTCGGCATCAGAAGCCCGGCAAGGATGGACTGTGGCACTCATCAGCTTGCCGTCGCTGGAAGCGAATTTCCACATGTTGGTGGTCATCAGACGAAAGCCCAGGCGGATACGGTCGTCGCCGGTCAATTCCCTGATGCGTTCCCTGAGTTGCGCTTGTGTCGGTTGGGTTTCTTCTGCCCATTGGCGCAGGGCGTCTTTGTCGGGGACGGTGGAATTGGCTATCGACTTGTACTGATCAAATTTTATTTTTTTATCGTGCGACAAAAAAATATCATCCCAAGTTTCATACATCTTCCATGTATGCGACAAAAAACTTGACCTTATGATTTCACTCGCACCCTTCAACAAAATCATCTTGTTGATCTTTTGCGGCGTGATGGACGGTTCTTCTTTCTTCATTGCCTCCCGCCCGGTCACATAGTCCGTGGCCTGCTCAGGGTCCAGGGAACCACACTGGAAGGTCCACTTCACCCCGGCAATGGGGTCATTCCCATGTTTTCCACCACAATTCGGACTGATTTACCCCTGAATTGTGGCATTCGTTCGTGAAGGCCAGTTTTGAGCCATTCCAGCCACTTGCCTCGAATCCGATACGAAGCACGGCCACAAGGGTTTCATGGCCTTGAATGGCGAATTTCGAGTATCGGGTTTCGGTGGAGCCGTTCCCATGCGCGCGCGAGATGCAACTTTTTGTCCCGGGACAAAAAAATATCATCCCAAGGAGGGCATTCCCACGCGCGAGCCACTTCACTCTTGCCGACTCTGGCACTGATGGAGCGGCGAGGGCATACAGGGCGGATGCTTGGATATTTGACAAATTGTCAATTTTGATTGTGTCAGCGACATCCATCATCCTTTTTGCGGTTCGATAATTCCACGGAAAGCACCCTTCCACCCACTTCAGGAAATTCCCATGCCCAACCCGAGCCGTGCTTGTGGGTCCGAAAGGGGTAGTCGAAAACTACCCCACCCCACCCCGAGCCGTGAACTGTTCGCACCATACACAGAGCACGGCCATGTTTGCAGGATCGTTCAACGTCCTTACGATCAAGGTTGAGTTGACGGGCAGCTTCGCTGTGGCCGCTTTTCTTTCCCCTGCCTCCATAAACCTGGTCAAGTTGACCAGGTTTTTCATCGCCCTTCTCCACCCTTTCCTCTTTGACTGCCTTCTGCTTCACGCCCAACAGTTCACACCACTCTGCAACAACCACTGAGAAAAGTCCCTCGATTTGAGCATGATTTTTCGGCCATTCTGGAAGCCGGGAAGCGGATTTGACAGCAGTTCGCACCCGGCAAGATGGGAAGGTGTTTTTCATGCTCATCTTCGAGGGATTCCAGGATTTCAGGATGGTCACGTTCTAATCTGGCGCGGAGGTAGGTGCTGGATGTTCCACCCTTAAAGCTCTTGATATTATCAATAGCTTTCTTTCCCCTACCACCCAGCTTTCCAGCCTCGGACTGACTCATCATCTTCCGCCCACCATCAACGGCATCGTCATACTTGACCGCTTCGTCCGGGTCTTTGAGCTTGAGCCATTCCAGGGCGAACAAAAACGATTCCACTCCGCAAAACCCACCCGAGCCTTTTTTATGGCGCTCCGCAAAACTATATTCATATCCATCAACATAGTGCCGCTCTCAGTTCCCACAGAGAAGCCGCACACACGAGAAGCCGCTGATATAACTGACAATTCCCGGCAAAGAGTGAACCATCACTTCCCTGTGCCCAGATTGCCGAACGATTCCAGGTACTTGTCACTGAGCCGGAAAATGTTCGATTTGAAGGCGGTTTTGTGCGTTTTGAGCACGGCAAGATGGGTTGACACCCCCCTCCCTGTGCGGTAGATTTCCCGCGATGATAGCAGCCTGCTCAGCGGCTTGGTAGTTGAGACCGAGAAGCAGCGAAGCGCACCATGGTTTCAACGTCACTCAAAACCTTATGGGAAGCGGTTCCACGTGCCATTTTCGAGCCTCAAAAACATGCCCTGGAATCGGGTTTTGAGCCATGCTTTTGCCGGGTTGAAGGTCAGTTCGGGTATCAACCGAAACGTCCTCAGAATGGACAACAAACGTGTTCCCGTGCATGTCATAATTGCCGTTCTGAATCAGAACGAGAATGGCGACAACCTGATTGCCGACTGAATGGACAACAAAAAAGCCGCTCCCCCCGGCAAGAGGAACGGCTTCGATGAAAACGTGCTGTTGTGGTGGCTGCGGTTAATCGGTAGCAGATTCCAGGATATCCCTCCTCAGCAGTTCGATGGTTCGGGTCATCTTTGCAAGCATCTCGCCTTGGATGCTCGGATCGGCATTGATGCGCCGTTTGAGTATGTCAATCAATTTGATGTAGATTTTCAGGTCTTCGTTCATCCCGCCCTCCTTGCCGTGCTTTTCGTTCGCAGAGTCCCGTTGCAGTCCTCAACCATTTGCCGAATGGCCCACTCACTGAGCACGGCCTCATCGGTATCGGCATCCTGATGGAAAGGTTTTTGTTCCTCAGTCATCGCACGACCTCCTTTTCCAGTCGGTAGCTCACAGAGGGGCTTACCCGAATCTCTTCCGGCATCGCGCCGGTGAACAGCGATTCAATTCCCCTGCGCAATGCTTCCCCGTCAGCGCCGGTGTCTTTCAGGATTACTTGCAGCTCGGCCAGTGTTTGAGCCGGGTCCCGGTCACTGCCTCGAAGCTGTTGGGCCAATCTTTCAAGCTCGTTCGCCAAAGCAAAGCGGTCGGCAATGGTCATTTCCAGTGGTGCAGGGGGTTTCTTCTTCCAGAAATTGAGACTGAACATGATGTTGTTCCTCCCGGCAGAAACACAAAACGCCATTGGGCTTGACTGACAGTCCCACACAGGAGGGGGAACTGCCCCGTGGTCTTCTCCACGGTCCCAATGGCGTTCTGATATTCTGCATAAAAAAACCAAAATTTGGCATTTGGTCAGCCTCCTGTGCTTTTGTTGCCTCGTCGGTTTCTCAAGCCGACAGGATGGAATTTAGCCCGTCTTGCGCTTCTTTGCAAGGGATTTTTGATGTGCCTTGTCTAGCCGCTTTTCCGTTCGTTTCAGCAGCCTCTCAGCCCGGCCAGCCCCGTCCATCTCGTTCCGGAAAACGGCCAGAATCAACGCACGGCATCTTTCGCTTTCCAATTCAATCCAAGCTGAATCCGGTTGCTCGGGTTCAAAGTGACCGCAGTCCCGGCAAGTGAAGGACGGCCAATCGTTCTCAACGGCCATGCTCAAGCACTCGCCATAGTGGGCACACCACACCATCCGAAGAGCCGGAAAGCCCGGCAGGTCTTCTCCACCAGGCTCCCCATGTGGCTGTGGATTCACCGTCACGCCGGCCGTGCCGAAGTCACCAATCCCAGAATTTTCGAGTAAGATGGAAGCTCGATGCCGTACCTTGCAGCAAGCTCGTCCATTTCTTCAACAAGCGCTTCCTCGATCTCGTAGGCGCGTTTGAACACCTCGTGAACGCCCTCAATGGCGACCTTGCGCCGCTCACGGATAACGGTTTCCAGTTCGGTGCGGATTGCGTCTTGCAACCCGTTCAGTTTTCGCTTGAGGGGTTCCAACTTGCTCCTGAGCGCACTTATTTCAGTCATTGCGTCTTTAGCCTCACTCAGAGCCGCCAGAGTACCCCGTGCAGCCGCAGGTGTGTCCTCTTTGCCCAATGTTGCGGCCAGGCCCTCAGCCCGCATGTGGGTCTCTCTCAAAGACGCAATCTTCGCCTCGATGGTCATGGTATCGGCCAGGATTGCGTCTCGTTTTTCGGTCAGTTCTTTCAAGCTCATGTTCATCGTGATAATCCTTTCGCTTTTTTGGTTGTTTTTTCGTTATCGGACGGCCTTCTTCTCTCCTGATGGCTTCCCGCAATTTCAGTGTTCGCTTCTTCCAATCGCGTTTATCCCCCATTTCTCTTGCCCTCGGGGAAAAAATCAAACAACACTGGCCCAATCACTGCCTGAACTGCATTGCCAATGTGGACGGTGGGAAATTCCCCGCCAGAAAGCCCCAGCGAATACCTGCAACTGATTTTCAAAAGGTCCCATACGTTCCGGTTCGGGAGGAGACTGTCGCACTCATCCACGATCAGTAAGCCCACGGGAGGAACGGAATCCAATCCGAGCCGTCGCTCCAAAGCTGCCCAGGCGGCCACTGTGATGGCCCCGAATCGGTGCTTTTGCCATGCCCCATAGATTTGTCCCGGCTTTTCGTTGCCCGGCAAGGATATGAGTTTCCCGAGCCGTTCAAGCCATGTGTCCATCCGTGCCTTGTTCTTCACAACAACGAGCGTTTCAATCTTCCTGATTGCAATGGTTTCGATTGCCAGCCGGATCCTCACGTCATCATCGTGGTGCGCCATGATGGAATATGGCTCCCATGATATGACCTTCGCCGCCCGGTCCGGTTTGCCCAGGTACCTGAACTTGATGGACGGAAATTCCGGCCGCTCGTCTATTAATTCATAAGCCACCCCAGCCGCACCCAGCACCCTCAATGCCGAGCTTGCCAGCCCTCTGTAGTGGGTCCGGCCATTGCCCCCGAAACCGCCCTCTTGAGGTTTCCCCGCGGGATGGCGCATGGCGTTTCGCATGGACCATGTGGTGCACCCATCGGTGATAACTTCGAGCCGGTGCCCATCCAGATGGCAGATTGCTCTTTCGGTGGTTGACGTTGCTTTTTTTGTTTTCATCTCTTATCCTTTCATCGGTCCAGCATCTTGGTAGATGCCTCTCTCGTTGTGGTTTAGCCCCGGGGATTCGTCACCCTCGGGGCTTTCCTTTTTTATGGGGTTTGGTCTGTTTGGTACGAAACATTTTCCCTGATCTCGTATCCATCCGGCCAACATCGACAATGGCTCCATCTGTGCCCGTCGGCCCTACCGGGTTTGTTGGCCCTGCCCCCCGTATGCACGTTTCGTTTTCCGCACACAGGGCATACGAAGGCCAGGCCGTGGGCATCTTCCCCCCTGATCTTCCAACGTCCATAGGGTTCGACGACGAAGGTTGGTTGAGGGGGGAACTCGCTTTTGTATCGCAGCCCCTTCTGCGTGATGATCTTCATGCAGGTCTTGCACGTCACCTCCGGCATGCGGTCTGTCGTGCATGTACTGTCAAAGCCACCCACTTTTCTACCGAACCCTCTCCTGCATCCGTACTGGTAGTGCATTTTCATGTCTCAATCCTTTCTGGCCTCACGCCGTCGCTCGAAAATGTCCTAGTGTCGATTTCATGCTGCTGCCACACCTCCCCCGAGCCGCGTCGCACTCACATGGATTACCCGCCGCCAGGTGCCCTCCACCTTGGCTTTGGCTGTGTTGCGGTCGGTCTCGGCGGTCAGTAGTAGCCCATCGGCAGCGAAAGCCTTCCAGAGCCGGGGAGCGGTCAGGGGGATCGGTGCGCCCTGGTCATTCCCGAGCCGTTTGGCGGTCGTGAATGCCGCATCGGGCAGCATGTACGCATCCCCCCCTGTGCTCACCCATCCGATTTTTTCGCCCTGCGGCCGGTAGTCCACCGATCGGGGATCGCCGCCCACAGTCCATCCCCACAGGAGGGGATTGGTCGGGGGTCCACCCGTCACGGCATCGGCCAGGTGCGCCCGGCCCATGGTCAGAGCCGCCCCCAGCAGCGAAAAAAACCGCTCCACGGGGTCTTCGTCGGCGAGGTGTCGGCCCTGCTCCCCGGCCACGGCCATAAGGTCGTCACGCATCTTCCCGTCCCATGCCCGAGCCGTGTCGGGAGCCATTCCCCCCGTGTCGATCATGAATTGCGCGACTACCTGCGCCACGGCCAGGAAATCCGCTACAGTCGTGGCGGCCCGTGCATGGCCCCCGAGTCCCAGGGATTCGCGGATTGCGGCTTTTGTTGCCGGGTAGTCGTCGCGGAGGGAATCCATACGGGGGGCCAGCCACTTGAGGAATGCCGACATCACGCCGGCCAGTGCCCCCGACGATGCCAGGTGCTGTCCTCGGGTCAGGTGAGTAGGTGAGATGGAGCCGGGTTCCATCTCCACCACGAACAGGCGCGCCCGGAGGGATTGGCCTTTGGGCACATCCTCCCCTGTGGACACGACCAGCCCTCTCGGTACATTGGTCGCCCTGAGACTACCATCTGCGTGCATCCGTCCACGTCCGGCCCTGTTCCCCGTCGCCCTCAGTACCCGCTCAGCCTCACGGTGCATCCGAGCCACATCGTGACTGGTGCCATTCGGAGCGAAATCATCAACGGTCAAGATGGAATCCTTCGCCAGGGACGCCAGGCGTTCCAGGCTGTTGCCCGTGCTGGCCCAATTCGCCGGCAGGTGTCTCTGGTCAGCCATGCCCGCCCCGAAAAACGATTGCAGGATAGCCCCAAATGCGGACTTGAAGGCCCCGGTGCCCCCGGCCAGGTAGGGACTGCTCTCCGGTGGGTCTATCTCGGACAGAGCCGCCCGAAACGGCCACAAGAGGGAAGAGGGGAGGCCGGAGGGAAGCCCCTCGTGGAATCGGAGCATCCCCTCGATGGCCCATCGCAGATCATCGCCCCCCAGGGGGGTGGGGAGAACGTACCTGCTCAGGGGTCCCGCCAGGTCTGTCGTGATTCCATCGACCGGCCCCCCCCCACCTATGGCCCCTCCGCCATGCAGGTAGAGCCATTTCCCACCATCTATCTGTCG
>CAZRWT010000095.1:0-6940 GCA_964603955.1 uncultured Syntrophobacteraceae bacterium
CAACTACATCAACTTCACAGGCGTGTTGCTGTTCATCGGTATTTCGGACGGCTTGTGAGGAAGGGCATGCTCATCTCCTTTGAAGATTTCATTCGGATTTCAGTATACCCTTCTGCAGAGACATATTGCAACTGCATTTATGAATCGAACTACTAGATTATGAAATCTTCGCTATCTCCCATAATCCCTTGACAAATTTATTATAAAATTCCTCCGATGATATATTGAATTTTTCTTCAAATTCTTTTAAATCCACCCTTAGATTCACTATTCCTCTTTTTAATTCTGAAATCTGGTAGGCAACTATATTGCGAGCGAATATTTCTTCATCTTGTGTATATGCAAGAATTTTCCTCAGCTTCTTTTCTGTTTCCGGTTGAATATCCAACTTTAAATCCAACATATTTCCTCTTGCTTCTTGCCTTTTCCTAAAAAGCCACAAAAATCTTGTCGTGTTCCAAATGGCTCCTCATGGCCTTCAAGGACGCTTTTTAGGCAACCCGCGTTTATCCCGTCTGTCGCTAAAATCCTGTTCATCCGAACTTCCATCCAACGATACCCGTCAAGATAGCTCAAAGTCCCGGCTCCTGAAAAGCCATGAATGCCTTTTTCTTCGGCCAAAAAAAACACCCCCAGGGCATTTTTTTTACAGAGGGATGACAGGCGTTTGTCACCCCCTTGTGGCATAACCTATTGGAACAGTCTGGGAATGGCAAGAGATGTCCATGGTCTGAAAAAGAAGGAAAGGAGATGTCAATGACGGCTGGTCTCATGGAATGCCCTGTGGACGAACAGGGATGGGCGGTGCGGGAGTCCGAAGCGATGGATGCGAAAACCAGGATGAATCACACCTGGTGCAGGCTTCTGGAGGTAATCGGCGAAAATCCCGAGAAAACGATCTCCGATTTCATCGAGTATTCCAAAAGCTCAAACATTAGCCGATTCAGCCTCCTGAACCGTTTTTTTCCCCGCTGATGGAAATACGAAGGCGAAACAGGCCCGGCCGGGGAATTTTTGCCCAATGTCCGATTCGATCACCAGGCTCCCTTCAACGGAGCGTCCCGAAAACCTGTAGATATCCGGCATGTTTACCCGTTTCACACCGACAACCCCGCTGTTTTGGCTGTCAACAACTCCACACCGGCGGCCTATTCTTTGAACTCACCGTAAATGTCCTCATACCTTTCCTGGAGACTTTCCTGGTAGCCATAGCTGTCGGTTGCGTCCGCCACTATGTCGTGCGCTCTGTCCTTGAATTTTTGCTCCAGGTTGTTGCGTTTCAGCAGTTCCAGCAACTCTTCGAAAACCTCTTCCGGGTCCGTGTAATAATCTTCGTCACGAGGCTCGAACTGAGAGCTGAATGACGAGACGCTTTCCACGTAGGTGAACATCACCTCGGCAACCAATGCCGGGTTCTGGATGATTTTCCTGAAATCCTTCAAGGCCTTCATGGCCACCGAAAGCCTGGCCTTGGGCATGCCCCTGGTTTTCCCCTCCACGAACTCTTTCTCGATGATGTCCGTGTACTTCTTTACAATCACGCCCGTGTCGTCTGTCTGAGCCTGGTAGTATTCTCTGACTTGCGGGAATTTTTGGCAAAGGTTCGATATTTCCTGAACCAGCTCCTCTTTTGTCCTTTCGAGCAACTGCTTTTTGAGATATGACAGCGTAAACTTCATGTGACCTCCAATGTCGGTTGATTTCCATTTCCCCTATCGCCCATGGAGGATACACAAACGAGCTTGCCGGTTCAACACCCATCATGGAAGACGGCTCATGCGCGACCGCCGAAGGTCACGCCGGAAACTCCGTCCGGAAAAATCGTGAAGGCGGCTTCAGCAGGGCAGCTATCGGAAAAAAGCACATGGTCGAGCCACTGCGTTCCACATGGCTCTCTTTGATACTCCTGCAGACAGAAGGCAGATCAAGAGGGACACCCCACTTAACTGAACCAGTGCCGAAATTCGAAAGTGAAACAGGCCCGGCCGCATTCGGGCGCCTTCCTGAAGAGAACGCCCTGGCGGGCCATGGTGAGCCGTAAATATTCCTCCCTCGATTGTGAGAGTTCAAAGCCGGTGTGGTCTCGGGCATCGACAAAAAGCAATGCTTGTTCGCACTTGTGCTCGATCACAATCCGCACGTGCCGGCAGCCCCGGGCGGCCATTTCTTCGAGCAGAGAGATGAGCATGTCTTCGAGCACGAAAGGCTCAAGGTTCACCAATGTCTCTTCCTGTTCGGAATAAAAATCGAGCACCACGCCGTCAAAGAGGTGATTGTGGGCGATACGGGCGGTAAGTTCACGAACAAAGAGCGCGTCATCCTCGATAGAATCCAACAAGGCCTGTTCGCTGAAAGGAGGATCGGCGACGGAGGAAACAGCCTTCTTCACAGACTCGTTGAGGTTGAAAAACGTTTCCTGATCGTGGAAGGTTGTGCCGCTCACGGCATTGATGAAATCGGTAAAAAGCGCTTTCGTCCTTCGCAGGAAGGAGGGGCTGACGAGATAGTCCAGGCCCTCGGCCTTGAAAGCGGAATTCAGCCTGTTTACGAAGTGAATGGCCTTTTGGAGGGTCAAGGCTTTCAATCCACTGCCTTTTGCGTTTTCCATGAACGTGTGGAATTCATGGATGATCCCGTCGATTCCATCGAAGTCCATGAGTCCCATAACGCTTCGGGCGGCCTCTTCCTCACCCAGTTCGTCCAGGTAATGGTGGACTTTGAGAAGGCGACCTGCGAGGGTTGAAAAAACCGTTCCCGCCTCATCGAGCAGAACATCCGCATAGTGCAGCAAATGGTCCAGGCGTACCCGGTCGATGGGGTGGATATCGCCGAGCCGGTTCAGCTTATCGCCTGCATTGACCAGTATTTTCCGGGCCTTTGCAGCGGGCCAGGGAATGCCGTGGCTTGGAAACACGAGGGAAATGGAGCGATCATCGAGCAGTTCGCAAATCCCGCGAATGGATCGGGAGAGAGCTTCCGAGCTCCAGCCTCCGACACCCGCAATCCCCGGGTCGGCGGCGAAGGGCACATCTCCCACGAACAGGTAATTGCCGAGCCTGAAGGAAAGTGTGTCCATCGAATGCCCGGGAGTATGAAAGACCTCCATCGTGTCCACACCGCCAAGCCTGACCCTATCCGTGGGAAGGGGTGAATCTTTCCGAAAAGCGAAGGCCGGGGCCGGGAGCTTCACCTCCGAAACATCTTCCTCCAGGGAGATGTTTCCGCTCTCCCCCGGTCCACCGGAAAAGGAACGGTCATTGAAAAACCAGGAGTGAACGTCGTACCGGGGAACCGGTATTCCGTAGAGATAGGCCAGGGAATGATGGGCATCCTGGTCTTGCAACACAGTTCCGCTAAGGGGGTGACAAAAAAGCCTTCCCCTCACGGGCTCGCCCAGGAGCCTCGACATGGCGCAAAAGTGATCGACATGGGTGTGGGTCAGGAAGATGTTTACCGGCAGATTCTCTTCCTCGATCACCTGCCGGACCACCTTCTCGATATTTTCGACCTGTTCCGGATCGCCTCCCGGGTCCAGGATGATGATTTGGGAAGGCGTTCTGAAAATGAAGGCGTTCGAGCAAACAATGGTCGGTTTTCGCAGGATTGGGTAAAGCCGCACCTGGGCCGTACCCGGAATGTTTTGCCAAATGTCCGATTCGATCATCCAGGTTCCCTTCACCGGAGCGTCATGAAAATCATGAATCGTCCAGGCTGTTTTTAATGGTCCAAATGGAGCGTGATGCGCTGTCGGCCTTGCGTCTCCCATGCGCTGATCCGGTCCACATCCCTCCTGATGAGAAGAAGGGCGAGTCCGGCAATGGACACGTCTTCATCGAGGGAGGAAACCGCGCAGTGGTCCTGGTCGAGGTCCAGGGGCTTTCCTTCGTAATCGAGTGTCAAATCCAGGCTGAATTCATCGAAGGTCATGTTGAGGCGCATGGGTTTTTGTGTGAGATTCAAAGCGGCAATCAGTTCGAGCAATTCATTGAGGGCGGAGGTGGAGCGGTTGACGACTTCCTGCCTTGCCCCCCATGTGGAACCCTGCCGTTCCATGAATCGCCTGATGTCGTCATGGGTGGTACGCCCCGCCTCGACAACTTCCTGGTGCCGCCTGGCGCCCCCTATCCTGAAGACGATGGTGAGGCAGACCGCAAGGAGGGTGGACAGGTAGAGGGGAGAGGTCATGATCGGCCTGACATAGGGGTTCTGAATCTGGGCAAAATACGGAAGCAGGGCAATCGAACCGATCCCGAATATGATGGAAATGCCGAGGATGAACATCTTTCTCGGGTCGATCATTCTTGACATCATGATCTGAAGACCGGTCAGAATGATGAAGCAGGCGGCAAAGAGCGGAGTCGCACCCAGTACCGACCGGGGCATGATGACAAATACTTCCATGAATTGGGGAAAAAAGGCCAGGCTGATCAGTATGCAGCCGGTGGGGAGGGCAAGTTGCCTGCTCGTGGCGCCGGTTCCCATGGAAAGTCCGATATTGCTCGAGGCCACCGACTGCCCCATGCCTCCTAAAAGCCCGCTGACCCCCATTCCCACGCCGTCCGCCAGCAGTCCTTTCCTGGAACTGGACATGTCCGGGGACTTCCAGTCGGCATCGTTGATCTTCTGGCACGTGATCAGGTTGCCGAGGGATTTCAGCGTCGTGCAGAGGCTTGCGATGAGAAAGGGAAGGATGAGGGATGCGTCGAAGGACCACGAAAGCAACTCGAAACGGGGAATTCCAAAAAAGGGCCGGGCAAGGACCCGCTCGATATTTTGTTCTGGAATGAGACCCCAAAAGTAAGAAAGCAAGTAACCCATTCCCATGCCGATGATCACGGAAAACAGGCGGAGCCTGCCCTTGCTCCAAACCGTGATGGCCGCCATGGTGCCTAAAGTGATACAGGAAATACCCAATACATCCGGGTTGATCGTTGCGTCGGCTTCCGTGATGCCCAGGAAGTTGCGAAGACCGATGGGGATGATGGAGACGCCCATCATGGCCACGACCATGCCCGTCACTTCCGGGGTAAACACCCTCCGCGTGTGCTGGATGATCCGGGAGAGAACGACTTCGAACAATCCGCCCAGGACCGTCATGCCCAAAACCAGGGGAAGGCCCCCCATTTTCGCGGCGAGCACCGATGCGGAGATGTAGCCGGGATCACACGTCGAGGGGGCGAAATAGCCCGATCCCACTCCTTTCCAATTGAGAGCTTGCAGCAAGGTGGATACTCCTCCGGCGAGCAGCGACATGCTGAGGAAAAATGCGGCCTGTTCGTTGGTGCCGTTCATGGCCTGGACAACGGCCAGGGCGAAAACGAGAGCCGTCGTCACATGGAAGCTGTGTTGAAAGCCGAGAACGATGCGGGTCGGTAGAGGAACGATATCGTCAACCCCATAGATGAGCGGTGAGGGCTTTCTTCGTGGACGCATGGGTTTCTTTCTCTTCCCTTCCCTTTCCGATTTGCTTCAAGGCTGTGAATGGCTTCTCATGTTCGGCAACGAAAATACACAAAGGGGCCTGCCGGTTCAACAACCATCCATGAGAGCCGACGGCAGGTTCGCCCCTACATGAGTTTTCACGCCCATGCCCGGGCCGCCGCAGGGTGTTCAATGGGTGAGGAAGTCTTGCGGTACCTTGTTTCTCTGCCCGTGTTCCCTACCTTGTCTTTTGGGACCGGGTATGGGAAGAAGGACGTTGAGGGATCGAGTGGGAGGTCGGCACCACGATGGAATGATGCAGAGCCAATGTGGGTGCGCAGTGGTTTATGGATCAAGAAAGTGAGGAAAATCCTATGGCAAAATGTCCCATTTGTGGTTCAAGAAAAGGAAAGCGAAAGTGTTTGGTCAAAGCCGGCCCAATCTGTACCCTTTGCTGTGGGGAGACAAGGGAGGAGGAAACCTGCCGAGGTTGCCCATTTTACCATTTCCAGGACGAGAGCCTTGTTTTCGATAACGATCTGATCGAGAGGGTATTCCATTATGTGAACGATGTCATCATGGAGGATTTGTCAACGGTACCCAGGTATAAGCTGGTAAAAATCCTGGCCGTCATACGTTTCGTTGCCAATAGAAGATCGAAGGGGAACAGAGAATACCTGGAAATCATCAACGAGTATGTTGGTACCAGGATTGCTCCCGGGCTTCGCATAGTGCCCATGTCGGAAGACCTGCTTTGAGATGGTTCCGGCAATGCCTGTCTGCCCCGCCGGTTCCCACAAAACAGACTGTTCCGAAAAAGCCGCCCACGGCGAAAGCCGATCAGCGCTTTTTCGCATCAAATCAGCCGGAGCATCCGCCAGTTTTTTGCGGCTGTGGGACACCCGGGCAATGTGGTTTCCGGTTTTAATGAGGGGCGCCGGAGGCCGGCCAGGACTCCGGTGATATTGGAACCGTCGGCCGACAGTTTTTCCGAAAGCGGGGTGTAGTCACGCATATCTGTGTGGGACATGAATGAAGTGACAAAGATTGAATACCGGGGCGATTATATCTACCACATCATGTTTGATGATGATGTCGAGGGAGAGATCGATTTTTCTATCTACTTCTCCCGATGTCCCGTTTTTGAGCTACTCAAGGACAGAACCCTTTTCTCCAGGGCAACGGTGGAGGGGGGGACCATAAGCTGGCCGAATGGGGCTGATGTAGCGCCCGAGACCCTCTATGAAAAACTGCTCCATGCCGACAAATCACTCAAACGGATACGCAAAAAACCGCGTGCTGCTTAGTTCCGCGTGTGTGCCGGGCATGGCATGGCACGGACTTACGAGGTGAAAGTCCTTGTGCCGGGTTTTCGCGGAGCCGAAGGTCGGGAGAAGGGCAATGTGAGGAGGAAGCCTTGAGACGCAAGGAACAGCCCGGATGCATACGGAAAAAGAGCAGTTCCTGAAAGAAGAAGCCATGGCCGAATTGGAAGAACTGCGGCGACAACTGGGACGCT
>CAZRWT010000096.1:0-6902 GCA_964603955.1 uncultured Syntrophobacteraceae bacterium
GTTCCTGGCTTCCCTCGGGGTATTCTTGCGGGATGTGGGCCAGGTCGTGGGGATTCTCACGGCGGCACTGCTTTTCATGAGCCCCATCTTTTTTCCGGCGGCGGCCTTGCCCGAGCAAATCCGGGGGTGGCTGTTCCTCAACCCTCTCACCTTTATCATCGAACAGGCGCGGCAGGTGTTGATCTGGGGAGGAATGCCCCACTGGGGCGGGTTGGCGTTGTACCTGTTCTTGAGCCTGTGGGTTTGCTGGGGCGGACTGGCGTGGTTTCAGAAGACGCGCAAGGGGTTCGCCGATGTTTTGTAGAACCGCACCTGTCGAGGGACTGAAGTGTTAAGGCCATTTCAGACAATGAAAATACCGGTTGACTCTCCCGGGAACGCCGAGCCCCAGCTCGGCAGGGTATCGAAAGGTGGGGCGCCTGCCGGCAACCCGCAAAATATATGCACAGGCAAAGCCTTGCCGAGCTGGGGCTCGGCGTTCCCGGGAAGGAGCTTTCCCCCAGGGGGGGCTTCCCGGAAATGTTTATTTTCTGAAATTGCCTTAGGAGTTGAAGGGAATGGTCATGTTTGATGAAAAAAGCCGCTGGATGGATGCGGCTCTGTTTCGATTGATTTCCATGGAATCTCCAGGTGGATGGCTGGGGCATGTGCCTTTCGCCTGCTGGCTGGTGAAGGTGTTCGCCCCCCGGGTACTGGTGGAACTGGGCACTCATTCGGGCAACTCCTATTTTTCCTTCTGCCAGGCCGTCAAGGAAGAGGGGCTTGCCACCCGGTGCCATGCCGTGGACACCTGGAGAGGGGAGGAGCATTCGGGGAAATATGACGAGGGGGTCTTCGACCAGGTGAGTGCTCATAACGAGGAGCATTATGGGAGCTTTTCCCGGCTGCTGCGCATGACCTTCGACGAGGCCGTCGGCCTCTTTGACGACGGCTCCATCGACTTGCTCCACATCGACGGTTTGCACACCTACGAAGCCGTCCGGCACGACTTCGAAACGTGGCTCCCAAAACTGGCTCCCGGAGCCGTGGTGCTCTTTCACGACACCAACGAGCGGAGGCGGGACTTCGGGGTGTGGAAATTATGGGACGAGTTGCGGGATGCCTACCCGAACCACTTCGAATTCTTTCACTCCCACGGCCTGGGAGTGCTTCAGATCGAGGGGGCTGCCCCGGAAAAAAAGCTCCGACTGCTGGAAGCCTCTCCTCTCGACCCCGAAGCCCGGAAGCTCAGGGAATTCTTTTGCGCCGTGGGATCGAGGCATCTCGAGCAGTTCGATCTCCTGGAAGCGCGCATGGAACTGCGCTGGCTCAAATGGGACATGGTCGAGCGCAACGAGGAGGTGAGCCGGCTCGAGCAATGGGTGATCGAGCGAGACCGCTGGATCGCTGATCGGGACCGGTGGCTGGCCGAGCGGGGCGAGCACATCAGCCGGATCGAGGAAGTGGTGGCCGAGCGGGACGGGCGCATCGGCACGCTCGAACACCTGGTGGCCGAGCGGGACGAGCGCATCGACAGCCTCGATCGCCTGGTGGCCGAGCGAGACCGGCAAGTGGACCGGCTCGAAACCCTGGTGTTCGAGCGCGATGAGCGAATTACCGGGCTCGAGGGGCAGCTCATGGACGCTCAAGCCCGCATGGCATCACCGCGCTTCCTGTTCAAGGCCCTGGCCCGTGAAGTGCTCAAACGTTTCGACGTGCGTCGGCCGCTCCAAAACCGTTGGCTCCATCTCAAGATGCTGGAAAGCGGCTTGTTCGATCCCATGTATTACCGGGAAACCTACCCGGACGTTGCCATGGCGGGGGTGGACCCCCTGAAACACTACCTCGCCCAGGGCTGGCGTGAAGGGCGGGACCCTTCCGCATTGTTTTCCAATAGAGGCTACTTCCAGCTGCACGAAGACGTGTGCCGGCGCCGGATCGACCCCCTGACCCACTACATGCTCCACGGCCGAAAAGAAGGGCGGGCCATCAAAAACACCTCCGGAGTCCAGCTCTACCTCACCCCCGAAAAAAGCGGCCTGGAAATCCTGAAGGAAACCCTTCACATGGTGGTCGCCCGGCCCGGATTCCTCCTGCGTTTTTTCAAGGAAATGCACCAGGGGGGAATCCAAAACGCCTTGACGCTCACACGACGCAAGCTCGGACACCAGCCCAGACAATACATCGGGCACCAGCCCAAGGGCATCAAAGGCCATTACCCGGATGCCGGGTCGTCCTCCTCCCCACGGGAACATTTCCTGTACGACACCTACCGGGTGACTCCCCACTACCTGAATCCCTATTTGCGCGTGCCGCCCCCAATCGAGGCCCAAAAGGTCGCCGTACACCTGCACCTCTATTACGAGGACATGACCGATCGTTGTATCGGCTACCTCAACAACATCCCCTTGGAATTCGACCTGTTCGTGTCCATTCCCGAGGGGCGCGATGCGGGTGCGTGCCGGGAGCGGCTGCGGGCAGGGATCAAGCGCCTGGGGGGGCTCACAGTGGAAAACGTTCCCAATCGCGGGCGGGACATCGCCCCCTTCATCATCCAGTTCGGCCAACGCCTGGCCCCATACGACGTCATCGGACACTTCCACACCAAGAAGAGTCCCCACTGCACCAGCCTGGAAGGATGGTTCAACGACATGATGGACGTCCTGTGCGGATCGGAAACGGGGGTGGCCCAGGTGTTCGAACTGCTTCAGAGGGACGGCAGGATCGTTTACCCTGCGGGCAACCAGATTTGTGCCTGGGACACCACCGGGTGGAGCGACAACCAGGACATGGCCGCCGCCTTTTTGAAACAACACAGCGATTTTGACATGGCGGACTTCCCCCACGTCGAATTTCCCCAGGGATTCATGCTCTGGGCGCGCGGGGAATGCCTCCGGGAATACCTCGAACTGCCCATTCACTACCGGGACTTCCCCGAAGAACCCATCCCCCCCGACGCAACCCCGGCACACGTTCTCGAGCGGCTCGTCCTCATCTTCGCCACGCCTTACGAGGGGCGCAACTATCGGCTCGAATCCCCCCCGTTGACCCGCGAGTCCCATGAGTATTACGAGGAATCCTACGACTATTCGGGTGCCGTGGTGCATGACACCGTCAAGGTGCTGGCCTATTACCTGCCCCAGTTTCATCCCACCCCGGAAAACGACCGGTGGCACGGGGAAGGTTTCACCGAATGGCACAAGGTGCGGGCGGCCAATCCCCTGTTTTTGGGACATTACCAGCAACACGTTCCTCACCCGGACATGGGATACTACCACCTGGAATCCCCCGAACAACTGGAAAAGCAGGCCGAGCTCATGCGCCGATCGGGCATGCACGGCATGGTCTTCTACCACTACTGGTTTGGAGGAAAGCTCATCCTGGAAAAGCCCGCCCGGATGCTCCTGGAAAACGCGCACATCGCCATGCCCTTTTGCTTCTGTTGGGCCAACGAAAACTGGACGCGGCGCTGGGACGGCAACGAAAAGGAAATCCTGCTGGAACAGGCCTATTCGAGGGAAGACGCCCGTGATTTCATCCGGTACCTCATTCCCTTTTTCAAGGATCCGCGCTACATCCGGGTGGACGACCGGCCCATGCTGTTTGTCTACCGTCCGTCATCCCTGGAATACTGCAAGGATTACCTGGATATCTGGCGTGAGGAATGCCGGGCCGCCGGAGTGCCCGATCCCTACGTGGTCGCCACCCTCACACGGGGAGCCGTTTCGCCCAAGGACCACGGCATGGATGCGGCGGTGGAGCGGGTGCTGCACGACTGGACCGGGGGAGTCGTGCCCGACATCCGGGGCGAGCTGCACCCCTATGAACCCCTCAACGGCAGTGTGCTTTCATACGATGCCGTGGCCGACCACTACATGAACAAGAAGATCGAAACGGATTACCCCCTGTTCCGATCCCTGGTGCCGGCGTGGGACAACACGGCCCGTTACGGGTCCGAAGCGTATGCCTTGCACGGTTTTACCACGGAGAAAATGCAGGAATGGATGGAATGCCTGGTGCGCCACAGCGAGGAAAACCTGCCCGAGGATCGACGATTCTTGGTGGTGAACGCCTGGAACGAATGGGCCGAGTGCGCGCACCTGGAACCCGACACGCGCTTCGGTTACGGGTACCTCAATTCCATCGGCCGTGCCCTGTGCGATTATCCTTTCGGAGCCTTCCAGTACATCGAGACGGCGGGCACGCCCTTGAAGGTGATCATCGAGCCGGAAATGGTCCAACGACCGGCGGATGAAAAGCACACGCGCAAGGCCTTCGTGCATTGCCTGGCCCAGGGACTCGCGGCGAGCGGGTGCCGGGTGGTGGTGGAAGACCCTCGCCTGGCTCTCGACCTGAAAAGCCTGGGGGTGGAATGCGGGGCATCGGGAGCGGGAGGCACGGATCATTGCCTGGTGTTCAGTGAACCCCTGCTGTTTCCGGCACGCACCATCGGGAACCTGGTGAAGATGGCCCTGCGCCACAAGGGGAGCTACATCAGCGCCGGTGTTCTCAACGATCCCGAATACGTCCATGACGAAGGGGCGGTGAATTTTCAGATCGGTTACTGGGAGCGCTGTGGGATGGAAGTGCGCCTGCCCCATGTTTGGAAGGGGTACAAGGTGTGTTATGAAGCACCCTGCTTCCGCTTTGCCGACGGAGAATCGGGGCTCGAAGGCCACCCGGATCGGGTATCGACCGTCATCCGATTCCATGCGGGGGCCAACCGGCAGGTGCTCATGAACGCCCTGTACTCCCTGGTAGCCCAGGACGGATGTCGGGTACGGCCCTGGCTGGCCGTCCAGGGCATGACGGACGAGCAGGTGGACGAACTCGAGGCCGAAGTGGCCCGGCTGCCGTGGCATGAAGACTGCCCACCGGTGATCCGCCGCTACGCCTCGAACCCGGACAAACCGGACCTGCGCTCGCGAATGCTCAACGAAACCCTCAAGGAAATCGCATCGGGCTTTGTCGCCTTCCTCGACTACGACGACGTCCTGTTCCCCTTCGCCTACAAAACCCTGGTGCGACGGCTCAAGACCACCGGCAAGAACGCCACCTTCGGCCGGGTGTACTCGACCACCATGGACGGAAAAAGCGGCATGCTCGTCAGGCGGGAAAAGGTCTATGATTTCGGCGAAACCTATGAAGATTTCCTGTTGAACAACCACGCCCCCCTCCACAGCTTCATGCTCGATCTGGACCGGGTGGACGTGAACCGCATTCATTTTTATGACGACATGAAATACATGGAGGACTACTATCTGACCCTGCAAATCTTCACTCGGGAGGAAACCGATTGGGATTCGCTGCGAAACGGTGTTTTCATCGGAGACTACATCCACCGTCGCAACGGCGAAAGCCACACGCT
The DNA here is from genome assembly GCA_964603955.1 of uncultured Syntrophobacteraceae bacterium. Classification (GTDB taxonomy): domain Bacteria; phylum Desulfobacterota; class Syntrophobacteria; order Syntrophobacterales; family Syntrophobacteraceae; genus SLCH01. Next base: position 5,348 of record CAZRWT010000096.1, read on the forward strand.
CGCCACCACCGACGTCAAGGATAAATCCCGCATCATGTCCGAAGACCATTACCGGATTTGCGAAAAACGCATCAACGACATGAGGCGAAAAATCAGCCTGAGGTAAGGACTCTACCATGCACAAGGATTCATCTGCCGGAGAAAAAACCGGCATCCGTCAAACGGCAAAGGGCTCTCTCGATATTCCCATGACGCCTTTGCTCGAAACTCTGTTGCAGCCGAAACACGGTTTTTCCGAAACGTTGAACCTGTCCATACACGCCGCGGATGAAATGCATCATCACCTGGTGGATATTTTAGAAGGCGATGAAGACCGTGCCCTTGGGGAATACTTCGATGTAGGGCTCAAAATATCGGAAATCACGGATCAGATCGTTCGCTGGCGCTTCGGGGGTTTCTCTTCCATAAAAATGCTCGATTTTGCAAGCGGGTATGGGAGAGTGACGCGCCATTATGTGGAAAAAATGGACAGGAGCAACCTGACCATCTCGGACATCATGCCCCATGCCGTCAAGTTCCAGGAAGAGGCATTCGGCGTGCGCGGAATCGTCTCGACTCCCGACCCCGATAACCTTGAATTGCCGGAACAGTATGACCTTGTCCAGGCCATATCCCTTTTTTCGCATCTTCCCCGAGATATTTTTGAAAGGTGGTTGGTCAAATTATGGCATTGCGTCAAGCCCGGTGGGGTGTTTATTTTCAGCGTTCACAACACTTCCCTGCTCGCCGACGATTCAATAGATGATTTCTTCTTCTCCCCGGCAAGTGAAAATAAGGAAATCAGCTCCGACATATATGGTTCCGCCTACGCCTCACCCCGGTTCATTGACAGTCTCTTTGAAAAAAACTTCACCGAATATTCATATGTTCATATCCCCAGGGGATTGTGCGGATTTCAAGACATGTTTGTCCTGGTAAAGTCACAAGATGTTGATTTCTCTTCATTCCCCAAATTGCATGGAATACTCTACAATATCGATGATGCGGAGCTGATATCCAGTTCTAAAATCCGCCTGAGAGGGTGGGCATCCAATGTCTGCCGTGGAAATCCCATTGAAAGCATCGATGTCGTTGTCAATGAAACTCGACTTGCTTCAACACAAGAGTTTTCTCCCCGTCCCGATGTTGCTGCGTACTTGAAAGATTCGCGCCATGAAATGACGGGCTGGGAACTGGCTGTTGATTTATCAAAACCTCTTTCAATTCACGACACCCTTTTTATCTTTGCAAGAAGTAGAGATTTCAACACGATAATGTATATGGGGTATATCATTCCGTTGATTTTGAATTCGTATAAAAACACGATCAAAATTCAAGAATCGACGATAAAATCATTGAATGATCGTATTGAAAAGCTGGAAAATACGCATGTATCGGATGTCGAAAACAATTCCTCGGACAATCCCCTGCCTCAAAAACTGAACAAGCTTTTACTTACCGCGAAAGATCGCTTGAGTACCTGGCTCCTTTCTCGTAAATCCTCATGATCGGACGGCAGTTTTCCATACCGGATTTCGCTTCTCTCAAGCCTGCCGTTTTCCCGGCGTGGATTCCA
>CAZRWT010000097.1:0-6489 GCA_964603955.1 uncultured Syntrophobacteraceae bacterium
CGGCGACGCAGTTACTTTTGACTAGCGGGAGCGGGTATCTCCCGCAGGAGGACTTGCACCTCCCTATCCACGCCTGCTTCCAAGCGCACGAACGCCGAGCCCCGGCTCGGCAAGGCTTTGGAGGTGGGGCGCCTGCAGCAACCCGCAAAATAGATGCACAGGCAAAGTCTTGCCGAGCCGGGGCTCGGCGTTCCCGGAAAAGGGTTTTTCCCAGGCAGGGGTTCTTCCTGGGAATATTTATTTTCGGAAATCGCCTAAACTCCTAAAGGTTTCAATCCCGTGCGTCAATTTCGGATTTTATGCATTCCCATTGGCGTTTCATCTGGGCATGGAGATCGTTCAGGGCTGCCCAGTCCTCATCGGCGGCGGCAGACTCCATGGCCCGGGCCGTATGGGCCAGGGCCGAACAGGCCAAAGTCATGGCCGCGCCTTTGATGGAGTGGGCTTCGCGGACGGCTGCCCTGCCGTCCTTTGCTGCCATGTGGGCTTCCAGGGCTTCGATCCTGTCGGGCACCGTAACCAAAAACATGTGCAGAGTATTCCGGACCATGTCTTCATCCCCTGCGAACCTGCGCAGCAGCTCGACCTTGTCGAAGGAAGACCGTTGCTCATGGGTGGGAGGAGCTTGCTCCGAAGGCTCCAGAATTGCGTGGTGGGATTGGGAAGCCGGAGAAGGCCGCGAGGTTTGGAAATCATGGGGATCGCGATCATGTGAATCGCGATCATGTGAATCATGATCATGGCTATCACGATCATTAGAGGCGGGCAGCCACTTTTCGAGCACCCGGCCCAGTTCCACCGGGTTCACCGGTTTAGCCACGTAATCGTCCATTCCCGCTTCCAGGCAACTGTCCTTGTCCTTCTGCATGGCTCCGGCGGTCATGGCGATGATGGGCACGCGACGGCCCGGTCTTTCCTGTTCATCCTCGGGTTTCGAGCCTTCGAACTCGAGTTTCGAGCTTTCCACCTGGCGCTCCAGGTTGCGGATGCGCCTGGTGGCTTCCAACCCGTCCATTTTCGGCATTTGCACGTCCATGAGCACCAGGTCGTAGGACCGACGGGTCAGAGCGTCGATCACTTCCACACCATTGGCGGCCACATCCCCTTTCAGTCCCAGCTTTTTCAATATACCCAGGGCCACGATCTGGTTGACCGGACTGTCCTCGGCCACCAGGACACGACCGGAAAGGCACGGCAGGACCGTTTTCCGCCGGGCTCGCTCCCGGGCCACATGCCGGGTGATGATTCGCCCCGGGGGAGAATGTGGAGCACCCGTCCGCAAGTCGTTGAGCACCGTCACCAGGGTGTCGTAAAGTTCGGACCGACGCACGGGCTTGTTCAGGTAGGCGGCAAAACCCAGCTCGGCAAGTTTGACGGCATCGCCGGGCTGCCCCAGAGAGGTGAGCATGATCAGGGGAATGCCCTGAAACCTGGGGTCTCCCTTGATGATCCGGTTCAGCTCCACGCCATCCATGCCCGGCATGCGCATGTCCACCAGGACCAGCTCGAAGGGGTCCGCGTCCTGGTGAGCCTTGTCCAAAAGGGCCAGGGCGGAGGTCCCGCCTTGGGCCTCCTCGGGGCGCATCCGCCAGGATGCCAGCTGCTTCATGAGGATTTCCCGGCCGGCGGCGTTGCCCTCCACCACCAGGACACGCACCCCTTGCAGGTCCTGCAGGGCCTCGGGTTCTGTACGTTCCCCACCCCCCATCACCACATCGAGCCGCACCGTGAACCAGAATTCCGAACCCCGACCCGGTTCGCTGATCACCCCGATGTCTCCACCCATCATCCCGGCCAGTTGCCTGGAAATGGCCAGTCCCAGCCCTGTGCCGCCGAATTGGCGGGTCGTGGAGCTGTCCACCTGGCTGAACTTTTCAAAAATCACGGGGATTTTGTCTTGGGGAATGCCGATGCCCGTATCCCGGATGGAAAAGCGCAGCAGCATCGTTCCCTGCTCCCGCCCCCGTTCCTCATCCCCTGCCCCCTGATCAACACAAGACACCCGCACCACCACCTCGCCCTGCTGAGTGAACTTCACCGCGTTCCCGGCCAGGTTGGACAATATCTGGCGCAGGCGGCCGGGATCGCCACAAAAGAGGTGTGGAACGTCGGGCTCGGCATAACAGATGAATTCCAGGCCCTTTTCATGGGCTCGGATGGCCATGTTCGCGGCAAAATCATCCAGCAGATGATGCAGGTCAAACTCCAGGCACTCCATTTCCAGCCGACCGGCCTCGATTTTGGAGAAGTCCAGGATGTCGTTGAGCAGGGACAGCAGGGCTTCGCCACTGGCCTGGATGTCTTCGGCATAGCGGCGTTGCTCGGCAGTCAGGTCCAAATCCAGGAGCAAACCGGTCATGCCGATCACCCCGTTCATGGGCGTGCGGATTTCATGGCTCATGTTGGCCAGGAATTCGCTCTTGGCCAGGGTTGCCGCTTCGGCCTGGCACCTGGCTCGAAGCAGGAGGCGCTGTTCCTCCAGTTGCCTGGTGATGTCCCGAAACAAACCCATCATGCGAACGGGTTCGCCCTGCTCGTTACGGACCAACGTCGCGGAGAGGAAAACATCCACCAGGCGCCCATCCTTCCGCCGAATCACCATCTCGCCCGTCATCCGGCCCTCTTGCAGGAGGGAGGCAACGGCGTGGCGTGCATCCTGCTCGTTTTCCGCGAATTCCCTGACATTCCGGCCGAGAACCTCATCTTCCCGCTCATATCCCCAAAGTTCCAGGAAGGCCGGATTGACGTATGTGTGAACACCGCTCATGTCGGTCAGAGCAATGGCATCCATGGATGCGGCCATGGCCTGATCCTTGATACGCAACTCATCCAGGGCCAGCTTGAATTCCGTGATGTCCTCACCGATGGATTGGTAGCCCAGGATCGCCCCGTGATCGTCGAACAAGGCACGATTGCTCCAACGGTGCCAGCGGATTACGCCGTCGGCAACGTTCACCCGATGCGTGGTGGATTGTATGGGGGCTTCGGGCGTCAGCGCGTGGATGTTCTTCAGAATATGCTCATGATCCTGCTCCGGGACCAAGGCCAGGAAGGGCGTGCCCAACAGTTCTTCTTCCGTCTTCCGGAAATACCGGCAATAGGCACTGTTGGCATAGGTAATTGTAAAATCGGGAAAAAACCGGCAAATCATCAACGGTGAGTCGTTCACTACACTCCGGTAACGCTCCTCACTCCGCCGCAGTGCCTCCAGCGTCCGCATCTGTTCGGTGATGTCCAGAGCAAACCCGATGGTTCCGCTGATGTTTCCTCCCGCATCGCGATACACCATCTTGCTCGTGCGGCTCCAGCCGTATTCCCCGGACGGCATCAGATGACGCTCCTCGATGCCCGTCTCGGAACCCCCGGATTCCAGGTTTTTTTGATCATCGCCAACATATTTGTCTGCAATATCCCGAGGAAAAAAGTCGTGGTCTTTCCGGCCGATGACCTCGGCCTCGAACTTGCCCACGGTACGGCAATAGGTCTTGTTGACCATCAGGTAAACCCCGTTGCGATCCTTTTGCCAGATCATGGCCGGAACCGTGTCCAGAATCAGCTCGAGCCGGTGTTTGGCTTCGGCCAAAGCGTCTTCGATCACTTTACGCTCGGCGATGAAGCGCATTTTTTGCCGCAGAAACAATACCAGAATGATCGCGGCCGACCCGACGACCGCCAGGGCCGCCGCCAGCCCCCAAATCCATCGGTGCAGTTTCCTCGGATCGAATGCCGGTGTCGTGGGGTCGTGGATGAAGGTTCGGAAAAAGTCGTCGGTAACGGCCGCTGCATCGACAAAGCCGAATCGGGCAAATACGGAAGCGATATATCTCCAGCGCCCGGGATTCATGTGTCCGATCTTGACGAATTCCGGCACCATCAGCTCACGCAGACGTTCGGCCTCGAACCGGAGATGCTCCCGGGACTTTTGGGGGGCATATCGTTCGAGGATCAGGTCGATGATCTCCTCGGGATGCTCCATGGCATATTCCCACCCTTCGAGGCTCGCCCGCATGAAGCTCTGGACGAGATCGGGACGAGATTCCGCCACAAGACGGCTGGTGAACAGGGTATCGCCATAAAAATCCACGCCGTAGTGACGGGGTCGCAGGAGGGTGTACGCCTTGCCCAGACGCTCCAGATAGTAGGGTTCATTGCTCGCATAGGCGCTCAAGGCGTCGATGTCGGGATTGAGGTAATCTTCCTTGCCCACCTCGCCGTCGGTGAACCGGAGAAGGTCCAGGGAAACACCTTCATTGGCGAACATGGTGTGCAGTTCCACGTCGCGGGAATGGCGGGTCATCTTGACCTTTTTCCCAATCAGATCGTGGGGGGAATTGATTCCGGATCGGGCCACCATGACCAGGGGCGAATGCTGAAAGATGGCGGCCAGGGCCACCAGTGGTTTGCCCTGGAGAGCATGCAGCAAGAGTTCTGAATTGGTTGCGCCGAAGTGGGCCTGCCCTGATGCCACCACATCCACCACGTCTTGCTTTCCGTCGCGCTCCAGGATGACCACATCGAGCCCGGCCTTACGGTAAAATCCTTTTTCCAGGGCCGCGTAATAGCCCGCAAACTGGAACTGATGGAACCAGCGGAGCTGCAAGGTCACCTGCTCCAGAGGTGGAGAGGGGCCGGGTAAAGACTCGTTGGATGCGATCGAGGGCAAAGGCATTAAAACACAAAGCCATAGGGCGCAAAACGCCAAAACCGGCAAAAGAAAACAGAGGACACGCTTCATGTGATATCCCCCCCCGAAAAACTCGATAAATGTTACGGCATACCGGACTCATGAACCCGGGAAGGCGGGAAGAAGGACATGGATATGGATAAGGACATGAATCTCAGCCGCATAGCTATGGAGACCAGGTTTTGGAGCCGGCGGAGCCGACTCGGCTCCTGCCTACCCGCATTCTTGTCTCCATAATGTATTCTATCGTGGAACCATGCACAACAAGTACTTGACCCCAAAATTGTCTGAATCACGGATTGACGCGGATCAGCGGATTTTTCTGAAGCGATTGAAAGTTCCAAGTTTCAAACAAAGCCGTTCGTTCCATCGAAATTGGTCGCCAAGTTTTCATCACCGGGGGTGAAATGAAAAACTCAATTCATGACTGTTGTCGAAACGCCCCCCGTGCCCTTGTCACCGTCGAAATCGACAAACTCCATTTTGAACCATAGCTTCAGCTTGGAAACAACAAAAAACCACACAACGCATTTTTCCTTTGAATCATTAGCCTTTTCCAGCTAGATTCACTCCGCTGGAGTGAAATTCATCTCATAAGCCCATGAGCAAAAGTTCTTTAACCATTCGTCAGCCCATATGATATTGGTGCTTGGGGTTTGAGGGAGCCCGGATGTGAATAAATTTCAGTTCAGGTGCTTACCAGCCGCGCCGTAAAGCCCGGCAAGACATTTCTACCGGCGATCAGTGCGGGTGGTCGTGAACTACCCGACAACTTCAATCTATCACTTGAGGAGGTATTCCTATGAAAAGAATCAGTGTGCTCATTTTGTCTCTCATGTTCGTTTCCCTACCATTTGTGGTAGAGGCAAGAACCTTCGGCTTTCCTGAAGACAAACCTTTGTTTTCAATAGATTTTCCTGACGATTGGACAATTCGCTTAAATACCGATGATGTTGACATTTCCGCCATTTCTCCAGATGAAGAGATTGAATACTACATTTGGAGGCTGCCCATTGAAGATATCAGCTCAAAAAGCATTGAACAGGTTGTCGAAGATGAGCTGGAAAGTGTGCTTGCGGAAATCAATGCCTATGTCAAAAATGTTAAATTCGGAGAATCGGTCATGGAGACCAAAAATGGCATTGAGCTTGTCACCATGGAAGGGACCGGAACTTCCCGTGATGGTTCGGGGACCGTTTTTGTCGTGATCGATTTGTTCACCCCCGACGGTAAATCGCTGTATTGCCTGCTTTACTACGGAAGCAAAGCAGGGGAGAAAAAACATGCCGATTCCATCAGAGCCATTGATGATTCCATCAGAAAAAAATAACGCTCTATAAAGGCAGGAGAGTACGGTCGGCACTTTTGGCGCCGGCCGGATTCCCTGAGCATTTCCGGGCTATCTTGGGAAGCAACGGGATTGTTGAACGGGCGTAAGCAAGGTCACGGTTTTATAGCTTCCCAGCGCATGGATCAATCCGCCGGCCACAAACTCAACATCGAAAGCCGCACCATCCTTGTAGCTGTGTACCACAGCGCCCATATCTCCACGACTCAAGGCGTGTTCGGGAATATCACGGGTCAGCACCACGATTTCCAGTTCTTCAATCACTTTCGCCTCCCGTGTTCTCATTGTTTGCATGGGTATGCCGTGACGAAGCGGGGGGGGAATATCTTCGTAGTTGTTCACAGGTCCCCCCTGGATGTAGCCGTTTTTTAACATGCTCCTAAACCATTGCAGTTCTTGCGGATTTTACCGGCTGCGCCGTAAAGCCCCGTCTCTTCAGGGCGGGGATATAAGGCGC
>CAZRWT010000098.1:0-5821 GCA_964603955.1 uncultured Syntrophobacteraceae bacterium
TGCGCCTTATATCCCCGCCCTGAAGAGACGGGGCTTTACGGCGCAGCCGGTAAAACCCTCCGCATTGACAGAGTGCGGGGGCTCTGATAGCTTGGCCTCCGGAATCGCACCAAACACAAAAGGTAAAAAGACAGGCACAAAGAGACCCTTGATGCTGGTGGTGATACTGGGGGCTATGCCCCATGAAATCCGGGATCTGGTTGAAGTTTTGAAACCGGAAGAATCCTTCCGTTTCCTGGGAAGTGTTTTTCATGTGCTCCGAAAAGATCATCTGTCCATAATCCTGGGAGTCACCGGCCTGGGAAAGGTCAACGGAGCCCTTGTCACTTCAGCCGTTCTCGAACGTTTTTCCGTGGATCAGGTCTGGAACATCGGATGCGCGGGTGCCTACGGCGATGGGCCGTTGAACAAAGGGGACGTGCTCATCTCCACGGACATTTTGCTGGGCGATGAAGGAGTGCTCACATGCCGGGAAATTCTTTCCACACAGGAGATCGGCATTCCCGTTATCGAGATGGGAAACAGGCCCCTGTATGCTTCCATTCCCCTCGGGGACCAGCCCGGCTTCGCCCATTGCCTGGAGAAAACCCCGGAGGGAGTGTATGAGTGTGACGGAGCACTTCCTTTCTCCACCGATGCGCAAAAAGCCGGCTCCCGCCGTTCGACCCGGTTCAAGGTGGTCCACGGCCCGAGCCTCACGGTATCCATGACGAGCGGGGATGAGCAAACGGCGGCGCACCGCTTCAGGCGCTACGGAGCCTTCGGGGAAAGCATGGAAGGAAGCGGGGTCGCTCAGGCCTGCATCCGCCACGGCGTCCTCATGATGGAGTGTCGGGGCATGAGCAACCTGGCGGGAGATCGCGACAAAACCCATTGGGACTTCGAAGGCGCGTTCAACCATTGTCACACCATCGTGCTGCAATGGCTGACGGGTTTGGGGTTTTCCAGGACCGACGAGAAACGATGATCGTTTGTGCCGCCCAATGAACGATTGGACAAAGGAATCGACAGAAGAAAAATCGAGGAATTGAATTCCATGGACCGTCCCATCAGCCTGGGGTTTTCCCCCTGCCCCAACGACACGTACATCTTTCATGCTCTGGCGGAACAGCGCATTTCGACCGCCCCACACACTTTCCGCATCGTCATGGGAGACGTGGAAGAGTTGAACCGGGAAGCGACGGCCGGGAACCTGGACGTGAGCAAGGTTTCCATCCATGCCGTGCTGCATCTCATGGAAAGCCATTGCCTCCTGCGAGCGGGCGGCGCCATGGGAAGGGGCTGCGGACCTCTGGTGGTCAGCCGGAAAAAGCTGAGCGAAGGAGATATCTCGGACCTGAGCATGGCCATTCCCGGCAGGATGACCACTGCGGGGCTGCTCCTTCGGCTGCACGGAGTCCACCAGGGCCCCGTGCGGGAAATGGTTTTCCATCAAATCATGCCTGCCGTGGCGGAAGGAAAAGTGGACGCGGGAGTCATCATCCACGAAGGCCGGTTCACTTATCCCCTGTACGGCCTTCACCTGGTGCTCGATCTGGGAGCGTGGTGGGAACGGGAAACCGGGCTCCCGCTTCCCCTGGGGGGCATCGTCATGAAACGCAGCCTGGGAGGGGAAACCGCTCGGTTCGTGGAAGGAAAAATAAGGGAAAGCCTGCGCCACAGCCGGAACCATCCCGAAGCCCCCTGGCCGTACATCCGCAGGCACGCCCAGGAAATGGAACCTGATGTGATGCATCGGCACATCGAGATGTTCGTGAATCAATACACCGAAGATGTGGGTGAAGAAGGAGAAAAAGCCGTCGAAACCCTGCTCGAAGCCGCGGCAAGGCTTGAAAGGATGACGCTTCCTCGAATCCCCTTCTTCTGCTCGCATTGAAAAATCATTACGGGAAAAAACTCCGCACCCATGAAAGCCCCCTCAACATTGAACCCATACCCAATCCGGCACGAGGACAAAATGACCCGACAGAAGCCCTTCTTCTTTTTGTTTCCCTTCACGACCCTTTCGGAAACCGAATGCCGGTTTCTCTCCCTGTGTTTCCCGGCTCTGAACATACTGGCCGTTTCCCGCCCCATCGACATCCCTGCTCCCTGCCGGACCATCGCTCGCCCCTGGCAGACCCTGGAAGACGAGGATTCGGCCTCGGCAGTCAGCTCCCAATGGAGGCATTACCGGGAACTGGCGGACATTCACGGTATGGAAAGCCTCCAGGTTTCCATGGCACGGCAATGGGCACTCAGCCTGCCGGACGAAAACCGTCACCAGATACAGGACGCTCTCAAGGGGTCATCCCCCGATTCGGACCTTACCGGGAAAAAACGATTGATTGTGGAGTCGGGTGTGTTTCTTGAGCTGGCTCGGGACCTGGATGAAAAAGAAATGGAACTTGAAAAAGACTACCGGAAGGTGGAAGCTATCGAGGCCGATTTCCGAAAAGCTCTCGGCATGGAGGAAGAAGACATCCTGGATGAAATGGTGTACTCGCTGAATCTCTCGTTAAAGAACGAAAAAAGCCACCGCACGTTTATGCTGGACAGGCGCATGGCTTCCTGGTGCAGGCTCGTGCTGCCGAGGCTCGGAGGGCTTCCCACGGCCCTGGTTACGGGAGAGCGCCGGGTCATAGACAGTGTGGTCGATGCGGCTGAAGCGGTTTGCAAGCGGAAGGGAGTTTCCCTCGAACTGGAAGAAACTCCCCTGCCGCCCCTGCCCCTACCTCCATGGGAAGAAGGTCGGGACGAATTGCTTTCTGTCAACAGCCTTCCCTCCGCAAACGAACTTCGGCAAGCACTGGAAGAAATGGCAACGGCTCCCGAGGCTGCCTGGAGGAAGACCCTGTCGGAAGTACAAGGGGCATGGGAGGTACTGACAAACCGGTGGGGAGTTCCAAAGCCGTCTCATATTTTCAAAATGTCCATCATGAGCTTCAAAAACTGCTCACTGGAAGAGCTTTGGAGCTTTTGGGACAGGCAGGGCAGCCTGCTCCAGGAATACCCGGAACAGGCTCCACCCTACCCCGCCGTCTTTTTTGTCTACGGTGTTGAAAAGCCTTGAGAACACAGCGCGCATCGAGTTCCCGACTATTTCTTCTCGGGAACACTCCGCGCTTTTTGTTCGGCCTCATCAAAATCCACGAAAAGAATGCTCTCGGGCAACTCCGGGATGTTGAGGGTCCGAAGCCTGTTGTGATGCCTTGGGGAAAGGACCACAAAAACCGGGATATCTATGGCATTGAGACGGATGACCATGTCTTCGAGAGCGAAAATGGCGGTCAGGTCCATGAAAGGCACTTTGCGGCAGTCAAAAATCAGGGCACGAGTGCCCATCACCGAATCCGTCCGCTCCACCATCTGGCTCATGGACCCGAAGAAGAAAGGACCGGAGAAGTCCAGGACGCGTATGCCTTCGGACATCGTGTCATGGGGCCCCTCGGAACCTTCGGAATCTTCGGGAGCCGTCCAGACACATCCATCGTGCAGTTTCATATCAGCCAGGGAACCGTTCTGAGCGGAACTTTGGCCGACGGGATAGATCGTACAACAGGCCTCGTGAGTCAAACGCCGGATGATCATGGCCATGGAAAGCACCACTCCCGTACCCACTGCTACGATGAGATCGACAAAAACCGTCAGACCGAAAACCACGCCCATGACAGCTACATCGGTTCGGGGAGCGGTTTTGAGGAGGCCGAGGAGACGATAGTCCAGAATGTCCACACCCACCTTTATGAGAATGCCGGCCAGCACGGCCATGGGGATGTTACTGGCCAGGGGAGCGGCACCCAGAAGCAACGCCAGAAGGAAAAGGGCATGAGTGACACCGCTGACTCGGGTTTGCCCTCCCGCTTTGATGTTCACGACCGTACGCATGGTGGCGCCGGCGCCGGGAAGCCCCCCTGCAAAAGCGCACAGCATGTTGCCGATGCCCTGCCCCACGAGTTCCCGGTTGGGCTCATGGCGGGTATTGCTGATGGAGTCCGCCACGAGAGAGGTAAGCAAACTATCGATGGCGCCCAGGAGGGCCAGAGTGATGCCCAAAACCAGTATGGTGGTCCAGGTTTCCAGTGAAACGGCTGGAATGACCAGCTTGGGTAGCCCCACGGGGATTTCTCCGATAATGGGAACCTGGAATTTCAGCGCAAGCGAAAGCAATGTCATGCTGATCAGTGCGATGAGGGGAGAGGGAATCACCCGGCTGATTTTCATGGGGGTGAAAAAGACAATGAGAAGAGTGAGAACCCCCAAAACGGCGGCCTGCCAGTTGAAGGCCATGATGATGGACGGCATCGCAGCCACAGCCGTGAGAGGAGAACTTTTAGGATGCGAACCGATGAGAGGGGCAATCTGCAAAAGTATGATGATGATGCCGATGCCGCTCATGAAGCCGGAAATTACGGGATAAGGGATGAAACGCACAAGCCCTCCGGCTCGGAGAACCCCCATCACTATTTGTAACACACCTCCAATAAAAACCGCGGCCATGGCCATGGGTATATTCCCTCCCACAGCCACCAAAACTGCCGCGAAGACTACGGTCATGGGACCTGTGGGACCGGATATCTGCATGCGCGTGCCGCCCAAAAGAGCAGCAAACAGCCCAACAATGATGGCCCCGTATAAACCGGCGGTCGCTCCCGCACCTGAAGCCACACCGAATGCGAGCGCCAGGGGCAGGGCCACAACACCTGCGGTTATTCCTCCAAACAGGTCCCCTCGCAAGGTACCAATGGATATTCCCTTGATCATCTTTTCACTCCAAGCTTGAACGTTAATGATAAAGACATGAATCCAACTCCAAAACCATATAGAACAAACAAATGCCAAAGCTTTCCCAAAAGACGGCGGGCGACTCCGGAAGGATTACGCCATACCGGCAAGTTTGATCCGAAGCCACACCAGTGACAACGATCAGGCACACCACATTTGAGGTCGTCACCAAAAAGCACTCCCCACGGGATGCAATGTGCTAAATACTGCTCGGTGTATCTGTTCTCTTGGTTTTTTTAGGAATTTTGAAGATAGCAGTCTGTTTTTTTCGGCAACCCGATGGTGGGCGGTTGCGCTGAGCTGCGGCAGGAATACCAGGGTTCGATAAGGCAAGGGAGGGGACTGCCCGGAACAGGAATCCCGACCGGGATGGAAACCCCGGGAACCCGGAGGACCATGGTCCGACAATTTGTGGTCTCCGCCGTGACCTCTTGAAATTTGATAAAAATTTCCGCCTATTTTCATATTCTCCATATTGTAAATCATGGCCAGGAAAAATGACGCTTGATGGCTCGCATCTGCTGCAATTTTTCCTCGATGGCCTGTCTTTTGGCGAAAGCCTCTTCCACTTTGCCCGTCAGTTCCTCGATACTTGCCGGCTTGAGCAAAAAATCGGTGGCTCCGGCCTTCAACCCCTCCACGGACATTTCCACGGTGGCATGCCCCGAAAGCATGATGACCTCAACCAGTGGATACAGCTTCTTGATCCGTTTCAATGTTTCCAACCCATCCATCCCGGGCATGTGGACATCCAGAATAACCACATGGATCGGATGACTCCCCAGGACTTCCAGGCACTCTTCACCGCTCAAAGCAGTGAGTGTTTCATACCCTCTGGGAATCAAACGTTTTTGCGTGCTCTCGACAAAATCCTTTTCATCATCCACCAACAAAACATTTATTTTTTCCATCCGGCAACGCTCCTTAATCATTAATCAATGGGGGAAATCAACAGTTACATCATCAGCAACACAGCGAAAATGACAGAGCGAAGAATCGCCTCACGACCCATTTTCCTGGAGGCGCAATCTACTAAACAACAGAATTTCTGTCAATA
>CAZRWT010000099.1:0-5611 GCA_964603955.1 uncultured Syntrophobacteraceae bacterium
CCTCCGGATGTGGAAATTTTTTTTCGATTGTGCAATCTTGCCGAAAGCACACGGATGAGCATTCCTTCCGGGGGAGTCTCTCGAAACCTCCGGGAAAAAATCAATGCGATTTTTCCCGAGGAAAACCCCGTTCAGGAATACCGATCCGACGCCATGCAAAAACTCTACGAGGCGATTTTGGCTCCCGTGGAAGAGGACCTTTCCGGAACGAAAACCCTGGTGATCATCCCCTCCGGGGTGCTTCACAAGGTACCCTTTGCGGCGCTTTCCCGAGATCGGGTGCCACTCACCGATCGTTTCGCCCTGGCAACGGCTCCGTCCTTTTCCACTTTGCCCCTCGACAAATCCGGCCGCACGGGACGGCCCGGAAAAATCCTTGCCATGGCAAATCCGTTGGTTCCGGGAACGAAGCCGTTGGTGTTTGCCGAACGAGAAGTGGAGACGATCTCTCGGAGTTTTGCCAAAAAGGACGTTTATATGCGAGAAAAGGCTCTGGAACGGACGTTCAAAGAGCGGGTGCGGGGCCGCGAGGTGGTACACCTGGCGACGCACGCGGGTTTCAGTGCGTTGCAACCTATGGATTCGGCGGTTTTGCTCCGCGAGGGGCATGGGGAAGACGGGCTTTTGAGGGTTTATGAAGTATTCGGGCTGGATCTTCGAGAAAGCCTGCTGGTGGCGTTGAGTTCCTGCGAATCGGGTCTTGGTGTGGTGCGTCCCGGTGATGACATGGTGGCGCTGTCTCGAGCCTTCCTCCATGCGGGGGCTTCCTCGCTCCTGGCTTCCTTGTGGAAAGTGGACGACGAGGCCACCCAACGTCTCATGGAAGCCTTTTACGCCAACTGGTTGGAAAAGGGTATGAGCAAGGCCGAGGCGCTCCGGGAAGCCCGGATGGTGCTTCGCCGGGCCGGCTACGATCACCCGCAATACTGGGCAGCCTTCCAACTCATCGGCGACTGGCGGTAAAGGTTGCATCGTGCAATAGCCACTCGGTCATGCCGTCACCGACGCATGCGCATTGAGTCCTTTCGGGGCAAGGGGCTTCAGCCCTTGGATGCGGGGACTGTCCGGCAAACAAGGGCTGATTGTCCGTATTGTTCTCAAATAAAGGCATTTGATTTCGAACATCTTCGGGCGATGTTCGGAAACCATCAAAAACCGGTAAAGGAGGTCAACGATGAGATGGAAAAAATTTTCTACATGGTTTGTCATTGGGATCACGTGTGCTGTCGCCATGGGAGTGGTACCCTTTTGGGGAAAACTCGCGAGGGTTGCGCATCAGGGAGGGGAACACTCGATGATGTCCTCCGTAATGGCCGCTGAAGATCCCTGCTTGCAGGCAAAAAAGCTCTTCAATGAAGCCTCGCGCATGAACGATGCCCATCGGGAACGGGAACTCCTCGAAAAGGCGGCTGCCCTGCAATGCCCGGGTGATCTCAACCTGGCTGCGCATATTCATAACAACCTGGGCGACGCCATGGAACGGCTGGCCTTGCGTGATGCTGCTTTGCGAAACTATTGTGAAGCTTACATGCTCCTTCCTTACCATGAAACCATTCAAAAAAACATGTGGCGGCTGCTCGAAGGGTTGGACGAAGCGACGGTCCGGCGCCTCTGCCCCGTTGGGCGGATTCAGCGCGCTGCGGAGCTTGTTGCAAAATTGGATACGAAAACGCACCGGGAAAGGTTGCGATCATGGCGAAGGATTGCCGTGGAACCTCAGGGGGTTCCGGAAACATCCAGCATGGGGCAGCCTCAGCAATATGCAGCAGCCGACTCTGAAAGTTTGCCGCCTCCACCCTCCGGCCTCTCCTGGCTACCCACGGCCATCATTTACTTTGACTTTGACTCGAACGTGCTCCGGCCCGAATCGGAAGAGCAACTCAGGGAACTCAGGGCGGCCCTTGACCATCCAGCCCACAAAGGCGGCCGTTTTCGTCTCGAGGGCCATACCTGCGATATGGGTTCCGAAACCTACAACCAGCACCTTTCCGTCAGGCGGGCGGAAAGCGTCAAAAAGTGGCTCGTGCAACATGGCATAGATGCACAAAAACTTATTGTGAGGGGTTATGGACAAAGCCGTCCCGTGGCGCCGAATAACGATGGGACACAGCACATGAATCGTCGTGTACAGGTGGTCACTGTGGGAACTCAAGTGGCGTCGAGAAATGTCCGAGGATCAACGGATTGGCTGGGGGATGATCTTGAGAGAGTAGCAATGCTTTTGGAGGAAGGTTCATGTGACGAAGCCGAGGCCATCCTGGATCGTGTGGAATCGGAGGCACGAAAGGAAGCAAGGGCGGATGCAAAGGACAGAATCGACGAGAACAGGTACCTGATCAACATGTGCAACGGAAAGATATGGTAAGGCTCAGTTTGAAAAAAAACATTCCTTGGAGCGAAGGACAATGCCATGCAACGATTTGTTGATTGGATGAAGGGTACGGCCATGACGGCCATATTGGTTGTGGCACTCTGTAGTCAGGTGGCCGGTCTTCGGGGGAATGCCCTTGCGGCACATTTCGACGAAACGGCGCAACAGACGATTTCTCCTTATTTTTTTGTCCAAAGCGACGATCCGGGGCTGGATTCCATGCCCTTGAAATCCACGGCGGTGGAAGCGACCATCTCGGGCGTCATCGCGAATGTGAAGGTCGTTCAAGTCTATTGCAACGAAGGAGAGCGAGCGCTGGATGCGATCTACGTCTTTCCCGCATCCACACGGGCTTCCGTGTACGGCATGACCATGACCGTTGGGGACCGGGTGATCACGGCCAAGGTGCAGGAACGTGAAGAGGCTCAAAAGATTTTTGAGAAGGCCCGAAGCGAAGGGCGTGGTGCCTCCATTTTGGAGCAAAAACGGCCCAATGTATTTCAGATGAGCGTGGCCAACATCCTGCCTGGGGATGAAGTCCGGGTGGAGCTGCGCTATGTGGAAGTTCTTGCGCCTGCGGGCAGCGTCTATGAGTTCGTGTACCCCACGGTGGTCGCGCCGCGGTATGCGGGAAAAACAGACGAAGTGTCGGAGTCGGAAACATGGGTTCAGGCGCCCTATCTCCCTGAAGGGGGCGATCCGGGAGACACCTTCGACATCCAGGTGCATATCGCCGCCGATATTTCTTTTCAAGCGGTGGCATGCCGGTCCCACAAGGTAAAGATGAGCTTCGGCAGTGAGGAATCCATTGCTGTAACCCTTGACCCTTCAGAGCGTTCCGGCGGCAACCGCGACTATGTGTTGCAATATCAGCTTGCGGGACGAAGCGTCCAAACGGGGATTTTGCTCCACGAAGGAGAGGAAGAAAACTTTTTCCTCCTCATGGTGGAACCGCCCGAAAAGGGCACACCGGCTCCCATGCCCCCAAGGGAATACATCTTTGTCGTGGATGTGTCGGGTTCCATGCACGGCTTTCCTCTGGAAATATCCAAACGCCTTCTGGGAGACCTCCTGGGGGGGCTGCGTCCGGTGGATCGTTTCAACGTGGTGTTGTTTTCCGGATCATCTTCCGTTCTTTCGGAAGGATCGCTTGAGGTTACGGAAGAAAGGCTTGCAAAGGCCCTGGGAATGATAAAAAGGCAGGAGGGAGCCGGGGGGACGGAACTGCTTCCCGCCCTGGAACGGGCTTTGGCGTTTCCGAGGGTTGAAGGGGCTTCACGAACGGTGATCCTCGTGACCGACGGGTATGTGAGGGTGGAAAAGGAGGTGTTCGAGTTTGTTCGCAAAAACCTCGGAGAAGCGAATGTCTTTGCCTTCGGCATCGGCAGCGCGGTGAACCGGTATCTCATGGAAGGCGTGGCACGAGCCGGGATGGGCGAGGTATTTATAGTAACCGATGAAGCACAAGCCGGCGAGACGGCGGAACGGTTTCGGCAATATGTGGCATCTCCGTTACTTACCGGCGTGACAGTGGATTTCGGCGATTTCGGCGCATACGACGTGGAGCCCCCGAACATACCCGATCTTCTGGCTTCACGCCCCCTGATGGTTTTCGGAAAATGGCGTGGCGAACCGGAGGGAACGATCCGTATAAGCGGGAAGACAGGAGAAGGCGAATATGCGGCTCAGGTGGACGTGAGCAAGGCAACGTTGTCGGAGAGCCACAACGCCCTTGCCTATCTTTGGGCGCGGCACCGTATCGGACTCCTTGCGGACGGGGCACGATTCATACACGAAGACGAACAAGTTCGGGAGATCACCCAATTGGGACTCCGATACAATTTGCTCACGGCTCACACGTCATTCGTGGCGGAAGATGCGGTGGTGCGACTTGTGGACGGAGTGAGCACGAAGGTGGTGCAGCCACTGCCACTTCCCATGGGCGTTTCGGGATTCGCTTTGGGCGCTTTGGGAATGCCCGCGAGGGACGGCGTCGGCGTAAAGGGGTTCGTACTTGGGGGAGGCGAGATGAGAATCCGGGTGCAGAAAACGGAAATTCAAGGGGAGCTTTCCAAAGAGGCCATCGAGGGACTCATCGAGGAGTATGCCGAGGAATTGAAAGCGTGTCTGCGGCAGAGAAACAACGCAGTGACTCCGGGCACACCGCTGATCGCTATCCTTACTGTTGTGCTGGATGGTGAGGGAAAGATCAGCAAAGTCTCCTGGGATTTGCCTTTAGCACTTTCCGATTCCACGAAACAGAACCTGATGAATGCAGTGAAAGCGTGGCCTTTTCCAGCTCCTGCGGATGCCCGGTCAGCAACAGTGCGCTACACATTGGAAATTTCATAGATCGAAAACCGCTAATCGTTGCAAAAACGTGGAAGAATCAGGAGTCGGTATGCGTATGACAACCATTGCATTCGAGGTTCCGGAGGGGGTTCTCGCCAGCCTGCGCTACAATGCGGACCAGTTCGGCAGTCAAACTGCGGCTCGCCGCAGCAGTCAAATGGTATGAGCAGGGTATGCTCAGCCAGGGACGTGCTGCGGATATCGCCGGTGTTTCCAGGGTCGAGTTCATCGATGCCCTTGGTCGTTTCGGCGTTACACCCTTCCAGGTCGATACGGAAGAACTGATCAACGAGGCTGTCGATGACTGACATTTGGGTTGTAAATGCATCGCCGATGATTGTTCTGGGAAAAATCGGCCGACTGGAACTTCTTTTGTCCGAAAATAGAAAAGTATGGGTACCTGATGCCGTAGCAGAAGAAATCGGCAATGGACCTCCTGATGATCCGGCGCGGCGGGCTCTGGAAGGTGGATGGAACAATGGGTCTGTTGCTGTGGCGAATGAGCCTGCGGTTATCGAATGGGGCCTGGGACCGGGCGAAACGGCGGTTCTTTCTCTGGCGCGAAAAATGGGGGCCACCGCCGTAGTGGATGACCGGGCGGCGCGGACGGCTGCTGGAATTCTGGGGATTCGCGTAATAGGGACTCTCGGTGTGATCTTGCGTGCCCGCCTGCAAAACCGGATTTCTTCTTCCGTGGATGTGATCATAGCTTTGCGGTTGGCTGGAATGCGCATTAGCGATGAGGTCATCCGGGGGGCCTTATTTCGGACTACGGGTGAAATCCGGCCCGTCGTTTGAGCAATCAATAGGGTTTTAATGATGCCTTCTTGTTATGGCAATTCATGTCGAGCCTCACATGAGGCTTTTCTTTTGCACTTCCCTGGGATC
>CAZRWT010000100.1:0-5123 GCA_964603955.1 uncultured Syntrophobacteraceae bacterium
CTGGAGCTTCCGGGCAAGTGTGTTCCCAAGCAGGAGCTTGGGAACAAGAAAGTTGCACATGGTGTGTATGCCGGAAGGTCATACAGGCTTTTGCCCGGAGGATCGAGATGGGAAGATCACGTGGCCGTTGCAGGCGACGTGGTCACATAAAGCTTCCTGTAGAAGGACACCAGTATGGTTATGTTGAGAACCAGCATGATGACCATTATGCCCCCCACGAAGGCGCCGGTCACCATGACCCGTGTGGCGACTCCTTCGACAAAATGAGTGGGAATGATCACGAGCAGATACCAGATCAGGCCGCAGGTGACGGTTACCCACAGCGCAACGGCCGGTATGAGGACCATGTTGGTGTACTTTTTATCGAGCTTGAGCTTGACCCAGGCAGCGGCAGTAAGCATGACGATGGAAGCGACGAGTTGGTTGGCACCCGAAAACGCCGGCCACAGGACCGTATAACTCCCGCTCCAGGCCAATCCCATGCCTATGGTCGCCACGAGAAAGGAAGCGAACCACCTGTTGGACAACAAGGTGTAGGCTCCCGGGCTCTGGTCCTTCAAAGGCAGGGCAAGCTCCCCGACTATGTAGCGGCCAAGGCGGTTGGTGGTATCCAGGGTGGTCATGGCAAAGGAAGAAACCCATATGGCGGCAAAAAGGGTCATGAACTCCCGAGTCAAAAATGGAAGCCCCGTGCTCACCATGGTTCCAAAGCTTTGCGTGAACCTGGGAAGAGCGCCTGTTGCAAGGACTTTGTCACCCAGGGCGGCCATGCCGAAGCTTGCAATGGATACCACCACCAGGGTGGAGAGGAATCCTTCCGTCAGCATTCCTCCGTATCCCACGAAGAGAGCGTCCTTTTCTTCCCGAAGCTGCTTGGAACTCGTTCCCGAAGCGACCAGGGAATGAAATCCCGAGAGGGCTCCACAGGCGATGACAAGAGGAACCGTGGGCCAGAAAGGAGACGGTTGTCCACCAATGATGGGTGCGCTGAAGCTCGTGAAGAGAGGGAGGGAATCGAAGTTTTTCATGGTGATCAGGGCGGCGATGGCGCCGGAGACGAGCCCGAAGTAAAGGAGGAAGGAGTTGAGATAGTCTCGAGGCTGCAGGAGGACGTTGACCGGCAAGGCAGAAGCGATGATGATGTACACGAAGATAACCAGGAGCCAGACGTCCTTGGGAGCTTTAATTCCCCATTGAGAACCAATAAAGAACGCGGCGAGGAGGAGCCCGATTCCAATGAGCGTGCTCAGTCCGAACGCCAGCTTCGTGCGATACATCAATGCGCCCATGATGAGCGCCGCAAACAAAACCAGCAAGAACGTGCCGGCCACTTCACCGTTTCCTCCCGCGAACTGGCCGGCAACGATGTCTCCAAATGCGGCAACGAGCAAAATGCACAAAAACAGGATAAACCATCCGAAGGATTTTCCCGGTCCCTTGCCCACCAGGTCCTGGGCCACGAACTGCACCGACCGGCCGTCGTAGCGAACCGAGGCGGTCAGGGCCAGGTAGTCGTGAATGGCCCCAATGAATACGTTGCCGAACCATATCCATAAAAGACCCGGCAACCATCCCCAGGCAACGGCCATTGCCGGACCCACGATGGGACCCGCCCCGGCAATGGAGGCAAAATGGTGACCGAACAACACATATTTGCTCGTGGGCACATAGTCCACTCCGTCACTGAGGCGCCTGGAGGGAGTGTCCGGGGCCTGGTGAGACTTGAGCAAATTCTGCTGAACGTTCTTTCCGTAAGTGAAATAAAAAACCAGGTATAAAGCAACGGCAAAGACCACGATCAAAGCACTCATGATGATCTCTCCTCTAAAAAGCGAAACTCGTTCACTTGAAAATCAAAAAGTCTGAAATGCGTGTGAAAATGGAAGAGACTCGATGCCCCGTTCGGGATAGAAAACTTATGGAGGATGGAGAGAATTCGCTAGAAGCCACGGGCATGGATTCCCCGCGAAAGCCTGCAAAAGCGACCGCAAGGAACCCTGCAAGACGGGCGAAATGAAGATCAATGTACCGCTCACCTTGTCGTGGAACACTCTTATCCGGGCCATATTCGTTCTCTCTTTTTTATTGCGCCGGTCCGGGTGTATCCATGCCTGTTCAGCTAAAAATCCTCGCAGCATCGTTGCCGGAGGCCTTGTTCTTCTTCTGCATGCCGCTTTTGGCCGTGGAGCCTTTCATGGCTGCAAGAGGTGATTTTCGAGCCGTCAGGATCACGAGGGAGCGATCTTCCACCCGGCATTGCCCGGTTCCCAGGGGCTTCCAGTCCTCCTCCCGGAGGATGTCTCCTGGTGAGGGGCGGGAAGTGTCCACGGCCGGGCACCACTGAAAACCTTCGGGAATTTCAGGAAGAACAAACTCCGCCGGGCTCTCTTCCCCATTGAAAAGAAGACAAAGGGCATGCTCGTTGGAATCCGCCCCTTCTTTTCCCGTGAGGACCATGCATCCCAGCACGTTTTTTTCGCTTTCCCAATCCATGGGCTTTCCCTGTAGACCGATCCAGGTGATTTCATCACCCGTATAGAAACGCTCGGCCCTCAAAACAGGGTGCCTTTTTCTGAAGGCGACCATCTCCGTGGTGAACCGGAAAAAATCCCCATTGCGCTTCAAAAGCTTCCAGTCAAACCACGATACCTCGTTATCCTGACAGTAGGCGTTGTTGTTGCCTTTTTGGGTCCGCCCGAATTCATCACCGCCCAGGAGCATGGGGACACCTCGGGATATAAAGAGTGTGGCCAGCATGTTTTTCATCTGCCGGAGCCGGACCTTTCTCACCGCCAGCTTCCTCGTTTCCCCTTCGACACCATAATTGGCGCTGAAGTCATCGGGGGTACCGTCCCGGTTGTCCTCGCCGTTGGCTTCATTGTGCTTGCGGCTGTAGGTCACCAGGTCGTGGAGGGTCAGGCCGTCGTGGCACGTGATGAAGTTGATGCTGTTGAGGGGGGCCTTGCCGGTGCGCTCGTACAGGTCCGAGCTGCCGCAGATTCTCGAGGCCAGCTTGCCCGCCATGCCCGCGTCTCCCCGCCAGAACTTCCTCACGTCGTCTCGGAACTGGCCGTTCCAATCGGACCACCGACGCCCGGGAAAGATGCCCACCTGGTAGGCGCCCCCGGCGTCCCAGGCTTCGGCAATGAGCTTGGTATCCCTGAGCAGAGGGTCCTCCGCGATCCGCTCCAAAAGAGGAGGATCGGGAAGGATTTTCCCGTTCTTGTCCCTGCCCAGCACGGAAGCCAGGTCGAAGCGGAAGCCGTCCACGTGCATTTCCGCCACCCAGTGCCGGAGGGAATCCATGATGAGGGTCCTCACCAGGGGATGGTTGCAGTTGAGGGTGTTGCCGCAGCCCGAGTAATTGCGGTAATGGTTGGTACCGGGTTCGAGCATGTAATAAATACGGTTTTCCAGGCCGCGAAGGTTCAGGGTGGGCCCCAGTTCGTTGCCCTCGGCCGTGTGGTTGAAAACGATGTCCAGAATGACTTCTATCCCTGCCTTGTGCAACTCGCGCACCATCAGCTTGAATTCGTTCACCTGGCACGAGGGGGATGTTCCCGTGCCGTAAGTTTCCTTGGGTGCCATGAAGGACACCGTATTGTAGCCCCAGTAATTGCGAAGCCTTTCGCCCGTGAGGGGATTGTCGCGAACAATTTCCCCCTCGTTGAACTCCTGCACGGGCATGAGTTCGACCGCCGTGATGCCCAATCGCTTGAAGTGGGGAATTTTTTCGATGACTCCGAGGAACATTCCAGGATGCTTTGCCGCAGAGGACGGATCGATGGTCAGTCCCCGTACATGGACTTCGTAAATGAGCGAGTCTCCCCAGGGGTGCCTGGGGGGCCGATCTTCCTGCCAGTCAAACTGGGTGTCCACCACCGCGCACTTGGGACTCCAGCGGGCGTTGTCCGTCCCAGACGGCAGGAATTGAGACCGGGGGGCATGGGGAGCGTAGTCCTGGGCTTTTTCAAAATCCCAGTGGACCGTTCCCACCAGAGCCTTGGCATAAGGATCGATCAAAATCCGATTGCGATTGAACCGATGGCCGTTTTCAGGATCGTAGGGACCTTCTGCCCGATAAGCATAGAGCTGCCCATGGGATATCCCATACACCCGCACATGCCAGATGTCTCCCGTTCGATGGACGGCTGGGTCCAGAGGAAAGAACCACCAGGGATCGGCGTCACCGGGGTTTTCATACAGTTCAAGCCGCACCTCGGCGGCATTTCTGCTGATCACGGAAAAATTGAAGCCTCCACGATATTCGCTCACCCCCAAGGGTAGCGGTCGTCCGGGATCTGTTGTCACTTGGGCTGATTTCATTCATATCCTCGATAACTCAATAACGACGAGTTCAGCGGCCTCAGTCCGCTGCAACGGTTAGGTTGGACGGCGATTAGACCGTATTTTTTCGATATATCTTTTCCTTAAAAGCACCATTTTGACCCCAAAATGATGCTTCTAAGAGCCAAAAACAGCTTAAAATTTTCTATTTCTCCTTTACAATCAATGGATTAAGAAATTTTGCTTGGTCCGACCCCCATTTTCCGCCGCCCATTTTCCTCGTTCTTTCGGTTCTCACTTCATGTAAGCCAATCCTTCAGCAGTGCTAACACTGTTGTTTTCTCTTTCTTGCTTTGAGGCGATGACATTCCCTACACACACAATGTCGTCCCCCTTGTTTTGGACCATGTGTTGGATCGGTTGGAAAATCATCCAAAGGCTTCCAAACATCACAGTCCGAACAGACTTTACCATCTACACCATCTTTTCTAATAATTGCCATGCTGAATTCCTCCCCTATGTGTTTTCGATTATGTAGTCCGTATTCTTTCGGTTCTCTCGTATGCATGTACTCTCTTCGCTCCGCCATTTTCACTCCGTCACCCAACAAGAAAGTTCATGACCTTTCAGGCACGGAAAAGGCGTGCAATAAAAGATGATTAAAGCATGAAAGCCCCCGGCTCTCAACAACCATTTCGATAAGCGATGAACTTGTTTAGCGCGGGGAAATAGTATAAACTGAATTCCATGCCCGATACACAATCAACAAGGAGGCATCAAAAAGGTCTTGAACTGTTCGCTTGACACCTAATCAAATATGTGCAATACTACTCATG
>CAZRWT010000101.1:0-5042 GCA_964603955.1 uncultured Syntrophobacteraceae bacterium
TGGGCCTGGCAGGGGGCAGGATCAGCGAAGCCACCGTTATCATCGACCTTCTGACTTCAAAAAAAACAAAAAATCAGGTTGTGGGCTTGACGACAGAACCCTCCCTTTTTGCTAATGCGTATGTCGTAAATTGAGAGTCTTCGAACAAAGGTGGAATCCAGGCGACTTGCCGTGAAGTCCGACTGCTTTCGCTTCGAGGTGCCGTGATCATTTCGAAACGATTGCCTGTTCCTTCCCAACTCGAGGCATGGTAGATCATTCCACTCTTTATGGAAATCGGGACCTGGCATGCGGACAGGCGTGTCTGTGTGAGGAAGGAGGAGTATCCGACCATGAACGGCTTCAGAGACAGGGACTGTGGTGGGATGACAGGGGAAGAAAAATTTCGCATCCTGGCCGAAAACATACCGGGTGTGGTGTACCTTTGTGACAACGACGAGCGTTATTCCGTCCGCTATATCAATGACCATATCGAGGTCCTGACCGGTTACTCCAAAACGGATTTCATGGAAAATCGCATCAGCTTCATGGATCTTTTTCACCCCGACGTGGTGCGGAGCATACGCTCCACGGTGGACGACGCCTTGAGAAAACGGCAACCTTTCCACCTCGCTTATCGCATTCGTCATCGCAACGGCGCCTGGCGCCGGGCGGAAGAATGGGGGGTGGGGATTTTCGATGGTGGACGCCTGCGGTTTCTCGAAGGGTTCATCGCGGATGTTACGGAAAAAGTACAAACGGCTGAAATGCTGCGGCAGGCGCAAAAGCTGGAAGCCATGGGGAGGATGGCAGGAGGAGTCGCTCATGATTTCAACAATTTGCTCAACGTGATCGTGGGCCATGCGGAAATGGGGCTCTACGAGGTGAGTCCGAATCATCCCATGCATCACAGCCTCCGGGAAATTCTCAAGGCCGCCAGGCATTCCATGGGCATCACTCAACAGCTCCTGGATTTTGTCCGTATCCAGGTCGTGTCCCCCCAATGGCTCGATTTGAACGAAACCGTCGAAGAAATGCTCTCCATCATCAGGAGGCTCGTGGGTAAAAGCGTTCAAATGGTCTGGCTGCCCTCCGACACTCCATGTTCCCTTTACATGGATGTCTCCCATATCGAACGGATACTGGTCAATCTCTGTATCAACGCCGGTGATGCCATTGAGAAAAAAGGCCGGATCATCATCGAGACAAAACAGGCGACCCTGGACGAAGCCGCTCTGGCTGCATGCTCCAGGCTCACCTCGGAGGATATTTCCCCCGGAGAATATGTGCTTCTGACCGTGTCGGACAACGGTTGCGGCATGGATGAAGAGACCTTGTGCAAGGTCTTCGAACCTTTCTTCACCACCAAGAAGCCGGGTGTCGGCACCGGTTTGGGGCTCCCAACGGTTTACGGTATCGTCAAACAAAACAAGGGGTTCATCCACATGGAAAGCGAGCCGGGGCGGGGAACGACCTGCAAGGTCTTTTTGCCTCGGCACAACGGCTGGAGGGCTTCCACGTGTGAACACAAAACGATGGGATAGAGTGTCGGAAAGCTGGGAGTTGCCCTGCCGATACAAGAGGAACGGGCACATGCGGGGCATTGAGCGACTCAGGCGAGAGAAAGGGAAATGGGGGAATGTTCAAAAACATGAAGCTCGGAGCAAAGTTGATTGCGGGGTTTTGCGCGGTGGCGGTGATCACGCTCATTGTGGGGGCGGTGGGCTACTACGGCATGGTACGAGGTGGGCAGGCCATCGAGGAAATCGGCCTGGTGCGTCTGCCCAGCGTGGACAGCCTGACGGCAATCCAGATGGAAGTGGAAAATGTACGTGGGACCATGCGCACCCTCGGCATACCGGGGCTGTCCAGCGAAATGCGTCAGCGTCAGTACGATAACCTGGACGCGGCTCGTGCTCGTTACCGGGAAGCCTGGGCAAGATACGAATCCTTGCCTCAAACCATTGAAGAGGCGGAGTTGTGGGGGCGTTTTGTTCTTCTTTTGGATGCCTGGCGGGAGGAAAACCAACATGCTGTGGAAATGGCCCGAGACATCGATGCGATGGTCTCGACCTATTATCGCTCGGAACTGTCGGAAACAATGGGCTACGTGGATGCTGTTTCCATGGCCCGGACGAAAGCTCTCCAGGCCGCCATCGACCTGGGCGTGCAGATTCAGGAGTGGAAAAATATCCTCATTCGCGGCAATGACACGAGCCTGTATCAGAAGCACCTGGGCGCTTTCGATAGTTCCGAGCGGGCCGTACAGTCCCTCATCGGGGATGCCCTGGTGATCGTCCGTAGCCTGGGCCTCTCGACCGATGAAGCCGAACGGTTGATGACGGCTCACCGGGAGTTGGGAGTGACTTATCGCAATGGGCTCCGGCAGTTTCAGACGGCGGACCCGGAGTCGGGGAAAAAGGTCGATGTGCTGGTGCGAGGAGCCGACCGCGCCGTGATGGCAGGCCTGAGAGCTTTTGTGAAAAGCCTCGATGATGCCCTGGAAACGGCACAAGGACGCTATGACGCCTTTCAGGATCATCTGCTCGGTCCCGTGACGCAACGGCAGCAAGACGCCATGGAAGCGATGAGCCATGTTGTCAAGATCAATCGAGAAATTGCCGCAGAGGCTGTCCGATCTTCTCAGAGACAGGCGGCTTTTATCGAGATGGTCGTCTTCGCTTTCGCGATCATGGGAACTCTTTTGGCCCTGACCCTGGGCGTCTTGCTCACCCGGTCCATCACCCGGCCCATTCACCGGATCATTGGTGGGCTGGGCACCGGAGCGGAAGAAGTGGCGTCGGCTTCGGAGCAACTGTCCATGGCCAGCCAGTCCCTGGCGGAAGGGGCCGGCGAGCAGGCGGCTTCCCTCGAGCAGACCTCGGCTTCTCTCGAACAGATGTCTTCCATGACCCAACAAAATGCCGCCAACGCCCGGCAGGCCAACGGCCTCATGGCCGAAACCAAGACTGTGGTCTCGAAGGCCGATGACTCCATGACCCGCCTGACCTCCTCCATGAGCGAAATATCCAGCGCCAGTGACGAAACATCCAAAATCATCAAGACCATAGATGAAATCGCCTTTCAGACCAATCTGCTGGCCCTCAACGCCGCCGTGGAAGCTGCCCGAGCGGGCGAAGCCGGAGCGGGCTTTGCCGTGGTGGCGGACGAGGTGCGCAACCTGGCCATGCGAGCCGCAGAAGCAGCCAAAAACACTTCCCAGCTCATCGAAGGTACCATCAAAAAGGTCCATGACGGCTCGGAACTCGTGGCCACGGCCAATGACGCATTTCGTCAAGTAGCCCAAAGCTCCTTGAAGGTTGCCGGACTCATCGAGGAGATATCTTCGGCATCGGCGGAGCAGTCCCAGGGCATTGAAGAGGTGAACAAGGCGGTGAGCCAGATGGACAGGGTGACTCAGCAAAATGCGGCCAATGCGGAAGAGTCGGCGGCGGCGTCCGAAGAGCTGAGCGCTCAGACCGGGCAAATGCGAAGCATGGTGGCCGAACTGGTGGCTTTGGTGGGAGGCGGTAAGGTGGAAGCGGAGGTGACAAGGCGGACGCTCACACCGGCAGGTCCGACGATACAGGTGAAATCGGGAAAAAAGGAACCTCGAGGTAGAAAAGATAAGGCGTGTGATTTGATTCCCTTCGATGACGATGATTTCAAGGACTTTTAAAACGGAAAGGGGGGCCTGTTCCTCATGGCCCCCAATTCTTGTAAGCATACGCCATGTGCAACTTTTTTCTTCTCGTTCCCAAGCTCCAGCTTGGGAATGCCTTTATCATGGAAGCTCCGGCTTCCACCCGGCCACAAAAAGCTCTGAGACGGGAAGCTGGAGCTTCCCGGGCAAACGTGTTCCCAAGCTGGAGCTTGGGAACAAGAAAATTGCACATGGCGTAAGCATATGATTTTGCCCGTGGGCTTTTCGATGAACAGGGGGGGAGCTTCATGTGGACGCACAAAAACGGCTGTCGCCTCAAATTTTACCGGACACTGCTCGGCTTGACCCAGGAAAAGCTGGCTGCGGAAATCGAATCATCCAAGCAGTACCTCAGCGAAATCGAGCGTGGGGTCAACGTCCCTTCTCTCTCCTGGCTGGCCAGGGTATGCAAGGTCTTGGGCGTCAACCCGCTCCAGTTGTTCATGGCTGGAAACGGCGATGAAAATGCCGATGAGGCCGGTGGCCACCCGGAGGGCCGGGCGAGGTGTCGGGAAAGTCAACTCGTCGCCCTTGTGGGCACCTGGACCATCGACCTGGCCCATGGCCGGGACGCCTGGTCTCGATCCTTCTGCCGCATGCTGGGAAGCCCTTCCATGTGCAGCCCTTCCCTCAAACGGTTCCTCAAGCATCTCGGAAAAGGGGACGTACCATTTTTCACCGCTTTTTACCGCAAGCTGGCGGATGGTGATGTTCCTCTCCCCATCACCTGCACCATCAAGCAGAAAAACGGCCTGCGTAGAACGTTGCACGTCCAGGGGGACATTCTTCCCAACGGGCGCGGGGGACCCGGGTCGGCCTGCGCCACTTTCACGGACATCACCGACTGCATGGAATTCAATGCGCATGTTCTGTCGATCCAGGAGCAACTCCAGAAGGTCATCCAAGAGAAAACCCGCACCCTGTCCCAGGCGCTGGAGGGAGTACAAAAGGAACTGAACCTGCGCGTGACGGCGGAAAACATGCTCCAGGAGAAAAACGCCCAGGTCGAGCGGCTCCTTTCCGTCGCGCCGGTCGTTCTGTATGCCTTCTCTCCGTCCATTGGCGGAACCAAGTACTATTCACCGCACCTGCGCCGGATACTCGGCTTCACCAGCCGGGAACTCGAGGACGCTCCCATGCTCTGGCACGATTCCATTCACCCCGAGGACCTGCCCATGGTGGACGAGGCCATCCACAAAGGACAGCAGGGGGAAGCAACCGACCTGGAATACCGCATCCGGGACAAACGGGGCCGGTGGCGTTGGATTCACGACAAGGCGCGTCCTGAACGGGATGATCGAGGACAGGTCATCATCACGGGTGCGGCCATGGACATCACGGAACGCAAGGAGACCGAGGA
>CAZRWT010000102.1:0-4446 GCA_964603955.1 uncultured Syntrophobacteraceae bacterium
CTGGATGAATGCCGACGGCTTGCCCGTCACCCGGTGTACTCCCAGGGGAAGTTTGACCAGGTTGCCCAGGCCCGCACCCGTGAGACGGTCCTGCTTGGGGAACACTTCCAT
Organism: uncultured Syntrophobacteraceae bacterium; assembly: GCA_964603955.1. GTDB lineage: Bacteria > Desulfobacterota > Syntrophobacteria > Syntrophobacterales > Syntrophobacteraceae > SLCH01. Next base: position 112 of record CAZRWT010000102.1, read on the forward strand.
ATTGAAACAACGCAAATCCCTGCCGATCTCCCCCGCGAGGTGCAGGAGTGCCTTGCGCATCCGGGCGGCCTGCACGGGCTTTTCCATGGGATACCAGGCGTGGTAGCCCTTGCCGCCGCTGAATTCGAGCACGCAGGGCATGGCGGCCATGTGGGAAAGTTCGAGAAGGCGCTTGAGCAGGTAGCGGGTTTCACCGCGTACCCGCTGCTTTTCTTCCCGGGAAAGGGGCCGGTTTCTCAGGTTCTTGTCGAGATCCACATCGATGACCCCCACCATGACCGTGTGGTCTTCCCGCATGAGGTAAATGCCGTGGGTATGCTTTCCTTTGAGATGGTCGCGTACATCGGCGGGGAGGAAAGGACGGCGCACGGGGGTGTACCCCTGGGAAGAAGACCCGGCATCGAACCACTGGCGTGCGAACACATCCCGACGCCCCTGAAAGATGTCCATGTAAAGATTCAGGAGCCGCTCCTCTCGCCGAAGCTCGATGAAAGGCTCTTCCGATGCCGGAGGGGAAATTCCGCGAAGGGAAACCGGGGAAGGTTCCCGGGGAGCATCCGGCAGAGGCGGTGCTTCTTCCACAAAATGGCCCGTGGGATCGGAGGACTTCGAAGGACTTTCCGGAACATCGAAGTGCTCAGGGGAGCAGGCCCTTTCCTGGAGGGATGCCGTCGTGATGGGAACCGCCTTGCCCCCCAGGTACGCGGCAGCAAGGGCTCGCACACGCACCACCTCCTCACGGCGATCGAGGATGCCGAGGATTTCCAGCCGCTCCTTCCAGGCACCTTCCAGGTCCGGCCTGCGCCTGTTGACCCAATCGAGAATCGTGAGGCTCAAATCCACAAGCCCCGCCATCTGAGCCATGTGAGCCCACCGGGTGGCGTCTTCGCCGCTCAGCTGCTTCCAGAGCTTCTCGTTGCTCAGAGCCCGGGACACGTCTTCGGTGACATTCCCTTCCCGAATTTTTTTCTCCACGGACTTGAGAAGCAAGGAAAAATCCGTGCTCCGCTGTCCGGGCCTGCTTTTGAGCGCGCTGCTCGCCATGGCGCCAACCTCCTCCCGGTAAAGCGAAAACCGTTTCAAAGCATGCCCACCGTTTTTTCGGTCATACCACGATGAATTCCTCCGTCTGCCGTTCTTTACGGTTCGACAACAGGGGTTTTCAAAAACAGCTCCGCCAACTCGATTACATGAACCGGATTTGAAAAGAGGGATGAGACGGGAAGCAATTTGGGAGAGGAGGCCATTGAAGGGCGCGGCTCCAGGATTCTCACGCACCGGCCTTGAATACGGCAATGACCGTCACACGAATCTCCTCGCCAATGTCGAGGTCCGAAGCCATGCCGATGATGACATCGGTATCGTCGTCCAGTTCTTGCATGATGAGAGCGTTGATTTCTTCAAACTCCCGCATATCAGGGGGGGCACCGGCGGTAATGTTGAGGAGGACCCACCTTGCATCACCAATGGGAATGTCTCTCGATGCAAGGTTGGAAACGGCCTGCCTCGCAGCCTGAACCGCACGGTCCTTGCCCGCGCCCATGCCCATCCCCATGTGTGCCCTTCCCTTTTCACCCATGGCCTCCTTCAAATCCTCCAGATCAACCTGGATGAACCCGGGATGCAACAAGAGGTCGGATATGCCCTTCACGGCAAACAACAGGATATTGTCAGCCCGGCGATACATCTCCTGCCCGGCTGCTTTTTCATCTCTGTTGTAAAGAGGATGATCGTTGGGGATGACAATGAGCAAGTCCGCTGCGGATTCCAGAATATCGAGGCGTTTTTTGGCCTTTTCCCGGCGTTCTTTTCCTTCGAACGCAAAGGGCATGGTCGCCACCACAAGAGTTAAAACTCCGGACTCACGGCAAATTTCAGCAACAACAGGAGCCCCTCCCGTCCCGGTTCCTCCTCCAAGCCCCGCAGTGATGATCACCATGTCGTAGCCTTCCACGGCATGACGAATCGCGTCTCTGTCCTCCCGAACCGCCCTCGAACCCATTTCCGGATTTCCACCAGTGCCCTGTCCCCCGGTGGTCTTTGCCCCCAGTCGGATTTTTTGTGGTGCGAGGCTCTTTTCCAGCGCCTGAAAGTCTGTATGCGCAGTGATGAATTCCACGCCTTCCATACCGGCGGCCATCATGTGATTGACGGCACTGAGCCCTCCTTTGCCCAACCCCAGCACTTTGATGCCCGGCTTTTCGGTCGTCATGATTTCTTCCCATTGTATTTCCAGTGCCATTATTTTCCCTCGGTATTTGAATGTGATTTCATACGGGCAGCCAGGATGATAAAGCGATGCCGCCCGAATCGAACCGGCCGCTTTTGTCCCTGAAAATCCACGCCCGGCACCCCGACCACTTTTTCACGCAGGATCGACCGTGACTTAGAAAGCACCCGGACCCAGGACTCGCCACTTGTGTGGAAAAGGAACGTCAGGCATGCCGTTCGTTCGAACATACGCACCGGGAAAAAGCGTGGCAAGAAAAAATAAGCCCTGAATAATGCTGAATCCCGGACTGATCCTGAATCCCGGATTAACACATTGTTTCCTTCGAACATTGAAAAAGGCTCATGTCGGTCCGTAGTGCTCTGTGATGAACAGAGAGTACCCATGACGGGATTTTTTGTTCCCCATGACCTTTTTTGATGGAGGAGAAGCCATGCCGCAAAAGCCTACAAAAGAACGTTATGATCGTGAAGGAAATCCAACCGGTGATCACTATACCATCAACAAGGACGGCAGCATGAACAAGTGGGGCAAGGATAAAATCAAGCGTGAAGGCCCCGCACCGGCAAAGGCGGTTCCCAAAAAGGATAAGACTCGAATTTGAAACACCCCGGAACAAAAAGTTGTCTAAAAATTGTCGTTCAGTCCGAAGAGTTGTGGACATGACGGACGAAATGGGCAGAATGGGCATAAGAGAAAGCGCAGGTTGTTTTCCTCTCGCAGCCCGAATTGCAATATATCTTTTCCAATCCGGCCGATCCGGTTGTGAAGTGCTAAAAAGGAGAATGGTTTTGACTCAGCAGCTTTCCCCCTCGACAATCTTCGGACACATTCCTCTCCTCAAACTTCGAGTAGAGTGGACCACCTCCCCCAAAGCCCCCCTGCCCCACTCCCTGGGTTCCGCCTGGCGGGGCCTGGTGGGTTGGGAACTCCGGCGCCTGGTGTGCCCCTTTCCAAAGTTTCACGACTGCAAGGAATGTCTCATAGGAAGCCACTGCCCGTATTTTCTACTCTTCGAACAAAACACCACCTTTTCCGGGCTTGCGGATGCTCCCCGTGGGTATATCCTCAACCCTCAACCTTACAGGCCCAACACGATCATGACACTCGACATTACTCTTATGGGAACCTGTACCCGTTTTTTTCCCGTCATCCGGCAGACTTTACTCCGAGCTCAGACTTCGGGCATCGGGACTTCCCGAAACCCGTTTCACATCCAGGCCATGAAACTGCTCCGGCCTTCGGGGTGGCAGCCCCTATCATTGGCTCCCCATGATGTTCCCATGGTTTTCGAAACCACACCGCTCCATGAGTGGATCGGGAATGACAGGAAAGAACCAGGAGGCCTTCAGGTGGAATTTCTCACTCCTTTGCGCCTGCGCCGCAAGGGCAGGTACCTGAACGCCCTGGATCTGCCCTTCATGCTTGCCGGCCTGGCCCGGAGGCTCGAAGCCGTCGATGTGATCTTCAATGAGGGCAAGTCATTGGGAAAAAGCGCCTGGAAGGCTCTCGAGGAAAACTTCTCCACTCGTGTGGAGGTAGTCGGGGAGTTGAACTGGCGTGACCAGAGCCGCTATTCCAACCGGCAGAAAAAGCGGGTACCCCAGGGTGGGCTCGTGGGAAAGGTGACCCTTCCCTCCGTTTCCCCCTGGTTGCACTGGTGGTTTGCGGCGGCCGAGCACGTCCACGTGGGCAAGGGGGCTTCCATGGGCCTTGGCTCCGTGAAGATTCGCTCCATCGGGGAAGGGACCGGAAGCATGCACGGGGATACGGATACGGTTTGGGAGAACAAGGAGCATGCATTTCGATGATCCTGATTCTACCGGATTCCGTGGTTGTAAACACCGGGCAATGATAAACCGATCTACAAAAAAAATTGTAGTATTTTGTTAGATATTTGAAATCATTATGGCCAATCATCTACAAATTTTTTAGATCACCACCGTGAGACAAACTTCAAGCATCCTATAAATAGCTGTTTTTGCTGGAACCACAGAATCCGGTAGAATCAAAAACAAAAAAAAGGGATTACGAACTAGCGTAATCCCTTGATTTTACTGGAGCCGACGAAGGGATTTGAACCCTTGGCCTGCTGATTACGAATC
>CAZRWT010000103.1:0-4049 GCA_964603955.1 uncultured Syntrophobacteraceae bacterium
TTCCTGGAATGGGGAGAAGAGGAGATCGCCTGGATGGCCGAGGGAATATCACGGGTACTGCAAGGTTATCACGCCATGAAGTTCTCGAGCTTCAACTTCTCTTGTTTTGGCGGTCCGGTGGATGGTTTTTCCGAGGAATTCCGCTGCTTTTTGAGGCTCGTGAACCGCCAGAACGCCGTGCCGCACCACAGGACCGACGATTTTTATTTCCAGAAGCTTTTGAAAAACGAAATTATTGTTCAAAGCCCGGAAAAGCTGGCAACGTTTTTGGGAGGCTATTTCTGAGACATCGCCGGCCGGTTTCCGCGGGACATCATTGCCGCCGTGCCTTGAATATAGTATGAGCACTCTTTGAGGAGGGAGGCACTCATATGCATAGAAAATTCCTGGCTGCGGCTGTCGGTGTTTTTGCGGGCCTTTGCATCCTGATTTTTGTGACGGCATACCACGGAGTTCATGAAACGGAGCAGGTTGTTTCCGATCAATTCAACAACCAGCAGCTCATCATTGCCCGGAAAGTCGCCGGGGACATTCGCTTGCATTTTCAGTTCCTGGAAACAGCTTTGCGCACCTTTTCCCGTGGGTGGGAAAACGGCCCGACACAAAGAGAACAACACGCCAACGACGCCTACGCCATGTCCCGTTTGCTCAAGGCCTGGGACGTGAAGGCCATAGGCTTTGTTTCCGCGGACGGGGAGGTGCGCGACATCATCATGGAGGGGCTCCCGGTCGGTGAAAACCTGGAAGTGGATTTCAGTCCCTATCTGGAATGGGCGTCGGCACCGGAACACCGGGATAGGGTGCTCATCGGCAAAACTCTACAACCCGATTCCGGACCCTTTCAAAACACCTGGGTCATGGCAATGGCCACTCCCATCTATGGGCAGGCTTCCCTGCCGGACGGCACGGACACAGTGGAATCATTTTCCGGACTGAGCTTTTTCATCGTCGATGCCTTGGGGATTGCCGGGCGGTATTCGCGGAACGTTCGATCCGGAGAAACGGGATACGCCTGGGTCTTGGACCACCAGGGCAATTTCATGGCTCATTATGAAGAAGACTTTGTAGGGCAAAGCTCCCTGACCATCCGCCGAGCAAGAAACCCCCTCATTTCCTTCGAACGCATCAACGAACTGGTGGTCAAACATCTGCTCGAGGGGAAAGAGGGAACCGACTGGTACACCACGGGATGGCACAGGGGTGTCATTTCGGAAATGAAAAAGCTCATGGCCTACAGCCCTATCATTCTCCATGATGCGGATTCAAACGGATTGGGCAATATCTGGTCCGTGGGAGTGGTGGCGCCCGTGGATGAGGTTTCCGGGCTCTTGCGAACACTTCTTGTTCGCCAGTGGACCATGGCCGGACTGATTTTGTTCGTCGTTTTCGTGGCCCTCTCCATGCTTTTGTACATCAGTTTGAGATGGTCTCAGGTGCTCCAGGACGAAGTGGCAAAAAAAACCGAACACCTGAGGCATTCGGAAACCAGGCTCCAGCAAGAAACCGAGCAGCTCAAGGAAAGCATGACCCGGCTGGTGGAAACCCAGGAAAAGCTCATACGGTCCGAACGCTTCGCGGCCATCGGGCAGGCGGCCGCCCACCTTTCCCACGAGATCAAAAACCCCCTCATGCTCATCGGCGGCTTTGCTCGCCAGGTTTCACGCTCCCTGCCCGACGGCAACTCCGACATCCGTAAGCTCAAGATCATCGAGGAAGAAACCCGGCGCCTGGAAAACCTGATCGGAGATGTGCGTGACTTCACCCGCCCATCCAGGCCCCAAGGGCAATGGGGCGACCTGTATCCCTGTATCCGGGATACCCTCGAACTCATGGAAAACGCCCTGGCCTCACAAAACATTCACTGCGAGGCATCGCTGCCCGACCATCCCCCTCAGGTATGGCATGACCCCAGGCAGATGAAGCAGGTGCTGATCAACATGATCAAAAACGCCCTGGAAGCCATGCCCGATGGCGGAACGCTGGGCATCGCCGTGCAATGGGATGAGGAAAAGATGCGGGTGTCCATTTCCGACACGGGCAATGGGATGTCTCCCGAAGCTCTCGAAAACCTGTTCCAGCCCTTTTTCACCACCAAGAAAAAAGGCACGGGCCTGGGGCTGGCGGTCTGCAACAAGATCATCGAAGACCATAACGGGGAAATTCAGGTATCGAGCCGCGAGGGGGAGGGAGCTGTCTTCACGCTGGTTTTGCCTTTTGGAGCCCAAAATCCCGAGAAAAGTTGCCGGGAAGACATTTAACCCCTGTTATAGATTCCATAATCCATACCGAGGTCCGGGCATGCGGAGACAACCTTTCTTTTTTGCCGTCCTTTTCGCAATGGCTCTGCCGATCCTGTGGGGCTGCGGCAGGGAGGAAACCCCGCACCGGGTGGACTTGAGCAGGCGGGAGCATGTGACCATCGCCGAAGACAAGGATGTGATCACTTACGCATTCCTTCCCCAGTACTCCCATACGGTGTCCTACGAACGTCATCATCTCCTGCTGGAATATTTACGGCGCGAAACGGGGCTCAATTTCAGGCAGGTTTTTCCGAGCACCTTTGACGATCACATTCAGATGACGGGACAGGGAAAGATCGACATTTCCTACACCAACCCCATGGTTTACATCAAACTGGCCCATCGCTTTCAATCGTCGGCTTTCGCGCAGGCCCTGGAGGTGTACGGGCGAGAGAAGTTCCGAGGACAGATCATCACAAGAACCGACAACGAAGACATAAAAACCCTCGATGACTGCCGGGGCAAGACCTGGATCGCCGTGGATCCGGCATCCGCAGGCGGGTTTGTCTACCCCCTCGGGCTTTTTGCCCGGCATGGGATCACAAGAGAAGACTTTGCCGTCATCGACTTTGCTCCGGGACCCGGAGGCCAGCAGGAGAAGGTGGTTTTGGCCGTCTATGCGGGCAAATACGATATCGGCTCCATTCGAGAAGGAACCCTCGATGTGGTGGCCGGCAAGATCGACATCAGCCGCATCAAGGTGTTGGCGGAATCCCCCTTTTATCCAGGATGGGTCTTCTCGTCTCGTCGCGACTTTGATGCTCGAAGCCTGCAAAAAATTCAAGAGGCCATGCTCCGTCTCGATTACAACGATCCCGAGCATGAGCGCATTCTGAACGCGGCGAAAATCCGCGGAATCATTGCCTCCCGGGACGAGGAATTTCAATCCGTTCGCGAACTGGCGGAGACCCTCGACATCAGCCTGGACAACTGACTTCCTGTTAACAGGGACAGCATGAGTTTCAAAACCAAAATCTTTGTGGGGCTGTTCTCACTCCTTTTTCTTTTCGGCAGCGGGGCTTACTGGGCCGCGAGCGTGATCCTGCGCGAGGCGGTCATGGAAGAAAGCAGGAAACGAGGCCTCGTCATTGCCGGAAGCCTGGTCGCACACGCTGTCGAGCCCATCCTTGCCATGGATTTTTTGCGCCTGAAAAACCTGGTGGACGACGCGCTCACCTCCAACGAGGATCTTCTATACGCCTTTATCGCCAACCCCCGAGGTGAAATCCTCGCCCACACCTTCCATGGAGGATTCCCCACGGACCTCCGGGAAGTCAATCTCCACGAATCGCCCGAATCCTACAGCCGGACACTGCTCCATACGGGAACGGACCTGGTCTATGACTATGCCCTGCCCATCTCCATCGAGGGTAGCCGGTTCGGTACCGTGCGCATCGGCCTGCTTCAAACGGGAGTACAACAAGCCATCGACAATCTTTCCCTGACCATGCTTCTGGCCACCACGCTTTTTCTGCTCCTCTCGGGGCTGGTGGGAGCGGCCCTGGCCAGATCGGTAGGCAAGCGGGTGGAAACCCTCCACGGCTCCATCGACCAGGTGCTGCGTGGAAATCTCGATGTACAAACGGCCCTGCCCCTCAAGAAAAACTGCCGGGACATCACTCAGTGCGGAAACGTACAGTGCCCGGCCTACAACGAGCAGCACATTCGCTGCTGGTACCTTTCGGGTACTCTGTGCCCCACGTGTGATGAAGGCAAATATTCCAACAAGGTGGAAAGCTGCGTCCACTG
>CAZRWT010000104.1:0-3880 GCA_964603955.1 uncultured Syntrophobacteraceae bacterium
GTCCGTCCATTTCCTCTGGCTGCAACTCTGAGCATTCGCAATACGGATCCTCAATTTCCCATCACTGTTGAATCGGCCGACTATTATGATTCAGACGGCAGGAAAATCCGGGATTTCATGGAAGCGCCACAGGTCCTCAAGCCCCTGGCTTCAACCTACTTCTATGTCGAGGAAAAGGACACCAGGGGAGGCTCGGGCGCAAACTTCATAGTGCGTTGGAGCGCAAAAAACGGGGTGAACCGTCCCATCATCGAAACCGTGATGACGGGAGTGGAATCGGGTCAGGGCATCTCGTTTGTCTGCCCTGGAAAGGAAATCATGGAACACCGGAATTGAAAGCAACTGAGCGGCAATGAGTTTCGGCTCTGTTTTCCTTCATTCAAGAAATACCGAAAAAGGGAGAAAAGGACATGCCACGATTTTGTTTTGTTCCAACGCGTCATGCCGGGACTTTTCATTTGCGGCGCTTTCCAAGCCCATCCATTCTATGCTTCATTACGGTACTGGCCTTTATGCTGATGGACGGGATTCCCGCCCCTTTTGCGGCGGCTGAATCCAAAGCTCAGAAAGGAGAATACGCCATGTCTCTTGAGATCACCTCGCAAGCCTTTTCGCAGGATGGTTCTATCCCCCGTCGTTATACCTGTGACGACCAGGATGCTTCCCCTCCCCTCCAATGGTCCGGTGTACCGCAGGGAACCAAAAGCCTCGCACTCATTGTCGATGACCCGGATGCCCCCGACCCCAAAGCTCCCAAAATGACCTGGGTGCACTGGGTGCTTTACAACATTCCCCCCACCGCTACCGGTCTGCCTGAAGGAGTAAAGGCCAAGGACCTCCCGGAAGGCACCCGGGAAGGCCTCAATGACTGGAAACGAACCGGCTATGGAGGACCCTGCCCCCCCATCGGGCGACACCGCTACTTCCACAAGCTTTATGCTCTCGATACGGTCCTGCCCGATCTCGGCAAACCCACCAAGGCTCAGCTGGAAAAAGCGATGCAGGGACACATCCTGGAACAGTGTGAACTTGTGGGAACCTATCAACGTTCCCGCTGATACCCGGCAATAGCGCAAAACACCTTATCCCACGGAGCAACGGTTCATGAAATCACAAGATGACGCTAAAAAACAGAATGCTCCCCGGCGCACGGGACTGGAAATGAACTGCCACAGGTGTGGACGGGCACTTCCCCTGCTTCATCCCCACATCATGGTTGAAAGAATGGATGAAAATGAGAACCTGATTTGTGAGTGGTGCTACGAGGAATATTACGCATCCAAAAACAAGGACTGAAAACCTGACCGGTTCGTCCATCGGATATCACGATTTCCCTGCGACTGCCAAACTACAGTGTAACTGTATTAAATTATTATATTTTTATGTTAACAAAAAAAGATTTTATCTACCCAAGCTAGGCGAAAAGCGGAGTATGGGACCCCAAGATCATGAGCGATGCCGTTCGATTCTTTATCAGTGTCTGGATCAAATTTTTCTTTCTACTGACCCCCTTTTTTGCACTTTCCATGTTTCTCTCCCTGACAGCCGATCTGGAAGCAGCAGCAAGACGTCTCATCGCCCTGCGCGTTACCGGTTCCGTCATAGTAGCCTGCTTTGTCCTCTATTTTTTCGGTAACAGTATCTTTTACGTATTCGGCATCACTTTGGATTCCTTCCGCATCGGTGCGGGAAGCCTCCTGTTTCTTTCCGCCGTGGATCTCGTGCGAAAGACTTCCAGCGCTGCACCTCTCACACAAGATAACAACGACATCACGGTCGTTCCCCTGGCTGTCCCCATTATCGTCGGACCGGCTACGACAGGCGCACTTCTCGTCATGGGAGCAGAAACTCAGGATACCTTCCTGAAAGTGATGGGTTGCGGGGCACTCACCGTCGCCGTACTCTGTGTGGGAATCATGCTCTTTATGGCATCGTCCATCGAACGCATCGTCGGCCGCAGAGGACTCAACATCCTCAGCAAACTGACAGGGCTGATCCTCTCTGCCTTGGCGGCCCAGATCGTCTTTACGGGAATCAGGAGTGTGCTACTGAACCATTGAGGACGGATCAGGCTTTCCAGCTCAAGACCCACGGAGGGAGCTCTTGCGCGCAGCCATCGCCGCTTCATGCAGGGTTTCAGAAAGAGTCGGATGTCCATGGACCACCCGGGCAATATCCGCGGACTTTGCATTGAATTCGATGGCTACAACGCATTCGGCGATGAGTTCGGACGCTCGCGGACCAATGACGTGCACCCCAAGAAGACGGTCCGTTTTCGCATGGGCGATCACTTTGGCAAAACCCTCCTTTTCTCCCAGGGATCGCGCCCGGCTATTGCCCGCGAAGGGAAAAGTCCCCACTCTGTATTCGACGCCTCGAGATTTCACCTCTTCCTCGGTGAGACCGACGCCAGCCACTTCGGGGGACGTGTAAACCACAGCAGGAATGGCGTCGTAATTGACTTCGCCCGGCAACCCCGCCATACACTCCACGGCTGCTATGCCCTCGGCCGAAGCCTTGTGAGCCAGCATGGGACCGTCGATGAGGTCTCCTATGGCATAAATCGAAGGGATGCTGGTGCGATACTGCCCATCGACCCAGATCTTCCGCGTCTGCTGCGTCAGTTTCATCCCGAGTTCTTCCAGGCCGAGCCCTCGCGTGAGGGGTCTGCGTCCCACGGCCACCAGCAAGCGATCGCAGGTCATCGTTTTTTCCTGCCCTTCGGAATCCAAGGTGAGGCGGACTTCTCCACCCTCCACATGGGCTTCCGTCACTTTGGTCTTGAAATGGAAGCTGAATCCCTGTTTGCCGAGAGCCCGCTCCAGGGCGCGTCCCACCTGGGCATCCAGAGTGGAGGCGATCCTTGGCAGCATCTCGATCACGGTCACCTGCGCTCCCAGACGCCGCCACACGGAACCCAGTTCCAGGCCGATATACCCGCCGCCGACAATTCCAAGATGCCCGGGCACGGTATCTAACGCCAGCGCTTCCGTGGAAGTGATGATATGCACCCCGTCAAAAGGAAGGGACGGTATGGAAATCGGCTCACTCCCGGCCGCAAGGAGGATTTTTACGGCTCTCAGTTTCCGTATTGCCGACCTAGATTTTTCTCCGGCCATCACTTCAACGGTATCTTCGCTCGCCAGGCGCCCCACCCCGCGGACGATCTCGACCCCGTTTCCTTCCAGAAGGTTGCGAACGCTTTCGGTGAGCTCCCGGACTACCTGCTCCTTGCGGGACATCATGGCACCTAGGTCGAACGTTGCCTCTCCCGTCTGAATGCCGTGTTCCGCCAGCCGCTCTTTTACCAGATGATAATATTCTGTCGAGTCCAGGAGGGCTTTGCTGGGGATACAGCCCACATTGAGGCAGACACCACCCGGGTGTGGATCTTTCTCCACACAGGCCACCTTGAAACCCAACTGAGCGGCACGAACGGAGGCAACGTATCCGCCGGGGCCCGCTCCGATGACAATGAGATCGTGGTTGTCCTGGCCGCCCATTTTTATATCTCCATCATGATCCGCTCGGGATTTTCGAGGCATTCCTTGATACGTTTCAAAAAGTTCACAGCTTCACGGCCGTCGATGATGCGGTGATCGTAACTGAAAGCCACGTACATCATGGGCCGAATCACGATCTGGCCGTCCACAACGACGGGGCGGTCTTCTATTTTGTGAAGCCCCAGGATGCCGCTTTGAGGCGTATTGAGAATCGGAGTGCTCAGGAGCGACCCGAACACCCCTCCATTGCTGATGGTGAAGGTGCCTCCCTCCAGATCCGAGAGTTGCAGTCGATTTTCCTTGATGCTCCGGACATAATCCACAATGGACTGTTCCAGTTCGGCAAAACTGAGCCGGTCCGCATGGCGAATGACGGG